>DASTRY010000103.1:0-18757 GCA_035760965.1 Steroidobacteraceae bacterium | reverse complement strand
AGCATCAGCCCCCACGTCGACGCATTCACGAACAGCGATTCGCTGTCGCCGAGATGCTCTTCCCAATCGCCCGCCGGAATCTTGTCGGCGATGAGCCGATCCGCCGTCTCGGCATCGGGAATGCGCAGCAGTGCTTCGGCGAGGCACATGAGGATGACGCCTTCGCGCGAGCCCAGGTGGTACTCGCGCAGGAACGCGTCGAGCCCGCTGCCGGCGGGCTTGGCGGAGCGAACCGCGTTGACGAGCGCGAGCGCGCGCTTCTGCACGGCCTCGCGCCGGTCCGGCGCGAGACGCGCGCGATCCGCAAGCGTGCGGACGACGCCCGTCTCCGGCGCGAGATACAGGCGGTTGATTGCCGCGCCGACAGCAGTGTCGAGCGCGGCGCCATCAGCAACCACGAAGGGGGGTGAATTCATAATGGGTTCTATTCTAAAGCTCATCGGGCCGCGTCTTCGCGCAGGGCGTGCGCGGTGGCGGGTCCGAGATAGCCTTCGATGAGCTTGCGCATGAAATACAGCAGCGGGATGAGCGCCACGGCGGCGCCCATCTTGTAGAGATAGTTCACCGTCCCCACCGCGAGCCATTGCGAGGCCGGCCAGTGCTGCGGCCCGATGACGAACGCGATGTAGAGCACGACGAAGCTGTCGATGACCTGGGACACGGCCGTGGACGCGGTGGCGCGCAGCCAGACGAACCGCTCGCCGGTGACGCGGCGGATGCGGTGGAAGATGACGACGTCGACGAGCTGCCCGAGCAGGAAGGCGACGATCGAGCCGCCGATGGTCCACAGGCCCTGCCCGAAGATCTGGGCATAGGCCGTCTGCACGTCCGGTACGCCGAGCGCGGCGTAGGAGCTGACCCAGAAGTCGGCAGGCGCGAGCGCGATCGCGACATAAGCCGTCAGAAACGCATAGGCGATGAACAGGACGGCAATCCAGGAGATGAAGCGAACCCCGCGCACTCCGAAGTATTCATTGATCGTGTCCGTGAGGATGAACACGAAGGGCCAGAGCAGCACGCCTGCCGTGAACGTGAGCGTGCCGTTGATGCCGAAGAGGCTCCAGTGCACCGGCGCCGCGCCGAGCGTGGCTTCGAGCGAGAAGATCTTCACGCCCACGAACTCGCCCATGAGCGCGTTCGTGAGAAAGAAGCCGGACAGCACGATGAAGAGACGGGTGGCCTTGTGATCGACGGTGCTCAAGCAGACTCCCGAAAGGCACTCGCCTTTCCTACCGGCGAGTATAATTCAGCGGATGAAATCCTCCGTTCTGGATCGTCTCACGGCGGACCTCGCCGCGCTTCGCGAACAGGGCCTGTACAAGAGCGAACGGGTCCTCACCACGCCTCAGGGCGGGGTCGTGCGCACCGGCGACCGCGAGGTCATCAATCTTTGCGCCAACAACTATCTCGGCCTCGCCAATCATCCCGCAATTCGTGAAGCGGCTCACCGCGCGCTCGATCGTTTCGGGTATGGCATGGCCTCGGTCCGCTTCATCTGCGGCACGCAGACGGTGCACAAGCAGCTCGAGGAGCAGTTGAGCCGCTTCCTCGGGATGGAGGACACGATCCTCTACTCCTCGTGCTTCGATGCGAACGGCGGCCTCTTCGAGACGCTGCTCGATGAGCGCGACGCCGTCATCTCCGATGCGCTCAATCACGCGAGCATCATCGACGGCATCCGGCTCTGCAAAGCGCAGCGCTTCCGCTATGCCAACAGCGATCTCGACGAGCTGGAGAAGTGCCTGAAGGAAGCCTCCGGGGCGCGCACGCGGCTCATCGCGACCGACGGCGTGTTCTCGATGGACGGCTTCATCGCGAAGCTGCGCGACATCTGCGATCTCGCGGACAAGTACGACGCGCTGGTGATGGTGGACGATTCCCACGCCACCGGCTTCATGGGCGCTCGCGGCCGCGGCACGCCGGAGCATTGCGGAGTCGCGGACCGCGTCGACATCATCACGAGCACGCTCGGCAAGGCGCTCGGCGGCGGCAGCGGCGGTTTCGTCTCGGCGCGCAAGCCGATCATCGACTGGTTGCGGCAGCGGTCGCGGCCCTATCTGTTCTCGAACAGCATCCCGCCGGTGGTGGCGGCGGTCAGCCTGCGCGTGCTGGACTTGCTAGATCACACGCCGGAGTTGCGCGAGACCCTGTTCGACAACGCACGGTACTTCCGCGCCGGCCTCGAGCGCGCCGGTTTCGATCTGAAGCCGGGCGAGCACCCGATCATTCCGGTAATGCTCGGCGACGCCGCACTCGCCGGGCGCATGGCGAATCGCCTGCTCGAGCTCGGAATCTACGTCATCGGTTTCTCGTTCCCCGTGGTGCCCAAGGGGCAGGCACGCATTCGCACGCAGATGTCCGCTGCGCTCACCCGCCCGCAGCTCGACCGCGCCATCGAGGCGTTCACAACCGCCGGCCGCGAGCTCGGCGTGCTGAAGAACTGAGGAGCGAGTCAGGCGAATGAAAGCACTGGTCAAGAAAGAAGCGGCGCCCGGCATCTGGATGGACGACATCCCGGAGCCGCAGGTCGGCCCGAACGATGTGCTGATCGAGATCGCGAAGACCGCCATCTGCGGCACCGACATGCACATCTACAAGTGGGACGCGTGGGCGCAGAAGACGATCCCGGTGCCGATGGCCGTGGGCCACGAGTACTGCGGGCGAGTCGTCGAGGTCGGCAGCGAAGTGCGCGGGCTGAATGTGGGCGACCGCGTTTCCGGCGAAGGGCACATCACCTGCGGGTACTGCCGCAATTGCCGCGCCGGCCGCCGTCATCTCTGCCGCAACACGATCGGCGTCGGCGTGAATCGGCCGGGCGCATTCGCGGAGTATCTGGCGATTCCCGCGGTGAACGCCTTCCGGCTGCCGGATTCGATCCCGGACGACATCGCCTCGATCCTCGACCCGTTCGGCAACGCCACGCACACGGCGCTCTCGTTCAACCTCGTCGGCGAAGACGTGCTGATCACCGGTGCGGGACCGATCGGCATCATGGCGGTGTCCATCGCCCGCTTCGTCGGCGCGCGACATGTGGTCATCACGGACGTGAACGACTACCGGCTCGACCTTGCGCGCCGGATGGGCGCTACGCGCGCGATCAACGTGACGCGCGAGTCGCTGGACGACACCATGAAGTCGCTCGGCATGCAGGAAGGCTTCGATGTCGGGCTCGAGATGTCCGGCAACCCCTCCGCGTTCCGCGAGCTGATCCGCACGATGCATCACGGCGGCAGCGTCGCCCTCCTCGGCATCCCGCCCGAGGAAACCGCCATCGACTGGAATCAGGTGATCTTCAAAGGCCTGACGCTGAAAGGCATCTACGGCCGCGAGATGTTCGAGACCTGGTACAAAATGGCGAGCCTCCTGCAGAGCGGCCTGCAGCTCGCGCCGATCATCACGCACCACTTCGCGGTGCAGGAATTCGAGAAGGGTTTCGAGACGATGGGCTCCGGCAAGTCCGGCAAGGTGATCCTCGACTGGTCGACGATTCGTTGATCCCGCCCGCGGGGCGGCGATGCCTTGCAGTCGACGGCGAGGCCCCCGTGCAGCCTCCGCGCTTTCTTTGGTAGCGCTATCATGTACTATCCCCGCTGCGTTATGCAGAAGGGGGATGCAGGATGCGCGCAGTGTTCCTGGCGCTCGCGGCAATGCTGGCCGCGCCGCTGTTTGCCGACGAGCCCGTCTATCGCGATACCAGCCGCAGCTTCGAGGAGCGCGCCGCCGACCTCGTGGCTCGCATGACGCTCGAGGAAAAAATCTCGCAGCTGCAGAACAACGCGCCCGCCATCCCGCGGCTCGGCGTACCCGCCTATGAGTGGTGGAACGAGGCGCTGCACGGCGTGGCGCGCGCGGGCTCGGCCACCGTATTCCCGCAAGCGATCGGGCTCGCCGCGACGTTCGATCCGCGGCTCCTGCACGAGATCGCCACGGCCATCAGCGACGAAGGCCGCGCGAAGCATCATCAGGCGTTGCGGCGCGACGAGCACGGGCGCTATCAAGGGCTCACGTTCTGGTCGCCGAACATCAACATTTTCCGCGACCCGCGTTGGGGACGTGGGCAGGAAACGTACGGCGAAGACCCTTTTCTCACGGCGCGCATGGGGGTCGCGTTCGTCACCGGTCTGCAGGGGGACGATCCACGTTACGTGAAGGTCGACGCGACGGCGAAGCACTACGTCGTTCATAGCGGCCCGGAGGCCACGCGCCACTTCTTCGATGTGCATCCCAGCGAGCGGGACCTGCACGAGACCTATCTGCCCGCGTTTCGCGCGCTCGTGCAGGAGGCGCACGTCAGCGCCGTGATGGGCGCGTACAACCGCGTCAACGGCGAGTCCGCTTCGGCGAGCCCGCGCCTGCTGCAGGACATTCTGCGCCAGGAATGGGGCTTCAAAGGCTACGTCGTCTCCGACTGCGACTCGGTCGAGGACATCTTCAAGGAACACAAGATCGTGCCGACGCCCGAGCAAGCCGCCGCGCTCGCCCTGAAGAGCGGGCTCGATCTCAACTGCGGCACGACGTACGCCGCGCTGGCCGGCGCCGTGAAGCAGGGCCTCGTGAGCGAAGCGCAGATCGACGTGGCACTGCGACGCCTGATGCTCGCGCGCATGCAGCTCGGGATGTTCGATCCGCCCGCGCGCGTGCAGTGGGCGCAGATTCCGTACAGCGTCAACCAGTCCGCCGAGCACGATCGTCTCGCTCGCAAGGCGGCGCAATCGTCGATCGTGCTATTGAAGAACGAAGGCATGCTGCCGCTGTCGCGCGATCTCGGCACGATCGCCGTCGTTGGCCCTACCGCAGATGAAGTGATGTCGTTGCTGGGCAATTACTACGGCACGCCGGCCTCGCCGGTCACGGTGCTACAAGGCATTCGCGCGGCCGTCGGTCCGAAAACGAAGGTGCTGTACTCGCGCGGCGCCGATCTCGTCGAAGGGCGCGAGGAGCCGCGCGCGGCGCCGGTGATCGAGTCTGCGTATCTACGCCCCGCCGTGGGCTCGGACGCGCACGGCCTCAAAGGCGAGTACTTCCGCGGCCGCGACTTCGCCGGCGAGCCCGTGCTCACGCGCATCGACCAACGCATCGCCTTCCGTTGGGACCGCGGCGCGCCCACCGACGATCTCGTCGCGCAAGGACAGCTCCCCGCAAGTCGTGCTCTGCCGAGCGACGATTTCTCCGTTCGCTGGACCGGGCAGATCGTTCCGCCCGTCTCCGGACGCTACGAGCTCAGCGTGGCGGCGAACGACGGCTTCCGGCTCTTCATCGACGGCAAGCCGCTCGTCGAGAGCTGGGAGCTCGCGCCGCGCCTGCAGAGCAAGAGCGCGTTCATCGATCTCGAGGCCGGCAAGCCGCGCGACATCCGGCTCGAGTATTTCGAGGACATCCGCGATGCCGAGGTGCGGCTCGGCTGGCGGCTGCCCGGCGCCAAACCGCCGTTCGAGGCGGCGCTCGACGCCGCGCGCGCCGCCGACGTCGTGGTGTTCGTCGGCGGGCTCACCGGCGACGTGGAAGGCGAGGAAATGAAGGTCAGCTACCCGGGTTTCGCCGGCGGCGACCGCACGGACCTGCGTCTGCCCGCGCCCCAGGAGAAGCTGCTCGAAGCGCTGCAGGCCACCGGTAAGCCCGTCGTGCTAGTGCTGACCACGGGTTCGGCGCTCGCCGTCGACTGGGCCAAGGCTCATGTGCCGGCCATCCTCGTGGCGTGGTATCCGGGCCAGCGCGGCGGCGATGCGGTTGCGGACGTGCTGTTCGGCGCGACGAATCCGGCGGGCCGTCTGCCCGTCACGTTCTACAAGGCGACGGAAAAGCTGCCGGCATTCGACGACTACAGCATGCGCGGCCGCACGTATCGCTACTTCGAAGGCGAGCCGCTCTACCCGTTCGGCTACGGGCTCTCGTACACGCGCTTCGAATACTCGGGCCTCGCCACCGATCGAGCTCGCGTCGATGAATCGGGCGCCGTGAATGTCTCGGTGACCGTGAAGAACGTCGGCAAGCGCGCCGGCGATGAGGCCGTGCAGCTCTACGCGAGAGCACTGCGCCCGCGCGAGCCGCGCGCGCTGAAGGATCTGCGCGGGATCGAGCGCATCTCGCTGGAGCCGGGCGAGTCCCGCCGTGTCTCCTTCACGCTCGTTCCGAATCGCGATCTCACCTACTACGACGAACGACGCAAGGCTTACGCCGTCGACGCGGGCCAGTACGAGTTGCAGGTGGGCGCATCGAGCAGCGACATCCGCGCGAAATCGACGATCACCGTCGAAGCGCGCTAGCCGCTAGCTCGAGCCGATCAACGCACGCCGCAGAAACAGTAGGCGTACAGGTGGTTCGGCGCCGACATCCGGCTCAAGCGATCCACCTCCTGCGCGAGCGGATCGAGGCGATCGGCGACCTGCATGAGCCGCTTCGTGTGGTCATCGAGCGTGAACAGTGTCTTGATCGCCATCGTGCGCACCTGCAGGGCGAGCTCCTGCGCCCAGGACAGGCTCGGCTCGATGAAGCGCAGGTCGTAGCTCGTGAGCTTCGCACGCTTGGCCGCCGCCTTCACCGCGTCGTCGAACGAGCCGAGGTGGTCGACCAGACCCAGCCGCAGCGCATCGTTGCCGGACCACACGCGCCCCTGCGCGATCTCGTTCACTTGCTCCGGCGTCTTCTTGCGTCCTGACGAAACGCGCGTGATGAACTCGTCGTAGCCGCGCTCGACCATCGCCTGCAGGAACTTCTTCGCATCGTCGCCGAGCGGGCGATCGAGCCGCATCTGGCCCGACAGCGGCGTCGTGCCCACGCCGTCGACGGTCACGCCGACCTTGCCGAGGGTTTTGCCCACCGTCGGAATGACGGCGAAGATGCCGATCGACCCGGTGATCGTCGCCGGGCTGGCCCAGATCTCGTCCGCCGGTGCAGCGATGTAGTAGCCGCCCGAGGCCGCGAGATCGCCCATCGAGACGATGAGCGGCTTCCCCGCCGCCTTCAGCGCGAGGATCTCGCGATAGATCTCTTCGGCGCCCGTCACGCTGCCGCCGGGGCTGTCGATCCGCAGAACGACGGCCTTCACGTCATCGTCCATCCGGGCTTCGCGGATGAGGCGCGCGGTCGAGCTGCCGCCGATCGTGCCTGGCGGTTGATCGCCGTCGAGAATCTCGCCGGCAGCGACCACGACGCCGATCTTGGGCGTGCCGGCCGCACCGACCTTCTTCTCCGCGTGCACCACGCGCACATAGTCCTCCACCGAGACGGACTTGAAGCCGCCGCTGTCCCGGTCTTCGCCGACCATGGCGATGACTTCTTTGTCGAGGTCCTGCCGCGACTTGATGCCCGTGACCAGCCCAGCCTTCAGAGCCACATCGGCAGGACGCAGCGGCGAGCGCCTCTCGACGGCGGCCGAAGCACGGCCGCCGGAGCCGGCGTCCGCGGGCGGGCCGGCTACCGAATCCGCGAGCGTCGCCACGTAGTTCGCCAGCGCGTCGGGCTTCAACTTACGCGCCGCCGTCGTCGCCTTCTGGTACGTCGACCAGAGCGAGTTCAAGTAGACCGTGGCCTCCTCGCGCGCCTCGGGCGACATGTCCGTACGTGAATACACTTCGACCGCGCTCTTGTACGCGCCGACGCGGAACACGTTGATGTCCACGCCGAGCTTGTCGAGCGCGTTCTTGTAGAACATGTGATACGACTCGTATCCGTCGATCAGCACCATGCCGAACGGATCGACGTACACCTCGTCCGCTTGCGATGCGAGGTAGTACTGCGCCTCCTCGAGCTCGGTGCCATACGCGATCACCTTCTTGCCGGTGGCGCGAAATTCTTTCAGCGCGCGCGCGAGCTCTTCGAGCGTCGGCTGGCCCGCGCCCGCGAAATTCTCCGTATCGATGACGATGACGGGAATGCGCTTGTCCTTCGCGGCGCCGCGAATGGCATCGACGAGGTCCCACACGAGCGTCTCGCTCCGGCCCTGACCGCGCGCCTGCGTGATGGCGCGCTCGATGGGATCGCCCGAGAGCTGATCGACGATCTCCCCTTCCGGCGCGATGAGGAGGGCCGCCTTGCTCGGCACCGTGGGGATCGAAACGCGCAGCGCCCCGACGATGAAGCCGAAGATCAGCAGCAGCAGGAGCAGGTGCAGGAACTTGCGCAGCCAATCGAGGCCGCGCCCGATGGCGAGAAAGATGGCACCGACGGCGCCGAGTCGCATGGACAGAATCCTCGAGGGCTAACGGGCGCCGCCCGATGCGGCGCTCACTTGCGGTAGGAGATGCGGTAGATCGCGCCTTCCTGGTCGTCCGATACCAGCATCGAGCCGTCCGGCAGGAGTTGCAAGTCGACCGGGCGGCCGCTCACCTCGCCGTTTGGCTTCAGCCATCCGGTCGCGAACTCTTCGTAACCCGTGACCCGATCGCCGTTCAGCTTCACGAGCATGATGCGGTAGCCGATCGGCGTGCTGCGATTCCATGAGCCGTGCTGTGCGATGAACGCCTGGTTGCGATACGCCTCCGGGAACTGCTTCCCGGTGTAGAAGCGCACGGCGAGAGGAGCAACATGCGGGCCCAGCTTCAAGGCCGGCTTCACGGATGCGGCGCAACTGCCGAGCTTGCCGAACTCCGGGTCCGGTATCTCGCCGGCATGGCAGAAGGGAAAGCCGAAGTGGTCGCCGATCTTGTCGAGCCGGTTGAGCTCGCAGTCGGGCACGTTGTCGCCGAGCTCGTCGCGGCCGTTGTCGGTGAACCAGAACTTGTTCGAACCCGGCTGCCAGTCGAAGCCGACGGAGTTGCGCACGCCCTTCGCGATGGGCTCGCGCTCCTTGCCATCCGGATTCATGCGGATGATCTGGGCGTAACCCTGCGCGCCCTTGTCGCAGACGTTGCACGGCGCGCCGACCGCGACGTACAGCTTGCCGTCCGGTCCGAACGCGATGTAGCGCCAGCCGTGGTGCTGTTCGGTCGGCAGGTGCGTGATGAGAACGGGGTTCGGCGGCTTGTCGAGATGATTCTCGATGTCGTCGTAGCGAACGATCTGATGGACCTCGGCGACGTACAGATTGCCGTCGCGCAAGGCCACGCCGTTCGGGTTGTTCAAGCCCGTGAGCAGCTTCGAGACGGTGCGCTTGCCGTTGACGGTGCGGATGGCGTACACGTCTTGCGACGGCTTGCCGAACCGCATGGTGCCGACGAACACGGTGCCCTTCGGGCTGATCGCCATCTCGCGCGCGAGCGGCACGTCGTCCTGCCACACCTCGATGTGAAAGCCGGCAGGCAGCTTCACGCCCTCGAGCGAGGGCGCGGCGAAGGCGGGAATGCCGGTGAGCAGCAGCGCTGCGAGGCCGGCGAGCCGGACGCACGCGCCGGCCGCGCGGGTCGCTCCGCTGACACGGCGAGCGCCGACCGCGCCCGCCGCAGCGGCTGCGTACGCCGCACTCACGCCGGCATCGCGACCGGCTCCGACGAACGAACCCTGCCGCAAGGCCACCGTGAGCGCCGCACGCATCAGATCTTCTCTTCGATGCGAGCCGCTTTGCCCGACAGATCGCGCAGGTAGTACAGCTTGGCGCGACGGACATTGCCGCGGCGCTTCACCGAGATGTCGCTGATCGCCGGGCTGTAGGTCTGGAACACGCGCTCGACGCCCTCGCCGTGCGAGATCTTGCGCACCGTGAACGAGGAGTTGAGCCCGCGATTGCTCTTCGCGATGACGACGCCCTCGTAGGCCTGCACGCGCTCGCGATCGCCTTCGACGACCTTCACCTGCACGACGACGGTATCGCCGGGGTTGAAGTTCGGTACCTCGCGCGTCATCCGCGCCTTTTCGATTTCTTGAATGATGTTGCCCATGTTCATCTCCTCACTCTGCGTCGCCGCGCGCGGCGCGCGCCACGAGAAATTCGTTCAACAGCCGGCTCGCCTCGGGCGCGAGCCCATGCTTCACGATCAAATCCGGCCGCCGTTCCCAGGTGCGTACGACGGCCTGCTGCAGCCGCCAGCGCGCAATGTCCCGGTGATTCCCGGACAGCAGCACTTGCGGCACGCTGCGGCCCTCGAACACCTCGGGCCGCGTGTAGTGCGGCCAGTCGAGCAGCCCTGCGGCGAACGACTCCTGCTCGCTGGAGCGCTCGTCGCCGAGCACGCCGGGCAGCAGCCGCGCCGCCGCGTCGATCACGACGAGCGCCGCGAGCTCACCGCCCGAGAGCACATAGTCGCCGATCGACACTTCGCGATCGACACCGAGCTCGATCACGCGCTCATCCACACCCTCGTAGCGCCCTGCTACGAGCAGAAAACCGGGCAGCGCCGCGAGCTCGCCTACCAGCTTCTGGTTCAGCACCTCGCCCTGCGCGGAGAGCCCGATGCGCGGGCACCCCGCCGGCAATCGTGCGTGCGCCGCACGGATCGCCGCGAGCATCGGCTCCGGCTTCAACACCATGCCGGGGCCGCCGCCGTAGGGCCGATCGTCCACGGTCTTGTGCACATCACTGGTGTGCGACCGGGGATCCTCCCTGCCCACCTGCAACAGACCGCGCTCGATGGCTCGCCCCACCACGCCGAAGCGCAGCGCGCCTTCGATCATCTCCGGGAAGAGCGTCACGACTTCGACGTGCACGGCTCGAACCCTCACTCCGCGGCGCCAGCCGATTCCCCGCCTTCGGGCGTTGTCGGCTCCGCGTCGCCTTCATCCAAATCCACCGGCCAGTCCACCGTGATCCGGCGTGCGGCGAGATCGACCTTCCGCAAGTGCTCGCGCGTTGCGGGCACCCAGCGTTCTTTGCCGCTCGGCTCGCGCACGACCATCACCGAGCCGCCGGGCGTCTGGACGAAGTGCGCGACCTCACCGAACGCGACGCCTTCGACATTCGCCACCGCAAGCCCGATCAGGTCTACCTGATAGAACTCGCGCTTCTTCAGCTTCGGCAGCGCGCTACGCGCCACGCGGATCGCGGCACCCTGCAGCTGCGCTGCACGGTCGCGATCGTCCACGCCGGCGAGGCGAGCCACGAGCCCCGCACCGTGCGCGCGCCCTTCCGCCACTCGCATTGCGGCGGGCTCGGCGCGGTCCGACTGCACGAGCCAGTCGCGGTACTTCAGCAATCGTTCGGGCGGATCGGTGAAGGACTGAACGTGGACCCAGCCCTTGATGCCGAAGGGGCTGCCGATGCGCCCCAGCTCCAACCAGTCCTCCGCCATCGCCTGCGCCCTTCACTGCGCTCGCCTGATCGAGCGCGTCGCTCCGGTCCGTGCCGGGCCGGCGCACGGCGCGGCAGTCAGACGGCGCGCGTCGCCGTCAGGCCGCGGCCTGCTTGCGGTAGTCGCGTACCAGCGCCTTCACGCGATCCGACTGCTGGGCACCCTTGCCCAGCCAGTATTCGATGCGCGCCAGATCGAGCTTCAGCTTCGGCTCACCCTTGCGGGCGATCGGATTGAAAAAGCCCACCTGCTCGAGGCTCGCGCCGCCCTGCCGCTTGCGGCTGTCGGTGACGACGACGTGATAGAAGGGCTGATTCGTAGCCCCGCGCCGGGTGAGGCGAATAGTAACCATCGTGTACAAGTTCCTGAGGTGTGAGGCGCGGATCGTCCGGGCCCCCAAAAAGGAGCGCGGATTCTACGCAAATGATTGATTCGGCGGAAGAGCCGAAATGCAATTCCCGGGCGGGGTGGCGCCCCTTGGCCGGTGAGCGGGCCCGCGGCAGGCCGCGCCGGTGAGCGGTCGGCTGCGAGCGGGGCAGTGGTCCAGTGGCGGCGTAGCAGCGGCGATCGGCGGCGAGCGGGTCGGGCCTCGGCGGCCGCATAAAGAGCGGCATCGGCGAGCGGTCCGGCGCTCGTGGCGGCGCAGCGTGTGTCGGGCGAGCTGGTAGCGCTGTCGGTGGCGGCGTCACAGCGGACATGGGCGGCGACCGGTCGGGGCTCGGCGGGGGCGGAGCATCAGGCATCGGCACCGAGCGGGTTAGTGCTCTCCGGTGGCGGCGTCACAGTGGACATGAGCGGCGAACGGGCCGGGACGCGACGGCGGCGTGGCACTGGACATCGGCGGCGCGCACCTGGCCGCGCGCGGGCCGTCGACTCGGCGTGGCCAGTCCGACGCTGCGCTTACTGTCGCGGGAATCCCGGCGGCATGCCGCCCTTCAGCGCTCCGAGCATGCGGCGCAGCTTGCCGCCCTTCATGCTCTTCATCATCCGCTGCATCTCGAGAAACTGCTTCAACAGCCGGTTCACATCCTGAACCTGCACGCCGGAGCCCGCGGCGATGCGCCGCCGGCGCGAGCCGTCGATGATCCCCGGGTTGCGCCGCTCCTTGAGCGTCATCGAATTGATGATCGCGATCTGCCGGCGAATCTCCTTGTCGCCCCTGTCCGCCGGCATCGCCTTCGAGGCGGCCGCCGTCGGCAGCTTGTCCATGAGCGCGCTGACGCCGCCCATTTGCTGCAGCTGCTCGAGCTGCCCCTTCAGGTCGCCCATGTCGAAGCCCTTGCCCTTGATCACCTTCTGGGCGAGCCGCTCCGCTTCCTTGACGTCGACCTGCCGCTGCACCTGCTCGACCAGGCTGACCACATCGCCCATGCCGAGGATGCGCGAGGCCATGCGCTCCGGATCGAACGGCTCGAGCGCCTCGGTCTTCTCGCCGACACCGATGAAGACGATCGGCTTGCCCGTGATCTGCCGTACCGAGAGCGCCGCGCCGCCGCGCGCATCGCCGTCGGCCTTCGTGAGCACGATACCCGTGAGGTCGAGCGCACTCGCGAACGCGCGCGCGGAATTCACGGCGTCCTGCCCGGCCATCGAATCGACGACGAACAGGCGCTCGGCCGGCTTCACCGCCGCGTCGATCTCACGCACTTCGTTCATCAGCGCTTCGTCGACGTGCAAGCGCCCGGCTGTATCGACGATGAGCACATCCGCCACGACACGCCGCGCCTGCTCCACTGCGCCCCGCGCAATCTCGGCAGGTGCGACACCGTCGGGCGCACGCCAAAACTCCGCACCCACCTGCTGGGCCAGTCGCTCGAGCTGCAGGATCGCGGCCGGACGCCGCACGTCCGTGCTGACCAGCAGCACGCGCTTGCGGTGTCGCTCGATGAGCCACCGCGCAAGCTTCGCCGCAGTGGTCGTTTTGCCCGCACCTTGCAGACCGGCCAGCAGCACGACGATCGGCGGCTGCGCACGCAGGTTGAACCCTTCGGCGTGCCCGCCCATGAGCTCGACGAGCTCACGGTGCAGGATGCCGATGAAAACCTGGCCCGGTGTGAGGCTCTGCGCCACCTCGATCCCGAGCGCCTTCGTCTTCACCGATTCGATGAACGTCTTGATGACGGGCAGCGCGACGTCCGCTTCGAGCAGCGCCATGCGCACCTCGCGCAAGCTCTCGCCGACGTTGTCCTCGGTGATGCGTCCTTTGCCGCGCAGGCTCTCCACCGTGCGCGCGAGCCGGGCCGTGAGATTCTCGAACATCAGATATCCAGGTGAATGCGACGCGCCCGAAATGGGGGCACAAGAGCGGCGATTATAGGGGGTCCGGGCAGCCGCGGCGGGAGAGCCGTATGCTTGGCGGTGGGGGATGAGGCCGCCGCGACGAGCGGCGCGCAAAGAACCGAGGACCAAGCCTTGAACGACGCTCCGACGACGATCCTGCTGATTTCGCTGCTGGCGCTGCTCACCGTGATTGCATTCTCTTCGGGCACCGAGGTGGCCATGTTGTCGGTGAACCGCTATCGCATCCGGACACGGGCGCAACACGGCGAGCGCTCGGCCAAGTTGCTCGAGCGGCTGCTGCAGAAGCCCGACGACTGGCTCGGCGCGAACCTCGTCATCCTCGCGGCCGCCAGTGTGTTCGCCTCCGCCATCGCGACGATCCTCGCGCAGCGGACCGGCAATCCGTACGCGGTGCCGGCCGTCGGCTTCCTGCTCACGGTCGTCATGATCGTCTTTTGCGAGCTCGCGCCGAAGATCTACGCCGCCGCGCATTCCGAGCCGGTCGCGCTCAGGTCGTCGTACATCTACCGCGCGCTCGTCACCGTGGCGCGACCGCTCCTGTGGGTGACGAACAAGATGGCGTACGGTTTCCTGCGCCTGTTCGGCGTCGTGAAGGCAATGCACAGCGATCAGAACCTCAGTACCGAGGAGCTGCGCACCGTCGTCGCCGAAGCCGGTCCGATGATTCCGCAGCGTCACCGTCAGATGCTGCTGTCGATTCTCGATCTGGGCAGCGTCACGGTGAACGACATCATGATTCCGCGGCAGGAGATCGCGGCCATCGACATCGACGAGAACTGGGAAGAGCTGCTCGATCAGTTGCGGCAGACGCCGCATACGCGCCTACCCGTCTACGACACGGAGCTCGACAACCTGCTCGGCATCTTGCACATGAAGCGCGTTGCGCAGGAGCTGGCGCGCGGCACGCTGACGCGTGAGCGCCTGATCGAGATCGCGCGCAGCCGCGAACCGTACTTCGTACCCGAGGGCACGCCGCTCAACGTGCAGCTCGCGAACTTCCAGCGCAACCGGCGCCGGCTCGCCTTCGTGGTCAACGAGTACGGCGACATCGAGGGCCTCGTCACGCTCGAGGACATCCTCGAGGAGATCGTCGGCGAGTTCACGACGGACCCCGCGACCATCACGCACAAGGACATTCATCCGGAGCGCCCGGGCGTCTTCATCGTGAATGCGAGCGCGACGATCCGCGCGCTGAATCGGGCGCTCGGCTGGAGCTTGCCGACCGACGGCCCGAAGACGCTGAACGGGTTGCTGCTCGAGCGGCTCGAGACGATCCCGGAGCCCGGCGCGACGCTACGCGTGGGCGACTACCAGTTCGAAGTGCTGCAGACGGGTGACAACACGATCAAGACCGTGCGCGTGCACGTGATGAGCCCGAAGGTGGCCGCGTGAGTCGCAGAAGCTCCGCCAGTTGCGAGCTTCAGGGGGTGAGCACGGTTCAGCGTGAGCTGAAGTCCCACCCTTCGCTCGAAGCATTTCCACCGCGCGATCTTCGGCGCGACACGCCGGGCGGCGCCTTCAACCCTCACCGGCCGCATCGGTCGCTCCGCCGAGCGCAGCTCTCAGTGCCTCGTCCACCCGCGACACGGCGGTGACGCGCAGCCCATCGAGCGCCTTGCGAGGCGCATTCTCCTTGGGCACGAGCGCGATCCTGAAGCCCTGCTTCTGCGCCTCCTTCAGGCGCTCCTCGCCGTAAGCGACGGGTCGCACTTCGCCCGTCAGCCCGAGCTCACCGAACGCGACGATCGCCTGATCGAGCGCCCGATCCTTCAAGCTCGAAGCCAGCGCCAGCACGACCGGCAAGTCCCACGCCGTCTCCGAAATCTGCATGCCGCCGACGACGTTCACGAAGACATCGTGTTCCTGAAGCGATACACCCGCGTGCCGGTTCAATACGGCGAGCAGCATGGCCACCCGATTCGCATCGAGCCCTTGCGCGATGCGCCGCGGCGCGCCAAATCGCATCCGATCGACGAGCGCCTGCAGCTCGATCAGCAACGGCCGCCCGCCCTCGCGCGTCACCGTGACGATGCTGCCGGCGGCGGGCTCCGGCGCGCGTGCGAGAAAGATGGCGGAAGGGTTGCGGATCTCCCGCAGCCCGGCCTCCGTCATCGCGAAGAACGCCAGCTCATTGACCGCGCCAAATCGATTCTTGGTCGCGCGCACGATGCGAAAGCGACTGCTCACCTCGCTCTCGAAGTAGAGGACGGTATCGACGAGGTGCTCGAGGACACGCGGCCCGGCGATGGCGCCTTCCTTGGTCACGTGGCCGATGAGCATCACCGCCGTCCCGGTGGACTTGGCGAACCGGACGAGCGCAGCCGTACATTCCCGCAGCTGGGTCACGGCACCGGCACTGGCGGCAATGGTGCCGAGCTGCATCGTCTGGATGGAATCGATGACGACGAGCGCGACCTTCCGCTCGATCGCGGACGCCTGAATGGCCTCGAGGTCCGTCTCCGTGACCACCTCGAGCCCGCCGGCCGCGACGCCCAGCCGCTTGGCCCGCCCGCCGACCTGCGCCACAGATTCCTCGCCGCTGGCATAGAGCACCCGCTGGGTGCCGGCCACGTGCGCGGCCACCTGAAGGAGGAGTGTCGACTTGCCGATCCCGGGATCGCCGCCCAGGAGCGTGACGGATCCCGGCACGATGCCGCCTCCGAGCACACGGTCGAGCTCCTCCTGGCCGCTGCCAAGCCGCGCCTCGGACACCGTCGCATCGCTATCGAGAGCGCGAGGGAGCGCACGCGGGCCGCCGGGCCCGGCCGTGGCCGAGCGCGCCACGGCGGCGCGCTGCTCGAGCGAGTTCCATGCGGAGCAATGGGGGCACTGCCCCTGCCACTTGAGCGTCTCGCCGGCGCATTCGGCACAGACGAAAACCGGGCTGGATCGAGCCATGGCGCCTTTGTACGTGCGTGGGTCTCAAACTCGAGCGATGCGCGAACTGCTTCACACGCCCCGAATTGGGCTACGATTCGCACACTGCGCAGCCGATGACGGGTTTGTGAACGCCAACTCGGACCTGTCGCGGGGCAATGCTAGCGTAGAAGGTCTCTGAACGGGGTGGGGAGCGAGAGGCTAGGCCTCGGATCCTGCGTGGCAATTTTCAGCACACAACTCGTGGCTCATCGCGCGCGCCTTGCTGGCGTGCGAGCGGTCGTGCCTGTGAATCCGTTCACATTTTTCGGCAGACATCGCGATAGAGGGTCGGGCGACCGATGACGTTGCGTTCGAAGATCCGCTGCGTCGGCCTCACGGACACCGGCAAAGTACGCGAGCACAACGAAGACACCATTGCGACCGATGCGGACATCGGTCTGCTCGTGCTGGCCGACGGGATGGGTGGCTACAACGCGGGCGAGGTGGCGAGCGGCATCGCCGTCAAGACCGTGCTGAACCTCATCCGTGAGCAGGTGGAGCGCGAGGACCTGACGGTGCTCGACCGCGAGTCGGGCATGTCACGCCCGAGCATCATCCTGCGCGACGCCATCCATCGCGCGAACAAGATCATCTATCAGACGGCGCGCAGCCAGCCGCAATGCGAAGGCATGGGCACGACGATCGTCGCCGCCCTCTTCTTCGACAACAAGATCTCGGTGGCGCACGTCGGCGATTCGCGCATGTACCGGCTGCGCAATGGCCGCTTCGAGCAGGTGACGATGGATCACTCGCTGCTGCAGGAGCTGGTCGACCGCGGCTTCTACTCGGCCGAGGAGGCGCAGCGAGCCGCAAACAAGAACTACGTCACACGCGCGCTCGGCGTCGAGCCGAACGTCGAAGTCGAGCTCCAGGAAGCACCGGTCCAGAAGGGCGACGTGTACATTTTGTGCTCTGATGGGCTCTCGGACATGGTGGAAGACGACGACATTCACTTAACCATCAGCACCTTTAGTGCTAATCTGGATACAGTCGCTAAACAATTGATCCAATTGGCGAATGACAACGGCGGACGCGATAACGTGTCGGCCGTCATGGCGCAGGTGCTGGATTCGTTTCCGGCGAACAAGGGCGTGTTCGACAAGCTTTTCCGCTGGTTCGGGTAAAAGGCGCGAGGCAAGCAAATGGCAAGGTTGGTCTTGAGCCTGGATAGCCAGGTCATGGCGGAATACAACATGAACAAGGAGCGCTACACGATCGGGCGCCTCCCTGACAATGACATCCGCATCGACAACCCGGCGGTGAGCGGTCATCACTCGCTCATCATCAACATCCTCAACGATTCGTTTCTCGAGGACCTGAACAGCACGAACGGCACGTACGTCAACGGCAAGCTCATCAAGAAGCACGCGCTTCAGCACGGCGATGTCGTGACGGTCGGTCATCACCAGCTGCGATTCGTCGAGGACGACGAGGCGCAGGACGAGTTCGAGAAGACGATGGTGATCCAGCCCTCGGCCCGTCCGGTCGAGAAGCTGCGCACGGCGGCAGCCGATGCTCAGGCGCTGTCCGCGACGGGCGCGCGCAAGGCGCTCGATGGCGGGGCGGCGCTGAAGAAGGCGAAGCTGCAAGTGTTGTCCGGCGCGTTTGCCGGGCGCGAGCTCGATTTGAACAAGGCGCTGACGACGCTTGGTCGTCCCGGCGTTCAGGTCGCTGCGATCACGCGTCGCGCCGACGGCTACTTCATCGTGCACGTCGACAGCGGCAAGGAGAACGACTTCCCGCTGCTCAACGGTTCTCCGATCGGCGCCACCGCGCGTCGCCTCGCCGACAACGATGTGATTCAGCTCGCCGGCGTGAAGATGGGGTTCTTCGAAGGCGCATAGTCCCGCGGCATCGTGCTTCGCCGACTGCCGCGGCTCGCGCGCAGCGTCGAGGCGCGAGTCGAAAGCGTCTAACGCAGCTCCAGCGGAACGCGCTGGCTCACGCCGCAGAGCAGCTCGTAAGGAATCGTGCCGGCATGCCGGGCGATTTCCTCGACGGGTAAGCCCTCCCCCCACAGCGTGACCGCATCGCCGACGTGCAGCGGCGGCAGGTCCGTCACGTCGACGGCGATCATGTCCATCGACACCCGGCCGGCAATCGTGCCGCGCTGGCCGCCGATCAGCACGGGCGTATCGCTCGGAAGATTGCGCGGCAGGCCGTCGCCGTAACCCGCGGCAACGATCGCGATCGTCGAGTCGCGCCGCGCGCGCCATACGCCGCCATAACCGACGGTCTCGCCCTTCGGCACGCGTCGCACGGTGAGGACGGTGCTCTCGAGCGCCATGACCGGCGTGAGCCCCAGTTGCGCCGCCGTCTGATCGGCAAACGGCGAGACGCCGTACAACGCGAGCCCGGGCCGCACCCAGTCCGCGTGG
>DASTRY010000102.1:0-57639 GCA_035760965.1 Steroidobacteraceae bacterium | reverse complement strand
AGGTATGCTGAGCTGCAGCCGCGCGGCCTAGCACCAGCTGATCTCATGTGTTTGCTCGGACCACCAACGGGACGTGCGTGGGGTCCAGGGCGTTTGGCCGCTCCGGGCTTTTCGTCGTCGATTGCGTTCGAGTCTAGTGGCAGCTCTGGTGGCAGCGACGGGGAACCAAAGGGAGTGGAGGGGGCCAGCGGGTCAGCAAGATCAGCAAGTTGCTGACTATGCAGGTGAGCATCCCGGGTTTTGATCCCGCCATACGGAGGTTCGAATCCTTCCACCCCAGCCAAATCCTCCTCGGCCTATTCAGGTCACATAGGTGACGGCTTAATACGGAGACATGGGGAGCGCCTTCATTACATCCCCAGCGAGTATCGGAACGGATGCCGTAAGGACTCAAACATTGGCCGCAAGCTCGACACCGAGCTCATTCGCCCGTAGCACCTAAGACGAGACTGCCCATCTTTCACAGGAGCAGCCCCCGTGAGGGGCTGCTCTTTTTCCCATCGACACGTGTAACAGACGGTCGCACTCGCCATGTCGCCCCCGCCGCGCGCAGCCTTCGCAGTGCTCGAGGAACCCTGCTCGCGCAACCAGCGCTCAGCCGTCCGCTAGCTCTTGGGCACCGCGGACCCTTGGAAGAATGAGCGTGCCGTCGGCGCGCACGACTCTGTGTAACCACTCGGCGGGCTCAATGTACGTCGCGCTCTTCCAAACGCTGTAGACGCCACTGCGATCTTCATGCCTCATGCGGGCCAGCTCGATGTCCGCTTGCGCCCGTGTTTCGTACAAGGGCGAGCACAGTTGATGCGTCCGCTCGCCGGTGATGCCCGCGCTCCGGACGACGTAGAAGACCTCTACGGGAGGTGTGGCGGTGGCAGAAAATGCCTGCCCGCTGTCGCGGGCAGAGGTGGAAGCCAAAGTGTCGTGTTCCGTCATGGCAGCAGCCTGCACTGGCGGGCTATTGCAGTCCGTGTGGTGACGTACAGATCGTCCGTCCCCGAATCCGTAGCCTCACTGACATCACTGCAGAGATGTGCGTGTGCCGAGGCGTTCAAGCTTGCGGACACACCGTGAGCTGCACCTTCAAAGGAGAACACGTTGAGTTTCAATGCTCCAGATGCAAATGACGCCGCCCAGCACGAGCGGGTGATCGGCGCACTCACCGATCGCACTGGCGTTCCGGCGGCCGAAGTTCGCGCTCTATATGCCGGCGAGTTTGCACGGCTCGCGCGAGGCGCGACGGTGCGCTCGTATCTGGTCCTCCGTGCGACGTCGAATGTGCTTGCCATGCTGCGAGCAAGGCGCGATCGCGTGTGAGTATTCCAGTCACCCGTGTGCCAGCGAATGCCGCGTCGCTGCCGAGCTCAGCTGAGAAGACGGCGCTGCCCAGGCCGGTTCGGATCCTCCTCGTCGACAGTGATATGGATGAGGTGCATTCACTCGAGCTGATGTTGCACGCGTCGGGCTATTCCGAGACTCGCGTCGCCTACTCGGGCCGGGCCGCGCTGGCCATCGCGGCCGAGTTTCAGCCCGATATCGCGCTGCTCGATCTCAGTTTGCTGGATCTGACGGGCTACGAGGTGGCGCAGTCGTTGCGCGAGCAGGCGCAGAGCCGGGGCGTGCGCCTCATTGCGCTGACATCCAGTCGCGCGCACGCCGGTCGCGAACAGGCTCGGGTAGCCGGCTTCGAACGCTATCTCTTGAAGCCAGTCGCATCCCTCGAGCTCTCGGAGCTGATGGCGCGGCCGAATGACTAGCGTCTGTACGCCGACGCACGGAGCGCGACGCGGGCCCGAGCTACGTTACGCGCATGGAGAGAATCGCTACCGACGCCGAATGGAAGGTCTTCAGAAACGAAGTGCGTGCTCGTTGGCGGCAACTCACGGATTCTCAGCTCGATGCCATCGCGGGAATGCGCCTGCGTCTAGCCGAGCAGATTTGCGCGACCTACGGTGTCCCTTCTGATGAGGCGGAGCGCGAGATCCGTCACTTCGAGGCACATAACCGGTGTCTTCGTGCAGGGAGCTCGTTTTGATCGCCAGGTTCAATTGACCCCGCGTCGTTTCGCCTTCATCGGCAATTCGCCGCCCCGTCGCTGTGGCATCGCCACGTTCACGAACGATTTGCAACAGGCGATCGCCGCCTCAATCGGCACACCAGACACTTCGATCGTAGCGATGACGGACGAGGTGCGTGACTACGACTATCCGCCCATCGTCGGCCGGCAGATCGCGGCAGAGAAGCTCGACGAATACGTGCAGGCCGCTGCGTTCTTGAACGCCGGCGGGTTCGAAGTCGCGTGCCTGCAGCACGAGTTCGGGATCTTCGGCGGGGATTCCGGCAGCCACATCTTGACGCTGCTTGCGCACCTGACGATGCCCATCGTCACGACGCTCCACACGGTCCTGGCGGAACCCAGTCCCGTGCAACACCGAGTGCTGCGCGGAGTCGTGGATGTCTCGACGACCGTCATCGTGATGGCGGAGAAGGCGCGCGAGCTCCTCACGAACGGCTACGGAGTGCCCGCGGAAAAGATCGAGATCATTCCGCACGGTATTCCCGACCATGCGTTCCTCGCGCCCGATGCAGCGAAGGTCCGGCGCGGCTTCGGCGGCAGGCCCGTGATCCTGACCTTCGGCCTGCTGTCACCGAATAAGGGTATCGAAGTCATGATCGCAGCCATGCCCGCGATCCTGAAGCGCTGCGCCGATGTCGTGTACGTGGTGCTCGGCGCGACGCATCCGAATCTCGTTCGTCGTGAGGGCGAGACGTATCGCGAGAGTCTGCAGGCGCGTGCGCGAGCGCTCGGCGTCGCAGGCAACGTCGTGTTTCTCGACCAGTTCGTCGACCAGGCGACGCTGATCGATTTCATCTCGATGTGCGATGTGTACGTCACGCCCTATCTGAAGGAGGCGCAAATGACCTCGGGCACGCTGGCGTACAGCTTTGGCCTGGGGAAGGCGGTCGTGTCGACGCCGTATTGGCACGCTCGCGAGCTGCTGGCCGACTGGCGTGGCGTGCTCGTGCCGTTTGGCGAGTCCCGGGCCCTCGCCAACGAGATTGCGGAATTACTCACCCACGATGCACGCCGCGAGGTGATGTGCCGGCGCGCATATTCGTACAGCCGCGCGATGACGTGGCCGCGAACTGCAGACCGGTACCTCGTCGCGTTCGAGAATGCCGCCAGGCGGCATCGTCTCGAGGTGATAGCGCGCCCTATCGGCACCCCGACGGCGCATGATGATGACGGTGCGCCCGCGCCGGAGATGCAGCCCAGCCACTTCGTGTCGATGTGCGACGACACGGGTCTTCTCCAGCACGCGATTCATTCGGTACCCGATCGCTCGCACGGCTATTGCCTCGACGACAACGCCCGCGCGCTGCTCGTGGCATGTGCCCTCAACGCGCCGGGCGAGCAGCCTCTGTCCGAGACGCTGACCGCTCGATTTGCGGCATTCGTTCAGCATGCCTGGAATCCCGATGCCCGGCGGTTTCGCAACTTCATGAGCTTTGAGCGGCGTTGGCTCGAAGACACCGGCTCCGAGGACAGCCACGGTCGAGCGCTCTGGGCATTGGGCGAATGCGCGCACGCCGACGCCAATGCATCGCGGCGTCGCTGGGCCGCTGCGCTGTTCGCCGAGGCGGCGCCGAGTGCGGCGGCTTTGCGCTCGCCACGAGCATGGGCCTTCACTCTGCTCGGATTGGGCGCCCGTTCTGCCGTTGCCGCGGCGGATTCCTCGGTAGCAGAGCTGCAGCACGACCTTGCTGGCCGACTGATGTCGATCCTGTCCGCTGTCGAGACCGAGGATTGGGTGTGGTTCGAAGAAGAGCTGGCTTACGACAACGCACGTTTGCCGCAGGCTCTGATCGTCACCGGGATAGCTACGGACACTCCCGCGTACGTTATCGCCGGCTCACGGGCCCTGCGCTGGCTCATGAGCCTGCAGACGACGCAGGCCGGCTTCTTCAGACCGGTGGGTTCAATGAGTTTCGGCGACAAGCGCCGTCACCCCCGGGCATTCGATCAGCAGCCGCTGGAGGCCACGGCGACGATTTCCGCTGCGCTGGCGGCATGGCGCGCAGACGGTGATCCGAAATGGAAAGCTGACGCACGGCGCGCGTTCGCGTGGTTTCTCGGCAGCAACGACCTGTCATCGCCGCTGGTGGACCTGGCAACGGGCAGCTGCTGCGATGGACTTCATCCCGGCCGCGTCAACGAAAACAGAGGCGGCGAGTCCGTAGTCGCTTACCTGCTTGCTCTGGCGGAGATCCGTCAACTGGCACGCTCGGATGGCCATTACACGAAACCGGCACCCTTGCGCTCGTCAGCCGCCTGAATACATCCCAACGAACACGAGAACGCATGCACCCCACGTTTCTGAACCGACAGGCTCTTTACCTGCGTCCCGATCCGGCGCGTGTTGTCGTGCGGCCCTTCAAACCGGCGACGGAGCCGCGCGACTTGAATCCCACGGACCAGACTCGCGCGAACCACATCGTCGAGCGCGTGCTGGCACTCGATGCCGCCACGGTCTCCAGTCAGCTCGCCGAGGTGCTCGACAATTTTTTGGGACGCCACCGGAACCTCCTTGCGAAGTTCGCGGCGCACGCGGCGGAAATGGAAGCGGCGCTCGCACCGCACGCGTCCTTCACTCAGGAGCAACGCAGTCTCGTCGGCGCCTACTTCATGCACGAATATTCGTTTGAAGCGGCGGCGTTGTTCAACCCGAGCATCATCGCCCACCCGGATCAATCCGGCGCCCCTCCCAGCGGGCGACGTTTCATCATGAGTCTGCGCGCGGTTGGAGAAGGGCACGTCTCCTCTCTCACGTTTCGTTCCGGTTACATCGCGGCCGACGGGAGCGTCACGGTTGATCCGACGGCGCGCCTCGCGTCCACGCCGCGAGTGCAGAGTCGGATCCCAGGGCCGGATGGCGATACGGTCGAGTTGAGCTTCGAGGCAGACGAGGACATCAGCGAACGCGTGATCTTTCCCGTAACCGAATCGCAAGCGAACGGGATCGAGGACGCGCGCTTCCTGGCATTCGATGACGACGGCGTCATGACCTTCTATGCGACTTACACCGCTTATAGTGGTAAGGCGATCCGATCGGAGCTGATCGAAACGCGTGATTTCCAATCCTTCCGCATGTTGCCGCTGCAAGGCACTGCGGCCCGGAACAAGGGCATGGCGCTGTTCCCGCGCAGGATCGACGGCAAGTACGCCATGATCGCGAGACACGACAACGAGAATCTCTATCTGATCTACTCGGACCGGCTGCACTGCTGGAATGGCGGAACTGTTCTTCTGAGGCCCGAGTTTCCCTGGGAATTCGTGCAGATCGGCAACTGCGGAGCGCCGATCGAGCTCGATGAGGGATGGCTGCTGTTGACCCACGGTGTCGGACCGGTACGCAGATACTCGATCGGGGCAGTGCTACTCGACAAGAATGATCCTGCGAAGGTTATCGCGCGCGCACGTGAGCCACTGGTCCGGCCCGATGCGTCAGATCGCGAAGGCTATGTTCCGAACGTCGTGTACACGTGCGGCGGCATGCGGCACAACGACCGGATCATCTTGCCGTACGCCGTGTCGGATACCTTCTCGAACTTTGCGACTATCGAGGTCGCCGCGTTGATGCGCATCATGCAAGGCTGACCGCCCATCCTGCTGGGAATCGGCCAACGTATCAATTCGTGATCAAGCATCCGTTGCCGCCGGTCTGCCGTTATCGTGGCGGAAGGAGTGGGTGAGCGTGCTCGACAATCTGCTGCTTCTGATCGCCGGAGGCGCCTGCGTCCTGCTGCTCGATTAGTGACTACTTTGTTCTGCCGTGCATACCGCATCTTGCTTGCGGAAACCCTCCTCACAACGCCAATCGCTTCCTGATAGGTCGAATCCGCTAGATAAGCATTCGCCGGGACGACCACAGCGGCGCATGTCTTCCCGGCTCGGCGGTAGCCACGATTGCATTGCCAACCGTTGGTAAAGTCGGCCTCGTCCGCGTACGCGTTGGGTGGGACTGTCACTGCTACGCAGCTTTGCCGGTCCCTGCGATATCCTCGATTGCAGTACCAGCCGCTGCCCTGCGAGTTCAGATATGCGTTCGCTGGCACTTCGAGCGGCACGCAGGCGGCATCCTTCTGCGCGAACCCGCGGTTACATTCCCACCCGTGAAAGGCCGAGCGGGCATTCTCCGGTATGGTGTTCGTGTCGCTCTGGCACACGGCGGTTCCGCACGTGAGCGCGAGAGCAGCGGCAATGCGCCATCGAGTCCATCTTCTCTGGGTAGTCAACCGACACTCCTCGGCTCCACAGGCGCGGAGCGTTCTTCGTGCGGATCGTTCGAGCGCGAGCGACGGGAGTTTCAGTCTGCGCTCATCGTCGCGGCATTGACAGCGAATTCGACGATCACTCGCGCAGCGCATGGGGCCGTGTGCGTCTTCGCCCGCGGATGGATTTTCGTCACGTGAGCAAGCGCATGCGGTGCCATCCCAGTCTGTTCGCTCACGCACAGACCACGCACGAGCATTGGTGGAATCGCGGAACGCCGTCGTCTCAGAACGCCTGACGCTCCGGCATGAGCCGATCGGTCTCTTTCTTCACCACTTCGTAGCACTCGCAGCACAGCGTCTCGAGCCGGGGTCGATCGAGGACGGTGATCTTGCCGCGCCGGTATTCGATCACTCCAAGTTTCTGCAGCTTCCCGGCCGCCTCGGTGACTCCTTCGCGGCGCACGCCCAGCATGTTGGCGATCAACTCCTGGGTCATGGTCAGCTTGTTCGAGGTGAGCCGATCCAAAGACAGCAGCAACCAGCGGCACAGCTGCTGATCCACGGAGTGATGCCGATTGCAGACAGCGGTCTGTGTCATCTGCGTGATCAAGGCCTGCGTGTAGCGCAGTAACACGTGCAGCATCTCGCCGTGACGTTCGAATTCCTGCTGGAGCCGCTTTCGGGTAAGCCGATATGCGCTGCCCGCACTCTGCACGATCGCGCGGTTCGTGGTCGTGGCGCCGCCCATGAACAGCGCGATACCGATCGCCCCGTCGTTGCCGATGACCGCGATTTCCGCGGACGAGCCGTCTTTCAACACATAGAGAAGAGAGACGATCGCATCGACGGGAAAGTAGATGTAGCGCTGAGCATCGCCAGACTCGTACAGAACCGTGCCCAGCGGCAGGGTCACCAGATTCAGATGCGGAAACAGCCTTGCGCGCTCTGCCGGCGGTAACACATCGAGAATGTGGTTCTGCTCCGGTGAAGGCATGGTTCAGCGGTGGGAGAGCCGGACGCAGGCTCTTGCGGAGTATAGGACGCGGTGGGGCATCTGTCTCATAGCGCACATAGCGGCTATTGAAACGGCACGCGCGCGCTCGATACGCCGAGCGCTCGCTTCCGACTCCGCGTAGCGTTACGCGCCTACTGCATCGGGAGGAATGACGTTCAGCGAGCAGCGCCTCATTGGGTCCGCGCAGTCACCGCTCGTCCTTTCGAGTCATTCAGAGCGCAATCATGAATCACTGCAGATCGGCGACACGTGCCAGGTCGCGATGCGCAGCCCAAGTGCCTCGGACTCAGCTCCTCGGCCACTTCTTCTGATTGCGCTTCTCCGCTTTGGCGGCTCGCTTCTCCAGCAGGCTCTTGGCCGCTTTCTTCTTGGTATTTCTCTTCTGATCCAGGCCCTTGCTCATTTGCGCTCCTCCTGCGGCGTCGCTGCTATCTTGGCCGTGTCGCTGCGCTCTTGCTTCTTGCGCAGCTTGTCTTCCTTCTGCCGGGTCTTCTTGAGCTCGCGCTGTTGCTTTTGAAATCGGTAATTGGGTTTGGGCACGAGCGGCTCCGTTGACCAGGTGTTGCAGTCTAGTCTGAATCAGCCGTAACGATGCGGAAATCGCTCGCAGCTCCACGCAGCTCGGCTATTCGCTGATGTTGTATCGCGCCCGCGCCAAGCGATCGATAGGATGCAGTGCGGCCGCAATGACCTCTGAAGGGGGTGACATCCGCAAGTCACACCGCCGGCTCGATGTGCGCGTTTTTTGCTGTCGGAGCCCGAGCCGGGGTGCAGCAAAGCGAAACGCTCGAAAGTTGCACGTCGGAGCGCGTTTTCCGATACAGTGTTCTGCGTCTCGTGAATTTCCGCCTTGTCTGCCCTTGGCTCTGCGACGCGTCCGCGTCGCCCCGTCAAAGACCGCCACCTCAGAAATCTCCGCGACTCGGAGGCGGGCTCTGCCCGCCGCGTCATTTTTCATTTGCGAGTATTCTGAAGTGACCACGGAGGATCGGGCGGCTCATGATCACGTCGGCGTGGAGAGCGAGATCCTGCGGGTCCGCGCGCAACGGCGCAGATCGTTCGATTTCACGGATCAGGCGCCACATGGGCTTTCGTAAGACGGGTACGTTTCATCCCGCGCACGAAGTTCTCGTGATGACTTGCGATATCTGCGAGCGCGACATCGGCTATGAAGACGGCCGTCGGCCGAGACTGCACCTATGCGTCTCGCGGCATCCAAACGCCGGAGCGCTGGATGATCAGAGGCCCGCCGCCGTGCTGTGCTCGCGTGAATGTTTGCAGGCGTATGCGGAGAAGCTCCCCGATCCGCTTCGGGAAAGCCTCTCCGAACATCGCGCCAGTCCCCGTCGCCGTCCGCAGCGGTAGCCTCATGGCCATAGTTGTGATCGCGTGCCTCATCGGCGTTTCACTCTATCTAGCCAAGCGCCTCAGCGATGTGAATGCGGAGAACACGGCTCTGCAGGGGCAGATTACCTCACTCAAGAGGCAGCTCGCGCGAACTCGGCCGGGCGCACGGCGCTGAGCGACTCGTCGGCCGCACCCGATAGCATCACGAGCAAACAGCCGAAATGCATACGCTGGAGGTTTCCCCGTGCTATGGTTTCGGCCGGTTCGTGATTCTTTCGTCTTGACCCTCCTGGCCGGCGCCGATCGGGTGCGCACCTTCCGGCCAGGATCGCCACCTCAGAAGCATCGCAAGGCCTGAGTCCGCGTGAGCCGCAGTGCGCGGCAATCCGGCCGTGCATCTCTGCATGAGCTGTTTCAGACGAGGAGGGTAACAGATGTTCACGACGCGCAAGTCGGATACGGGGGCGGACTCCGGGAAGTGGTACGCCATGGTTATCGAAGGACGTGGCGCACGTCGCGTGGGTTACTGCGCGATCGAATGCACCGGCCATGAGTCTTCGGAAGCGGCCCTCGAGCACTATCTGCAGTACCAGCTCGATCGGGAATCGGCTCTGTGGCTCGATCGCCGCGCGCAGCCCGCGAATTGCGAAATCTGCGGCGAGCGGACCACGCTGCGCGCGCGCCTCGGGCGCGACACCAAGCCGTTCGTGCTGTGCCTGAAGCATCAGTCGAGCCGCAGCCTGAAAGAGCTTTTCAGGCAGCGGTTGGCCCAACAGACCGCGCCGTCGGGCTCGTAGCATTGGGGGCGGCAGATTGTCGCCGTCGCCAGATCGTCGCGCGCTTGGATCCGCGACGCTCGGTCTTGCCCGCCCGAGTCGGAGATCGTGTACGATTTGAAACGGTATTCATCGATCCTCCGCGAGTGACAGCGCTGGGGCTCCGGCAGGATCGGAGGCGATCCCCACTTCGATTGCGATGGGTAGCTTCTCGATGCGGTGTGAGCGCCAACGCGCCGGCCAGCTCGAGCGGTTGAACGGCTGTCTCACGTGAGTCGCAAACAGTCCGAGCGCAGCGGTGGGGATCTAGGGTACGTGAGGGTACCGCCGGCTTGAGATTTGTCAGCAAGTTACTGTTCTTAAAGGAAGTATGGCGGGTGTTCATCCGACCATTCGAAGGTTCGAATCCTTCGCCCCCGGCCCAACCTCGTGCCCTGACGCACCGCTCGCGCACGCTCCGCGAGCCCCTGCCCTGTGTACCAAAATAAAGGCCCTATGGAGAGGAGCGCGATAACCGGCATGGCGAAAAAACAAGCCCAAACCGCGAAGAGCGCGCCCGCGGCGCCCGCGAAGCCCGTGCCCCGCACGCTCTATTTGGTGAAGCGGGTCCAGTACAAAACCTTTCTGCGCCTCGAGGCGGCGCTGCAGCCGCTCGGGGTCACGACGACGCAGTTCCGCATCCTCACGACGCTGTCGCACGGCGGCCGGTATTCCTCGGCCAGTCTCTCGCGCATGTTCGGCGTGAAGCCGCAGACGATGATCAAGCAGATCGCGCTGCTCGAGAGCAGCGGCCTCATCGAGCGCAATCTCGCCAAGGGCAGCAAGCGCGTGCTCGAGGTGACGATGACCGAGGCGGGGCGCGGCGTGCTGCGCGCCTGCGACAAGGCGGCGACGGCCGTCGAGAACGAGATCTTCGCCTGCTTCGAGCCCTGGGAGCTCGAAACCTACCGCGCGCTCATGCAGAAGCTCCTCGCCAGCATGCGGCGCCCGCCGGGCACCGCGGAAGAGGAGCTCGCGTCCTGAGACGCGGCTCACATTATCAGCCTGGCTGATTTTTAATTGATCAGCCAGGCTGACTGTCTTATCGTTGCGCTCCATGGGTTCGCACTCCACTGGAGAAGCATGGTGACTACCTTTGAGCACGCGTCCGCTTTCGATCCGCCTCTCGCCAACGTCCTGGTGGAGATCGATGCGGGCATCGCCTGGGTGACGCTCAACCGGCCGGCCAAGCGCAACGCCATGAGCCCGGCGCTGAACGACGAGATGGTGCGAGTGCTCGATGCGCTCGAGATCGACGAGCGGGTCGGCGTCGTGGTGCTGACCGGAGCGGGCGATTCGTTTTCCGCCGGCATGGATCTGAAAGAGTTCTTCCGCGATCTCGATTCGCTGCCGTATCACCAGAAGATGCGCATCAAGCGCTCCGCCTGGCAGTGGCAGTGGAAGATGCTGCTGTCGTATCCCAAGCCCACCATCGCGATGGTGAACGGCTGGTGCTTCGGCGGCGCGTTCACGCCGCTGGTCGCGTGCGATCTGGCGATCGCGGCCGAGGAGGCGCAGTTCGGCCTGTCCGAGATCAACTGGGGCATTCTGCCGGGCGGCCAGGTCACGAAGGCGGTCACCGCCACCATGCCGCATCGGGACGCCATGTACTACGCCATGACGGGCGAGACCTTCAACGGCCGCAAGGCCGCGGAGATGCGCCTCGTCAACGAGGCCGTGCCGCTCAGCCAGCTGAAGACACGCACTCGCGAGCTGGCCATGACCCTGCGCGGCAAGAACCCGACTGTCCTGCGCGGCACCAAGATGGCCGTGCGCATGGTGCAGCAGATGACGTGGGACGTGTCGAACGAGTACCTCATGGCCAAGAGCGCCGAGACGCAGTTCCTCGATCCCGAGCGCGGCCGCGCGCAGGGGCTAACGCAATTCCTCGACGAGAAGAGCTACCGGCCCGGGCTGTCGGGTTACAAGCGCCAGGAGTAATGGGTGTCGATCAGCCGGCTTCTGCGTCCGCGCAGTGTCGCGGTCATCGGCGCGTCCGCCACGCCGGGGTCGCTCGGCGCCGGGGTGCTGGCGAATCTCGCGCGCTTTCGCTTCGGCGGCGCGCTGCACCTCGTGAATCCGCGCTACGACCGCATCGGTGAGCGCCCGTGCGTCCGCTCCGTTGCCGAGCTTCCCGACGGCATCGACTGCGCGGTGCTCGCGATTCCGCAGGCTCACGTGCTGGATACCGTCCGCGCCTGTGCCGAAAAAAAGATGGGCGGGTTGATCGTGCTCGCCGGCGGGTTCGCCGAGGCCGGCGAGGAGGGCAAGCGCGCCCAGGAGCAGCTTGCCGCCATCGCTCGCGACTCCGGGATGGCGGTGCAAGGCCCGAATTGCCTCGGCAGCATCAACTACGTCGATGGCGTGCCGCTCATGTTCGGCAACGCGCCGTACGATGCGCTCGGCGAGCGCGTCGGCGTCGCGGTGATCTCGCAAAGCGGGGCGATGGCCTCCGCGGTGCGCGTTGCTCTGCAGGCCCGGGGGATTGGTGTCTCGTATTCGGTGTCGACCGGCAACGAGGCCGCGCTCTCCGCCGAAGATTTCCTCGAAGCGCTCATCGCCGATCCGCACACGCGCGTCATCGCGATGCTGATGGAGCAGGTCCGCCGGCCTGCGAAGTTCCTCGAGCTCGCCGGCAAGGCGCGCGCTGCGGGCAAGTTCGTCGTGCTGCATCACCTCGGACGCAGCGCTGCGGGTCGCGAGGCAGCGAAGACGCACACCGGCGCGCTTTCCGGCGACTACGCAGTCATGGCGGCGCAGGTCGCTGCGCGCGGCGTATGTCTCGTCGACAGCCTGGAGTTGCTGATCGACGTGCCGGAACTGCTGATCCGCCTACGCAACCCGACGTCGCCGGGAGGGACGGCGGTCATCGGCGAGTCCGGCGCCTTCAAGGGCATGGCGCTCGACTTCTGCGAGTCCATCGGGCTCGCGCTGCCGCGTTTGTCGGCGGCGACGCACGAAGCGCTCGCGAAAGAGCTGCCGCCGTTCTCGCCGCCGAGCAATCCGCTCGATCTCACGGCGCAGCCGCTGCTCGATCCGACGCTGTATCGCAGAGTGCTGGACCTGATCGCCCGAGATGCGAATTTCGGCAGTGTGGCGTTGGTCGTCTCGCTGCCCAGCGCGGATTCGGCCGATCGCAAGCTGCCGCCGATCATCGATGCGCTCGCGGCGTATTCCGGCGAGCAGGCGATCGTCTTTGCGATGCTCGGCGAGGATTGCCCGATTCCGATGACGCACGTCGAGAAGATTCGCGCGACGGGCACGCCGTTCTTCCGCTCGCCCGAGCGCGCATTCAGAGCGTTGGCCGCGCTGAAGAAGCTCGCCCGCGCACCTGCCGCGCAGGCGACTGCGGCGCGTACGAGTGCGGCGCCGCTGCCGCCCGGTGTCGTTCCCGAATATCGCGCGAAGCAACTGCTCGCACAGCGCGGCTTGAAGATGCCCGCGAGTCGCCTCGTCACCTCGCTCGACGAAGCGCTGTCGGCGGCCGATGCGCTCGGATATCCGCTCGTGCTGAAGGCTCAATCGAGCGCTCTGCCGCACAAGTCCGAGGCCGGAGCGGTGGCGCTCGACATTCGCGATGGCGCTGCATTGCGCTCCGCGTGGTCCACGATGCACGAGCGGCTGTCCGTCGAGCATCGCGGCATCGCCCTCGACGGCATGCTGCTCGAGAGAATGAGTGAGCCGGGCATCGAGATCATCGTCGGCGCGCGGCACGAGCAGGGCTGGGGGCCGGTCGTGATGGTCGGCCTCGGCGGCATCTTGACCGAAGTGTTGCAGGATGTGGTGCTCATTCCCGCTGGGGTCGAGCGCGCGGAGATCGAGCGCGCATTGCTTTCGCTGAAAGGCGCGAAGCTGTTCGCGGGTTATCGCGGGGCGCCGCCGGCGGATCTCGACGCCGCCGTCACGACGGTCGAGACACTCGGTGCTCTTCTTTTGGAGCACCCGGAGATCGCCGAGGCCGACCTCAATCCCGTGCGACTCCACGCACGCGGGCATGGCGCGACCGTGCTCGATGCGCTCTTCGTCGTCCGCTGATGGGAGCAGCCGTCGAAGTCTGGCGCGGTTGCGCCAATGCGTGGGAGTGCGACCACATCGGCCACCTCAACACGCGCTACTACGTGGCGCGGATCGAGCAGGCGCTTGCGGAGCTTGCGCGGCAGCTCGGGCTCGCGAGCGTGCTTCATGGCGCCGGTGAGCATCGGCTGCACGTGAAAGCGCAGCACATGCGCTTTCTGCGCGAGGCGCGGGCCGGAGCGGCACTGCATGCGACGGGGCAGGTCTTGCGATGGGGCCGGAACGACGCGGACGTGCTGTTTCTGTTGCATCACTCGCGCTCCGGTCAGATCGCCGCCACCTTTCGCCTCTCGCTCGCGCACGTCCAACGCGACACTGGTGAGCCCGTGCCATGGCCGGCGGAGGCCACGCGTGCCGCACACGCTTTCACGTGCGATGCACCGAGCGAAGCCCAGCCGCGCAGTGTTTCGATAGATGGCGTCGAAGTCACCGCATCACGGGAGCGCGCGGAGCAGCTCGGATTGCGCGTGACCGGGCTCGGCACGATAGCGCCAGACGCGTGCGATGCGCTCGGCCGCTGGCGACTGTCCGCGTTCATGGGCCGCGTCGCCGACAGCATCCCGCACCTCGGCAATGGAGATTGGCGAGATGTGCTGGCTCGCACCGCGCCGGGCGGTCCCGCGCGAATCGGCTCTGCGCTCGTCGAGTTCCACACCGTGCACGTGCGCTGGCCCGGCATCGGCGATGCCTGTGAGGTGCGCTCGGCGCTCGCCGGCTGCACCGATCGCGTCACGTATTCCTCGCACTGGCTGCTCGATCCCGCAACGGGCGCACCGTGGGCGGCGGTGCGAACCGTGGGCATCGCGCTGGATCTCGACGCGCGGCGCTCGGTCGCGCTGACCGCCGAAGCACAGGCCGCGTATCGCGCGCTCAGCGTGCCAGGCTTGGCACTGTAAGCGGCTCCTGCTTCTTCAGGTGAAAGATCTCGCGCGCCTCCGCGGGCGTCGCGAGCTCGAAGCCGAGGCACTCGATGAGCGTGCGCGCCCGCTCGACGAGCTGGCCGTTCGTGGCAAAGACACCGCGGCAGAGGTACAGGTTGTCCTCCAATCCCACGCGCGCGTGGCCGCCCAGCAGCACGGTGTGCGCGAGGATCGGCATCTGCTGCGGACCGATGCCGAACGCCTGCCAGATCGCGTCGGGCGGTAGCAGCCCTTTCTGATACAGGAGCGGCTCGATGCCGCTCGGTGCCGTCCACTTCACGCCGAGCACCATCTGGAAGAGCGGCGGCCCGTCGATCAGACCCTCGGCGATCAGCTCCTTCGCGAGCACGATGTTGCCGGCATCGAACACTTCGAGCTCGGGCTTGACGCCGAGCTCGCGAAAGCGCTGCGCCATGAGCCGCATGGAGCGCGGCGTGTTCATGTAGATCGCTTCGAACGCCCCGTAGTGGCGATTGCCCGCCGTGATGTCGAAGGACGCGAGCTCCGGCAGGTTGCGCTCGATGTGCCGCATCCGGCTCGGGACCGGGTAGATCTTCGATTGCGGTCCGGGGCGCGACTCGTCCTCCGGATCGGGCACGAGCAGCGCGCCCATGCCGCAGGTGAGATTGATGACCACGTCGACGCCGCTCGAGCGAACGCGATCGACCACCTCGTCGAAGAGCCGCGGATCGTCCGAGCTCATGCCCGTCTGCGGGTTGCGCACGTGGATGTGCACGACGGCGGCGCCTTCTTTGGCCGCCTCGAGACAGCTCGCCGCGATCTGCGCGGGCGTGATCGGGATGGCCGGATGGCGGGGATGCGGGCGCCCGCCACCGGTGACGGCGCACGTCAGGACGACTTTCCGGCTCATGACATCGGCTCCTTGGACGAGAGGGATCGCGCGCAGCGAGTGCGCCGCACGCTCGAATGGCGCGCTCCACGCGCCCGGAGCCGCTCATCACGGGTCGTCACGGTCGTCCCCGGCTGCAATATAAGCCTAGCGAATATTTTCGGTGTTGCAAGCTGCCGGCTCGAGCTGCGCGCGCGCTCGAGAGCGCTCCGGCGGCGGCCGTCGCGCCGCCACCCGCGACCAACGTCTTTGGTGCGCGCGCGACAACTCGCAATCGCCGCCGCGATACCGCTGCATGCAGGCTCGGCGCAACACCGGGCGCCACGGCCGCCCGCTGTATGCTTCGTGACACAGCGCTCTTTACAAGCAGTCCCCGAACATGTCAGTCTGACTGACATAAGTCTTGCTGATAACAGGAACTCAACGCGTCCGTCGTGACGGACCATAGAGGGGGCTTCGCACATGAGATCAGTGGGTTTGACGCTTACTTGTCTTTCGCTCGCCGGCGCGGCCGGGCTGCACGCGGCCGAAGCGGAAGGCCCGGCGCAGGGCGGCAGCGGCACGGGCAACGAGCAGTCGCTGATGCTCGAGGAGATCGTCGTCACGAGCTCGCGTGCGGCGCTGCCGGGCTTCTCCGCGTCGACGCCGACGACGGTCGTCAGCGGGGAGACGCTGAATCGCGAAGTCGCGGCGAACGTCGCGCAGATCCTCAACGAGGTTCCCGGCTTCAAGGCGACGCAGAGTCCCGCATCGAACGGCGTCAAGACGGGCACGCCCGGCTCCTCCACCGCGGATCTGCGCGCGCTCGGCGGTCAGCGCACGCTGGTTCTCGTCGACGGCATGCGCGTGCCTCCGACGGCGCCCGCCACCAACACGAGTGTCGTCGCCACGGTGGACCTGAACACGATCCCCGCATTCATGGTCGATCGCGTCGAAGTCGTGACGGGCGGCGCCTCGGCGCAGTGGGGATCCGATGCGGTCGGCGGTGTGGTCAACATCCGCCTGAAGACCAAGTTCGAAGGGTTCCAGGTGAAGGCGCAGGGCGGTGCTTCGCAACGCGGCGACGGCAACAACGAGTACGTCGGCGTGCTCGGCGGAACGAACTTCTTCAACGAGCGCGGCCACTTCGTCGTCGGCGCGGAGTACCAGCACGACGACGGGCTGCGCGACATCTACACGCGCCCCTGGGGACGCGGCGAGCAGCAGATCATCCAGAACCCGAGCCCCGCCACGAACGGCCTGCCCGCGCTGCTGCTGGTGAACAACGTGCACACTTCGCTCGGCGCGGGCGGCACCATCACGGGCCCGGCGAACTTCACGTACCGCGGCTACACGTTCAATCCGGACGGCACGGTGCGTCCTTTCCAGTTCGGCTCGATCGTCAGCGGCGTGCAGATGGTCGGCGGCGAGGGTCTGTCGACGACGACGGGCTTCGACATGATTCCCGGCATCCGCCGCGTCGCCTCCTATGCGCGCACCTCGTACGACCTCACGGACTCGCTCACCGCCTCTCTCGTGCTCTCCTACGCGCACAACGAGGCGGACTTCCACGGCTCGCTGCCGCGCATCACCAACCGCACGATCTTCCGTGACAACGTGTTCCTGCCGTCGGAGGTGGTCGATGCGATGGTCGCGCAAGGCCTGCAGAGCTTCACGTTCTCGGAGAACGCCTTCGATCTCGGCAACAGCCATCTCATGATCTCGAACGACATCCCGCGTGCGGTCCTTGCGCTGAACGGCGCGCTCGGCGACACGTGGAAGTGGGACGTCGGCTACGAATACGGCACGGACCGCTACGCGCAGAACATCGAGAACGCGACGGCCGGACCCAACCTCGCCTTCGCGCTCGACGCGGTAGCGGGCCCGAACGGCGATCCGGTCTGCCGTGCCACGCTACCCGGCCCCGCATTCAATCCGGCCGCAGCGGGCTGCGTTCCGCTCAACCTGTTCGGCGACGGCGCGCCCTCCGCGGCCGCCATCGCGTACGTGCAGCAGAAGCCACGCTCCGATTCGCGCTACGTGCAGCGCGACGCAACGGCGAACATCAAAGGCACGCCGTTCTCGACGTGGGCCGGGCCGGTCGCGGTGGCCTTTGGCGCCGAGTATCGGAAAGAGACGCAGGAGGTGACGGCGAGCGCGCAGTCCGCTTCCAATGCCTTCCTCTTCGCCGGCAATGCCACGCCCTACAGCGGCTCGTTCGACGTGAAGGAAGGCTATGTCGACACGCTGCTGCCGCTGCTCACGGATCAGCGCTTCGCCAAGTCCCTGACCTTCAGCGGCGCATTCCGCTACGAGGATTACAGCAGCATCGGCAGCAAGAACGCCTGGAAGACCGGGCTCGATTTCGAGCCGGTGGACGGCCTGCGCTTCCGCGCAACGCACTCCGTCGACATCCGCGCGCCCGCGATCTACGAGCTGTACGGCGGCGGCACGGTGCTGACCAACACGGCGACCGTCCGCGGCGTCACCGTGAACATTCCGCAGAACGTCACCAAGGGTAATCCCAACCTGTCCGGTGAGGATGCCAAGACCTCGACGTACGGCATCGTCCTGCAGCCGCGCAGCGGCCTGTTCGCCGGTCTGTCCGCGTCGGTGGACTACTACGACATCAAGATCGACCGGGCGATCACGACGCTGTCCGCGGCGACCATCGCGGGGCTCTGCAATCTCGGCAATCAGATGTTCTGCGACTTCTTCACGTTCGACGGCACGGGCCGTGCAACGTCGTTGGAGGCGACGACGCTGAACCTCGCTTCCGCGCAGACTCAGGGCATCGATTTCAACATCGCGTACCAGCGCTCGCTGCCGCCGCTGTTCGGGCGCGCGGCGAGCATGCAGACGAGCCTGCTCGGCACGCGAACGCTGCACTCGTACATCGACACGGGTGGCGGCGCCGCCATCGACCGCGCCGGCGAGAACGGCCCGCAGAACGTCGGCGCCATCCCCGACCTGACGATGAACCTCACGCAGACGCTGACCGTGGGCAATGCGAGCTTCAGCGCTCAGGGCCTGTACGTGAGCCGCGGTACGATCGACAACACGTACAACACGATCCCGACGCTGACGATCAACGACAATAGCATCGGTTCCGTGGTGTTGTTGCATCTCTACGGCAGCTACGATGTGAACGACCACCTGCAGTTCTCGGCCGCGATCCGCAACGCGCTGGATCGGGCGCCGCCGGTGTCGCCGTATCCGAACCTGCCGCAGCCGCAATTCAACGGCCAGTACTACGATGTGAACGGCCGGACATTCCGGGTCGCGGTGATGTATCGCTTCTAGACCGACGCGGCCACGCGATTCGACGCCGGACGCAAGAATTAGGGGCATGAGCATGGCGAAAGGCGTCGATATCGATGAGCTGCTGGACAACGCGAGCTTGCGCGCCATCCAGGTGCGCACGCTCGCGATGTGTACCGTCGCGATGATGATCGATGGCTACGATCTGTACGTCGTCGGCTGGATTCTTCCGGCGCTGTCGGATTCGTTCCACGTCACCCGCGCAGCGGTCACGCCGGTCTTGCTGATCCAGCAGACCGCGATGCTCCTCAGCGGCCTTTTCGTGGCGCCGCTCGCGGATCGGATCGGGCGGCGCAATTTGCTGCTCCTGTGTCTCACCGGGACGGGGCTGTTCTCTCTCGGAGCAGCCCTGTCCGCCAATCTCGTCCAGTTCACGATCTGGCGTGTGCTCACGGGACTGTGCGCGGCGGCCGTCGTTCCGAACCTGGTGACTCTCGCCTCCGAGATCGCTCCGCGGCGGCTGCGCGCCACGTTCGCAACCATCACGCTGACCGGCGCGATGGGCGGCGCGTTGATCGGATCGGCCATGCAGGCGTTCATCCTGCCGCGCTTCGGCTGGACGGGCGCGCTCTTTCTCGGAGCTGCGCTGTCCGCGGTGATCGTGCCGATCGCGCTGCCGTGGCTGCCGGAATCACTGCGCTTCATGGTGCGGCGGAACAGCCGCGATCCGCGCTTGCCGCGCTTCATCGCGCAGCTCGATCCCACTCTCGATCCCGCGACGCCGCTCTATGCCTCGAGTGGCCGCGAGCTGCCGTCGGGAGGTCGCGATCGCGTCAAGGCGCTGCTCGGCGGCGGCCGCAGAGCCACGACGATCCTCTTGTGGTGCGCGTTCATCGCGAGCTTCACGTTCATCGGCCAGTGGTCCTCCTGGAGCACGACGGCCTACAAGGACGTGCTGCACATGGACTGGAAGGCCATCGCGAAGATGACTTCGCTCTACACGACGCTCGGCGTCATCGGCACATCCACGATCGGGCTTGCGATCGATCGGTTCGGATTTCGAGCCGTGCTGCCGACGACCTACGCGCTCGCGTTTCTCGGCGCGCTCGGCGTCGCGGTCACCGCGCCGGGAAGCGCGATGTTCTTCTGTCTCGGCGTGATGGGCCTGTTCCAGCACGCTTCGCAGGCGGGGCTCGCGGCGCTGGCCGCCTCGCTGTACCCACCGAGTCACAAGGCCACCGCGGTCGGCTGGGCGTACGGCACGGGCCGCTTCGGCACGATCATCGGGCCCGCGACCGGCTCCGCGCTGATCCAGTTGCACGGCGGTCCGCTCGAAACCTTCTCGGGCTTCGGCGTGCCGCTGCTGATCGCCTCCATCCTGCTGCTCTTCCTGCTGAAGCGCGCCGAGCGCCAGAGCGCGCTCGTGCTGACCCGGGCATGAATGAGTCCGAGTCGTCGCTTCCGCCCATCGTCGACGCGCACGTGCACATGTTCACGCGCGCGATGCCGCTTGCGCCTCGAGCATGGACTCGCCCGGATTACGACTTCACCGCGGAACAACTCCTCGCGACATTCGACGAGCATGGCGTCGCCTTCGGAGTCATCTCGGCGGCGACGCTTTTCGGGGACTACAACGACTACACGCTTGCGGCGCTGAGCCGTCACCGGCGGCTGCGTGCCACGGTGATCGTTCAGCCCGACACGGAGCGAGCGACGCTCGCGCGCATGGCCGATGCCGGCGTGGTCGGCGTTCGCTTGGGCTTGCGCAGGCTCGAGCAGCTTCCGGATCTGCGCGCCGCGCCGTATCAGCGGCTGTTCCACCATCTGGCCGACCTGCGAATGCATGTCGAGCTGCTCGCGCACGGCGCAGATTTGCCGGCGATACTCCCGGCGATCGAGGCGAGCGGCGCGACGCTCGTCATCGATCACTTCGCCGATCCGGATCGGCATCTCGGCACCGAATCGCCCGGCTTCCTCGCCGCCTTGCGCTCCGTCGAGCGCGGGCGCACCTTCATCAAGCTCGCGGCGGCGATGCGCTTGCCTCGCGATGTCGCCCGGGCGTGTGCGCGCCGGCTGTTGCAGGTCGCAGGGCCGGAGCGGCTGCTGTGGGGCAGCGATGCACCGTTCGTCGGACACGAGCACAGGCCCCCTTATGCCGAAGCACTACGCCTGTTCGCAGAGCTGGTGCCGGACGCGAGACAACGACATGCCATCGGGCTCACCGCCCTGAGACAGTTCTTTTTCTGAGGAGGCGTTGCCACCTATGACTGCCACCGCTTCACGTCCTTCGCCGCGCGATTTCCGCAAGCGGCTGCTCGCCCGCGAGCTCCTGATCGGCACCTTCTGCAAGACGCCGACCTCGCACGCGACGGAGATTCTCGGCTCGCTCGGCTACGACTTCGCCATGCTGGACGAGGAGCACGCGCCCTGGACACGACAGACGCTCGAAGTCGGCTTCCTCGGCGCGCGCGCCTTCGGCATCGCGGGGCTCGTGCGCATTGCGCGGCCCGACGCGAACAGCATCCTTTCGGCGCTGGACGATGGCGCCATCGGGATCATGGTTCCGCACGTCGCCTCGGCTGAGAAGGCGCGCAACATCGCCTCGTGGGCGAGATACAAGGGCGGCACGCGCGGTTCCGGCGTCGGTCGCGGCGGCGACTACGGCGGCCGGCCGATCGAGGCGCACTACGCGTCGGCCGACGCGACGACGACCGTCATCGCGATGATCGAGGACCGCGAAGCCATCGAGCGTATCGACGAGATCACCGCGGTCGAAGGGATCGATGGCTTCTTTCTCGGTCGCGGCGATCTGGCCCTGTCGTTGAGCAACGCGAGCGGGCCGGTGCCGAGCGTGGAAGAGGCCGTCCGCATCGTCGCGAAATCCGTGCTGAAGAGCGGCAAGGCGCTCTGCGCGGTGACGCAGAACATGGCCTCGGACGATGCGAAGAAGCTGCTCGACCTCGGCGTCACCGCGCTCATGGTCAGCAGCGATCACGGGTTCCTGCGCTCGGCCGCGCTCGCACAGCTCGAGCACTTCAAGAAGCTGCGGGCAGGGTCAGCGTGAGGGCGCTTATTGCTCCATCCCGAGCAGCGTCAACGCGTTCGTCGACACCATCTTGCGGATGTCCTCGTCGGAATACCCGAGCTTGATGCAGATCCTGATGACGTTGCGGAAGCCGGCAACCGGATGATCGGCGCCGCGCTGCCCGAGGTCCGAGGCCAGGATGGTGCGGTCGACCGTGCCGGACTGGATCAGCCGGTCGAGGTCTTCCGGCGGGAACGGGTCGCGCTTGCGCCGCGCGACCGGAATGAACATGCAGAGCGAGTGCTCGATGTACGCGCCCATCGCCACGAGCCGGCGAATGTCGTCGTGCGTGGCGTCGACGATGAAGCTCGGGTGGTTCACGAGCAGCCGCTTCACGCCGCGCCGCAGCGCTTCCTCGAACACCGGGAAGATCTCGGAGATGTGCAGATGTCCGCCCGCGAGGATGACGTCGTTCGCCGCGATGAGGTCGAGCACCTCCTTCACCTCGTCCTTGACGCGGCCGTTGGCGTCGAGCGGCGTCAGCGGATCGAACGGGATCATCTTCTTGGTCGTGTGCGGGAAGCCGGCCTTCACGCCGTAGCGCGACTCGATGTGATTCTTCGAGGAGAAGGTCGGCAGCCACACGAGCTTGGCGCCGAGCGCGATCCCGTGATCGACGGCGTGCTTGTTGAAGCCGCCCACCGCGTTGTTGAGCGGCACGCCCGAGAACAGCGTGATCCGCAGATGCCCGTACATCTGATTGAGCATCTCGGTGATGGGCGTCGCCGAGTAGTAGTGATCCTTGATCAGCATCGCGCGGAAGCCCGCGGCGGCGGCCTCCTGCATGGCCTCGATGTGATTCAGGTCGCGCGGCATCACGGACGGGCCGGAGTGGCAATGCAGGTCCACCGCGCCGACGAGCAGGCGCGAGATGCGCTCCTCGAGCGCCTGGTCCGCCGATTCGGGTTGCAGGTTCGCAGCCATCGTTTCACCTCGAGTGTGGCGGCGATTCTCGGCGGCACGAACCGCACCGTCCAGTAGCGGACGCGACTGAAGCCATAGCCAAAGGAAGTGACTTTGGAGATCTAGAGGGCCATGGATTTCGTACAGCTGAAACGCTTCATCGCCGTCGTCGAAGCCGGCAGCTTCGGCAAAGCGGCGGAGACCCTCAATCTGTCGCAACCCGGATTGAGCAAGAGCATTCAGCAGCTCGAGGCGCACTTCAAGGAACCGCTCTTCTATCGCGGCACCAAGGGTGTCACCGCGACGGAACTCGGCAAGGCGGTGTACCGCCATGCCAAGCGCGTGCTGGCCGAGTGGCATCACCTCGAAAACGAGCATGCCGCCATCTCGGGCGGCCTGACCGGGCACATCACGGTCGGCGTGGCGCGCGGGACCGGGTTTCTCGGGCGCGTCATTCCCGCGGCCAGCGCGAAGCTGTCGCAGAGTCGCTATTCGGTGCGACTCACGGTGGTGAGCGGTGTGGCCGAGGAGCTGGTGCCGGCGCTGCAGCTCGGCGAGCTGGATTTCGCGATCGCCCCGCTCGATGCGATCGTCGGCAAACCGGATCTCGTGGGCGAGACTCTTTTCTACGATCGCTGCGGCTTGTTCGTCGATGCGAATCACCCGCTCACGCGCGTTGGGGCGGTGAGCATCGAGCAGCTCGCGAAGTACTGCTGGTTGTACTCGACGGACGTGCTGTCCTACTACGACGCGCTCTGCGCGCTCGCACACAGCCAGGGCGTGGAGCCGCGCAAGACCACCATCAACAGCAACTCGGTGCAGTACCTCAGCGCCGCGACCGTCGGCAGCGAATTCATCGGCATCCTGTCGATGGACTCGGTGGAGGATCAGGTCATCGCGGGGAAGCTGGTGGAAGTCGTCCTGAAGCCTTCGCAACGCTCGCAGGTCGCGACGGCCGCCGTCGAGCGACCGGTCGGTTTCCTGATGCGCGCGGACGCGCATCTGTCGCAGATGGCCAGCATGCTCCAAAAAGAAATCTATGCGCTCTGCCCGAAGCTCGGGTATCCGCTGCTGCCGCGACGCAAAGCGTCGCCTCGCAACCCGCCTTCCGCTTGACGACGCGCGCGGCATCGAGGGATAGCCGCGGCGGCTGCCCGCGACGCCACGGGATAGCCTTCGGCTATGGGTCCTTCCCCAAGCGCTATTAGCCGGCGCTGCGGCTCCCATGAACAATGTCGGCCGCGAGGGCGCTCCGCCCGAATGGGAAGTAGCACGTGGCCACGAGCTGGGTCTTTCAAGGGCGTTGCTGGAAATTCGGCGACAACGTTCCGACCGACGCGATCACGCCGACGCACATCATGTTCAAGTCGCCGCGCGAGATGGCGGCCTTCGTGCTCGAGACGCTGAACCCGGAGTTTCCGAAGAAGGTGCGGCCCGGCGACATCCTCGTCGCGGGTCGCAACTTCGGTTGCTCTTCGGGCCGCGCGCTCGCCACCAAGGCGCTGCGCGCCACCGGCATCGGCGCGGTCGTCGCCGAACAGTTCTCGCGCACCTTCTATCGCAATTGTCACGAGATCGGTTTGCCGCTGCTCGAGGCGAGCGGCGTCCATGCTCTCGTGAATGACGGGGACGCGGTGCGCGTCGACATCAAAGCCGCGACGGTGGAGAACCTCACCACCGGCCAGCGCGTGCAGGGCACTCCGCCCTCGCAGTTCCTGCTCGGCATGCTGGAGGCGGGCGGCCTCATCCCGCTGCTCGAGTCCGGCGCGTTGCTCAACACGGCGACACGGTGAGCGTCATGTCGAAGGTGAATCCCGGACGGAAACAGGAATTTCTCGATCTGATGGCGCGGCGGGGCTGGGACCTGCTGCTGTTCTACGGCGATACCTGGCGCAAGGATCACTTCCGCTGTCTCGTGAGTGTGTGTTTCTCCGGTCCGCAAGCGCTCGCGGTGCTGACAAAGGAGGGCGAGATACGCGCCGTCGTGACGCATCCGTGGGATGTCGAGCCGGTGAGCGCAGGCATCGGCGGCGTGGCGACGTACGCGCCGCGTCTCATCGATGGACTGAAGAGCGCGCTGCGCGATGCCGGCAAGGCGGTCGTCGCCATCAACGGCCTCGAGCAGATGGAGGCGCGCTTCGTGCGCACCGTGCAGGACATTTCCGGCGCTGCGCCGGCCAGCGCGACGGCGGATGTCGAAGAGATCCGCCGCGTGAAGACGCAGGAAGAGATCGACTGGATCCGCAAAGCGGCGGACCTTGCCGATCGCGGCTACGAGCACTTCGTGCGTGTCGCGCGGCCGGGCATGACGGAGTACGAGCTGGTGGCCGAGGTCGAGGGCTACGTGAAGGCCCACGGCGCGGAGGACAACTTCATGCTCGTGGCCTCGGGCGGCACCGAAGTGACCGCGATGAAGCCGCCCACCGAACGCAAGCTGCAGAAAGGCGACTCGGTGATCACCGAGCTCACGCCGCAGATCAACGGCTACTACGCGCAGATCTGCCGCACGCTCGTCCTCGGCCCGCCCTCGGCGAAGCAGCTCGAATCGCACGCCATCTTCGCCGAGGCGCAGCAGGTCGCACAGGACCTGCTGCGGCCCGGAGTGGACATCGCGGACGTCGCGCGTGTGCAGAACGACGTGTTCCGCAAGCACGGTTACGGGGATTACACCGGCGCGCAGTACACCCGCGTGCGCGGCCACAACCTTGGGCTGTATCCGGATGAGCTGCCGCACGTCCTCGAGAACGTGCACTACACGTGCAAGAAGGACATGGTGATCATCGCGCACCCCAACACCTACCTGCCTCTTTCGGGATACATGGTGTTCGGCAACACCCTGCTGGTGACCGAGACGGGCTGCGTATCTTTGAGCCGCACCGAGAAGAGACTGTTCCAAGCATGAAAAGAGGACTCGTCAAGTGGGACCGAAACGAGCTGCCGGCCGATGAGCTCGGGGCCCGGCTCGCCGCCGTGCATGCGCTCGCGCGCCAGAAGGGCCTGGATGCGGTGGTCGTGTATTCGGACGTTTGGCGGTCGAACGACGGGCGCTTCGTTTCGAACTACATGCCCTACTGGAATCGCGCGTTCATCGTCGTGCCGCGCGACGAGAAGCCGATCCTGCTCTGCGCGCTGTCGCCGCGCGTCTATCCGTGGATCAAGACGGTGACGGTTCACGAGACGATCGTGGCGAGCCCGAGCCCGCCGGCGCAGCTCTTCAAGCTCTGCACCGAGCGCGGGTGGCAGCGGCTCGGTGTCTGCGACATCGACGGCTTGCCGGCGGATCTGCACACCGAGCTCCGAGCGGGCAAAGTCGAGCTGGTCGACGTGGCACGCAGCGAAATCCGTCCCGCGCCCACCGAAGTCGAAGTCGCGATGCACGCGCGCGCCGCACGCATGGCGCGCGACGTGCTCGACAAGGAGCTCGCGCTCACGCGCGGGCAGACGGATCACGAGATCACGGGTCGGCTCGAACGCTTGCTGCGCCATGCCGGCGCGGAGGACGTGGTGATCCTCGTGTCCGACGGCCGGCATCCGCCGGTGCCCGCCGAGGGTCGCGTCGTCGGTGCGCAAACCTCCGTCGTGGTTGCGATCGAATACAACGGACACTGGGCGAAGGTGACGCGCAATCTCGCGGGCGTGACATCGCCGCTGCCGCCGCGCGGCGATGCGGTGGAGCTGCGCGAGATCCTGTCGGGACCTTACTCCTGGGAAACGGTGCAGGACGCGACGAGCCCGGCAGTCGTGTCGGTGCAGCTCGCGATCGCCGCCGACGGTCGGCAGCTCTATTACGGCGACACGTGTCTGCAAGATGAGGAAGGACTGCGCGTTCTATGAACATGGTCGAGAAGATCCTCGCCCGCAGGAGCGGGCAGAAGAGCGTCGCGCCGGGCGATGTCGTCGTCGCGGACATCGACCTCATGGTGATGCACGACCTCTCGGCCAACTTCGTCATGAAGGTGTTCGAGAACGAGATGAAGGGCGCGAGCATCCGCGATCCCTCGAAGCTCGTGTTCGCGTTCGATCACAACTTTGCGCCGGCGACGCGCGAGGCCGCGGAGGCGCTCGCGGCCGTGCGTAAATTCGCGGCCAAACACGAGGTGCAGCACCTCTTCGACAGCGGCTGCGGCAGCATCCATCACGTCATCATGGAAGCGGGCCTCGTCGCGCCCGGCATGATCGTCATCGGTTGCGACTCGCACACGCCGATCTACGGCGCGCTCGGCGCCTTCGCGACCGGCGTCGGCAACAACTCGATGGCGGCGCTTGGCTTCGCGCACGGCAAGTGCTGGTTCAAGGTGCCGGAGACGATCAAGATCCACTTTCACGGCACGCCGGCGCGCGCGGTGCAGCCTCGCGACGTGTCGCAGTTCGTGGTCGGCAAGCTCGGCGAAGACGGCGCCATCTACAAAGCGCTGGAGTATGCCGGTCCCTATATCGAGTCGCTGGACGTGAACGACCGCGCGCTGTTCCCCCTGCAGGCGATCGATGTCGGCGGCAAATGCGGCTTCGTGAACCCCGACGAGAAGACGCTGCGGCACGCGCAGCAGCTGCTCGGAACCCGGCGCGCGGCGGCGCGCTTCGAGCTCTTCCAGAACGACGCGGACTGTCGCTATGCCGAGGTCATCGATATCGACGTCAGCCGCATCGAGCCGCAGGTGGCGTGCCCGCCGACCGTCGGCAATGTGAAGCCCATCGATGCAGCGGTCGGCACGCCGATCAACGTCGCGGAGGCCGGGGGAAGCACCGGTGGACGCTTGAGCGACATCCGCACGCTCGCCCGCTGCCTCGCCAACCGGCGCATTCACCCTGGCGTGCGCCTGCAGGTGGTGCCGGCCTCCCGCGACATCTATCTCGCGGCGCTGAAGGAGGGTTTGTTCGAGACGCTGCACACCGCGGGCGCCAACATCTTCCCGCCGAGCGCCGGCTCGAATCAGGCCTTCAACATGGGCGCGCTGGCCGAGGACGAGGTGATGATCTCGACGCAGGCCCGCAATTTCCCGGGGCGCAACGGACATCCGAAGGCGCGTCACTTCCTCGCGTCGGCGCTCACGGTGGCCGCATCCGCGCTCACCGGCAAGATCACCGACCCGCGCACCCTGGAGGACCTATGAGCCAGACGATCGCGGAAAAGATTCTCGCGGCGAGAGCTGGTCTGTCGCACGTCACGCCGGGACAGATCGTCGATGCGTATCCCGACCTCGTGATGAGCCACACGGCCACGTGGCGCTCCGTGAGCGTCATGAAGAAGATCGGTGCGAAGCGGCTCTACGACCCGAACCGCCTCGCGATCGTGCTCGATCACATCTCGCCCGCCAAGACGGAGAAGTACGCCGCCGACCAGCAGACTTCCCGCAACTTCGCGCGGGAGTACGGCATCGAGAAGTTCTACGACGTCGACGCCGGCATCGCGCATCTCGTGCTGATGGAGCACGGCCACGTGAAGCCGGGCGACCTGATCGTCGGCACCGACTCTCACTGCACGATCTACGGCGCGCTCGGCGCCCTCGGCTCGGGCATCGGTTACACCGAGGTCGCGTCAGTGTGGGTGACCGGCAAGCTATGGATGAAAGTGCCGACCACCATCAAGCTCACCTTGTCCGGCCGGTTCGCCGCGGGTGTGAGCGCGAAGGACCTGATGCTCCATCTCATCGGCACGCTCGGCGCCGACGGTTGCGGCTACAAATCCGTCGAGTTCTACGGCAGCGCGCTGCCGGCGATGAGCATCTCCGAGCGCATGACCATGGCCAATCTCGCCATGGAGATGGGTGCGAAGTGCGTGTTCGTTCCACCGGATGACGCCACGCGCGAATGGCTGCTGCCGCGCTTGCGCGACCCCGCGAGTTATCGGCCGGTGCTCGCCGATGCGGATGCGAGCTACGAGCAGAGCATCGACGTCGACCTGTCGACACTCGCTCCCATGGTCGCCTGCCCCCATCAGGTGGAGAACACGAAGCCGGTGACCGAAGTGCTCGGCACGCGCATCGATCAGGCGTTCCTCGGCTCGTGCGCCAACGGCAAGTACGAGGATCTCGCGGTCGCCGCCGGCATTCTGAAAGGCCGCAAGATCGATCCGCGCGTGCGCCTCATCGTCACGCCCGGCTCGAAGCAGATCATGCTGGAGGCGATGCGCACCGGCGTGCTCGCGACGCTCATGGAAAGCGGAGCGTTGGTGACGAACCCGGGCTGCGGCGCGTGCGCCGGCGATGGCGGCATGATGGCCGACGGCGAGGTCTCGCTCTCGACAGCGAATCGCAATTTCGTGGGTCGCATGGGCAGCAACAAGAGCAGCATCTATCTCGCGAGCCCCGCGACGCTCGCCGCCTCCGCGCTGCAGGGCGCAATCGCCGATCCGCGCGACCTCCTGTGACAGCGGAGACCCCGATGCAAGACACCATTTCCGGCCGCATCTACAAGTTCGGCGACAACGTCAACTCGGACATCATCATCGCCGGGCGCTATCTCATCTACATCGAGCCGGCGCAGCTCGCGAAGCACGCCTTCGAGATGCTGGGCGAGGGCTTTCCGGAGAAGCTTCGCAGCTACGACATCCTCGTCGCGGGCCGCAACTTCGGCTGCGGCAGCGCGCGCGAGCAGGCGTCCACTGCGATCCAGGGGCTCGGCATCAAAGCGGTGGTGGCCGCTTCGTTCGCCCGCACGTTCTATCGCAACGCCATCAACGATGGGCTGCCGATCGTCGAATGTCCCGCCCTGTACGAGACCGTCGCGACGAACGATGAGATCGCCATCGATCTCGCGAAGGGCGTGATCTCGCACGCCGGCAAGGAGTATGGTTTTCCGCAGATTCCCGAGTCGGTCGGCAAGATCCTGAAGCTCGGCGGGCTCGCGAACTATCTGAAATCGACGCTCTGAAGAGGCCATGTACGACAAATCGGATCCGCGCTCGTCCCTCGCCACGGCGAAGAGCGACACGCAGTCGGGCACGACGACGACGCCCGCCAGCTATGGGCTCTATTACAAGGACCCGCCGGTCGACGACGATGCGAACGGCCGCGGCTGGTACACGCGCAGCCAGAACCTGATCGTTCACTGGATCGAAGCCAAGCCCGGCGCGACGTTCTCGCGCACTGCGCAGCTCGACGAGTACATGATCATCGTGCCCGACGACGATACGCCGTATGAGGCATCGGCCAAGGGCGACAGCGTGCGCGGCAACGGCTACCAGCTTCTCATCGTCCCGCCGGGAGACAGCACCCTCAGCCTGCCGCGGGGTGGTCGCATCGTGCGGCTCTTCACGACACAGTCCCCCGATCTGAATGCGAAGTGCGCGAACGCCGCCACGTACGCGCGCCCGGACCCGTCGCACCCGCCGTTCAAGCCGTGGCCGGCGCCGCGCGACGGCTACAAGCTGCGCGTGTACGACCTGCAGAAGGGCGATCGCACGCCGGGGCAGATGGGGCCGATCTGGCGCTGCTCGACCATCATGGTCAATTTCCCTCCGCCCGGCCGCCGGGCGCGCGACGTGACGAAGATGTCGCCGCACAGTCACTACGATTTCGACCAGTGCTCGCTCGTATTCGCGGGCACCTACGTGCATCACCTGCGCTGGCCGTGGGGTCTGAACAAGAACGACTGGCGTGACGATGAGCACGTGCAGGTCGGCGCGCCTTCCGCCACGATGATTCCGGCGCGCGTGATCCACACGTCCGAGGCGCAGCAGCCCGGGCCCGAAGGCAATCGGATGGCGGATATCTTCGCGCCGCCGCGTCTCGACTTTTCGCTGCAGAAGGGCTGGGTCAAGAACGCCGACGAATATCCGCTGCCGGACGACGTTCCCGGCTGACGAGGCGCGCCCCTTTCGTCGGCAAGCGTCACAGCGTCCTACCGGCATCGCGCGGCCCTCCGTTCGGCCATGAAGTGCGCCTCCGGGGCGAAACGTCGATGCTCACGACCGCCCCGCTCGCAGGGAAATCGGGTGGCGAGGCGGCCAATGGGCGTCGCCGCCGGCCACTCACCGCCCGTCCAGTCGGTCACCGGACTGCCCGGTCGCCAACCGGCCCCGCAAGGGGTCCGATCGAGCCCGCCCCGTCACGGGACTGGTTCCATGTGACCGATCGAGCCCGCCAGTCACGGGACCGCGTTCCATGTAGCCGAGCGCGCCTTGCCCAGCCGCCGGACCGGACCTCGCAGTCGACCGGTCGGGTCACCAAGTCGGCTACGGGCTTCCAACCCCTGCCCGTGCGGCGGCAGCGCCGGTCTGAAATCCCCCTGATTTCGCTGCCTCCCGAGTGCAGTGCGACGGCGTCCTTGTGGTAGCATTCGCGCCCCCTGCAAAGGGGGGTGCGCCCGGCCAACCGCGGGCTGGGTCTGCGGGGTGGCGCGGGGCACGAGCCCGATGTTCGGTAAGTCACTGATTTTGAGGCCCGCCAGAGTGGTCGTGCACCCGCGCGCAGCGCGCCGCGGCCGGCGCGCCGTCCGAGAGTTTTGAGCCTTGGCTACCAGCGAAACAATGGCGCTCTTCGCGGGCAACGCGAACCCGACGCTCGCGCACGATGTGGCGAAGCATCTGAACACGCCGCTCGGACGCGCGTACGTGGGCCGCTTCAGCGACGGTGAGGTCAGTGTCGAGCTGATGGAGAACGTACGCGGTCGCGACGTTTTCATCCTGCAATCGACGTGTCCGCCGGCGAACGACAACATCATGGAGCTGCTGATCATGGTGGACGCGTGCCGCCGTGCCTCCGCAGCGAAGATCACGGCCGTCGTGCCCTACATGGGCTACGCGCGCCAGGACCGCCGCATGCGCGGCAGCCGCATGGCCATCGCGGCGAAGCTGGTGGCGAACATGCTCTCGAGCGCGGGCATCACGCGATTGCTCACGATCGATCTGCATGCGGAGCAGATTCAGGGCTTCTTCGACATTCCGGTGGACAACGTGTACGCCTCGCCGGTGCTGCTCGGGGATGCGTGGAAGCAGGGCTATCAGAACATGATCGTCGTGTCGCCCGACGTCGGCGGCGTCGCGCGTGCGCGTGCGCTCGCGAAGCGCCTCGACGACGCGGACCTCGCGATCATCGACAAGCGCCGCCCGCGCCCGAACGAGTCGAAGGTCATGAATATCATCGGTGAGGTCGAAGGCAAGACCTGCGTGCTCATCGACGACATGGTGGATACCGCCGGCACGCTGTGCCAGGCGGCGCAGGCGTTGAAGGACGAGGGCGCGGTGAAAGTGGTCGCGTACATCACGCACCCCGTGCTCTCCGGCAACGCGGTCGAGCGCATCTCGAAATCGGCGCTCGACGAGCTGGTCGTGACGGACACGATCCCGCTGTCGCCCGCGGCGAAAGCGTGCGGCCGCATCCGCCAGCTCACGGTGGCGGGCCTGCTCGCCGAGACGATTCGCCGCATCCGCGACGAAGAGTCCGTGAGCTCGCTCTATCTGGATTGAGTCCTCGGGACTCGATGGCGCTCCGTTGGTCGCGACGGGGCGCGTTCACGTAACGCACGTCTCAAAGGAGACACGATGAAGATCGCATACACCATCGGCGCGGACTTCCGCGAGACGCAAGGCAAAGGTGCGAGCCGCCGCCTGCGTCACAAAGGAAAGGTCCCTGCCATTCTCTACGGCGGCCACAAGGAGCCGCGGGCGCTGGTCCTCGACCAGCAGAACCTGCTCACGATGGTCGACGACGAGCGCTTCTACTCGTCGATCGTGCAGCTGAAGATCAGCGAGACCGGCCAGACGCAGGAAGCCATCGTGAAGGACATCCAGATGCACCCGGCGCGCAACGTCGTCGTGCACGTGGATCTGCAGCGCGTGGTTCCGAACGAGAAGCTGCGCATCCGCTTGCCGATTCACTTCAAGGGCGAGTCGGTGGCGCCGGGCGTGAAGCTGCAGGGCGGGGTGATCTCGCACCGGCTGACGGACGTCGAAGTGTCCTGCCTGCCGGCGGACCTGCCCGAGCATCTCGAGCTCGATCTGTCGAACATGCAGCTCAACGAAACGAAGTTCCTCGCGGATATCCCGCTGCCGCCCGGCGTGACGCTCCCGGCACTCTCCGGTGGACGCAATCCGCCGGTCGTGTCGGTGCACAGCCCGCGCGCGGAAGAGCCGGAGGCGACTGCGGAAGCCGCCGCCGGAGCGGCACCTGCGGAAGCGGCTGCGCCGGCTGCTGCAGCTGCGCCCGCTGCGGAAGCGAAGAAGGACGAGAAGGCTGCCGCGCCTGCGAAGAAGGAAGGCGGCAAGAAGTAAGACGGGCACCGTGCCGGGCGCTGAATGGGCAGCGCCCGGCGTTCCTTTTCCTTGCCGGCGGATGCTATGGCCGGAACTCCACTGAAGCTCATCGTCGGTCTCGGCAATCCCGATCCCGAGTACGCGCATACACGGCACAACGTCGGCTTCTGGTTTCTCGATGAGCTGGCGCGCCGCCACGGGGCGACGCTCCGCTACGATCCGAAGCACCAGGGCGAGCTCGGGCGCGCGCGCATCGGCGCGCACGAGGTGTGGCTGCTGAAGCCGATGACGTACATGAACCGCAGCGGCGGGCCGACGCGCAGCGTCGCGAGCTTCTACAAGATTCCGGTCGAAGAGATTCTGGTCGCGCACGACGAGCTCGATTTTCCGCCGGGCGTCGTGAAGCTGAAGCAGGGGGGCGGGGCCGCTGGCAACAACGGCGTCCGCGATCTCATCGCGCAGCTCGGCGATGCGTTCTGGCGCTTGCGCATCGGCGTCGGCAAGCCGCGGGCGACGGGCATCGAGCACGTGCTGTCGCGGCCGAGCAAGGCCGAGGAGCAAGCGATTCGCGGCACGATCGAGGCGGCGCTCGATGCAGTGCCGATCATTCTGGAGCAAGGTGCGCAGCGGGCGATGAACGCGCTGCACACGTCGAAAGAGCAGTAGTCATGGGTATCAAGTGCGGCATCGTCGGGCTCCCGAACGTCGGCAAATCGACGCTGTTCAACGCGCTGACGCGCGCACAGATCGCGGCGGAGAACTATCCGTTCTGCACGATCGATCCGAACGTCGGCGTGGTCCCGGTGCCCGATGAGCGCCTCGCGCAGCTCGCGGCGATCGTGAAGCCCGAGAAGATCGTGCCGGCGACGGTCGAGTTCGTGGACATCGCGGGGCTCGTCGCGGGCGCCTCGCAGGGCGAGGGCCTCGGCAACCAGTTCCTCGCGCACATTCGCGAGACGGACGCGATCGCGCACGTCGTGCGCTGCTTCGACAGCACCGATATCGTGCACGTTGCCGGCAAGGTCGATCCCATCGCCGACATCGATGTCATCGACACCGAGCTCGCGCTCGCGGACCTGCAGACCGTCGAGAAGGCGCTCGAGCGCGCGGCGAAGAACGCGAAGAGCGGCGACAAGGAGGCGATCCGCAAGCGCGCGCTCTTCGAGCGTGTGAAGGCGCACCTCGATCAGGCGAAGCCCGTGCGCGCGCTGCAGCTCGCCGACGAAGAGCGGCGCGACGTGCGGGAGCTGCAGCTCCTGACGGCGAAGCCGGTCATGTATGTCGCGAACGTCGCCGAGAACGGTTTCACCAACAATCCGCGGCTCGCTGCGGTGGAGGCGCGCGCCGCCAGTGAGGGCGCCGTTGTCGTGCCGGTCTGCGCCGCGATCGAGGCGGAGATTTCCCAGCTCGATGAAGCCGACCGCGCCGAATTTCTTGCGGAGCTCGGCTTGAAGGAGCCCGGTCTCGACCGCGTGATTCGCGCAGCCTATCGCTTGCTCGGCCTGCAGACGTTCTTCACCGCCGGCCCAAAGGAAGTGCGCGCCTGGACGGTGCGCGCGGGCGCGACGGCGCCGCAGGCCGCGGGCGTCATCCACACGGACTTCGAGCGCGGCTTCATTCGCGCGGAGGTCATCGCGTTCGAGGACTACATCGCCGGGAAGGGCGAGGCGGGCGCGAGGGAAGCGGGCAAGCTGCGGCTCGAGGGCAAGGAATACGTCGTGCAAGAGGGCGACGTCATGCACTTCCGCTTCAATGTGTAGTGCGCTCGCGGAGGCGGGGGCCGTTGGGCCGTCAGCGTCTCGCCGCGCCCCCCAGTCCGCGTTGAGGTCTTGCTGAGAGACTGGTGCGTCAGCCGCTCGCGGCACTCGCCGGTCCGTATTGGCGTCTTGCTGAGATTGCGATCGACGCGGGGTCGTGCGTCAGGCGCTCGCGCTACCCGCCAATCCGTGTTCGCCTCGGCGACCGGACGACATACGCCGACCCGCGCGCCGAGGCGCCCGAATGCTCAGGCAGATTTCAGTTGCCAGCGCGCGTGCGCTTTGCCGGCGGGCCGGCGCAGCGTGTCGCGAATGTGCGCGCGATCCGGTCGCAGCAACGTCTCGTCGACGGCGAGCAGGTGGCCGTTGGCGTCGAGCAGCGCCGCACGAATGCGCAGCAGCGGCGAGCCAATCGCGACCTTCAATTGCTTCGCGGCGACCGCATCCGCCGCGACCGCCGTCGTCACCTGCTCGACGCCGCGCACTTCGCGCGCGAGCTTCTCGAGCCCGCCGGTGCCGCCGCGACGCAATCCGTGTCGGCGTGCGACCGCCTCCGGCACGTACGTGATGGCGAGCTGGTACGGATCGCCATGCTCGGAGCGCGCCTTGTGGATGGTGAATGCGTTCGCGCCGAGCTCCGGATGCGCGGCCTGCAAAGAGGCGGGCACTTCGGACGGCGCACGATGCAGCACTTCCGTATCGCCATTGCGGCCGATGGCGGGCGCATCGGCGTACAGCGACTGGACATCGAATGCACGAGTCGAGTGCACACGACTTGTCTTGGCGTAGGTACCACTGCCGCGGCGCCGGAGAATGCGGCCTTCTTGTTCCAGCAGTTGCAGCGCACGACGCACGGTCGTCCTCGATACTCGATATCGGGCGACGAGATCCGGCTCGCTCGGCAGGGCGCGCGACGCCTTGAATTCGCCGTCCGCCAATGACTGAGAGAGGATGCTGTAGAGCTGAAGATACCGGGTGATGCCTGCGTCCGCGGTGCTCGAGAGAACGCTACGACGACGACGCATAGTGTTGGTGGCTGCCATAGGTCACGCGGGTTGCGAAATATGCGGGAGCTCGAATGTGGGGTGCATACGCATTTTCCCAATAACGGGGGCGGTAGTGTACCCGTCCAGGCTCAATTTTGAGCCCGTCGTGCGCAATCGGTTCCCTGAGCGGAGTTGTCTGCACTCCGACACGTCATGGTCGAGCGCTCGCTCTTGTGTCAAACCTGGAACACGTGAGCGGCATCGCGTTCGAGAGTCGGACATCTTTGCAAACTGTAGGCGCGCGCACCGCGCGCTCCGATTGAGGCGCGCACGCGCTGCGGTCCAACGGTGTCCGGTTGCGGACGCAACGCGCGAGCAAAATGCGACGGCGCGGCCGCCCGCCGAGCGCCAGCGGTGCCTTGCGCCTCGAGCGGGGCTTGCTTGACACCCTGCGGCACGGTCGCGACAATCGCCGCCCCCGTGAACCCGGGGTCCCGCCCAAGGAACGCGCGGAGAGGTAGCTCAGCTGGTTAGAGCACGGCACTCATAATGCCGGGGTCGAGGGTTCGAGTCCCTCCCTCTCCACCAACCCGCGCGTAAGGAGCATTGCATGATCAAGAGCTCCACGGTGACCGGCGGCGCCGGCGTCCGCCTCCACGTCACGGAAAGCGGCAATCCCCGCGGGCGGCCGCTCCTTTTCATCCACGGATTCTCGCAGTGCTCGCTCGCGTGGAGCCGGCAGATGCAGTCGGATGATCTCGCCGCCACGTTTCGCCTGGTGGCGCTCGATCTGCGCGGCCACGGTCTGTCCGACAAGCCGCGCGAGGGCTACACCGACGCGCGGCTCTGGGCGGACGACCTCGACGCCGTCATCCGCACACTCGAGCTCGAGCGCCCGATTCTGTGCGGATGGTCCTATGGTCCCATAGTCATCCTCGATTACATCCGCTATTGCGGCGCCGAGCGCATCGGCGGCATCAACATCGTCGGCGGCGTGACGAAGCTCGGCAGCGAAGCGGCGCTCGCCGCGCTCGATCCCGCGTTCCTGAATCTCGTGCCGGGATTCTTTTCCAGCGATGCGCAGGAGAGCGTGCGCGCGCTCGATGCGCTGATCGCGATGTGCTTCGCCGACACCCTCTCGCCGGCCGAGCGCTGGACCATGCTCGGGTACAACGCATTCGTTCCGCCGTTCGTACGGCAAGCGCTCTTCTCGCGAGCATTCGACAACGATGACCTTCTGCCGAAGCTGCGCACGCCCGTGCTGATCACGCACGGCGCGCGCGATGCGGTCGTCAAGCCGGCGGTGATCGAGCAGCAGTTTGCAGTCATCCCTCACGCGCAGGTGCACGTCATTGCTGACGCTCCGCATGCTTGCTTCTGGGCTGCGGCCGCGACGTACAACGCTCGGCTGGGTGAGTTCGCTGCGCAGTTATAAAGAGGCGCGTATCCCGTAGCGGGCGCTGCGGTGAGAGCGCGGCGGTCAGATCGGACGGGCTCCGGAGTCGCACCGTGCCCGAGTCGCGCCGCGCCGGAGTCGCACAAAAAGAGCGCAGGCCGGTTCGTCACCGCTGGTGCCGGGCGGCTTTTTGCATCGGTTCCCGCGAAAGCGGCACACTCACGTTGGGTGCCTTCGGAGTCCCAGCGTGACCGTCACTGCGAGACCGCTCACTCAGAACGCGGATATCCGCTACCTCGGCAAGCTCCTCGGCGATGTGATTCGCGCGTACGGTGGCGACCGACTTTTCGAGCGCATCGAGAGCATCCGCGCCAGCTCCGTCGATCGCCATCGCGGCATTGCGGATGCCGCGGCGATGGATCGCGGGTTGGATGCGCTCACGCCGGACGACACGCTCGCGTTCGTCCGCGCATTCATGCTCTTCTCGATGCTGGCGAATCTCGCCGAGGACCGGCAGGCGCGTCTGCACGAGTCCGCCGAGTCGCTCGCGACGGCCGTGCAGCGCCTCGCGGCGAAAGGCATCGGGCTCGACAAGGCGGCGGGGTTGCTCGATCAGGCGCTCATCGTGCCCGTCCTGACCGCGCATCCGACGGAGGTCATGCGCAAGAGCATGATCGACCATCGCAATCGCATCGCCGAGCTCATGCGCCATCGCGATCTCGGGCGCACCGAAACGCCGAACGGCGATGACATCGAGCAGGCGATTCTGCGGCAGATCGCGCTGCTCTGGCAGACACGGCCGCTGAGACGCGAGCGCCTGTACGTCGCGGATGAAGTGGAGATCGCGCTCGCCTATCTGCGCGATGTCTTTCTGCCCGTGCTGCCGCAGTTGTATGCGCGTTGGGAACGCGTTCTGGGTCGCCGTCCGCGCAGCTTTCTGCGACTAGGAAGCTGGATCGGCGGGGATCGGGACGGCAATCCCAACGTCACGGCGGAGTCGCTGCAGCTCGCGCTCGGTCGCGCCGCACATGCGGCGCTCGAGAGCTACCTCGATCAGTTGCATGCGCTCGGCGCGGAGCTCTCGATCTCGACCGAGCTCGCAACGACGACGCCGGAGCTGGAACAGCTCGCGGAAGCCAGCGGGGATGTGCATCCTGCGCGTCGCGACGAGCCATATCGCCGAGCGATCAGCGGCTGCTATGCACGGCTCGCGGCGACATACGAGAGATTGACCGGTCACGCGCCCACGCGGCGCCCCACGGTGGCGGGTGAGGCGTATCGGCGTCCCGAGGATTTTCGCAGCGACCTGGTCATCATCGCGCGCTCGCTGGCCGAAGGCGGTGCAGGGTTGCTCAATACCGGTGGTGCGCTCGGGCGCCTGATTCGGGCGGTGGACAGTTGCGGCTTTCACCTCGCCACGCTCGATCTGCGGCAGAACTCCGACGTGCACGCGCGCGTGGTCGGCGACCTAATGAAAGTGGGAGGTGTAGAGCCGGATTATCTGCGGCTCGACGAAGAGGCGCGCGTCGCCTTGCTCCGGCGCGAGCTCGCGAGTGCGCGACTGCTCGCGAGCCCGTTTGCTCAATACGCCGATGAAACGAGCTCGGAGCTCGCGATCGTGCGAGCCACCGCGGCGGCGCACGAGCAGTACGGACCTGCGTGCATCACGACGTACATCATCTCCAAGTGCGAGAGCGTGTCGGACCTGCTCGAGGTGAATCTGCTCCTGAAGGAGGCGGGCCTCTTTCGACCCAGCGAGCCGGGCGCGGCGGCGATCATGGTCGTGCCGTTGTTCGAGACCATCACCGATTTGCAGCGCGCGCCGGATGTCATGCGATCCTGGCTGTCGCTACCCGAGATTCGGCAGGCTACTCAGCGCCGCGGCTATCAGGAAGTGATGGTCGGGTACTCCGATTCCAACAAGGATGGGGGCTATCTCACGTCGGTGTGGACTCTGAATCAGGCGACGCGCGCTCTCGCGCACGTATTTCGCGAGGCCGGCACCGCCATGCAGATCTTTCACGGTCGCGGTGGCGCCGTGGGGCGCGGCGGCGGCTCCTCGTTCGCCGCCATTCGTGCGCAGCCGAGCGGCACGGTTCAGGGGCGCATTCGCATCACGGAGCAGGGCGAAGTCATCGCCGCGAAATACGGCACGCGCGAGAGCGCCGCGGCGAATCTCGAAGCGATCACATCCGCAACGTTGCTCGCTTCCCTCGAACCTCCAACTACCTCGCCGCAAGAAGAGGAGCGCTTCGCGGCGGCCATGGACTCGATTTCGAAACGCGCGTTCACCGCGTATCGCGCGCTGGTGTACGAGACGGAAGGCTTCAACACCTTCTTCCGCCAGATGACGCCGCTAGCGGAAATCGCCGAGCTGAACATCGGCTCGCGACCGGCCTCGCGCACGCGGTCCGACCGCATCGAGGACCTGCGCGCGATCCCGTGGGTATTCAGCTGGGCGCAGGCGCGCGTGATGTTGCCGGGCTGGTACGGGGCGGGCGAGGCGCTCCGGGCGTTCGCCGATCGAAGTCTGCTGCGCGAGATGGCGACGGCGTGGCCCTTCTTCCGCACGACGCTCGACAACATGGAAATGGTGCTTGCCAAGTCCGACATGGGCATCGCGCGGCGCTATGCCTCGCTCGTGCAGGACCGCGCGCTCGCCGACGCGCTCTTCGGGCGGATTCAGTCGGCGTGGCAGGCAACGCACGACGCGTTGCTCGAGATCACGGGGCAGTCGCGCCTGCTCGAGAAGAATCCATCGCTCGACGCGTCGATCCGGCTACGGCTGCCGTACATCGAGCCGCTGAATCTTCTGCAGGTGGAGTTGCTCAAGCGGCATCGCGCCGGCGACAGCGACGCGCGGGTGCGCGAAGGCATTCACCTTTCGATCAACGCGGTGGCGACGGCCCTGCGAAACAGCGGCTGAGACCGCGCGACGCGCGCGCGACTCACGTTTCTTCAAGATCGCGGGTTGCGGCCGCAGCGAGCGATTCGCGCAGCATGTTGCAGAAGAGGCGGCCTTGCTCGATCGCATCGTCGAGCGCGACGTGCGTGTGCGGCGGCAGGTCGTCGAACCAGCGCTTCGGCATGTTGCGTTTGGTGGCGCTGCGGTAGTCGCACTTCATCAGCGCCATGGCGAAGGTCTTCACGTCGAGCGCCGCGAACGAGAACGGGCTCTCGCCGGCGAAGCGCATGAGGTACCAGTAGACGAACAGGAAATCGAAGGACGCCGGGTAGCTCACGAACACCGGTTTCCCGGGCAATGCCTTCAGCCACGCGACGTAGCTGAGCATCGCTTCGCGCGGCTCGCGACAATCCGTGCGCGCCGCCCGCCACGCTTCCGGGTGCTGTCGCCAGAACTCCATCGTCTTCGGGTGCGGCGTAGCCTCGGGCAACAACTCCAGATTGGCGCTGAACGTGCCGACCAAGGTCTTGTCGGGCAGGAACGCGGCCGAGCCGAAACTCAGCATGCTGTGGGGGCCGGGGATCGGGCCGTCCGCTTCGATGTCGGTGCTGACGTAGATCTCGGAAGTCATGCGGGCACTTTACCGTACGCCACCGAATGTCAGTCCGTTAATGTTCGGAACTCGTCCGGCACCGATCGATCGAAGCGGCACGAGAGGTGTTTCATGAATGTTCGTGACAACTTGCATGCAACGCTAGCGATCGCGGCGTTGGTCCTGACGCCGTTCGCTGCGGCGCGCGCCGCTGCGGACGCAGCCGGCGATGCGAACGCTACGGCAGAGCCGTCGATTCCGTTCGCCAACCATGGCGGCATTCGCGACTGGCGGGCCGACAAAGATCGCGGGCTCTGGGTGCAGGACGTGCACGGCAACTGGTACTACGCGACGCTCATGGGCCCGTGCACGGGCCTCGACTTCGCGCAGCACCTCGCGTTCGACACGCGCCCGAACGGCAGCTTCGACCGCTGGAGCGCCATCATCGTCCCGCACTACGGCCGCTGCGCCGTGCAGTCCTTGAGACCGAGCGGTGCGCCGCCGGGCGGGCAGAAATCGGCGCGCGCGGAGCAGGCGAAGCCGAAGTCGTGAGGATGCATCGCGCCGAGCGCTGCTGATCGCGTTCGGCACCGCATCGCCGCAGCCATCTCGCCGAACCACTTTATCCGTACTGATCCACCGCAGCTCGCGAGCATGGAGTGTTCACGCGGCCGACCGCACTCACCCGAGCGACTTCAGCGCCTCACTTGAGCACCTCATAGGCCACACTCACCAGTTCCTGTCGCAGCTTCGCCGTATTACCCTTGCTCCATGGGCGAGGACGACAAAGAGGAGCGCCACCGTCTCGACAAGTGGCTGTGGTGCGCGCGCTTCTTCAAGACCCGTTCGTTGGCGGCGCAAGCGGTGACGGGCGGGCGGGTGCATCTCAACGGCGAGCGCGTGAAGGCGGCTCACGTCGTACGCATTGGGGATCGCATCAGCTTGAATCTGGAAGGACTGAGAGCCGAGTTCGATGTGCTGGGCTTGCCCGCGCGGCGCGGGCCGGCGCCCGAAGCGCGCAGTCACTACGCCGAGACCGCGGAGAGCGCCGCCCGACGCGAACAGCTTCGTGAGCAGCACCGGCTCGCACAGTTGAGCCGCCCCCGCCCCGACACGCGGCCCGACAAGCGGGAGCGTCGCCGCCTCGTGAAATTCCAGCGCGGGGAATAAGAGCAGCGCGCTTCGAAGGGCCGCATCGCTGCCCAACGCGTGCATTTCACCTCGTCTGACAGAGAGCGTCGCCGCTCGTGAAATCCCAGCGCAGGGAACAAGAGAGCGCGCTTCGAAGGGCCGCATCGCTGCGCGCCCACCGAGCATTCGCCTCATTCCGGCACAGAGCGCCGGATCAGCTGACGCGTGATGTCCTCGGCTTCGCTGAACGCGGCGGCGATGAATTGCGCGCCCGCCTCCCGCAATCGCGCGGCGTGCCCCTCGCCGATATGCGAAGCAGCCAGCAGACCGATGACGGTCATGCCGGCCGCGAGCGCCGCTTGCACTCCGCCCACGCTGTCCTCGATGACGAGCGCCTGCGACGGCGGCGTGCGCATCCGCTCCGCGGCGTGAAGAAAGATATCGGGGTGCGGTTTGCCGCGCGCCACTTGTGACGCACTGAAGACATTCGCACCGAACAGGTCACCGAGCCCGAGCAGCTCCAGACAGAACGCGAGGCGGTCGGGCGAGGACGAGGACGCGATACAGCGCGGCATCTGCGGAAACGCCTCGATGTACGCGCGGGCGCCTTCGACGAGACGCAGCTCGGCTTGGAAGCGCGCCAGCGTGCGTTGCTGGAACGCGGTCGCGAAGTCGGGCGGGAGCGGCCGGCCGATGGCGTGCTCCACAGCCGCGATGACCTCGTGGAAGCGCTTGCCCATGTAGTGCCGGATGGAGTCTTCCGTCGTCGTTGGAACGCCGAGCTCGGTGATGGCCTCGGCGAGCACGGCATTGGCGAGCAGCTCGCTGTCGGCGAGCACGCCGTCGAAGTCGAAGATGATCAGCCGCAGGTCGTGCCGAGGTTCCACCCGACGAGCTTAGCGTGTTCGGTGGCCGTTCGCCGAAAGCGCTCGCAGTTCCGAGTGCGTCGGTCCAACCCGCTGAGCGCGGCGTCCTAGCCCTGCGCCGGCGGCGCCGACGGCGGGTGCTGCCGGTGAGGCACCTTCGTGCGCCACCACTCGCGCGCGATCTCACCCATGCGCGAGGTGAGTACGAAGAAGAGCGGAATGAAGAGCACCGCGATGAACGTGGCGGCCAGCATGCCGCCGATCACGCCGGTGCCGATCGAGTGACGGCTTGCCGCACCCGCACCCGTGCTCACGGCGAGCGGCAGCACGCCCAGGACGAACGCGAGCGACGTCATCACGATCGGACGGAAGCGCAAGCGCGCCGCTTCGAGCGCGGCTTCGACGAGCGTCTTGCCTTGCTCCTTGTGAATGTGCGCGGCGAACTCGACGATCAGGATGGCGTTCTTCGCCGCGAGCCCGACGAGCGTCACGAGCCCGATCTGCAGGTACAGATCGTCGTAGAGCCCTCGTAACCACACGGCGAGGAATGCGCCGAAGACGGCGAACGGCACCGCGAGAATCACCGCGAGCGGCAGCGTCAAGCGCTCGTACTGCGCCGCCAGGATCAGGAACACCATCAGCACTGCGAGCCCGAAGACACCGGCGGTGTTCTTGGAGCTCGTCTTCTCCTGGAACGACTGCCCCGACCAATCGAGCTGGTAGCCGTCGGGCAGGACCTGCGCCGCGAGCTGCTCCATCGCGGCGAGCGCCTGACCGGAGCTGTAGCCGTGCGCCGGCTCGCCGAACAGGCGCGCCGACGGGAACAGGTTGTAGCGCTCGATGACATCCGGGCCCGTGATCTCCTTCACTTCGGCGATCGCGGTGAGCGGCACCATCGCGCCTTGCGAAGTCTTCACGTACACGTCGCGCAGGTCTTCGGGGTGCGCGCGATAGTCGCTCTCCGATTGCATCTGCACGCGATACACGCGGCCGTCGCGATTGAAGTCGTTCACGTAGAGCGCGCCGAACGTGCTCTGAAGCGTGAGATTCACGTCGTCCATGCTGATGCCGAGGAGCTTCGCCTTCTCGAGATCGACGTTCACCTGCACACGCGGCACGCCCGCCGAATACGATGTGCCGACGCCGGTGACTTCGGGTCGCTTGGCCGCAGCCGCAATGAATTTCTGCGTAACCGCTTCGAGCTGCGCGTAGTCGTTGCCGACACGCGCCTGGATGAAGCCTTCGAATCCGCCGGTGTTCGACAGCCCCTGAATCGCCGGCGGCGACAGCGAAAACACGAACGCATCGCGGATGGCCATGCCCGCGCCGAACAGCGCCCCGGCGACGTCGGTGGCCGACATCCCTTTGTGACGCCGCTCCGACCAATCTTTCAGGATGATGAAGCTCACGCCGGCATTGCTGCGCTGGGCGTTCGTCAGCACGTCGAAGCCGGAGACGGTGAAATTGTCCTCGTATGCCGGGTGCGCGAACGCGGCCTGATCGAGCTGTTTGAGCGCGGCGTTCGTACGCTGCAGCGACGCGGCCGGCGGCAGCGCGGCGATGGCGATGACGTAGCCCTGATCCTCGTCCGGCGCGAGCGCGCTCGGCACGGAGTGCTGGAAGTACCAGATTGCGCCGAGCATCGCGACGATCAGGACACCTGCTACGGCGCGATGTCGCATCACGAATGCGACGCCGTCGATGTAGCGCTTCGTGAAGCGCAGGAAGCCCGCATCGAAGCGCGCGAGAATCCCCTTCGGCTCTTCGCCGCCGGTTCGCAGCAGCAACGCGCACATCGCCGGGGTGAGCGTCAGCGCAACGAAGCCGGAGATCGTCACGGATACGGCGATCGTGATGGCGAACTGCCGATACATCTCGCCGACGAGCCCGCCGAGGAACGCCACCGGCAGGAACACGGCGTTCAGCACCAGCACGATCGCGATCACGGGTCGGCTGACCTCGCTCATCGCGCGCCGCGTCGCCTCCTTCGGATCGACGTGTTCGGCGCGCATGTGTCGCTCGACGTTTTCCAGCACGACGATCGCATCGTCCACGACGATGCCGATCGACAGCACCATGCCGAACAACGTGAGCGAGTTGATCGAGAATCCGAGCAGGTGCATGCCCGCGAACGTGCCGATGAGCGACACCGGCACCGCCATGCTGGGGATGAGCGTCGCACGCAGGTTGTAGAGGAACAGCCAGACGACGCCGAACACGAGCACCATCGCTTCGATGAACGTGATCGTCACTTCGTGCATCGACTGCTTCACGTACAGACTGGTGTCGTACGGAATCGCGTAGATGATTCCCGCGGGGAAGCGCTTCGAAAGCTCTTCCATCTTCGCTCGGACGAGATCGGCCACTTGCAACGCGTTCGCGTCAGGCGCGAGCACGACGGCCGCGCCGATCGTCGGGCGGCCTTGGCGCGTGAGACCGAACGTGTAGTCGCGCGCACCGAGCTCGACGCGTGCGACATCCTTCAGGCGCACGATCTGCCCGGCGGGTCCGGTCGTCTTCAGCACGATGCGCTCGAACTGCTCGGGCTCGGCGAGGCGTCCTTGCGTCGTGACGTTCAAGGTCAGGTCGACCTTCTTGTCCATCGGCTCATCGCCGAGACGCCCTGCGGCCGACTGTGTGTTCTGCTCGCGCACGGCGGCCGCGACATCGGCCGGCGTGAGGCCGAACTCCGCGAGCCGATCGGGCTTCAGCCAGATGCGGATCGAGTAGTCGCGCGCGCCGAAGACCTGCAAGTCGCCGACACCCGGAATGCGCCGCAGCTCATCGAGCACGTTCACGGTGGCGTAGTTCGAGAGGAAGAGCTGGTCGTAGCGTCCGTCAGGACAATCGAGCGTCACCACCTGCAGGAAGCTCGGCAGACTCTTTGCCACTGTGACGCCTTGGCGGCGCACTTCCTCGGGCAGCAGCGGCAGCGCGCTCTGCACCCGATTCTGCACGTTGATCACGGCGATGTCGGGGTTCGTGCCGACCGCGAACGTGATCGTCAACTGCATCGCGCCGTTCGACGCATTCGCCGAGCGCATGTAGAGCATGCCCTCGACGCCGTTCAGCGCCTGTTCGAGCGGCGCGGCGACGGTCTGCGCGACGACATCCGCGCTCGCGCCCGGATACACCGCGCTCACGCCCACCGTCGGCGGCGCGATGTCGGGATACATCGAGACCGGCAGCGACTGAAACGATGCCAGTCCCGCAATCACGATGAACGCCGACACGACCATCGCGAACAATGGCCGGTCGATGAAGAAATTCGAGATCACGAGGGTGCCTTCTGGGAGTCGCTCGCAGCCGCTTCGCGCGAGGGACGTGAGGTCCCTTCGCCGGCGGGCATGCCATCGATCGGTACCGGCGTTGCTTTCACCATCGCGCCCGGCTGCACCTTCAGGATGCCATCGACCACGATGCGCTCGCCGTCCTTCAGGCCCTGGGTGACGGCGACGTTGTTACCCGAGGTGATGCCGAGCTGCACCGGCCGCGGCGCCACCTTGTCGTCCGTCCCGATCACCCACACGAACGAGCCTTGCGCGCCATGCATCACCGCGCGCTTCGGAATGACGAATGCCCCAGCGAGCGTCACGCCCTCGACACGCGCGCGCACGACTTGCCCGGGCAACAGCGAGTCGTCCTTGTTGTCGAGCACCGCGCGGACGTCGATGGTGCCGGTCTGGTCGGCAACGGATGGCGCGATGAATTCGATGCGTGCGTGTTCGCCGAGCGTCTGTCCTTGCGTGTTCAGCACGCGCACGCTCACCTTGCTCGCGTCCGGACCCGACACCGCTTCACGCAGGCTCTCGGCTTCCGACTCAGGCATCGAGAACTGCACATAGAGCTGGTTGGTTTGCACGATGTGAGTGAGCAGGCTCGAATCGCTGCCCGCCGTGACGAGGCTGCCTTCCGAGCGCGCTTCGCGGCTCGTCACGCCGCCGATCGGCGCGCGCACGTCCGTGTACGAAAGATCGAGCTCGGCCGTGCGCAACGCGGCCTTCGCCGCCTCGGCCGCGGCACTCGCGCTCTCGTAGGCGGCAACGGCGTTGTCGCGGTCCCGCAAGCTCACGAGCTTCTGCTCGTAGAGCGGCAGAATGCGATCGCGCTCGCGCAGCGCCTGCTGCACGTTCGCTTGCTGCACGCCGAGCTCGGCGCGTGCCTGCGCCACCCGTGCCTGAAAAGGTGCAGGGTCGATCTTGAAGAGCAGATCGTTTTCCCGCACGCGTGTGCCTTCCTTGTACAGGCGCTTGAGCAGGATGCCGGAGACGCGCGCGCGCACCTCGACTTCGCGGATGCCGCGCAACTGGGCCGCGTGCTCGAGCGTGAGTTGCAGCGGCTGAGCCTTCACTTCGAGCGAGCCGACGTTGACCGGCGGCATCTGCATCTGCGGCGGCGGCTTGCCGCAAGCGGCGAGCGCGCCGCAGGCGCCGACGATAGAGATAAGCGCCGCCCACTGGGCAGCGCGCATATTGTTGATGTTGTACATCGTTCCCCGGCTCCGCTGGGTCGCTTGGAAGGCCGTCAGCGGGGTGCGCAGCGCGGGCGCGGCGTCCGCTAGACGCTCCTAAGGACGGTTTCCCCTGGGCGCTTCCGACAATGATGCCGCGACGACAGCGCAACGAGCTGTGTCGTTGGCGGCGGCTGATGGATGGCGCGCACTATAACCGTCCGCACCGGCATGGCCAAGCGCGCTGCTCAGCGCTTCTTGCGGATGACGATCAGCTCCACGCCGGGCGGAGGCAGTTCCGCGCTCAACCGAATGGTCGGGCCCGCCGCTTCCGTACTCCTCGAAAGGGAGAGATCGGCATCGGCAGAAATGCGGTAGCTTTCGACCGAATATCGGCTCCGCGGATCGAGATTGTCGATCTGGATGTCGTAACCGTCATTGTTGCGATACTCGATGCTCCGCCGCTCGAGCAGCTTCACCGCGAAGTCCCCCATGTCGAGCGCGTTCGGGCCGTTGCGCGGACCGAGGAAGTTCGCGGGGATCTCGTAATTGCTGATCAGCACCTGCACGCGGTCGCCATCGCGCGAACGGCCGGCCTGCACCGCGAATCCCTTGTCGTCACCGCCCGTGGTCGCAAGTCGCACGGGTGTGTCCTGCATGCGCCCGAGCGCGATGAGCGAGTTGCCCGTCTTGTCCGGTGTCGTGCCTTTGCGGCCGAACAGATTGTCGGCGCGGTAGAGCGCCGAGACATCGATCGGCGCATCCTGCATGTAAATGAGTGCAGAGGCGACGAAGGCCGCGCGCTGCTCGTCCGGCGGGCCGGGCTCGAGCAGGCCGTAGTTCCACTCGTCGAGCACGCTCAGCGTCTTGCGGAACCCGCGCCGATCGAGGTGTGTGCGCATCGCCTCACCGACGCGAATGAGATCGAGCGGATCGTTCGAGTCCGTCGCGTACCAGTGCCACGAATAGAAATCGAGCGGCACTTTGCGCGTGCGCACGTAGGTGAGGAAGTCGTCGATGTACGGATTGGTGTCGTTCGGCTGCGCGATCGCCGGGCCGCCGACGAGCGCGTCGCGATCCGCTTCCTTCACGGCGCGCGCGATCTTTTCGTACAGCTGGAAGAAGAGCTGCGGCGAGCCGCCCCAGAAATAGCGCCCGAGATCGGGCTCGTTCCACACTTCCCAGTACTTGATGCGATAGTGGAAGCCGTTCGCCCAGCCGCGGTTGTAGTGGAGCACGACGTGCTTGGCGATCTCGGCGTACTTGTCGAGGTTGCGGGGCGGGTCAACGATCGAGCCCTCGCTGCGCCCCAGCCGGAACAGCACTTCCGCGCCGACCGCCTTGATGGAGCCGATCTGCGCGTCGGTCGGCCCGAAGTTGTAGCTGCGCGGATCGCGCGGGTCGGCATCCGGATTCGGGAACATGCTGAGCGCGCTGCGCTCGGGATCGATGAGCGCGTTCGGCGTATCCGGGAACCGCGCATCGATGTCGCCGGGCCCGTAACCGTCGTGCGTGCGCACGAGGTCGATGCGCGCCTCCCGATAGCCCGCGGTCGCATCGGTATCCGCCGGTACGTTCCAGCCGCCGAACGTGAAGCGGATCGGCTTGTGCGCGTTCGGACCGGGCGCGCCGTTCACGCCCTGTAACGAGCGAATCGTGCCGATGCCCTTGCCGGCATCGACGTGCACGGCGCGCAGATCGGCGGCCAAGGCCAGGATCGGCCCCATTCCGAGGGCCAGGATGAAAAATCGGTACGGTGTCTTCACGGCGAGCGGGCTTTCGAAGTGGCGCGCATGGTAGCGGAATTGACAAGCCGAGGTCGGCGATGGAAGGCTGCACGCAATGAGCGCGCCCGCAGAGCCCGCCGGTACCGTCGAGATGGCGTTGACCCACGCCGCGCGCCTGCTCGAATCGCAGCCGGCCGCGGCGGTGGAACAGGCGAACGAAATTCTGCGCGTCGTTCCCGATCATCCCATCGCGCAACTCATTCTCGGCGCCGCACGTCGCGCGCTCGGCGACATCGACGGCGCGCTTGCCATCCTCGAGCCGCTCGCGAAAGCCCAACCTCTCGCGGCGGCGGCGCACTATGAGCTCGGCATCGCACTCGGAGCCAAAGGGCAGGGCGACCGGGCGATCGCAGCGTTACGTCGTGCCGTCACCCTGAAACCCGACATGCCCGCCGCGTGGCGCGCGCTCGGGGACCACCTCACGGCGATCGGCGACACGACCGGCGCGGACGAAGCGTATGCGCGCAGCATCAAGTACTCGACGCGCGATCCGCGCTTGATGGAAGCGGCGACGCACCTGTGCGATGGCCGGCTCGCTCCCGCCGAAGCGCTGCTGCGCGAGCACTTAAAGATCTATCCGACGGACGTTGCGGCGATCCGCATGCTCGCGGAAGTGGCTGCGCGGCTCGGGCGCTACGGCGACGCGGAAATCTTGCTTGCCCGCTGTCTCGAGCTCGCGCCGAGCTTCCATGCGGCACGCCACAACTATGCCGTCGTGCTTCATCGGCAGCACAAAGTGGCCGCTGCACTGGCGGAGATCGATGCTGCGCTGGCGGCGGAGCCGCGCAATCCGGGCTATCGGAATCTGAAGGCCGCAATCCTGAGTCGCATCGGCGATCAGGAACAAGCCATCACGATTTATGCGGCGGTGTTGTCCGAGTATCCTCATCAGCCAAAGGTCTGGATGAGTTATGGCCACGCGTTGAAAACGGCCGGACGGCGGCGGGAGAGCATCGAGGCGTACCGCGCTGCTATCGATCGGGCGCCCCATCTCGGCGAAGCGTACTGGAGTCTCGCGAACCTGAAGACGTTTCGCTTCTCACCCGACGACATCGAACGGATGCAGGCGCAGCTCGCGCGCGCGGATCTCGCGCACGAAGATCGTCTACATTTCGAGTTCGCGCTGGGCAAGGCGCTCGAAGACACGGGAGCCTACGCGGAGTCGTTTCAACACTACGAGCGCGGCAATGCCCTACGCCGCGCAACGACGGACTATGATCCCGATGAGACGTCGCGCCACGTGCAACGTTCGAAAGCACTGTTCACCCGTGAGTTCTTTGCGGCGCGCAGTGGCTGGGGTTGTCCCGCGCCCGATCCCATCTTCATCGTCGGTTTGCCGCGTGCGGGCTCGACGCTGATCGAGCAGATCCTATCGAGCCACTCCGAAGTGGAAGGCACGATGGAGCTGCCCGACCTCATCGCGATGGCGCGCGGGCTAGGAGGGCGCAAAACGCGTCGCGAGGTCACGCGTTATCCCGAAGTGCTCGCCGAACTGGAGATGAAGGATTTTTATGCAATGGGTGAGCAGTTTCTGGCCGCCACTGGCATCCAGCGCAGAATCGGGGCGCCGTTTTTCATCGACAAGATGCCGAACAACTTCGCACACATCGGTCTCATTCACCTGATCCTGCCGAACGCGAAGATCATCGATGCTCGACGCCATCCACTCGGCTGCTGCTTTTCCGGCTTCAAGCAGCATTTCGCGCGCGGGCAGAACTACACCTACAACCTTCGCGAGCTCGGGCGCTATTACCGCGACTACGTTGAGTTGCTTGCCCATTTCGACGCAGTTCTACCCGGTCGAATCCACCGCATCTACTACGAGGACATGGTCGGTGACACCGAGGCTGAGGTACGTCGGCTGTTGGCCTATTGCCATCTGCGGTTCGAGGTGGGCTGCCTGCGGTTCTACGAAAATCAGCGCGCGGTACGAACCGCGAGCTCGGAGCAGGTCCGCAGGCCCATTTATCGCGAAGGGCTCGATCAGTGGCGACACTACGAGCCGTGGCTCGGGCCCCTAAAGGAAGCGCTGGGCCCGGTGCTCGCCTCCTATCCGGCGGTACCGTGCTTCTGAAACGGCGGGTACCCCTGTTTTGTGGGGCTCGTGCAGGATAGACTAGTCGTACACTCGTTCAATAAGAAACGGGAGGGTCTCCGCGATGACACGCAGTCGACGCCGTAAACTGGAGCGGATTCGCGCCCAAAGTCGGACCCAACGCGTGTTGAAGAGTGTGCCTCTCGCGTCCATGGTGCTTGCGGGCCTGCCGCCGGCCTTCTCGCAGAACGATGACACGGGCCTGGAACAGGTCGTGGTGACCGCGCAAAAGCGCGAAGAAGACCTGCAAAGTGTGCCCGTCAGCGTCACCGCGCTCGGCACGGCGAAGCTCGCGGACATGCAGGTGAAGGAATTCACCGACTACGCAAAGCTCCTGCCGAGCGTGTCCTATCAGTCGCTCGGTCCGGGCGCCACAACGGTCTACATGCGAGGCATTGCCAGCGGCGAGAACGCCAATCACTCCGGGCCGCTGCCGAGCGTCGGAATCTATCTCGACGAGCAACCGATCACCACGATACAGGGGGCGCTCGATATTCACGTCTATGACATCGCGCGCGTCGAGGCACTCTCGGGTCCCCAGGGAACGCTGTACGGCGCGAGCTCGCAGGCCGGCACGATCCGCATCATCACCAACAAGCCCGATCCGCGCGCATTCGCGGCGAGCTATGACTTGCAAATGGAGACCGTGGCGAGAGGCGATCGGGGCTACCTGGGAGAAGGGTTCGTCAACGTTCCGCTGTCCGATTCTGCAGCCGTGCGGCTCGTCGGTTGGGCGCGCCACGACGGCGGCTATATCGACAACGTACTCGGCTCGTTGACTTATCCCAGCTTGCAAGCGGCGACCGGCGATGGCACCGTCACGAACGCCGATAGGGTCAAGAAGAACTACAACGACGTCGATACGTACGGCGGGCGGGCAGCTTTGAAGATCGATCTGGACGACGCCTGGACGTTGACGCCCACAGTGATGGGGCAGGCACAAAAGACCAACGGTGCCTTTGCCTACGATCCGAAGGTCGGCGACTTGAAGGTGGTGCACTTCCGTCCGGAGTTTCAGCGCGACAATTGGTGGCAGGCGGCGCTCACTATCGAAGGCAAGATCGCCAACCTCGATGTGGTGTACGCAGGCGCCCATCTGAAACGTGACATCCACTCGAGTGCCGACTACGCCGACTACTCATATTTTTACGATGTCGTTTATGGGTACGGCGCGTACATCTACAACGACGCGGGCCAAATCATCGATCCGACGCAGTACTTTCTCGGGAACGATGCGTTCTACAAGGACAGTCACGAACTGCGCGTCTCGTCCGATCCCACGAAGCGACTCAAGTTCGTGGCCGGTTTGTTCTGGGAACAGCAGGAACACGACATCGAACAGCGGTACAAAATTGATGGATTTGCCTCGTTCCTCACTCCGACAGGCTGGCCCGACACGATTTGGCTCACTGAGCAAGTGCGCACTGACCGCGACCGGGCGGCGTTCGGCGAGGTCACCTTAGATATCACTCCGAAGTTGTCCGCGACTGCGGGCGTTCGCTTCTTCAAGGCGAACAACTCGCTCAAAGGATTCTTCGGCTACGGGCTCGGCTTCAGCCCGTCCGGCTCCGGAGAGGCGCAATGCGCCGCCGATCGGACGCAGTGGGTCGAATTCCACGGCGCTCCGTGTATCAATCTCGACAAGAACGTTGAGGCGAGCGGCAATACGCCGCGGTACAATCTGACGTACCGCTTCGATGATGCGCGCCTCGTCTATGTCACGTACGCGGAAGGATTCCGTCCTGGCGGTATCAATCGCCGCAGCATCTTGCCGCCTTACAAGCCGGATTACCTGAAGAATTACGAAATCGGCTGGAAGACGAGCTGGCTAAACAATCGTCTGCGCGTGAACGGTGCGGTCTACTACCTCGATTGGACGGACATTCAGTTCTCTTACCTGGGCCTGAATGGCCTCACCGAGATCAAGAACGCGAACAAGGCGAAAGTGAAGGGCGTCGAGGGTGACATCGATTGGGCAGTGACATCGGGTCTCACATTGAGCGGCGGATTCGCGTACACGGACGCGAAGCTGGCCGCGAACTACTGCGGCACGACCCAGGCCGACGGCACGCCCATTACGGATTGCGCCGATCCGCTCGCGCCGGACGGCACGCGCTTGCCTGTCTCGTCCAAATTCAAGGGGCACCTTACGGCCCGTTATGGTTTCCCGCTGAAGGGGTTCGAGGCTCACGTGCAGGGATCGATTGGATACCGGACGTCGGTGTTCGCGGACCTCCGTCTACCCGATCGCGCGCTCGTGGGCGAGCAGCCAGCATATGCCATGACCGACTTGTCCACCGGCGTTAGCCGAGACACATACGCGATCGAGCTCTACGTTCATAACCTTTTCGACAAGCGCGGCGACACGTACCGGACGACCGAGTGCAGTATCTACGGCCCTGATCCCGACAATCCGCAACCCTTGTGCGGGCTGAGGCCCTACAGCATTCCCGATATGCCGCGCACGGTCGGATTGAGGTTTGGGCAGCGCTTCTAGTTCTAGTCTCTAACTCCGGATGAATCTCCGGAGCCCCAGCGGACCGCCCGGGAGCGCGCTGCGCTCCCGGATCGGTCGCATGACGGCTAGCCGATCATCGCGCAGCTGATGCCAGACCGAGCGCTGGGTGTACCTGTGGGCCGACGGGATATGGATATACAGCGGTCTGCGAGCCGAGAACACGCGGCTGTGTATGCGGGTGGTGGTGGGCCTGAATGAGCGCGGGGAGAAGCATTTTCTGGCGCTGAAGACGGAGTACCATGACTGCGCGGAAGAGCTTTCACAGGTTACGAGGATTCGTGCAGCACTTGGCGAAGGTGATCGCCGGTGTGAAGTTCGTCGACCGTATCGACCAACGAGCCCATCGACAGCAGTTGCATTCCGGGAGCCGTTGAGGTTCCCGGAATATTCGAAGCCCGACAGTTGGTAGCGGCTCAGAACGCGCTCTTCACGACGCCGCCATCCACTCGCAGCGCCGCGCCGGTGGTGGCCGACGACAGCGGGCTCGCCACATACGCGATCAGCGAAGCGACTTCCTCCGGCCGCGCGAACCGCTTGATGAGCGATGTGGGCCGGCGCGCATTGATGAAGTCCTGCTCGATCTCGGCCAGCGGTTTGCCGGCGCGCTTCACCATGTCCTGCGCGCGCGGGGCCTGCGGATCGAGCGTCGGGCCGGGCAGGATGCTGTTCACGGTCACGCCCGTTTTCGCGCAGTCTTCGGCCAGCCCGCGCGCCACGGCAATCTGCGCCGCCTTCGTCATGCCGTAGTGGATGCTCTCCACCGGAATCTGCAACGCGCTCTCGCTGGAGATAAAGATGATGCGGCCCCAGTTCTGCTGCTTCATGCGCGGCAGATAGGCGCGCGCGAGGCGCACGCCCGACATGACGTTCACCTGGAAGATCGTCTCCCAGTCCTCGTCCGTCGTCTTCGCGAACTCCTTGGCCATGAACGTGCCGACGTTGTTCACGAGGATGTCGACATTCGGAAAGGTCTGCGCGAGCCGCGTCGTATCGGCCGCCTTGCTCATGTCGCCGACGAAAGATTTCGGCGTGCGCCCGGTCGAAGCTTTCAGCGACGCGACCGCTTTGTCGACCGACTTCTGCGAGCGCGCATTGATGATGACGTCCGCGCCTTCTTTCAGCAGCGCTTCGGCCGTCGCGTAGCCGATGCCGGCCGTGCTGCCCGTGACGAGCGCCGTCTTGCCTTTGAGCTGCAGGTCCATCGCGACGCTCGTCTGCGTCGCGCCGATCGCCAGCACCGCGAGGAATAGCGCGGCGCGCAGTATCGCCCGGTTCATGCGTGCGGTTCCTCTCACTTTCTCGCGAGCACGTCGTCGGCGATCGGGAAGGCGAGCGCCACGTGATCCTCGTTGCCGACGGCATGGGTGATGTGACCTTTGCCGCTCGTGTCTTCGAGCAGCACGAACTGTCCTGGCAGCACGCGCCGCTTCGTGCCATCGCCTGCAGTGACTTCGACGATGCCGCGCAGGCAGAACATGATCTGCCGGCGTGGCGCGATGTGATACGGCTCGGTCGCGCCCGCCTTGAGGGCCAGAATCATCGCGCCCTGCACGTCGCCGAGCCGGCTCGCGCTCAGATGCGCTTCGGGGCCGGCCCCGTTGAGCGGCGTCAGCTCGATCGTCTCGTCGGAGAAGTGCGAATTGCCGTCGGCGCTCGTGTACAGACGGTGAAAGCTCAATTTCCCGGAGGCGGTGGGCGGTGTCATGGCGGGCTTCCCATCGGCAGCGCAGAGCGGGGTCGTGGTGAACAGCGCAGAGAGACTCAAAGCGGCGACGCTGAGCGCGCGCCTGCAACGAACGATCATGGCTCCCCCTTTTTTGTTGGTGCATCAGCGTGTCACGGACGATTGCGCGCGCGCAATCGAGGTGGCACGACGTTCGTTGCGTGGATGGGAGCGTCAGGAGTTGGCGACAGGCGCGCTCCTCGCGAATCAGCGGGTTGCGCGCACGCGCGCGAATTGCGTCGGAGCGCGGCGACAGAATCGCGTGCACGCGAGTGCCGCACGACGCCGGCGCGGCTCGTGAAGGCCGCTGAGCGTATTCCGCATCTCTCGGTGATTCAGTGCGTTGGCTCACAGCGCGCTCGCGCGCAAGCGACTCGGCATAGCTTTTGCTCGACTGCGAGCCGTGCGGTGTCCATCGGGGGCCGCGCGAGGACGAGTCTGAGCTGCCCACATCAGCCCATCGCGTCTTCGTTCTGCCCTCGCAAACCCGCGGATCCCGCGCGCGCCGGGTGCGCGCACGGCGTGGCTAAAGGTCGCGGCCTCGTCGTGCGCGCGCCGGCATTTTCGTCCGGCGCTCCCTCCCAGCGCATCTCTTCATTGCGTTTGAACGTACTCACGGGTGCAGTCGATACTCACTGTGCCATCCGGGAGAGAACGGGCGCCATGAATCGAGCATGGGTGATGATCTCAGCGGCGCTCAGCCTTTGCGTGGCGGGTGGCGCGTTCGCCGAGCCGAACGACCCGGGGAGGGAGCGCGCCGCGCCTCGAAATCTTTACGAGATCACGCCCTTCATCGGCTATCGCCTCGGCGGCAACTTCGATGTCGCCAACTCGGATCAGCACGCCAACCTCGACGATCACGGCTCGCTCGCGCTCGCGTTGGCCGTGCGGCGTGACTCGTCCTCGCAATACGAGTTGCTGTACACGCGAGAGGAGACGCAGGTCGAGAGGACGTCACCGGTCGCGCCGCTCGATGTGAACGTCGAATACTTGCACCTCGGTGGCACGCTCGAACCCGAGGTGGAGGGCGACTTCCCGCTGCAACCCTATATTGTCGGAGGGCTCGGCATCACCCGGTTCACCGCGGATTCGGGGACGGACGACACGCGTTTCTCCGTTTCACTCGGCGGTGGGCTGCGCGTGCCGGTGTCGCAGCAGTTCTCGGTGAGGCTCGAAGCGCGCGGCTATCTCACGTTCGTGAATACGAGCTCGGCGATCTTCTGCGCGTCCGGGTCGTTCGGCGGGGTCTGCTCGATTCGCGCGCGCGGCTCGACCTTCACCCAATTCGACTTGATGCTCGGCGCCGCTTTCGCCTTCTGACGGTCCCCGGGAACGAGGGCCGCGCTCGACGCTTATTAACGGATGAGGCTCTGGTCCAGCGCACGCCCGTGGGCGCCCGGTCCCCGAACGCTGTGGGTCGCCGGCATCGCGGCGGGCCTCGTCGTGCTCGTCGTGCTTCTCGCGCTCGCGTTCCGGGACTGGAATGCCTTGCGCGGGCCGGTCGCGCGGCTCGCCTCGATGCGGCTCGGCCATCCGGTGCGGATCGAAGGCGACCTGCGCGTACACTTGCTCTCGCTCGAGCCCACGGTGAGCGTCTCCGGCCTCGATATCGGCAACCCGGCTTGGGCGGGCGGCGGCTCGATGGCGCACGCGGAGCGGCTCGTCATTCGCGTGAAGCTGCCCGAGCTCTTCAAGGGTTCGGCCATTCTGCCGCTCGTTCGCATCGAACGGCCGACGCTGCACCTCGTGCGCGCGCACGACGGGCGGGTGAACTGGTCGTCGCGGCGGGGCAAGCCGCGTTACGGGCGGGCGCTGAACCTGCCGTTGATCCAGCGTCTCGAGATCGATCCGGGCGAGCTCACCTTCGTCGACGAGAAGCGCGAGCTGGAATTCCGCGGCATCGTCAGCGCGCGCGAACAGGGCGCCGAGCGCAGTCCGCGTCCGTTTCGGCTGCTCGGCAACGGCACGATGAACGGCAAGCGCTTCCAGTTCGATGTGCGCGGCGCATCGCTCATGACTGCCCGACGCGATGCGCCGTATCCCTTCGAAGCGAGCATCCTCGCGGATGCGACGCGCGTGGCGGCGCGCGGCACGCTGCCCAGGCCGTTCGACCTCGGCCACATCGACGCGGGCTTCAACGTGGCCGGCGCCGACATGTCGGACCTCTACTACTTGAGCGGGCTCGCGTTCCCGAATACGCGACCGTATCGGCTGATTGGCCGGCTATCGCGTCAGGGTGCGCGCGTGTCGTTCGATGATCTTTCCGGCACGATCGGCGACAGCGACATGCACGGCAACGTGTCGATCGATCTCGCGCACCTGCGGCCGCTCGTTCGTGCCGCCGTCACTTCGAAGTTGCTGGACCTCGATGACGCGGCGACATGGTTCGGCGGCGGCTCCGCTCACACACACGAGGCGCAGCGCACGCCAGCGGATTCCGAACGCATCTTCCCGGACGCGAAGTTGCGCGTCGCGCGCGTGCGCGCGACCGATGTGCAGCTCGACTACCGAGCAGCGCAAGTGCATTCGGCGCATTTGCCGATCCGAGCGCTGTCTCTGAAGCTCGATCTGCAGGACGGCGTGATCGCGCTCGACCCCGTCGCGCTGGCTCTGCCGCAGGGCGAGATCAAAGGCACGGTGCGCATCGACGCGCGCGACGACGCTGCGCAGACCGCTGTCGACGCCACTCTCTCGGGCGTGCAGCTCTCGCAATTCAAGC
>DASTRY010000101.1:0-34772 GCA_035760965.1 Steroidobacteraceae bacterium | reverse complement strand
AGTCAGCACGCGGAAAGCGACATCCGCATCGACAAGACGACTGCGACCACCCGCTGGCGCGGGGAGCACATGGATTACAGTCTCGCCGTCGAGAGCCTGCTCGCGAAGTGGCGCCGAGCGCAGGACGTTCCCGCGGGAACGGCCTGAGAGGTGCCGCGGCATCCGCGAGCCGCCGGATTCGTGCGCGCCACGGGCATGGCGCCCGCGAAGCACGGGCCCGCGAGATCACATGCGTCGGTCGTGGCTCCTCGACTGACCCGAACGCGTCACAGCCGCGGACATGGCACCCGCGAAGCACGGGCCGGCGAGGTCACACCCGCCGGTCGTGGCTCCGTGCGTCGAGAGAAGCTTGCGTACATCCGAGAAAAGCGCGCGCCGGGCGCGCCTTTCTCGGTACAACGTGGAACGACGCGCCTAGAACAACCCGACGATCTTGCCGCTCTCGTCGACGTCGATGTTGTTCGAGGCCGGCACTTTCGGCAGGCCCGGCATCGTCATCACGTCGCCGCAGATCATGACGATGAACTCCGCGCCGGCAGCGAGGCGCACTTCGCGGATGTTCACGACGTGTCCGGACGGCGCGCCGAGCAGCTTCGGGTCCGTCGAGAACGAGTACTGCGTCTTCGCCACGCACACCGGATAGTGACCGTAGCCGGCCTCCTGGAAGTGCTTGATCTGCTGGCGAACCTTCGTGTCCGCGGTGATGTCGCTCGCGCCGTAGATCTTCGTGGCGACGGCCTTCATCTTGTCCCACAGCGACATCTTGTCGTCGTACACGAACTTGAAGTTGTTCGGCTGCTCGCACAGGCGCACGACTTCCTTCGCCAGCTCGAGCGCGCCCTTGCCGCCTTCGGCGAAGTGCCGCGCGTGGATGATCTTCACGCCGAGGTGCGCGAGCTTCTCCTGCATCAGCTTCACTTCGGCGGCGGTGTCTTCCGCGCGCGAGTTGATCGCGACGACGGGCGGCAGGCCATAGTGGTCGCGCACGTTGTGGATGTGGCGCTCGAGATTCACGAGGCCCTTTTCGAGCGCGACGAGGTTCTCCTTGCCGACCTCCGCGACCGGCACGCCGCCGTGATACTTCAGCGCGCGCACGGTGGCGACGATCACGGCCGCGGACGGCTTCAGGCCCGCCTTGCGGCATTTGATGTCGACGAACTTTTCCGCGCCGAGATCGGCGCCGAAGCCGCCCTCGGTCACGACGTAGTCCGCGAGCTTCAACGCCGTCTTGGTGGCGATGACCGAATTGCAGCCGTGCGCGATGTTCGCGAACGGGCCGCCGTGGATGAATGCCGGATTGTTCTCGAGCGTCTGCACGAGGTTCGGCGCGAGCGCATCGCGCAGCAGCGCGGTCATCGCGCCGTGCGCCTTCAGGTCGCGCGCGAGGATCGGCTTCTGATCGCGCGTGTAGCCGACGACGATCTTGCCGAGCCGTTCCTTCAGATCCTTGAGGCTGGTCGCGAGACAGAAGATCGCCATTACTTCGGAGGCGACGACGATGTCGAACCCGTCCTGCCGCGGATAGCCGTTGCCCGGCCCGCCGAGGCCGATGGTGATGTCGCGCAGCGCGCGATCGTTCACGTCGACGACGCGCTTCCACGCGATGCGCCGCACGTCGAAGCCGAGCTCGTTGCCCTGATGGATGTGATTGTCGATGAGCCCCGCGAGCAGATTGTTCGCGAGTGCGATCGCGGCGAAGTCGCCCGTGAAGTGGAGGTTGATGTCCTCCATCGGCACGACTTGCGCGAAGCCGCCGCCCGCCGCACCGCCCTTCACGCCGAACACCGGACCGAGCGCCGGCTCGCGCAGGCAGATCATCGCCTTCTTGCCGAGGTGATTGAGCGCGTCGCCGAGGCCGACCGTGGTCGTCGTCTTGCCCTCGCCCGCAGGCGTCGGCGAGATCGCGGTGACCAGCACGAGCTTGCCGTCGGGCCGATCCTGCAACGTGTCGATGTACCGGAGCGAGAGTTTCGCTTTGTAGCGACCGTACGGCTCGAGGTTCTCTTCGTCGATACCGAGGCGATTCTTCGCGATCTCGGTGATGCGCTTCATGTTCGCCGCTTGGGCGATCTCGATGTTGCTCTTCAAGTGAGGATCCACCGCCGGGAAAAAAGGACGGTGGACTTTACCACCCATCCCAACGCCGGCGGCAGACCGTGGAGCGTCCCGATCCCCCTATTTTCAAGCGTTCAGGCCAGCGCGCGGCCGATGTCATCGATGCTGTTTATACCTGCCATTGCATCTGCTTCTAGCGGGCTCGCATACGGCGACACATAGCTGCCGCTCGACAGCTGCGGCGCGTCGCATTCATAGCCGCTCACCTCGACGATCGGTTTGCCGGCGCGCGCGAGGTCGCGCCGGACGAGGTGGCCGGTGTCGAAGCGAATGAGCGGCGTTGCGCCGCCCGCGAGGTCGGTGACGATGAGGCGCTCGCGGCCGTCGTCACCCGCGCGCAGGGTCTCGAGATGCAGCTCCTTCTCGAGCACGGTGTAGCCGCTCACACCCGGGCGCGAGTACGCGATGAGACCGAGCTCGGGCGTGCCGAAGAAATCCGCGACCCGCGCGCCGAACACCGCTTCGAGCAGCGCGCGCTGCGCATCCGAGAGCTGGCCGTCCGTGCTGACGAGGAGCTTGGGACGGGACGTCACCTCCGGTGTGGCGCGCAGTCGGCGCGCGAGCAATACGAGCGCGCTCAACGGCCCGTACAGCACGTGCGGCCGTACGCGCGCGTACGCCGCAAAGACGTCTGCTTCGCCGCGCTTCGGATCGACATACGTCCAGCGCATGAGCGCGGAGCCGAGCGTGTACGACGGTTCGGTGATCAGGAGGACTTTCTCGCCCGGGGTGTAGCCCACTTCGCGAAGCGCATTCCAGAACCGCGCGCGCCGCCGCTTCACCGCGGCGTGATCGATCCACTCCTCGGGATCGAGGTCGCCGAGACAGCGCTCATCGACGCGATGCTCGATCGGACACGCCAGCAGGTCCGCCCGGCGCACCACCGGCAAGAACTCGAGGTGCACGGCGGAGTGGATGCGGGTGAGATCCACCCCAGCGGCTTTCCAGTGCCGGCGATAGAACGGCACGTGCTCCGCGGCTTCGAGGACGAGCTGACGCAATCGGATGGCGTTCATGGACGTGCTTCCCTGTCGTTATTGATTTGACAAAACCCGTTCGAGGGACCCCCGGCCAGCAGCCTGTGCAGTTCCCGTGCCACGCGCGCTGGCCGCTTGGCGCGGCTTTTCCCGGCTTTTTCGGTGCAGGCGGCGTGTACAAATCGCATCCCGATGTAAAGACGCCAAAGGCCGCTACAGATTCCGCAACACGGTCCGATATGGAGGACGCCGGTGAAACCCCGTGCGCCGCGCGCGAGCGCGACTTTCGGCTCGTCGCGTGCGACCGAATTCACAGATCGTCGCGGGGCCGCCGCCACAGTCGTGGCGGCGCATAAAGCCGCATCGAAGTGTGCCGATTTGCACACAGACGTGTATGGCCCGCGCGGCGAGACTTTTGCGCGGGCAGGGGTGGAGTGAGGCTGCCCGCTCTTTCGGGTCGAAAAGGATTCATGACAGCGATCGACGAACCACGCACCGGGGTCAGCGCGGCATCCGCGCCGTCGGTGCGCGACGTACCGTCTGCGCGCAACGTGCGATCTGGGCACGGCGTGCAATCCGCACACGACGTGCAGGCTGCGCGCGATGCACAGCCCGTGCGCGGCGGCGGTTCGCACAGCGGCGTCTTCCTGGAGCGCTTCAACCGGCCGATCACGATCGTCGCGGCCCTCGCGATCCTCGCGTTCGATCGCTTCGTCGCGCCGACGATGATGATGGGCGCAGCGTATGTGATCGTCGTGGTGCTGAGTCTCTGGGCACCGCGCGCGCGCGATACGTATCTCGCCGCCCTGCTCTGCACGGCCTTTCTCGTATTCGATACGGTGGCGGCGCACTCCGACGGGTCGATATGGCTGGACGGTGCGAATCGCGCGCTGGCGATCGCCGTCATCTGGATGACGGCCGTGATGTGCCTGTCCCGCAAACGCCAGCAGGAAGCCGACGCCCGCGCGCTCGCGCAGGCCGAGCGCGCCCTGCTCGAGAGCCGCGAGGTGCTGCAGGCCCTCGATCGGGCGGAGAAGGCCGAGGAAGCGCATCGCCAGGCGGAAGCCCGTCTCGCGCGGGCGATCCGCGGCACGAGCGACGGCCCCTGGGAATACGAGATCGCGACCGGCAAGTACTGGCTCGCGCCCCAGTGGCGCGCCATGGTCGGCTACTCGGTCGGCGACTTCCCGAACCCGACGCTCGAGACGATGCGCGAGCTCATCCATCCGGATGATTTGCCAGCCCAGCAGGCCGCGTTCGAGCGGTGTATCGCGACCGCCGGCGTCTACGATGCCGAGTTCCGCGTGCGCACGAAGAGCGGCGAGTACCGCTGGTTCCGCTCGCGCGGCATCTGCGATACGGACGACAACGGCAACCCGACGCGCGTTTCGGGCGCCCTGCAGGACATCACCGAGCGCCGCCAGTATCAGCACGAGCTGATTCTCGCGCGCGAGTCGGCGGCCGCCGCGAACCAGGCGAAGGGCGAGTTCCTCGCGAACATGAGCCATGAGATCCGCACCCCGATGAACGGGGTGATCGGCATGACGGAGCTCCTGCTCGACACGGCGCTCGACCCCTCCCAGCGCGACTACACCGAGACTATCCGGGACAGCGCCACGGCACTCTTGACCGTGATCAATGACATCCTCGATTTCTCCAAGATCGAGGCCGGCAAGCTCGATCTCGAACACATCGAGCTCGATCTGCGGGACACGGTGGAGGACGTCGCGCGGCTGCTCGCCATTCAAGCGCACGGCAAGGGCCTCGAGCTCACCGCGCACATCGACCCGGCGGTGCCGGACCTCATCAAGGGCGACCCGGCGCGCCTGCGCCAGATCCTCGTGAACCTCGGCAGCAACGCGGTGAAGTTCACCGAGAAGGGCGAGGTCGCGATCGACGTGCGCGTCGTCGAGAGCACGCCGGAGTCGGCGGTCGTGCGCTGCGAAGTGCGCGACACCGGGCCCGGCATCCCGCCCGATCGGCTCTCCTCGCTGTTCCTGCCCTTCTCGCAGGTCGACGCGTCGACGACGCGCAAGTACGGCGGCACGGGCCTCGGCCTCTCGATCGTGAAGCGCCTCGCCGAGCTCATGGGCGGCGAAGCCGGCGTCGAGAGCACGGTGGGACAGGGTTCGACCTTCTGGTTCACCGCCCGCGTCGGGGTGGCCGAACGCAAGCACATCGACAAGCACGCGCAGCACGAAGCCCTGAAGGGCCTGCGCGTGCTGGTGGTCGACGACAACGCGACGAACCGCCGCGTGCTCGCCGGTCAGCTCGAAGCCTGCGGCATCGAGCCCGTCTGCGTGCACACGGCGCAGGACGCGCTGCAAGCGCTGGTGGACGCCACCGTGTCGGATCAGCCGTTCCAGGTGGCGCTGCTCGACTATCACATGCCCGAGTGCGACGGCGAGCAGCTCGGACGCCTCATCCGCACGTACGACCACCTCACGCACACGCGACTCGTGCTGCTCACCTCGTCGGGCCATCGCGGCGATGCGCAGCGCTTCGCGGACCTCGGTTTCGCGGGCTATCTCGTGAAGCCCATCACCCGGCGCGACCTCACGGCGTGCCTGAGCCTCGTCATGTCCAACAGCGCCGAATCCTGGAAACGCCGCGCGCAGCCGCTGGTCACGCGCCATCAGGTGCGCGCCATGCGCGTCGACGGCGAGCGCCGCATCCTCCTGGCCGAAGACAATCCGGTGAACCAGAAAGTGGCGCGCATGGTGCTCGAGAAGCTCGGGCTCGATGTCACCGTCGTCAACAACGGTCGCGAAGCCGTGCAGGCGTGGAAGGCGGGCGGATTCGACCTGATCCTCATGGACTGCCAGATGCCCGAGCTCGATGGCTACGAGGCGACGCGCGAGATTCGCCGCCTGGAGCAAGGGCGCAAGGCCACGCCGATCGTCGCGCTGACGGCGCACGCGATGAAGGGCGACGACGAGAAGTGCCGCGCCGCCGGCATGACGGACTACCTGACGAAGCCGCTCGATCGCGTGAAGCTCGCCGCGTGTCTCGAACGGCACCTCGGCAAGATCGACGGCGCCGCGGCGGACGCGGACGCGACGCCCGCGATCTCCGTCGAGGCGCCGCCACCTGCGCCGGCCCCCGCGCCGGTCGACTGGACGGGCTTCATGCAGTCGATGGACGGCGATGAGGTGCTCGCCCGCGAGCTCGTCGATCTCTTCATCGAAAGCGGTGACGAGACGCTCGCGGCCATCGTCACGGCGCTCGGCATGCGCGACTACGCCGCCGTCAGCGAGCAGGCGCATTCCCTGAAAGGCGCGAGCGCCAACCTGCGCGCCACGGCGACGGCAACGGCCGCCGCGAAGCTCGAAGCCGCCGCACGCGCGGGCGACGCCCCGCAAATCGACACGCTCGCGACGGCGCTGCGCACGGAAGTCACGCGGACCATCGAGTACCTGCGCACGAAGGTCGCGTCGGCGTAAGGCGCGGTATCATCCGCGCCTCCCCTCACGAGGTAAGGCTGAACCGGGTGGCTCAATCCTGGCGGGCTTCGACGCTGGCGCCGTTTCGCTCGCGCACGTTTCTGCGGATCTGGTCGGCCAGCATCGTCTCGAATTTCGGCAGCCTCATTCAGGCGGTAGGCGCCTCGTGGCTCATGACCTCGCTCGCCCCCTCGGCCAACTACGTGGCCCTGGTGCAGGCGTCGACGTCCCTGCCGATCATGCTGCTCGCCCTGCCCTCGGGCGCCGTGGCGGACATCTGGGACCGCCGCAAGATCATGCTCATCGCCCAGAGCGCGATGTTCTCGGTCTCCGTCCTGCTGGCCGTGATCACGTACAGCGGGCACATCGAGCCCTGGAGCCTGCTGCTGCTCACATTCCTGCTCGGCTGCGGGACGGCGCTGTACGGGCCGGCATGGCAGTCCTCCGTGGGCGAACAGGTCCCGCGCGAACACATCCCCGCCGCCGTCGCGCTCAACACGATGTCGTACAACCTGGCGCGGACCGCCGGGCCCGCTATCGGCGGGCTCATCGTTGCCATCGCGGGGGCGCCGTTCGCGTTCGCCGTGAACGCCATGACCTACGTCGGGCTCATCGTCACGCTCGCGACCTGGAAGCGGCCGCGGACCGAGTCGCACCTGCCACCCGAATCGATGCTCATGGCGATCCGGGCGGGCTTGCGGTACTGCAGGCTTTCGCCGCCGATCCGCGCCGTGCTCCTGCGCGGATTCCTGCTCGGTGCGCTCGGCAGCTCGATCTGGGCGCTGATGCCGCTGATCGCCCGCGACCTCCTGCACGGCACCGCGAAGACCTATGGCGTGCTCTTCGGGACCTTCGGCTGCGGCGCCGTCATCGGCGCGCTGACCAGCGCCACGGCTCGCCAGCGCTTCACGAACGAGACACTCGCTCGCGCCGGCATCATCGCGTTCGGGCTCACGGCCGGCGTGTCGGCCATCAGCCCGTGGATGGTGCCGACGCTGCTCGCGTTCCTCCTCGGCGGCGCCTCGTGGGTCATCATGCTCACGTCGTTCAACATCACCATTCAGTTGTCGTCGCCGAAGTGGGTGACCGGCCGGGCGCTCGCCGTGTATCAGATGGCCGTGTTCGGCGGCATGGCGATCGGGAGCTGGATGTGGGGCGAGATCGCGGAGGCGTACGGCCTGCGCACGGCGCTCGCCGTGTCGGCCGTGCTGCTCTGGGCATCCGCCCTCGTCGGCCTGATCGCGCGCTTACCGCAGACCGAGGGGCTGAACCTCGCGCCCTCGCGCGGACCCATGAAGTTCACGCCGGCGATCGAGCTCGGACCGGAGAGCGGCCGGGTCATCGTGACGATCGAGTATCGCGTCGCCGAGAAGGACCAGGCCGCCTTCGCCCAGGCCATGCGGGAGCTGCAGCGCATCCGACGGCGCGACGGCGCCCGCCGGTGGATGTTGATGCAAGACTTGAGCGACCCGGAGATCTGGGTCGAGCGCTTCCACAGCCCGAGCTGGGTCGAGCACCAGCGCCGCTATCACCGCTTCACCGTCGCGGATCAGGAGATCGAGCGCCGGGCCCACGCCTTCCATCGCGGCGATGGGCCGCCCCGCGTGCGCCATCTGCTCGAACGGCCGCCGGATGAACTGCCGATCGCCGAGCGCGAGGCGCAGGCGCTCGGAGAGCGCGCCGTCGTCAGCGACCCGAACCTGCCCTCGAGCGCCGGGTCGACCTGACGCGGGCGCTCACCAGATCGAGACGCGCTGGTCCGGCGGCAAGTAGAGCTTGTCGCCCGGCTGCACGTTGAACGCCTTGTACCAGGCCTCCATGTTGCGCACCGTGCCGTTCACGCGGAAGTACGCGGGGCTGTGCACGTCGGACATCACGAGCTCGCGCATCACCCCGTCGCGATATTTGGCGCGCCACACCTGCGCCCACGAGAGGAAGAAGCGCTGGTCGCCCGTCAGCCCATCGATGACCGGCGGCTCCTTGCCGTGCAACGACAAGTGGTACGCGTGATAGGCCATGTTGAGCCCGCCGAGATCGCCGATGTTCTCGCCGAGCGTGTTTGCGCCGTTCACCTTGAGCCCGGGTAGCGCCTCGTAGCTCGAGTACTGCGCGACGAGCTTCTGGGCGCGCTGCGTGAAGGCGTCGCTGTCCACCTTCGTCCACCAGTCGTTGAAGCTGCCGTCGGGCGCGAACTTGCGGCCCTGGTCGTCGAAGCCGTGCCCGATCTCGTGGCCGATGACGGCGCCGATCGCACCGTAGTTCACCGCGTCGTCCGCATTCGGATCGAAGAACGGCGGCTCGAGGATCGCCGCCGGGAACACGATCTCGTTGTTCTGCGGGTTGTAGTACGCGTTGATCTCCTGCGGCAGCATCTGCCACTCGGAGCGGTCGACCGGCTGGTCGAGCCGAGCGAGCTGGCGGTGCCAGTCCCAGAGCGACGCGCGGCGCACGTTGCCGATGAGATCGCCGCGCTTCACTTCGAGCGCCGAGTAGTCCTTCCACTTGTCGGGATAGCCGATCTTCGCGACGAAGGTCGCGAGCTTGTCGTGCGCGCGTGTTTTCGTTTCCGGCGTCATCCAGGTGAGCTGGTCGATGCGCTCGGACAGCGCATCGAGCAGGTTGCGCACCAGCACCTGCATCTTCGCTTTCGATGACGGCGGGAAGTATTTCGCGACGTAGACCTGCGCCACCTGCTCGCCGAGCGCGCCGTTCACGGCATCGACACCGCGCTTCCAGCGATCGCGCTGCTTCGGCTGCCCGCGCATCGTCACGCCGTAGAAGCCAAAGCGCGTCGTGTCGAATTTCTTCGGCAGATATGCCGCGTAGGCATCGAGATGGTGGAAGGTCAGATAGTCCTTCAGCGTATCGAGCGGCGTCGTGCCGATGAGCTTCGCGATGTCGCGCACCGCCGTGAGCTCGGCGACGATCACGTCCTGACGCTTGCCGAGCTCCGCCGCATCCATGAACGCCTGCCAGTCGAAGCCTTTGGCGTACTCCTTCACCTGCGCCATGGTGCGCGGGTTGTAGACCTTCTCGACATCACGGCGCTGCTCGATCGGCCAGCTCACCTTCGCGATCGCCGTCTCGAACGCCATGATCTTCTGCGCGCGCGCCTTGCTGTCCGGCACGTCCGCGAGCCCGAGCATCGTCGCGATGTACTCGACGTACTTCGCGCGGATCGTCGCGAGCTGCGGGTCGTCCTTCAGGTAGTAGTCGCGATCGGGCAGCCCGAGCCCGCCCTGCCCGATGCCGACGGTGTACACATCGGGATTCTTCAGGTCCGGACCGAGGCCGATCTCGAACGTCGATTGAAAGCCGGGCGAACCGAAGAGCGTTGCGATGTCCTTTTTCGACTTCGCGGCAGCGATGCGATCGAGCTCGGCGCGCACGGGCGTGAGACCGTTCGCCTCGATGGCGGCCTCGTCCATGAAGCTCGCGTAATAGTCGCCGATCTTCTGCTCGGGCGTGCCGGGGGCCGGATGGGACGCGGCGGCCTGCTCGATGATCTCGCGCACGCGGGTCTGCGACTGCTCGTCGAGGCGCGTGAAGATGCCGAAGCTCGCCCGATCGTCCGGAATCGAATACGTGTCGTACCAGGTGCCGTTCGCATGCTCGAAGAAGTCGTCGCCCGCTTTCACGGAGGGCTTGGCGGCCGTGAGGTCGAGCCCGAAGGTCCCGATCTCCGGCTTTGGCGCAGGCGGCGGCGAGGCCGGGGCAGGCGCCGAGGCGGCAGCGGCGGGCGGTGAGCCGGGCGTCGAGGCGGCCTGCTCGATCGGTGTGGAGGTGCACGCGGCGAGGACGAGCGCGAGCGCGGCGAGGAACGAGAGCTTCATGCGATGCGATCCGGAAAGCGCGAGAAGGCGGCCATGATAGCGGCCTCGTCGCGGGGGGCAGACGCTTTCGCACTCGATTGGTCGAATTCTCGTCGAAATCGCCGCGCGCCGGCGCACGCTCGTCCCACATCGACGGCCATCCGGCGTACTGGGACCGCCACCTCTTGTGCGCTGCGGGACTAATTCTTGCGGAAATTTCAGGCCGCGCGCGCAGGGTTCAGCCCGAGCCCGCGGCCCCCGCGATGTGGGCGCGGCGGGTTTCTGTCGAGGGCGGATGGAGTGTTACATGAGTGATTTGCTGTTGAGCGCCGCGCGCCGTCTCGGCGTGCCGACGGACATCAGCGCCGGCCCGGGCAATGGGCTGCCCGGCCTCAGCATCTGGGCACGCTGGCCGCGCCACCCCCACGAGGTCGCGCAGGACGTGCTGAACCAGCTGACGCGCGCTGAGCACGATGCCACCGTGAGCCCGCTTCGAGGGACCCCGCTTTGGCGCGCCCGGCACGGCGACTGGACGCACATCGGCCGCTTCGAAGAGGCGGTCGCGCAGCTTGCGCTGCACGTCACCGAGCATTCGGAGTCAGGCGGCTGAGCAAGCCGGGCTCTTCCCTCGATCGGGTTATAGGCCACGCCCCGGCATGGGCCTAGAATGCCCGGCCCGATGCTGCCGAACCGAGCACGCCCATCGCTTGAAGCGCCGCCGAACACCGTGGCCGCTTCGCTCGCAGCCCGCCTCCGCCAGGTGCGCGCGGCAACGGAAGCGCTTTGCCGCCCGCTCGCAACCGACGACTACGCGATCCAGTCGATGCCCGATGCGAGCCCCGCCAAGTGGCACATCGCGCACACGAGCTGGTTCTTCGAGGAATTCGTGCTGCAGCACGCGATCGAGGGCTACGCGTTCTTCGACGACGCTTTCCGCTATCTCTTCAATTCGTACTACGAAGCCGTCGGTCCGCGGCACGCCCGCCCGGAGCGCGGGCTGCTCTCGCGGCCGACGATCGAGCAGGTCTGGGCCTATCGCGGCTACGTGGACGAGGAGATGCAGCATCTGCTCGAGCGGGAGGTCTTGCCGCCGGAGCTGCGCGAGGTGGTGGTCCTCGGGCTGCATCACGAGCAACAGCACCAGGAGCTGCTGCTCACCGATCTCAAGCACATGTTCTCGCGCAATCCGCTGCAGCCCGCGTACGTGGCGCTGCCGGGCGCGGCAAAGCGCAGCACGCCGACGCGCCTCGTGTTTCGCGAGCTCGCGGGCGGGCTCGTGGAGATCGGCCACGTCGGCACGGGCTTCTGCTTCGACAACGAGCTCGCGCGGCATCGCGTGTATCTCGAGCCCTTCCGGCTCGCCAACCGGCTGACGACGAACGCCGAGTACCTGCAATTCATCCGGGCCGGCGGCTACAAGCGCGCCGAGCTCTGGCTTGCCGACGGCTGGGCGTGGGTGCAGAAGGAAGGGGTGCAGCGCCCGCTCTACTGGGCCGAGTCGCTCGAGCAGGAATTCACGCTAACCGGGCCGCGCAATCTCGATCCGCACGCGCCCGTGTGTCACCTGAGCTATTACGAAGCGGACGCGTTCGCGCGCTGGGCCGGGGCCCGTCTGCCGACCGAATTCGAATGGGAGTACGCCGCTTCCGGCGCGCCGCTCGTCGGCAACTTCGTCGAAGACGGCGCGTGGCATCCGCAGGCTGCGGTGCCTGTCGAGGCGGGAACCCAGCGGAACAATGTCCCGCTCCAGCAATTGTTCGGGGACGTCTGGGAGTGGACGAGCTCGGCGTACGCGCCGTACCCGCGCTTCCAGCCGCTGCACGGGGCGCTCGGCGAATACAACGGGAAGTTCATGGTGAATCAGATGGTATTGCGCGGAGGTTCGTGCGCGACGCCGCGCAGTCACATTCGGCTCACGTACCGCAATTTCTTCTATCCCACCGCTCGCTGGCAGTTCAGCGGCGTGCGGCTCGCCACGGATGTCGTGGGATGAGCCCGGCGGACGGCGCGCCGGTCCGACTGCGGCACGGCAGCTCGAAGGAATCGGCGTACGAGCCGTTCGCCGCGGATGTGCTCGCGGGGTTGCGTGAGCACCCGAAGCGGATCTCGCCGATTTATTTCTATGATGCGCGCGGCTCGCAGCTCTTCGACCAGATCTGCGAGCTGAAAGAGTACTACCCGACGCGCACCGAGATGCGGATCCTCGCGGACGATGGCGACGACATGGCGAGCTACATCGGTGAGGACGCGCTACTCGTCGAGCTCGGCAGCGGCTCCAGCATGAAGACGCGACTGCTGCTCGATCGGCTGCCGACGCTCGCGGCGTATGTGCCGGTGGACATCTCGCGCAGCCATCTGCTGAATGCTGCGCATGGCATTGCGGCCGCGTATCCGAGGCTCGAAGTGCTGCCGGTCTGCGCGGATTTCACGCAGCCGTTCGCGTTGCCGAAGGCGCATCGTCGCGCGAAGCGCGTCGTCGTTTTCTTTCCGGGCTCGACGATCGGCAACTTCGATCCGCCGCAGGCGCTCGGGCTCTTGCGCGTGATGCGCGACATCGCCGGTGCGGGAGGCGGGCTCCTGATCGGCACGGATCTCGTGAAAGACCCCGGCATGCTCGTGCGCGCGTATGACGATGCCCGCGGAGTCACGGCCGCGTTCAACTTGAACGTGCTCCGTCGGTTCAATCACGAGCTGCGCGCGGGTTTCGATCTGCAGAGCTTCCAGCATCGCGCGGTGTGGAACGCCGCCGCGAGCCGCATCGAGATGCATCTCGTGAGCACGCGCGCGCAGCGCGCGACGCTGGCCGGCGAGGTGATCGAGCTCGCCGCCGGCGAGGCCATCGTGACCGAGCACTGCCACAAGTACACGGTGGCGGGATTTGCGGCGCAGGCCGCGCGCGCCGGCTGGAGCCACATCCAGCACTGGCTCGATCCCCACGGCTGGTTCAGCGTCAACTATCTCGAGGCGTGAACGCGCGCGGCGCGCGCGCACGCCCGCTGAGCCCGCGCTAAGATCGGCGCATGGACGCCGCCACTCTTCATGAGCTCAAGAGCGCGATCCGCACGATCGCGGACTATCCGAAACCCGGAATCCAATTTCGCGACATCACGACGCTGCTCGGCAACGCGCGGGCCTTTCGGCTCACGGTGGACGAGCTGGTTGCACCGTGGGCGCAGACTCGCGTCGATCGCGTCGCCGGCATCGAGGCGCGCGGCTTCATACTCGGCGGCGCCGTGGCGCACCAGCTGGGCGCCGGCTTCGTGCCGATCCGCAAGAAAGGCAAGTTGCCGCACACCACCGTGCGCGTTGCTTACTCCCTCGAGTACGGGCTCGACGAAATGGAGATGCACCTCGACGCGGTGAGTCCGGGGGAGCGGCTGATCCTCGTCGACGATCTCGTCGCGACGGGCGGCACGGCCGAGGCCGCGGTGCGACTCCTGCGACAACGCGGCGCCGAAGTGCTCGGCGCGTGCTTCGTCATCGATCTGCCCGAGCTCGGCGGCTCCCGCAAATTGGCAGCCGCCGGCGTCCCGGTACGGACGCTGCTGACCTTCTGAGCTTCAGTGCGCGCGGCTGCGCGCGCTCGTCCGGGTCGCCTTCTTGGCGCGCTTGGCCTCGAGATTGCGCAACACCGTCGCGTCGCGCGCATCCTGTCCGCCGCCTTTCGATTTGCTCTTCGCCTTGCGCAACGCGGCCTGATCCACACCGCCGGTCGCCCGCTTGGTCGCGCCGGCGCCCGCCTTCTTGACGAAATCGCGCGTGCGTTTGTCGTAACGGCGCGCGGCCTCGTAATCACCCTCACCCTGAATCTTCGGCATCTCGACTCTCCCCCGTGAATGGGACGTTTGGAGTACCGATACCTAACGCATGGCGGGCGTCCGCCGATGTAGGACATGTCTGACGGCGGAGTCAGCCGGGGCCGCGTCCTGGCGAGGCGCTTCGACGATTGGGCGCCGGTTGCGTTGCCGATAGCGTCCAAGCTCATGAGTGCAAGAGACTTGGCATCCTTGTTTGCGCTGACGTGCGGAGTGCTGCTCGTTCTGCTGGCGACGTGAGCGCGAAAGGAGAGAGCACATGATGGAGCGCACTGCCGAACGTGGCGCTGCACTCGTGGACGAGCTGCGCAACGTCGTGGCTCAGGCCGAAGCCCTCCTCGACGCCATCGCGCGCGACAAGGACGAAGCGCTGAGCGCATTGCGCGAGCGCATGTACGGTGCCCTCGATGCTGCGAAGGACCGCCTCGGCGAGCTCGAGGAGCAAGCGAGCGTCGCCGCGCGGCGCGCCTCCGTCGCCGCCGAGACCTTCACCCGCGAGAATCCGTGGACGGTCGTGGGCGGCGCGCTCGCGCTCGGCCTGACGCTCGGGTCGTGGTTCACGCGCGCACTCCGCGCCGAAGACGACGCATGACCCGGCGGCGGTGGAGTCAAGCGCAAGGGGGCGCGGTAAAGTGGACGCCGATTTCGGGGAAGGCAGAGGGGACGAATGGTAAGTGCCGGAGCAGATCTCACGCGAAAACCGAGTCGCGGCTGGACCGCGTCGTTCGGATTGCTGCCCCTGCCGACGCGCATCGCGCTGCTCCTCGCGCTCGTCGTCATCATCCTCATCGCCGCGACGAGCGAGCGCACTAGCGCACTCATGGCCATGACTCTCGTCAGCCTCGCGCTGCTCGCCGCCACCGCCGGGCTCCTCGTCTCGAACGCAGCGCACCGCGAGCGCGAGCGCCTGGCCGCCGAGCGCCAGGGCATGGAGTTCGAGAAGCTGCTCGAGCTGCGCACGCGGGAGCTCTCCGAGCTCTCGACGCACCTGCAGGAGCTGGCGGAGAAGGAAAAATCCGAGCTCGCGCGTCATCTGCACGATGAGCTGGGCGGCTTGCTCACGGCGGCCAAAATGGACCTGTCGTGGATGCAGTCGCGACTGCCGGACGCGCAGTACGGTGGGCGACTCGCGCAGCTCGGCACGGTGCTCGATGAGGCGATGGACCTGAAGCGCCGCGTCGTCGAGCAGCTGCGTCCCTCGCTGCTCGATCATTTCGGCTTGCCGACGGCGCTGCGTGCGCACGTCGAGTCGGTGTGCACGAAAGCGTCGCTGCAGTACGAAGTGACGATGTCGGAGGACGCGGAGTCCATTCCGAAGGACTGCGCCATCGCGCTCTTTCGCGTCGTCCAGGAAGGCCTCACGAACATCGTGCGCCACGCGCACGCGCGTCAGGTGCGGCTCGCATTGACGAGCGATGACAAGCGCTTCCTCTTGCTGCTGATCGACGATGGCAAGGGCATGCAGCTGGACGATGCGCGCTTCCGCTGGTCGCACGGCCTTGCCGGCATGCGTCAGCGCGTGCAGGCGCTCGGCGGACAGTTCGCCATCGAATCGAGCCCCGCGGAAGGCACGACCTTGCGCATTGAGCTGCCGAAGACTCGCACCGCGGGGGCGCCGGCGCAGCTCACGGCGCAGACGTCGTAGCGTTCAGTGTCCGGGTTGGCGGGCGGGAGCCCACTTCGACTGCGCGTCCGCCACGATTCCCTTCAGCAGCGAGATGTCGCGCATCTTGTCGAGAAAGTAGTCCGCGCCGGCCGCGAAGCAATGATCGCGCACGAAATCCGACGCATAGTTCGTCAGCACGACGATGAGCGGCTGGCCCTCCGGTGGATAGAGCTGGCGCGCGTGCCGGATCACGGCCACGCCATTGCCCTCGGCGAGCTCGATGTCGACGACGAGCACATCGAACACCGCCTCCTTGAGCCGCATCAGCGCCTCCGACTGCGTCGCGGCCTGAGCGGCGACGGACAAGCGGCCGGGCTCCGAGAGCAGGTCGACCAACCGTCGCGAGAGCACGTCCGAGTCCTCGATCAGGAGAATGCGGCGCTCGGTGTCGGTGAGAGCAGTCACGGAGCCGGCGCGAGCTTCATCGGGGCTCATCACGATCACTGCAGCAAGTTGTTCTTGATGGCGTAGTACGTGATGTCCGCGTTCGTCTTCATGCCCATCTTCTCCAGGATTCGCGTGCGGTACGTACTGACCGTCTTCACGCTGAGAAACAGTTTGGCGGCAATCTCCGAAACGCTCTTCCCTTCGGCGAGTTTCGTAAAAATCTGGAACTCGCGTTCGGACAGCACGCTGTGCCGGGGCTCGTTCGGCGAGCCCCCCTGGATACCGCTCACGAGCAGCTCGGCAAGCTCGGGGCTGACGTAGCGTCCGCCGCGCTGCGCGGCGCGGATGGCGCGACAGAGCTCGGCGTCGTCGGCGTTCTTGCTGATGAAGCCGCTCGCCCCCGCACGCAGCACGTTCAAGCCGTACTGAGTCTCGGGGTAGGCGCTGAGCACCAGCGTCGACACGGCTTCGTGATGGGTCTTGATCTGACGCAGCACGTCGAGGCCGGACATATCGGGCAGCGACAGGTCGAGCAGCAGCACGTCGCAAGGCGTATTGCGCATCAGCGCGAGCGCCTCGCGGCCGGTCTTCGCTTCGCCGACCCAGGTGAAATCCGGCTGCGCTTCGATGATCTGCTTCAGCCCGATGCGGACGAGCTGGTGATCATCGACGACGGCAACACGTGTGGCAGGCATGGGTGGGTCAAGTTAAGGCGACGGTTCTGTCTGCGAAAGAGACTTTACCGACTCAGCGCCGCGCGCACTGCGCACGGCGCTGTAGGAATCGTCTGACACGGCGCGCTCAGCGCCCCGATTCAGCCGCGTCCTGCACCTCGGCGAGCGTTTCCTTGCCGAGCGCGTCCTTCCCGTTATAGGCCTCGAGCCGATTGTAGAGCGTCTTCAGGCTCACGCCGAGAATCTCCGCGGCCTTCCGCTTCACGTGCCCGCAGTACACCAGGGTCGCCATGGTCACGCGACGCTCGACCTCCTCGAGCGGCGTGCCGACGCGGATGGTGATCGTCGTCGCGTCGTCCGCTTTCGGAGTGGGCTCGGAAACCGCGACATCGCACTCGATGACGTCGTCGGCCATGATGTACGCGCGCTGCACGTAGTTGCGCAGCTCGCGCACGTTGCCGGGCCAGTTGTGCTGGTAGAGCCGCACGAGCGCATCGCGCGAGAACGTCTTGTTCGTCCCTTCGATGCGGTTCAGCTCGTCGAGGAAGTACTGCGCGAGCTGCTCGATGTCCGTCCCCCGCTCGCGCAGCGGCGGCAGGCGGATCGGAAAGACGTTCAGGCGGTGGTACAGGTCTTCGCGCAGCTTGCCGTCCGCGACCGCCTTCTCCGGCTCGCGGTTCGTCGCGGCGACGACGCGCACGTCCGTCGAGATGAGCTGCGTGCCGCCGACGCGCATGAACGTGCCGGTCTCGAGCACGCGGAGCAGCTTCACCTGCAGCTCCATCGGCATCTCGGTGATCTCGTCGAGGAAGATCGTGCCGCCGTTCGCGCGCTCGAAGAAGCCCTTGTGCTGGCGGTCCGCGCCCGTGAAGCTGCCGCGCTCGTGGCCGAACAGCTCGCTCTCGATGAGCTGCGGGGCGACGGCGCCGCAGTTCAGCGGCAGGAACGCGGCCTCGCGGCGCCGGCTCAGCTCGTGAATGGTCGACGCGGCGAGCTCCTTGCCCGTACCGCTCTCGCCGATCAGCAAAGCGGTCGCGGACGTGGGCGCAACGCGGCTCAGCTGGTCGTAGAGCACCTGCATGCGCTGCGAGCTGCCGAGGATCTTGCCGAAGCGGCCGAGCTTGCGCAGGGCTTCGCGCAGCTCGCCGATCTCCTGCTGGAGCGCCGAAGTCTTCTTCGCGTGCCGGAGCACCGCCTGCACGCGCTCGAGATCGGCGGGCTTCACGAGGTAGTCGCTCGCACCGGCGCGCAACGCGGCGACGGCGCTGTCCACCGTCGCGTGCCCCGTCACGATGATGACTTCCGTTGCGTCCGGCTTCTCGAGCTCGCTCACGAGCTCGATGCCTTCGCCGTCGGGCAGACGCAGATCGGTCAGCAATACGTCGGGCCGCTGGCGGCCGAGCTCGATGCGAGCCTCGCGCAGCGATTGCGCGCGCGCCACCGTGAAGCCCTCCATGCGCGCCACTTCCTGCAACCACTCCACGACGTCCGTATCGTCATCGACTATCAACGCATGTGCCATTTCGTCCTCGTATCGTCATCTCGTGTCGTCGTCGTACCTTTTTCGAGCGCCACTCTGCCGCAGTCACGCTCTCTCGCAAGTGTCTCCGCTGCCCGACAGGAAAGAGGGATGCTCGGCTCGCGACTCCGCTCGAATGCGCGAGGCGCGGCATGAACTGGACAGTGGGACTTCTCTCGATCGCCGCGAGGGTCCTCGGCGTGCGGCTCGATCGGCGCAGAGTGCGCGAGCGCGGGAGGCTACCACGCGCGGACCTTCGTCGTTGGGAAGAGAATCGTTGGGAAGCGAAAGGCGGCGCAGTACCCGACGTGAGTCGCGCGCGCACCGCCGCGCAGACCGAGGCGCCACCCGCGCGAGAATCGATGTGATTGAAGGTCCTGTCGGATACATCTGTCGCGCGCAAGCTACGCGTCCACGGTAAAAAAGTTACGCTTCACCTTGCCGAAGGGCCGCAGCGCGTACTTTTTGCACGTCCTGTACGTTTTACACGCTGTTCGGGCCGCCGGGCAGCCCCTCAAACCGCTCTCGCGCCGACTCGAACCCGTCGGCCGCGCCGGAAATCCGCTTCGCCTCTCTGGTTCTTACGCGGCGCAATCGTTCCCGGGATTTTCAGCGGCCGGTGCCGTGCGCGCCGGCGGGTGAGCGGAATCCCAACGATCACAACCGCTTGGCGCACTATCGGAATCGCCGAGCGCAGCCTCCGAACCGTCCTGCTCCGCCGCTGCGCTCAGGAAGCTCCGGGTGCGCACACGCTCACCACTCCTCCTGCCATGCGTAAGCTCGAGCATGAAGTGTGCCTACTCGCGAGGGTGCTGGCATACCGGTTGCATACTCTGGTCCAGCGATGAATTTGCATCGACGTTCGAGCCTCCCCGGCCGAACGCCGAAGCTGACCGAAGACCCCCCGTTTGGCGGGCTGTGGTGCGACCAGCCCGCTCTTTTTTTGCCTGCGATTTTCAGCGCGCGTCGGCGAGCCGGCGAATGATCGGCACGAACGAGTCGAAGTCAACGGGCTTGGGTACGTGCAGGTCGAAACCTGCATCGATCGCCGCTTCGATATCGGCACGCGAAGCGTATCCGGTAAGCGCAATCGCAATCACTCGCGCCCCATCCGCGCGTCTGCGCAGCTTGCGCACGAGCGAGTAGCCGTCTTCTTCCGGCATCCCGATATCGGTAACGATGACATCGAAGCGCGCGCCCGGCGCGGTGAGATGCGCGAGCGCCGAGCGCACCGAATCTCCCATCGTCACGCGTGCTCCTTCCAGTCGTAGCGTTTCCGCGACGACCGCACGGGCATCCGCTTCATCGTCCACGACGAGAATCGAAAGACCCCTGAGCTGCTCCGGCCGAGGCTCGCAGGAGCGGCGCGGCGTGCGTTCGCCGCTCGTGTCCGCGTCGGGCGATGCGATGGGCAGCGTGATCACGAAGGTCGCGCCTCGATCCCGACCGTCGCTGCTCGCCGCGACGGTGCCGCCGTGGAGCGCGACGATCTCGCGCACGAGCGTGAGTCCCAGGCCGAGTCCGCCCGCGCCGCGGGTCGTCGAGCTGTCCCCCTGCCTGAAGCGATCGAAGATGTGCGGCAGCAGATCCGCGGGGATGCCTTGGCCCGTGTCGGTGACGCTGAGCACGGCACGCTCGTTGTCCTCGCGCAGTCGTACGGTGATGCGGCCCCCTTGCGACGTGAACTTGATGGCGTTCGAGAGGAGATTGTTGACGACCTGGCTCAACCGATCGGGATCGCCGAGGATCGGCGCGCGAGTCGGCTCGGTATCGAGGACGATGTCGATACCCTTCGCAGCGGCGGTCGGACGTAGAGCGTCGACCGCCACGCCGACGAGCGTCGCGAGGCGCATGTGCCGGGGCGTGATGCGCAGCTTGCCGGTGCCGATACGGCCCAGATCGAGCAGGTCGTTCACCATCTTGAGCTGCGCTTTCGCGCTCTGCTCGATACGCGGCGCGACCGCTTTCACTTCGGGGTCGTCCGCGCGCTTGATCGCAAGAATGCGATTCCAGCCGAGGATGGCGTTCAGCGGCGAGCGCAGCTCGTGTGAGATGACCGAGAGGAACTCGTCCTTCGCTCGATTGGCCGCATCCGCCGCGACGCGCGCCCGCCGTTCGGCCGCATTCGCCGCCGAGAGCGCGACCACCGCGCGCTCTTCCTCCGTCGCGTCCCGCGCCACGAGCAGCACCTCGGAGCGGTCCCCCTGCGCATCGTTCAAGGCGCGCACGCGCAGCGCCACGAAGTGGAAGCCGTCGCCGGCCCAGTGAGTTTTCACGACGAGGTCTGCGCCCTCCCCATGGTCCACTGCCGCACGCACCGCCGCCGCGGGTTTGGCGCGGTCCTCGGGCGCGAGCGCCTCTTCGAGCTGCTGCCACGTCAGCGCCGCATCCGGCGCGAGGCCGAACAGCGCGTTGAAATGCGGGTTCGCGCCGCGGATCCGCTGCTCGCGATCGACGCGGCAGTAGCCGATGCCGGCAACTCCGAGCACCGTTTCCAGATCGTCGATACGGCGCTCGAGCCGCTCGCGCTCGCGCACCTCGCACGGCACCGGCGAGGAACCGGCCTCCAGGTCGTGAATTCTTCTCATGTCCTTCATACGGTCATGTAGCGGCGACCGATGCACTGAGCGTTCTTACACACCGGTGACGAGTCGTCGCGGCGACCGGAAGCCCGTCGCGCCGCGCACAGGCCCTAAGTGGCCCGGGAACGCAAAGTGCGCGATTGGCATAGCTGTTGCTTTGACTGACGGGTCGAAACTCGTCGAGGTTCCTCAAGAGATGTCGCAAGCAGGATTAGGGCTGCGCCTCAAGCAGCAACTGACTCTGACACCGAGACTGCAACAGTCCGTGAAGCTGTTGCAGCTGTCGGCACTGGAATGTGTGCAAGAACTGAACCAGGCGATTGCGCAGAATCCTTTTCTCGAGGAGAACGTGGAGAGCGGCGAGGCGAGCGCGCAGCCCGACGAGGGCGGCGATGACGCCGCGAGCCGCGGCGAGCTCGATTTCCCGAACAGCGGCGCGGGTGGCGCCGCGAGCGGCGATGATACGCCGGACTGGACCGAGTGGACGGCCTCGCCCTCGACCCTCCGCGATTCGCTGCGCGAGCAGCTCCTGCTGCTCGGCCTCACGCAGCGCGATTACGAGCTCGCGAACCTCGTAGTCGATGCGCTCGATGAAGACGGTTACCTGCGCCAGCCGCTGGAAGAGCTGGCGGCGCTCGCCGGCGATGTGGTCACGGGCGAGCTCGAAACGGCGCTGCGCATCGTGCAGACGCTCGAGCCGAGCGGCATCGCGGCGCGCAGTCTGGGCGAGTGCCTGTCGTTGCAGCTGCAGGCACTGGACCATCGCGAGCCGGGCCGCGATCTCGCCCTCGAGATCGTGCAGAACCGGCTCGATCTGATGGCCGCGCGCGATCACAGCAAGTTGCAGAGCGCGCTCAAGTGCTCCGACACGGACCTGCGCGTCGCCATCGAGCTGATCCGCAGCCTCGATCCGCGCCCCGGCTCCAAGGTCGGCACGTTCGAGCCGCGGGCGATCGTGCCGGATGTCATCGTGCGCAAGGAGAAGAAGCGCTGGGTCGTCAGCATCAATGCGGCGATCTATCCGCGCATTCGCGTCAACCAGCAGTACGCGGACTGCTTCCGGCACGCGCGCGACGGCGAGACGACGCTGCTCGCTCAGCATCTGCAGGAAGCACGCTGGCTCGTGCGCAATCTCGAGCAGCGGTTCCTCACGATTCAGCGCGTCGCGGAGGCCGTGGTCGCGCGGCAGAAGAACTTCTTCGAGTACGGTGATCTCGCCATGCGGCCGCTCACGCTGCGTGAAATCGCGGACGAGCTCGGGCTGCACGAGTCGACCGTCTCGCGCGCGACGAGCCACAAGTACATGGCCACGCCGCGCGGCGTCGTGGCGTTCAAGCGCTTCTTCTCGCGGCAGCTCGCGACGACGAGCGGCGGCTCGTGTTCGGCCACCGCGATCCGCGCGCTGCTTCGTGAATTCATCGCGGCCGAAGATCGGCGCAATCCGCTGTCGGACGTGCAGCTCACCGAGCTGCTCGCGGATCGCGGCGTGAAGGTGGCGCGTCGAACCGTGACGAAGTACCGGCGCTCGATGCAGCTGCCGGCCGTCGACTTCCGCCGCGCGTAAGCGCTGCAAATGAAAAGGCCGGTGAGCGCTCACCGGCCTTTTTGCTGCCCGCATTTCCTCAGCGTCTCACCCGAATCCGGTTCTCGATGTCCTGCACACCCGGCGCGGCATCCGCGAGGTCTTCGATGAAGTGCTTCGTGTAGCGATCCGGCGCGGTTCCTTCGAGGATCACCTTGCCGCCGACCACATTGACGCTGACGTCGCTCGCGTCGATGTACCCCGCCTCCATGATCCGCTCGCAGATATCCTCGCGCAGCCGCTCATCGGAGCGCTGATAGCCTTTCGGACCGGGCTTGAACGCGGGTCGTCCGTACGACGCCTGGCCGGCAGGGCGCTCGAATCCGTACTCCGTGTCGCGCGGCATGCCTCGCTGCTCATATCCGCCCGTGAAGTGCGTGCCGCCCTCGCCATAGCTGCCGGTGCCGAAGTAACGCGGCGACTCTTCGGGCTCGCCGAAAGGCTGCGTGCGCCATGGGCGCTCATAGTCGATGTCGTACGAGCTACCCGGGTCGCGGTGCCCGCCGCCGTACTCCTCGCCATGCCACGAGTAATCGTCACGCCGCGGGTCGCGCTGCCGCTCACGATCACGCTCGCGCCATTCGCTCGGCCGAAACGGATCGCCATCTCGCTGCGCCATCAGTTCACCCCTCGTATGTGAAGCCCCCGGACACTCGTCGGGATGGGACAGCAACGGCTATTCCCATCCCGGCGCGTCGTTCAGCGATACGCGGCGTTCGCGCCGCTCGCGAAGCGTCCTTCCTGATCGGAGAAAACGACCTCGACGCGGCGATTCTGCTGTCGCCCCGCGCTCGTGTCGTTGCTCGCGACGGGCATGGACTCACCCCTCCCGACCGCCTCGACGCGCGAGCGATCGATGCCGCGCGACGCCAACGCGTCTTGCACGGCTTGCGCTCGTCGCTGCGAGAGCTGCTGGTTGTAGTCCTCGGAACCGCGGCTGTCCGTGTAACCCTCGATGATCACTTTCGTGTCGGGGTTTTTCTGCATGAAGTCCGCGATCCGCTGCATCTCGTTGGCTGCACCCGGCTTCAGCGTCGCGGAATTCGTGTCGAACAGCACGTCGCCGAGCGTCAGCACCATGCCGCGATCGGTCTGCTTGGCCTGCAGGTCGGTGAGCTGCCGCTGCATATCCTCGGCCTGCTGGCGCGCGGCTTGGGCTTCCGCAGCCTGCGACTTCGCGGCGGCGGCGGCCTGCTGCGCCTCTTTCGTCCGCGCTTCGAGGAGCACCTTGTTGCGCTCGGCTTCGCCCTTCGCGATCTGCGCCTTCGCGCGCTGCTCGTCGATGCGGGCTTCGCCGGTCTGCGCCTGCTGAGACGCGAGATACGCGTAGTGGATCGCGTCGTTCTTGCGACCTTCCTTCAACGCGGTCTCCGCGCCCTGCAAGGAGGTGCGCGCATCGGAGAGCTCCTTGCTCGCGGCCTGCTCGGCCATCGGATCCTGAGAGAGCGTTTGCACGTCCGCGCGCGCCTGCTCGACTTCGGGCAGCGACTTCGGCGCGGATGCGCATGCCGCAATCAGGATGGATCCCACGGCGGCGGCAATCAGATTCTTCGACGTCTTCACGATTGGCTCCTTCGAATTACTGCGGCGGGTTCTGCGGCAAGGTATCCGGCGAGCTCGGCGCCGGCGTCTGCGTCGGGCTCGCGGGCGGCAGCGCTTCCGTCGAGCTCGTCGCTGCGCGCTGCGCTTCATTGCGCAGCGTCTCCGTGCTCTCCCGCACCTCTTGCGCAGACTTCTTGGCTTCGCCGCTATTGGTGCGGGCCAATGCAAGCTCCGCATCGGCGGCGGCTTCGTTGGCGCGCGCTCGCGCCTCGTCGTACTTCTTGTCGTCGTTCGCCGCGGTTGCGAGCCGCAGCTTGTCGCGCGCGTGATCGAGATCGACCGCCGCGTATTGCTGCGCGCCGGCCTTCTCCGCCTGTTCGACCAAAGTACGTGCGCGCGTGATCTCCGGATCAGGTCGCGGCGTCGACGCGCACCCCGCGGAGACGATGCCGATCGCTGCAGCGATCAAGAATCCGTTACGCCCTCTCATGTGCTCACCCTCTGTAGGCTCAAGTGGTGAGCGGTATCTCAGCCTGAAATCGTTCTGACTGCCGTCGGCGGGAGGGTCCTCGTGCGACCGCCGACCCCGCGTCGCCGAGTAGGATTGCTCCGACTACCGCGGCTTGCGCGCGGCGGCGCAAGTAGCGCGCGAAGTAGCTGAGGCGCGGCGGTGCCCTTGATGTTGGCCAATTTTCCGGAGCTGAACGCGGCAAAAACTTCCGGATGGATGTAGCACTTGCGGCAGATCGCCGGCGTGTTGCCCAGCTTCGCGGATACGTGCTTCGCCGTGTCGACGATCAGCGCGCGAGCCGCGCGGTCGGTGTGCGCAGTGCGCGGCCGCAGGTACTCGAGCGCTTCCAGAGTGGCGAACCACGTGCGAAAGTCCTTCGCGGTGAACGGCCCGCCGCTCGCCTCGCGCAGATACTCGTTCACGTCGCTCGAATCGATACGGCGCCGCTCGCCCGCTTCGTCGATCCACTGAAACAGCTCCTGCCCCGGAATATCCCGGCAGTCGCGCACGATGCGCGCGACGCTGCGGTCCTCGACCGACACCTTCTGTACGATGCCGCTCTTGCCCCGGAACTCGAGCTGCACGGTGCCGCCATTCACGGCGACGTGCCGGTCCCGCAGCGTCGTGAGCCCGAACGAGCCGTTCGTGCGCGCGTACTCCTCGTTGCCGACACGGATCAGCGTGCATTCCAGCAATCGCACGATGGTCGCGAGCACTTTCTCGCGCGGCAGCCCGGGGCGGCGCAGGTCGCGAGCGACGCGCCGCCGGATGCGCGGCAGCGCCGCGCCGAACTCGAGCATGCGGTCGAACTTCGTGGCGTCCCGATGCGTCCGCCAGCGCGGGTGATAGCGGTATTGCTTGCGGCCGCGCGCATCGCGTCCCGTTGCTTGGAGATGACCGTTCGGATACGGGCAGATCCACACGTCTCGATAGGCCGGCGGAATCGCGAGATGGCGAATGCGGGCGAGCGTCTCGGCGTCGCGAACGGCGCGCCCCGCTGCATCGAGATACGCGAAGCCGCTTCCGCGGACGATCCGCCGCAGACCGGGGTCGTGATCCGTCGTGTAACGCAGGCCCTCGTCGCGAGCCGCCGCGACTTGCCGCGGCGAGCCCGGGGCCGTGTCAGTGGTGGGCGTTCGTGTTCGCGCGCGGCGCATTTGTAATCGAAGTGACCTGCTGCTGGCGCAGCAGCAGATGCCACGCGACGCGTCCGCGCGCGAGACACATCGCGTAATTCAATGCAGCGGCTTTGTCTTCGAAAGAGGCGACCGGCACCGCCCCCGCATCCTCATAGACGAACCAGCCATTCGCGCCCCCACTGACGCGATAGACATTCGCGTTCCTCGTCTCCCCTTCGTTCCTCGTCATCTGGGTCATTGCCAAGCCTCGCTTTGCCCCCGCGGCCCTCGGCTCGCAGGTCGAGCAAGAAAGAGGCCTGTCGCCGTCCGGCGTCACTGCGCGGGCCAAGTAGGACACGTCTGACACGGTCTTCGGATGCGCCTCGCGCGCAAGCGCCCTCGCCACCGACTTTGGCGCGGCGGCCGCACCGTTACCGTGGTGCCACACGAAATGACCGACTTTCTCGCGGAGGCGAAGCGAAACAATGGTGACTCAAGAGATGGTGGCCCTGGTGCCTCAGATGCACACCTTTGCGCGCTCCTTGACGCGCGACGGCACGCGTGCCGATGACCTCGTCCAGGAAGCGCTGGCGCGCGCGCTCGCCAACATCGATCGCTTTCGTCCGGGAACGAACCTGAAAGCGTGGCTCTTCACGATCGTGCGCAACGAGCACTACTCGCAGCTGCGCCGGCGCAAGTTCGAGGCGCACGGTGTGGACACCGACTCGCTTCCCGAGCCGAGCGTACCGCCCGATCACGACGGCGACCTCGAGGTGCGCGATCTCAATCGCGCGCTTGCGACGCTCTCACCCGGGCAGCGCACGGCGCTCATTCTGGTGAGCGCGAGCGGCTTCTCGTACGAGGAGGCGGCGAAGATCTGCGGGTGCGCGGTCGGCACGATCAAGAGCCGCGTCGCGCGCGCCCGCGACACGCTGATGGCCATTCTCGACGGCCGCACTCCGCAGCCCGCGGCGCGCGACGAAGAACAGGATTCTGTGGAAGGTGAGGCGATGGCTCCGGCCCGCTTCGCGCGGCGGCACGGCGCAGGACGCACCGTCCCGGCGATGGCGGGAGCGTAACGGAGGGGTGTTGATGGGTGGAAGTGAGTGAGTGGGACCTGGGGTGGGCGCGGGATCGCGCCCACCCCGGTGGGCGCAGGCGGGTGCTCAGTCGTGCGCCCGGCTCGCGACCTTCTCGAGTGCCTCGCCCGTCAAGCGGTAGGTGAACCACTCTTTCAGCGCGCGTGCGCCGAGCGACTCGTAGAAGCGGATCGACGGCTCGTTCCAGTCCAGCACGGCCCATTCGAGGCGCCCGCAGCCGCGCTTGATCGTTTCCCGCGCCAACCAGGTGAGCAGCCGCTGCCCGATCCCACGGCCGCGGTACGCGGGTCGCACGAACAGGTCCTCGAGGTGAATGCCCGGCTTCGCGAGGAACGTCGAGAAGTTGTAGCAGAAGAGCGCGAACCCCACGGGCTCACCGTCAACGCACGCGAAGACGACCTCCGCGTAGGGTCGCGTCCCGAACAGCGCCTCGCGCATGTCGTCTTCCGTCGCGATCACCTCATTGGAGAGGCGCTCGTACTCGGCGAGCTCGCGGACGAACGCGAGCACGGTGGGGACTTCGTGCTCCTCGGCGGGACGAATCGTGATGGTTTCGCTCATGAGATCAACCGGTGCTTTGCAGGCCTTGCGCAATGCCGCTGATGCTTGCGAGCAGCGCCTCGAAAAGATCGCGATCCTGCCGGTCGTGCGCACGCCAGCGCTGCAGCAGGTCCACTTGCATGAGATTCATCGGGTCGACGTACGGATTGCGCAGCTGAATCGAACGCTGCAGCGTCGGATCGGAGTCGAGCAGCGATTGGCAACCCTTCACGGCGAGCACGTGCTTGCGCGCGAGGGCGTACTCGCTGCGGATGTCGGCGAAGAAGCGATGCAGCGGCTCCGGCGCGAGCACGTTGTACGCGGCGGCGATCTCGAGATCGGTGCGCGCAAGCATCGCCTCGACATCGTCGATGAGATTGCGCATGAAGAACCAGCTCTCGTAGGTCTCGCGCACGCGCGCCGCGCCGCATTGCTCGAGCGCGGCCGCGAGCCCCGAGCCGGCGCCGTACCAGCCGGGCAGGATGTGGCGCGACTGCGTCCACGCGAACACCCACGGCACGGCGCGTAGCGTATCGATCGAGTCGCGCTCGGCGCGATGTACCGGGCGCGAACCGATCTGCATGCGCTCGATCACGTCGATCGGTGTGACGGCGCGGAAGTAGTCGTAGAAGTCCGGCTGGCGAACCAGCTTGCGATACGCCTCGCGGCTCGCGTGCGCGATGATCGTCGCGCACTCGAGATGATCGGCGCGATCGGGCTGCGCGGTGCCGCGCCGCGCGGCGAGCGTCGAGAGGCTGAGCGCATTGAAGGCGCGCTCGAGCGTGCGCATCGCGATCGGCCGCAGGCCGTAGCTCTGCTGGATGGCCTCGCCCTGCTCGGTGAACCGCAGCTGCCCGTTCAGCGCCTCGACCGGCGCCGACCGCACGAGCGCGTCGACGCGCCCGCCGCCGCGCGCAATGCTGCCGCCGCGCGCGTGACAGATGACGAAATTGTCGCCGTCGGCCGCGAGCGCACGGGCCAGCGTGCGCTGCGCCTGATGTGTGGCGAAGCGCGACGCGCATGGACCGTCCTGCTCGTTGCTGTCCGAATAGCCGATCAGCACGCTCTGGTGGCGGCCGCGCGCCGCGAGATGCCGTCGATAGACGGGATCGCCAAGCAGCTCCCGCATGATCTCGCCCGAACGCTCGAGCGTTTCGACGGACTCGAACAGCGGTGCCACGTCGACAGCCGTTTCACCGGTGCGCTTGTCGTAAGCCTCGGCCCAGCGTGCGAGCAGCAACGGCGCGAGCACGTCGTCTGCACCGGAGGCGCCGCCGACGACCAGGTAGCCCACCGAATCCGCGCCGTAACGCACGCGGCTTTGCACGATGGCCTCGAACACCGCGAGCGTGCGGCGCGCCAGCGCATCGAGCTCGCCGACGGGCGCGGCGTCGCGCGCGAGCGCGTCCGACAGGAACGCACGCCGTTCGGCCGCGGAGCGGGTCATCCAGCTCGGATCGTCGAGCCCGCGCGCGAGCACCTGATGGTGCACGCTCGTGTGCTGGCGGATGTCGAGCGTCGCGACGTGAAAGCCGAACGTGTCGATGCGCCGCAGGAAGCGGTGCACGTAGAAGAGTCCCGCGTTCTCACCCTTGTTCGCCCGCAGACTGTCGCAGATCAGCTGGACATCCGCGCGCAGCTGCTTGACGTTGGCATAGCCGTTCGGGCGGCCGTCATACGTGTGCCGCAGTCGCTCGCCGATCTGCGCGAGGAACACGCGGTACGGCATGCGATCGTGTCGCGCGGGCGTCGCCGAGCGCGCGCCCGGCAGGAGCGTCATGTATTCATCGATGCGCTTCGCGAGCGCGGGCGAGACGCTGATGCGGCTCGCGCTCTGCGAGAGGCGCTGCGCGAGCTTCTGCGTCTCTCCGAAATACGCGTTGACGATGACCTGCTGCTGGCGCGCGAGCGTCTCGCGGATGGTCTTCGCGTGCACGTCCGGGTTGCCGTCCATGTCGCCGCCGACCCAGGTGCCGAAGCGCAGCAGCCGCGGCATCTCGAGCGATTCGGCAGGCACGCCGTACACGTTCTCGAGCGCCAGCGCCACCTCTTCGTAGAACGGCGGCACCACGCGATAGAGAATCTCGGTGAGATAGAACAGCACGTGCTCGCGCTCGTCCGCGACCGTGAGCTTCTCGCGCGGATGGTCTTCCGTTTGCCAGCCCGCGGTGAGCTCGATGCGGATGGCGTTCCAGATGGCGCGCGTATCGGCTGGCGACAGCGTGGGGTTCAGCCGATCCAGCAGGAGTTGCGCGACGTGCTGCTGCTTGCGCAGGATGGTCCGGCGCGTGGATTCCGTCGGGTGCGCCGTGAACACGGGCTCGATCCGCAGCTGGCCGATGAGGCTCAGCACGTCATCCACCGTCAGGCCCTGGTTCTTGAGCTCGACGAGCGCCGCCTGCACGCCGCCGGGTTGCGGCCGCGCGCTGTCCTTCACGAAGTACTCGCGCCGGCGCCGGATGCGATGCACCTGCTCCGCGAGGTTCACGACCTGGAACCAGGTCGAGAAGGCGCGCACGAGATCGCGCGCGAGGTGTGGCGGGCGCCCCTTCACCCGCGCGAGTAGCTCCGCGCTGCGCTCGGCGTCGCCCTCGCGGCGCGCGATGGCAGCCAGCCGGTCCTGCTCGACGATGGCGAGGAGATCGGGTCCGCCCTGCTCGCGCAGGATCTCGCCGATCAGCGCGCCGAGGGCGTGGACGTCCTCGCGCAGGGCTTCATGCCGGGGAGGGAAATGGATCTGACTACGGATCACGGGGGGCGCGATTGTACGCAATTCCCGCCGCCCCGGGGCGGTGCCGCCCGCTAGTCCCAGCGGTTCGCTTTCTCTTGAAATTCAGGGCTTTGCGGGCGCACGACGCAGAACCGCTGGCCGGTCGGCGCCTCCATCACCCACCACCGGGGGAATTTCTGCACGCGCCGGGCGCCGAGCTTTTCGAGCCGCGCGACCTCGGCTTCGATGTCGTCCGTCTCGATATCGAGATGAACGCGGCTCGGATGCTCGACCCGCTGCACCTCGATGTGCAGACCTCCCGGTCCCGTGTCGAAGACGCGATAGCGCCCATCGTCGGGCTCGGCACGCAACCGGTAGCCGAGCGCCTGCGTCCAGAACGACGCGGCGGCATCGAGATCATCGGTCTGGCAATCGATGATGAATCCGGCAAGACGACTCTTGTGCATACGCGGACGCTCCTCGTTCATCCGGCCAGCAAGACCGATTCCGCGCGCTCGAGCGATTTCAGGTCGCCGTAGATGACGACGATGTCGCCGTCGCGCAGCGAGGTCTCGCCGCCGGGATCGCGACCCACGATGCCATGGCGACGAATGCTCGTGAACGTCACTTCGGCGCCCCGTTGGCGCACTTCGTCGAGCGTGCGGCCGACCGCCCATGCGCCCGGCGGCAGCACCACCGTGCGCAGCGCCTCGCCGTGGTCGGGCACGGGCTCGATCGAGTGCTCCCAGTCCTGGGTCACGATGTTCCGCAGCACCGCGTAGCGCGAATTGCGAATCTCGCCGATCGTCCGCAAGACCTTCGTGACCGGGACTTGCAGCAGCATCAGCGTCTGCGACACGAGCATGAGGCTCGCTTCGAAGGTTTCCGGGACGACCTCGGTCGCGCCGACGTCCTTCAGCTCGTTGAGCTTCGCATCGTCGGCGGTGCGCACCAGCACCGGCACGTCCGCGCGCACGGCACGGATCGAGCGCAGGATGTTGATGGAGGTATTCGGGTCCGAGAAGCTGATGACGACCGCGGTCGCCTTCATCAGGCCGGCGCGCAGCAGCATCTCCTCGTCCGCGGAGTCGCCGTAGATGATCGAGTCGCCGGCCTGCCGCGCGGCGCGCACCCGCGCCGGATCGAGATCGAGCGCGATGAACTCGAACCCGTGCATGTCGAGCACGCGGCCGACGTTCTGACCCACGCGGCCGAAGCCGCAGAGAATGACGTGCTCGCGCTCGGCGAGCGCGCTCGTCGCGGCGCTCTCGCGCTCCATCGCGGTGCGCGGCGGCCCCTTCTGGCGCAGCAGGAATCGCACCACGCGCTTGTTGTTGGCGATGATGAACGGGCTCACCATCATCGAAAGCGCAATCGCCACGAGCAGCGGCTGCCCGATCTCCGTGGGCAGCTGACCGGCTTGCAGCACGATCGTGAGCAAGGCGATGCCGAACTCGCCCGCGATCGAGATCACGATACCGGTGCGGATCGACTTGAACCACGAATCCACGAAGCCGCGCGTGACGAGGGCGGCCGCCGCGGCCTTGAGCACGACGAGCCCGAGGAGCATCGAGAACACGACGCCGAACTCGTCGATGAGCAGCCGCACGTCGAGCAGCATGCCGACGGTGATGAAGAAGAGTCCGAGCAGGATGTCGCGGAAGGGCCGGATGACCGTCTCGATCTGGTGGCGGTACTCGGTTTCCCCGAGCATCATCCCCGAGAGAAACCCGCCGAGCGCGAGCGAGAGGCCGGCGGTGTGCGCGATCCACGCGGCGGCGAGCACGACGAACAGCGCGGCGAGCGTGAACAGCTCGCGCAGCCCGCTGCGAGCGATCTCGTGGAACAGCGGCCGCAGCAGCGAACGGCCGAGCACCAACACGACCGCGACCGCGACGACGCCGCCGATCACGGACAGCACCGTCCCGGAGAGCGAGAACGTGTCGCCGCGTGTCAGCGCCGACGCGAGAGCCAAGAGCGGCACGAACGCGAGGTCCTGGAACAGCAGCATGCTGAACGCGAGCCGGCCGTGCGTGCGGTTCAGCTCGGCCCGCTCCGTGAGCTGATGCACGATGATCGCCGTGCTGCTCATCGAAATGGCGCCGCCCACGACGATGGCCATCAGCCATGGCACGCCAACCGCCCGCGCGATACACGCGAACACCGCCGTCGTCGCGACCACCTGCGCGGCGCCGAGCCCGAACACTTCGCGCCGCATGGCGATCATGCGCGGGAACGAGAACTCGAGGCCGAGCGTGAAGAGCAGGAACGTCACGCCGAGCTCGGCGAGGAGCTGCGACGTCGAGGAGTCCGAGACGAGGCCGAACGCATAGGGCCCGAGCGCCATGCCCGTGAGCAGGTACCCGAGGATCGCGGGCAAGCGCATGCGCCTCACCAGTGTCACCACCAGCAAGGAGCCCGCGAGCAGAATCAGAACTTGAGTGAGAGGTTGTTCGATCACGCGCCGGAAAGGTAGACCGGCGACCTCACCGCGATCAACCCTGCTCAGCTCATCAACACGGTCGTGTCGTAGCTCTCGAAGCCCTGGATGGCGCGCCGATAGGCGTTGAAGACGAGACGTTCGGCTACCTTGTCCGCGCGCGGCGAGAGCAGCATGCGCAGCACGACATCATCCGCCGGCCGCTGCGAATCCTCCGCGAGCAGCTGCTCGATCAGCCGGGTCAGCCGATGCACGATTTCATTGACGAAGCGCAAATGCGCCTGATCGTGCACTGCATCGGCGCCCGGACCGTAGGTCGTGCGCGCCTCCGCGGCCAGCTCGTGCAGGAACATGTTCAGCAGGCGCGCTTTGTCGAGCAGCGCCAGCTCCTGGAAGTATTCGATCTCGGACTGCAGATTCACGACGGGACTCCCGACGCTCCCCAGGTGGTGGGATGCGGCGCGGGCCGTGCAGGCTGCGCGGACGCGCAGCCGCACCCGCCGGCCCGATCAGGCCGGGAAGAAGTCGATAGGTTTGGTGGTCGTGATCGTCTCGACATCCTTCGCCTCGAACCGGAACAGGCGCACACGCGCCACGATCTTCTTTTCGAGGTCAGGATCGTGCAATTCGCTGGAAACTACCCGGCACATCGTCACTTCGCCGGAGGGAGATATTGTGAACTCCAGCACCATTTTGCCCTGAAGATCGGGCTGATCGCGCAATGCACGGCTATAGAGCGAGTAGATGGCGCCCTTGTTGCGGTCGAAGATCAGCTCGATCTCCTCGCGGCTGCGGGCCGCCTTGCCGCTATTGCCGGTACGCGTCGGGCCGCGCGCGTTGAGGCCCGAGCGGCTGATATTCGAGGCCACCGCACCGGTTTCGTGCCCCGTCAAGGAGCCCGCCCCCGTGCCGAAGCCGCGGCTGGCATTCGCGGAGGTGATGCCGCCGCTGCCCGCGCCCACCTTCGAGGTGATGAGCGAGCGCTCGGCGTGCGAATCCGCCCCGACTGCGCCGATCAGGTTCTTCGTCTGCGCGAGCGGCTCGAGATTCATCTGCTCGCGCAGGTCGGCGAGCTCGTCCTTCACCTGATTGAGCTGCTTCTCGGCCTTCTGCCGCGCGAGGCGCTGCTTGTCCTCGGGCGGCGGCGGCACCGGCGTCTTCTTCTCCGGCTCGATCTTCGGCTTCGGCAGCTCCTGCACCGGCGGCGGAGGCGGCGGCGGCTTCGGCTGGCTCTCGATCATGACGCGCGCGAGCCGCGGCGGAATGACCTCCTCGGAGGTCGTCTTCTTCGGATGCGGCAGCAGCGGGAAGAGCAGCCCGAACAGCACCAGGAGGATGAGCCCGATGCGCAGGATCTTGCGAAAACGCGCGCTCGACTCGGGATCGCCTTCCCAAGCGAGCTCATAGTTTCGATAGTACGGGGCGAGCAACACGTGGCGACTCCGTCTCTAAACCGGCTTCAACCGGCCGGCCTCGACCGGCTTTTCTTTCTGCAGCACCGCGAGAGAAATCTTGCCGTAGTCGGCATCCGTGCACGTCGCCATCACTTTCTTCAGCACGTCGTAAGGCAGCGACTTGTCGCCCATCACCGTGATCTCGCGCGCCGCCAGGTCCTTCGCGGCGACATCGCCGACGAGCATCGGCCGCTTGAGCGCCGCGCGCAGCGGCTCGATGAGCGGGGTGTCGGCCTTGCGGATCTCGTCGATCGTGGTGATGAGCTCACCCTGCACGAACAGCTGCTCCTTCGTGATCATCACGACCACCGACTGCTTCGGCTGCTGTTGCGCGATCGACTGCGGAATCTCGATGCCCTTGGTGTTCTGGATCACCTCGACTTCGGTCGAGTAGACCAGCAGGAACGCCACCATCACCGAGAGGATGTCGATGAGCGGGATCAGGTTCAGCTCGGCATCCGCGCGATGACGCAGGTGATGCTGGGCCATGCGGCGCGCCCGGTTCGACATGCTCATGTGTGCTTCTCTCCCTTCGCGTCCGCGGGCGCGCTCGCCACCGGGCCCGGCGTCTCCGCCGGCGCATCGCCGATCGAGATGTCCGGGAACAGCTCCGCCTGCACGGTCGTCAGGCCCTGCGGCACCTCGAGCACGCGCACCCGGTCCATCACCTGCACCAGGATGTCGTAGGGCGTGTCCTTCTCGAGCAGGATGGTGGCGTCGGTCTTGTCCGGGAATTTCGCCTTGACGCGCTTCAGGTACTCGGTGAGCCCGTCGTAGTCGTAGCC
>DASTRY010000100.1:0-123550 GCA_035760965.1 Steroidobacteraceae bacterium | reverse complement strand
GTGGCGTAGCGCCGCCTTGGTGTGTCCGCGGATGCAATACGGACACTGCGTGACGTGCGCCACCGCGACCGCGATGAGCTGTTTGGTCTTCACCGGCAGCGCGCCCTCGGCAAACACGCGTCCGCTGAAGCTCATGAAGGCGTCATGGATCTCGGGGGCCAGCTTGCGGCGCGCGGCCGCCAGCTCCGGTGTGCTCTGCGGGAAGATGTCGTTGGACATGAGGTGCTCCGTCCGGCAATGGCCTTGCTGTTCTCGCCCGGGGTCGGGTCCGAAGCTCCTTTGAGGCTAGTGCGCGACGGAGATTTCGCAACCGATAAAAATCGTCGGAACCCATCGGCGACACCGATGGATCGCGAGCACGCGAGCGCTGGACGGGCCCTTCGCCGATGCCGCGGCGTCAGCGCGCCGAGCCGGTCGCCTCGTCGCGAATGCCGGCCGAGGGCTGCGCGAACGAAGCCTCCGCGGCAGTCTCGAACAGGCTCACGATGCTCTGATACTTCTCGATGTACCAGCGGTTCTCGTTGTTGTATCTCGGGATGGTCAGCGGACGCGCATTCGTGCCCTCTGCTTTCCAGATGCACGGACACGTCACCGAATATCCTGTGAGCTGGAGTGCCGGGCGGGTCAGCTCATCGACCTGGACTTTCATTCGAGTGAGGACGCGATAGAGCTTCGCGACGTTGCGCGGTCCGCCGTTGTACGCGGCGACGGGAAAGATGCCCAGCACCGCCGGATTGGTTCGATACGCGAGCCGAATGTCCGGGCGCATCCCCGCAAGCTCCAGATCCAGCAGACACGCCGCCGCTTTCATCGCGTTCAGCAGATTCGTCGCGCCGCGCTCGAACACCGGGTCGAGCTTCGCGCCGGGGCACCGTCTGACCACGAGCGCGTACGTGCCGTTGCCGCGGCGATTGGTGAACTGCATCGGCCCGAGCGCACGTGCGCTCGAGACACTGTACCGATACGCCTCCTCCTGCTTGAGGCCGTACTGACTCAGCACCTCGTCGAAGGCGAGCCCCTGCTTCTCCACGTAGTCCCGATCGTCGGTCTGCTCGATGACGGCGAGCGTCGCGATGAGCTCGACGGGAACGACATCCGCGAGCAGCTCTCCGGGGAATGCCGCGCTCGGCACATTGGCCAAACGCACTTCCTCGAGCGCCTTGCGCGCCGTCCTGACGAGGAACTCCTTCCCCGCCGTGACGAACGCCGGGTCGAAGGTGTCTTCCGTGAACGGCAGATACACGATCGGTTTGGCGGTCTGGACGACCGCGCTCCACTGCCGGCGCTTGACCAGGTTGTTGTCGAAGACGGGGAACTTGCGGCCGTAGACCTTCAACGTGTCCCCATCCCGGGAGAAGGCGAACATCAGCCGCTCGGCACCGGTGCCCTTCACGTGACGCGCCTCGATGCCCGGCGTGAGGACCCGAAACGGAAAAGGCCGTCGTCCACCGGGTTTCCACCGGACGGGCGGGCGCGGCAGCTCGATGTAAACGATCGACCATTCCTGCTTCGTTTCACTCCACACCGCGAAGGCGACGGGGCGGCCACGCAGCACCTGCCTCTTCCCCTTGCCGGTGAGGACGTACTTGAGCTCGACGTCACGCAGCAGGGTCTGCGCCTCGACGACGAGATCGTGGATCTCCTCGTGACGGCGCCGGGTCCCTTCGATGACGACCTCCTTGGGCGCCTGCTCGGTGTGCTCCGATTCGGGGTGCTCCGACTCGGCCACGGCCAGGGGGACCTCGCCTTCTTCCTGCTTCGAGCTGCTGTCCGCGTCGGGAGCCGTTTCGTCGCTCGGCTCGGGCACCTCGGCCGAGGCGCTCTCGGGCTCCACGACGACGGGCTCGTCGGCAGAGCCGCCGGTCGTCGTGCACCCGGAAAAGGTCAGGGCTGCCAGGAGGAGCAGGCTCAGGGCGGCCGAGTGTCGGGCGGGTCTCGTCATGCCGCCAATAGTAACCAGAGCGCGGGCGTTGCACGCGTACGGGTTTCAAGAATTCCCTTGTGCGGCAAGCGCGGGGGCGCCTCCGAGGCGCCTGGCACTCGGCGAAAGCGTCGCTCGGATGAGCCAGTGCAGCCGGACGCCGGAGCGCTTGCTGCGAAGCGCGCGGGATGCCAGCGGCCTATTCGCGCGCCTCCGGCGACGGGGGCGCATAAGAAAACGGCGGAGCCCGTGAGGACTCCGCCGTTCCTGCTCGAGGCACTATTCCGTACGAACCAAGGTCATCCGCACGGCAACTGCATCGGAGCGTCCTTCCGTTGGACCCGGTCGCGCGCGTGGCAATGAGCCTGCGCGCGTCCCTCTATGGCTTCCCGGCCGTACGAGGTCGAATCAACGATTCACCTCGCGAACGACCAGCGCGCCCAGAGGCGCGACCGAACCAACGTCTGTATGAGCCACTTGGATCACCTCCTTTAGTTGCCGTGGGCTGATGTCGGCGCGTGCCGCCCACCGAAGCCGCGCGCCCTAAACCGATGAGCCGAGAATGCGCCGGGTGGCGGCGCAAGTGAAGATTTCAGGCGGAGGCGCGGCCCCGAAGGCCACTGAATGGCCGGAGTCGACGCCTGACGGCTACACCATCGCCGGCGCACGCACGAGAAGTGCGTCGCACGGCAACGACTGCAGGATGCTCTTCGCCGTGCTTCCTATCGGCGCTTCGCGCATGGCGCCGTGCGAGCCAGTACCGAGCACAACGAGATCGGCGCGCCGGTCCCGCACCCACTCGCGCACGAGCTGCCGAGGCTGTCCGTACTCCGCCGATCTGGTGAGCCGTCCCGCATCATCTGCGGACGGAATCGTCGCTGTGACGAACCCGGCGAGCTCCGCCTCATGCGTCTGCTTGAGGTCGTCGACTCGTCGCGGCAAGTCATCGAGTGTCCCCGAATGCGGGGCCTCGAAGGCGTGCAGCACAGGCACTGTTTGGTCCGGGAAGAGCCTCAGCGCCGCCCGAAGGGCATGGGCGGACGCCTCGGAGAAGTCACTCATCACGGCAACGTGGTCGTAAGGCCCGCGCGGGCGACTGCGAACGATGAGGATTGGTATCGCTAGTCGCCGCAGCAGCCTCGCGACGGTGCGGCCGACGACGACAGGTGTGCTCGCGAACGGTCCTTCTCGCGCGATTCCAGTGACGACGAGGTCGACGTTCTGCACAACAGCCACGCGCTCGATCGCGTCCGCAGGCTCCCCTGCGGCAACGAGCACGGTCGCCTGCTCGACGATCTCCGTGGCGTCGGCGTACAAGCCCTGTCGCACGTGCTCGGTCGCAATCTGCACGGCATCGGCAGGCGCGCGCCATTCCGGAGGCACATGCCTGCCGTACGTGAAGTTCGATTCCTCGAACTCCGCGAACACGTGCAAGATGACGAGGCGCGCCCGCCTCTCCCCGACCAGCGCCACCGCGCGCTCGAGCGCGCGATCGCATCGCGCGCTCAAGTCGGTCGCCAGCAAGACGGTGCGAAGCACGCCCAGACTCCCGGTGTCACGCCAAGCGTCCCTTCCTGCGGCACCTCACCGAGGGCGCGCCAGCTCCTCAACGGTTCGAGGGCGCGCTCGCTCTCCTCTCTTCCTCGCACGTCTTCTTCGCATCGCTTTCGGAGACCGACGAGTCGGCCGCCTTCTGGCGCGCGATGCAGTCCTTCATCATCTGATCCTTCTCCTTGCCCGTGACTTGCCGCTGATGTGGGCTCGAGGCCGATGACGGACGGGACTTGCTCGTGCCCGTGGCCGGCGCCTCCCGCGGGGCGGGCTGATCGGACGAGCTGGGCGTGCTCGTGTCGGACGGCGGCGTCTGGGCAAACGCCAGGTTGCTCGCCGCGAAAGCGGCCAGTGCAAGAATCGCTATTCGTGTGGTCATGGGAATGTGCCTCTCGTAACGACTTTTGGAGAGCCGACGGTCAGCGCTGCGCCGGCTCGGTGCTCACCACCGCGAGCTTCGTGGTCTCCGACGCGCCCGGCTCCGCGTAGAACCCGACGCGGTCCTCGGGCATCCAGAAGGACAGCCGGTCACCGCGCTGCAGAGTCGAGAATCGCATCGGGCGGCCGTTCACCTGCACGCGAGCTTCGGGCGCGGCATCGAACGTGATGCTGCCGAGGTTCTTGTCGAACCGATCGACGAAGTTCGCCGTCACGCGATTGCCGCTCACGCGCGCGACGTTCGCATCGAAGCGCGCCCACTTGTGCCCGTCCTGCACCTTCACCTCGCGGCACGCGCCGCCGGCCGTGGGATAGCGGCTGAGGAACTCCTGGCTGAACGTGATGTTGCTGATGCAACTCGAGCTCGACTCGCCCTCCGCGAGCCGCGACCGGCCCTGCGTGGACTCGCCCTGTGCGGATTCATCTTGCGCCGATGCAGATGAGTCCTGTGCGGATTGATCCTGTCCCGACCGCGCTTGCGGCGAGGCGTCCTGCGCGAGCGCCGCGACCGGCAAGGCCATCAGAACGATCAACGATAGTTTCACTGCTTGCATGACAATCTCCTCGTAAATGAACTCAACGCCGGGCGCACGACCTCAGTTGCACAAGAGCTCGATCTTGCGACCGGCCGTCTCGACAGCCTCGGGCGTGCTCGCTTTCACCAATTCCTCCTTGGCCGCCGCGCAGTGTGCGGCGGCGGCTTCCGCTTCTTTCCTCACCGACTGAAGGGCCTGCTCATTACCTCCTGCGCAGTAGGCGGATGCCTCGCGCCGGATGTTGTTGGTTTGGCCGACGCGCTCGATGGCGACGCAGTCGCCGACATGAATCTCCCGTTGGTCGGAAATGATGCGCACCTTCGATCCATCGAGCATTTCCACCGTGTACGCCATTCCGGTGCGATCGCCCTCGGCAGCCGCGGTGGTCGCGGCACCGAGCGCGGCGCCCATGATCGCGTTGCGCGGTGCGTGCCTCGAGCCTGCGGACCCCATGAGCCCGATGGTTCCGCCGACGATCGCGCCGGCCGCCGCATCCGATTGCAGCTGGACCTGCTCGGCGTGGCGCACCGTGCCGAACTGCACGCTCACGCTCTGCCCAACACGGAACGACTGCGTCTCGCAGCCCACCGCGGCCAGGCAACAAATCGAGATGAATATGCGAACCGCTTTGCGCCCTCGGGCATCCGCTGCCGTGAGCGCTCTCACGCAGCGGCCTCCAGTGCGTCGCGCAGGGCCGCTTCGTCGTCTTTGTTCAGGGACGACTGGAACACCTTCCCTTTACCTGCGAACGCCTTGAGCCCCTCGAGCACCTTGTCGACCGTCGCACGGCGCACGAGAACGAACAGCGCGGAGGTGCCGGGGTGCATCGATTGCGCGACCTCACGCATCATCTCATCGTTCACGCCGATGTCTGCGAAGCGCCCTTTGATCGCCCCGGCCGTCGCTCCCACCGCTGCGCCGAGCAGCGGATTCAGGAACAGAAGCCCGATGAGCAATCCCCAGAAGCCGCCCCCGACCGCGCCGGCGGCGGTGAGATTGGTGGCCTGATCGAGCTTGATCTTGCCCTTCGCATCGCGCGTGACGACCACCGAATCCTCGAGGTCGATGAGATTCTGCTTCTGCATTTTGATGAGCGCCGTTCGCATTTCGAACGCCGTCGTCTCGTCCTCGAATACAACTGCTACCAGATTGCTCATGGTCGACTCCTTGGCGGTGAACTAATAGTCGACGGCATCGCGGATGAGCGGACACGTCATGCAGTGTCCACCACCGCGGCCGCGTCCGAGCTCGGATCCGACGATCGTGATCACCTCGATTCCCTGCTTGCGCAGCAGCGTGTTGGCGAGGGTGTTGCGGTCGTAGGCGAACACGACGCCCGGCGAGGCGCACACGAGATTCGCGCCGCTGTCCCATTGCGTGCGTTCGCGCATGTAAGCGGTGCCGGAGGTCTCGACGACGCGCATCTTCTTGAGCCCGAGCGCGTGCGCGACGACGTCGGCGAACGGTTCCGTTTCCTCATGGACCCGATAGCCGTGCGGCCCGTCATCGGGGGTCAAGGTGAATGTGCGAATCTGGTTGACGATGTCCGGGTGCAGCAACACGCAGTCGCGATCCGCGAACGTGAACACGGTGTCGAGATGCATCGCCGCCCGCAGTTTCGGCATCGCCGCGACGATCACCTTCTCGGCCGCGCCCTGCTTGAACAACGACACCGCAAGATCGGTGATGCCCTGGCGCGAGCTGCGCTCGCTCATGCCGATCAACACGATGCCCTTGCCGATCGGCATGACATCGCCGCCCTCGACGGTCGCAAGGCCCCACTCCTTCGTGGGGTCGCCCCACCACACCTTGACCTTACCCGCGAAGTCCGGGTGGAACTTGTAGATCGCCGTCGTGAGGATCGTCTCCTCGTGACGGGCCGGCCAGTAGAGCGGATTGAGCGTCACGCCACCGTAGATCCAGCACGTCGTATCGCGCGTGTACAACGTATTCGGCAGAGGCGGTAATAGATACTCGGTAACACCGAGCGCATCGCGCGTGAGCTTCATGAGCTCGCCGTCGTACTTGCTTTCTGGAACCTCGTAGCTCGAGAGGCCGCCGAGCAGCGTCTCGGCGAGCTCGCGCGGAGGGAGCTGCTCGAGGTAGCTGCGCACCTCGTCGACGAGCCCGGCGCCGACCTCGTGTGATACGAGCTGCTGATCGAAGATCCAGTTGCGCGCTTCGGGTATCGCCACGGTTTCCGCGAGCAGATTGTGCATCTCGACCACTTCGATGCCGCGGTCGCGCATCTTCTGGATGAAATCGAAGTGGTCGCGCTTCGCCGCCTCGACCCAGAGCACGTCGTCGAACAGCAGCGAATCGGCATTCGTGGGCGTGAGGCGCTGGTGAGCGCGTCCGGGTGCACACACCATCACCTTACGAAGCTGGCCTACCTCCGAGTACACGCCGTACTCCGCCGGTTTTGTTGGGGTGGTGCTCATGATCTCCTCCGCATCTCAAAGTGTGATGTCGCCGGTCGCAAGCCCCCGGATCGCAACGACGCAGCCGACGGCCGCGACTGCAAAGAGAATCCACTCGATCGGCTGAAACGTCGTCAGGCCTCGTTCGCGCCGCGCCCAGTAGTACAGCAGCGTGCCCGGTGCATAGAGCAGCGCGGACAGCAGAAGGAACTTCATGCCTCCCGCGAGGAGCATGAATGCCGTGTAGATGACGGCAATCGCGGTGACGACGAGGTCACGCGTGCGCGCGCCCGGCTGCGCTTCATAGGTCTCGCCGCGCCTTGCGAGCATGAATCCGTAGGCGGCAACCAATAGGTACGGAATCAACGACATCGCACTGGTCAGCTCCAGCATCAGCGAGAAGGCGTTCTGCGACCAGTACGTGCTGATCACGAAGAGCTGCACGACGACGTTCGTCAGCCACAACGCGGCGGCCGGCACGGCGTGCCGGTTCTCGGTCGCGAAAACCCGTGGCATGTCGTCCGTCTTCGCCGCGGTGTACAAAACCTCGGCGCAGATGAGGGACCAGGCGAGATAGGCACCGAGGACCGACACGATGAGCCCGACGCTCACGAACACGGCGCCCCAGGGCCCGACGACTGCCTCCAGCACACCCGCCATCGAAGGCTGGCGCAACTCCGCGATCTCGGACCGCTGCATCACGGCGTACGGCAGCAGGGTCACGAGCACCAGCAGCGTGGTGACGAAGATGAAGCCCAAGATGGTCGCCGCGCCGACATCGGATCTCTTCTTGGCATAGCGCGAATAGACGCTCGCGCCTTCGATACCGATGAACACGAACACGGTGACGAGCATCGTCGCGCGCACCTGCGAGAGCAGGCCCTTCGTCTCGATGTCGCCGCCCCAGAAGTTCGCACGGAAGAGGTCGGCGTTGAACGCGCCGGCGAGCAGCACGATGAACGTGAGAATCGGCACGATCTTCGCGATCGTGACGATCGTATTCAGCGAGGCGGCCTGGCGGATGCCTCGCAAGATCATGAAGTGAAAGGCCCAGATGCCGACCGATGCGACCGCGATCGCCGTGACGGTATTGCCGTCGCCGAACACCGGAAAGAACGCGCCGAGTGTCGACTTGATCAACACCCAGTACGACACGTTGCCGATACAGCTTCCGATCCAGTATCCAAATGCGGACAGGAAGCCGGCGTAGGGGCCGAACGCAGCCTTCGCGTACGCGTAGACACCTGCATCCAGCTCCGGCTTGCGCTCTGCAAGAGACTGGAAGACGCGCGCGAGCATGTACATGCCCGTCCCCGCGATGAGCCACGCGAGCAGCGCGCCGAAAGGACCGGTCGCAGCGCCGAAGGTACGGGGCAGCGAAAAGATGCCCGCGCCGACCATCGAGCCCACGACCATGCCGGTCAATGCGAATCGCGACAGCTTCTGCGATGCATCGACCTGCGCAGGGGCGGTGTCCTGGCCAACCTCATCCGGCGCGAATCCGGTCACTCCGACGGATGGAGGGACGCTCGACGATTTCTGCACTCGACACCTCCCAGGAGGGGTTGCGACCGAATTTGCGGTGTACGCGTCGCGCTTCGCCATAGGCCCTACGTGGACTTGTAACCCCCGTGCGTTTGCGCAGGCTTGCGGTATGAAGAGGTTCGCTGCGTGCTCCACTGTGGCGCCGTTCGCGGCAACGGTCATGTGGGCCGCAGCCATTGCACGAGCGGCCGATCTCGATATTCCTGCCCTGGAGCATGCGCTCGCGGCCGAGCCTGCATCGATCTCCGCGCGACTTCAGCTCGCACGCGCGTATTACGAAGCGGGGCGCTTCGCCGACGCAGAGATCCTCTTCGACACCGTGCTGCGCTTCGCCGGTCTTCCGCGAGACCTGCAATCACAGGTTGAGATCCATGCACGCGCGGCTGAACAGTATCTGGAAGACGAGGATGAGGCGCAGGGCAGACTCGTCGGTTTCGACTACGTCGAAGCCGGCCTCGGCGGCTACGGCGTGACCTCCTCGAGCGCGACAGGTTCGTCCGAGCCGGACGAGCTCACCTATCGCGCGACGCTCGCCGGCGGGCTCAACTATCTCTTATCGAGCGGCTACGCCCTGAATGGCAGCCTCGACTACGCCGCGCGCGTTTTCGACAGCGCGACGACCCACAACGACTCGGAGCTCAACGCCCGCATCGGCGCGAGCCGCGCGCTCAACGAGGGCAACATCGCGCTCGCGCTTCGCGGTCAGCTGTTCTACATCGGGCACGGCGACTATCGGCACGACTACGGCGTCTCACTCGATTGGCGTCGCGCGCTCGATATCGAGAACGAGATCGCTCTCGGCACTTACGTGCGACGACGCCAGTATCCGAGCGGTCCGTTGCGAGATCGCAGCCGCTCGATCGCAGAAGCGAGCGCCGGCTGGACTCGCTCGCTCGCCGACGGCGCGGCGAGCTTCTCCTTGGGCGCGCACGGCGGTTATCAGTATGCGACGCGACGCGCCGACGGCGACTCCGGCTTCTACGGCGTGACGATCGGCCTCGACTGGCCCGTCAACGAGCGTTTGGGCGCGGACGTCGCGGCGCTATGGGAGCACAATCGCTTCAACACCGATCACACCCACTTCCATCCGGACGCGCTCGACGAGGCGTACATCCTGCGCCGGAAGGACAACCTGTACGAGGTCGTCGCGGGGCTCACCTGGGAGCTCGCAACGACCTGGAATCTGCAGCCGCGCGTGATCTACCTGCACGACCGCAGCAACCTCGACGACTTCCACTATGGGTCCCTCGAGTACTGGGTCAGCGTGCGCAAATCGTTCGCGGCTGACTGAAGGAGACGGCAATGGTCGAGCTATCCGAAGAGAGAGCGCGGGAGATCAAGGAACCGTCCTATCTCGACGCCCTGATTCCCCTCGTGGCGCTCGTCGTGCTGATCGGCGGCGCGGTGGCGCTGTTCGGCGTCGATGCCGTCGACGGCCCCATACCGGTTGCCCTGATTCTCTCCGGCATGGTCGTCGCGCTCGTCGCCCTGAAGAACGGCTACCACTGGGAGGAGGTCGTCAGCACCGGCAAGATCGCGTTCGAGTCCATCGTGACGCCGATCTTCATCCTGCTCGCGGTGGGTTCACTCATCGGCACGTGGAACATGTCCGGCACGATTCCCACGCTCGTCTACTACGGAATCCAGGTGCTGCAACCCGGCTACTTCTACGTCGCCACGCTCGTCGTCTGCGCCTTGATCTCGCTGTCCATCGGCAGCTCGTGGACGACCGCGGGAACGATCGGTGTGGGTCTCGTCGGCCTCGCATCTCTCGTCGGCGTCTCGCCGGCAGTGACCGCCGGCGCGGTCATCTCCGGGGCGTACTTGGGTGACAAGCTATCGCCGCTCTCCGAGACGACCGTTCTCACCTCACAGCTCGTCGGCCTCGACATTTACACTCATCTGCGGCATCAGATCTGGACGTCGGTGCCGGCCTTCCTCATCGCGCTCGTCGTGCTCGGAGCGATCGGGCTGCGCACGTCGGTCGCGCCCGGCGTGGACACCGGCAGCGAGCTCAACCAGCTCGACAAGCTCTTCTGGATCACGCCGTGGAACCTGATCCCGCTCGCGGTGCTCATCGTGTTGTCGATCCGCAAGGTGCCCGCTTCGCTGGCAATCATGGGCGCGGCGCTGCTCGCTGCGCTGATGGCGCCCTTCTTTCAGCACGATGCGATCGTGCGGTTCATCAATGACGAGCACATCACGCCGCCCCTCGTGTACATCAAAGCGGCGTGGGTGGCGATCGCGACCGGATTCGAGGCGAACTCGGGCATCGACGTGCTGGATCGGCTGCTGTCGCGCGGCGGCATGGCGAGCATGCTGACGACGCTGTGGATCATCATCGGCGCGGTCACCTTCGGCACCATGCTCGACGAATTCAAGCTCCTCGCAAAGCTCATCAATCCGCTGCTCAATGTTGCGCGGAGCACCGGGCGTCTGATTGGATCGGTGGTCGGGGTTGCGTTCGGCCTCAACGTGCTCGCGGCGGACCAATACATTGCACTGGTGCTGCCCGCACGACTGTTCCACAACGAGTTCGAGAAACGAGGGCTCGGCGCAGCGAATCTGTCCCGCGCCTGCGCGGATGGTGGAACAGTAACCTCCGCGCTCGTTCCCTGGAACTCCTGCGGCGCGTTCATGGCGGCGACACTTGGGGTACCGACACTCGCGTATGCGCCATTCTGCCTATTCAATATCGCGAGCCCGCTGCTCTCGATTCTCTGGGGCATCATTGGATTCAAGATCGCGCGGCAGGAGCCTGTGGCAGGACGTGTTCCGGAAGTGCAAGTCGCTGCGGGGTCGGAGCCACTGCCGGGCGGCGCCGCGCCGGGACATCACACGCGCAGCTGACGCGAGGAGATCGTCTCGTTCGGCGACGGGTCGTTGCGCGAGGCGCGCAGCATGAAGCGCACGAGATCGGGCAGCGAGCGCACACCGAGCTTGCGCATGGCGCGGGAGCGATGCATTTTGATCGTATCCTCGACGACCCCCAGCTCCGCGGCGATCTGCTTGTTCAGCCGCCCGGCGACGACGTGATCGAGCACTTGCCGCTCGCGTGCGGTCAGCGTGCCGAGCCGGTGCTCGATGGTGCTTCGCAGCGCCCGCACACGGGATTGCTCCGCGTACAGCCTGAGCGCTTCATCGAGCGCGCTCAGCAAGTGCGCTTCTTGGATGGGCTTACCGAGAACGTCCAGTGCTCCGGCCTTGATGGCTCGCACGCTCGTCGAAATATCCTCATGCGTCGTCAGAACGATGATGGCGCTCTCGCAGCCCGTCGCGACGAGGCGCGCTTGCAGCTCCAGGCCATCGCTTCCCGATCGATCTACATCGATGATGATGCATGCGGTCGCGCTGGCACCGTCTGCGGCGAGGAATTCCTCCCCGGAACTGTACGTGCGCAGCCCGCATCCGCGCTGATGGAGCGCACTCTCGAGCATGTTGAGCACAATGGGGTCGTGGTCTACCACACTGACGAGGGGCTGGATCATATTTGCTTCATGGACGCCTCCCGGTTGCGCGCTCAACCCCTGTTGTCGACTATCGCAACCTTCGGCGTTCAGTCCTCCGCAATTACCGTCATTTGGCGCCACACGTCGCGGCTCGCGTCGCAGAGCCTTAACACATGACAATAGGCCTTTCGCATCGCTCACGGATCGAGCGCATCGGCGGCAGGATGAGCCGGATGGCCTGGGTGCAACTACTGCGCTCGACCTGGAGCGAGTATGAGCGGGACTACGCGCGCTACTTCGCAGTGGCAATCGTGTACTACGCGCTCATCTCGCTCGTACCACTCGTCCTCGTTCTGCTCGGCACGATGGGGCTGCTGCTCCGCTCCTCCCAGGCTGCAGCGTCGCTGCAGCAGCAACTTCTCGCGAATATCGACGCAAATTTCGGACCGCAGCTGCGCGCTGCCATCGAAGAGTCATTGCATTGGATACAGGAGCAGTCGTCGATCGCCACGGTCGTGAGCCTGCTCACGTTGCTGGTGGCCGCGTCAGTGTTGTTCCGCCACCTGCGGATGACGTTTCGCGCGATCTGGAAGCAAGCTCCGCCGCTCGTCGCCGGCCGCCTCCGCACGATCGTACGCACGACCGTGCTCGAGCGCGCTCTGTCGTTCGCAATCGTGATCGCGGCAGCGGCGATGCTGCTGCTCGTCGTGGGGCTATTGATCGTCGTTCAGTGGATGAAGGGACTGCTCGATTCGCTGCCGTTCCTGACTCACGACATCGGCTGGGCGGTGCCGGTGACCGTGGCCGTGTTGATGGTGCCCCTGGGATTTCTGATCTTGCTCGAAGTCCTTTCCCCCGTTCGCCTGCGCTTTCGACATCTGTGGCGAGCCGCAACCTTCTGCGCGATCGCGTGGCTCGTCGGAGCGGAATTGCTCACCTTCTTCGGCGGCTACTTCGGCAAGAACCTCGGCGCTTACGGAACGTTCGGCAGCGTGCTCGTAGTGATGCTGTGGATGAAGGTGATGAGCCAGGCGCTGTTCTTCGGCGCCGAGATGACGAAGGTGGTGTACATGAGGGAGTCCAGCGCGGCCGCGGCCCGCGAGCCCTCCATTGGCCTTTGATGGACTTGCCATTTGTTCACGAGAGGAGCAATCAAAAGGCGTGAGCGCACGTGCCTCTCTGGTTGCGGTGATGGTGCTCGGGGCGATGCTTCCGACGCTCACCTCTGCAGTCGCCGCCGAGCGCGCGCCCGCGATCTCTCTCGATGACGCGCGCGATCAGCTGAAGACCATTCGCAAGAGCGTGGCCGCGGCCCAGGACGAGCGCGCGCTGCTGGACCTGCGCGCGGAAGTGCTCAATCTACAGTCCGAGCTTCACGCGACGAGCAACGAGCTCGCTCCGCAGCTCGCGCAGCTCGTCGCCCGCCGCGCCGAGCTCGACAAAGCCGCGGCGAGCACGAACGAGTCGAGCGAAGTGGCTGCAGAACGCGCGCAGCTCGAGCGCCAGCTCACGTCGGTGGAGGGACAGGCGACGCTCGCGGGCGTGCTGTCGCTGGAAGCCGATCAGATCATCGGCCAGATCGCGGCACAGGCTCGTGAGCGCTTTCGCGCACGGCTCGCGGATCGCACCAACGGACCGCTAGAGAGGCGCTTCTGGCAGAGCCTCGGTACGGATGCGCATCGCGATGCGCAGCGCGCGCGCACGTTCGCGATCGAAACGAAAGACGCGCTCGTGCGCGTGCCTGCTCTCTCAGTCTTGGCCGCATTGCTCGCGAGCGTCATCGCCGTCGTCGCGCGCCGGCGACTGACTGCCCGGATACAGCGTGCAACTTTGCCTGGAAGGTTGCAAAAGTCGCTGCGCGCATTGGCGCACGTCGCGCTCAACACGACGTGTGTCGCGATTGTCGCGACGGCGTTCGCGTGGGCCGTGAGCTCGGAACCGCACCCTCCCCCGCAACTCACGAGCCTTCTGTTCGAGCTTGCCGCGATAGCTGCGGGGGGCGTTTACGTCGCGACGCTGGGCGCCGCCTTGCTTTCGGCTCGCGCACCGAGTTGGCGACTGCCCCGCATTCCCGATCGTGTGGCCAGTGCGCTCCGCACGTTCCCGCTGCAGCTTGCCGTGGTCATCGTATTGTTCGCTGTCATCGAACAACTCACGAAAGCGATGAGCGCGAGCCTGAGTATGTCCGTAGCGCTCGAAGCTCTCATGACGCTCGTGCTGTGTGCAACGCTCGCTCAGGGGTTGCACCGAGGTGTTCGTGCTTCGCAAGCCGAGGATGGCGACGCGTCATCTGCGGCAAAAGCACTGCATCCGTGGCGCACGGCGCTCGTCTCGATCGGATGGGTCGTCGTCGGCGTTGCGGCCCTTTGCGCGCTCACGGGCTATGTGGCACTGGGAAGCTTCGTCGCGCGACAAGCTGCTTGGGTGCTGATCGTGCTGTCCTCCGCTTATCTTCTGGCCGTCTTCGTCGATGACATCTTGACGGCGGTTCTCCCTGCACCCGACGCCGCTCGGAACGAGCTCCGCGCGACTGCCGCAATCACCCGTACGGCAGTTCTGTTGTCGGCGCTGTCTCGATTCACGATCGCGCTGTTCGCGCTGTTTTTAGTCGTCGCACCCTACGCTCCTGGGACCCTCGACTTCGTGCCGCACTGGCATCGGCTGCAGCAAGGCATTTCGATCGGCACGCTCGAGCTGCGCCCCGGGGCCGTCGCGCGCGGGATTCTCATTTTCGCGCTCGGCATCGGCGCAGTGAAAATGCTGAAGCAGTGGATGTCCCGCCGCTATCTCCCGGTCACCGACATGGACCCGGGAATGCGCGACTCGGTGACCTCACTGGCCGGGTACGCCGGCTACGTCGTCATCATTTCCGTCGCGCTCTCCTCGATGGGCGTCGGGCTGCAGCAGATTGCGTGGATTGCGAGCGCGTTGGCGCTCGGCATCGGATTCGGTCTGCAGGCCATCGTGCAGAACTTCGTGTCCGGCCTCATCCTGCTCGCCGAGCGACCGGTGAAGGTCGGCGACCGCGTCGTGCTCGAAGAGTTCGAGGGCGACGTGCGGCGGATCAACGCACGCGCCACCGAGATCCAGCAAGTCGATCGCTCGACCGTGATCGTGCCCAACTCGGAGTTCATCACGAAGGTCGTGCGCAACATCACCTTCGCCAACCCGCTCGGCCTCGTCGAGATCCACTTGCCGGTGCCGCTCGGAAGCGACGTTCAGCGCGTGCGCAAGGAGCTGCTGCAGGCCTTCCAGGATCACCCGGAGATCCTGAAGACGCCGGAGCCGAGCGTGATGCTCGAAGGCATCGAAGACGGGAACATCCTGTTTGCCGCGGCGGGCTTCGTCGCCTCTCCGCGGCACACGTATCGGGTGCGCAGCGCCATCCTTTTCGAGGTGCTCACTCGATTGAACGACGCCAAGATCGCAATGATCCGCCCCACAGTGCTGATGCGGGCGGACAAGACGGGAGACGGGTACGACAGCGCGCGCGCCGAGAGCTGAGGAGTCAGCGTCTCGCGCGCGCTCGCGTGCTCACATCACTCGTTCGAACCGCTCCGTTCCGGTAAAGCGCTCGGCCGCGCGCGTGGTGCGCGGGCTTGCGGCTTCCGGCATCTCGGGAGCTTCGGCCGCCTTCGCCTTCCTGCGGGCGATCTGACGCAGCGGCGTATTGAAGACGCTACGCGCAATGAGCGCCGCACCGGCCAGCGCACCGATACCGCCAACGAGATTCCGGTGAGTCGCACCGAATCGCACGAGCGCGAGACCCACTGCGCCCGTGCTCACGCGCGCCGTCGGCGACCAGTGCGGCTGCGCCAGATTGTCGCGTACCGAGCTGAAACCTTGGCGGAGGCGCGGTCCGATCTTCGGGGCGGAGACTTCCGGAACGTCCGTGAGATGGTCCATCACACTGCCGACGCCTGGGACCGCGCGCGCGACTTCGAGCACGTGCTGGTGCTCCTGCGCGAGCACATCACCGTGGAGAATGATCTGATCGCCGTGCGCGACAACACCGATGCCGTTGGCCTGCGGCACTGCTCGCCGCAAGCTCACGCGAATGGTGCGCGCCAGGCCTTGGTCGGTGCGTTTGCGCGCGTCGAACCACGAGCGTGCACGCGCGGTCACGTCTTGATATCGATGCGACACGCCTTCCTTCAAGGAGCGGGCGCGCTCATTGATGCGAGTGCCGGCATTCTTGCACTGCGCACCTAGCGTGGAGCGCCGTTGACGGCCGTTATCCGGATCGAGCAGGTACGTCACGGCTACGGTGAGCGCGACGCCTGTCAGCCCTGCAACTGATTTGGTTATCGTGTTCATGTGCTCGAGTATGGCGCTGCAAATTCGAGCCGGAAATAAGACCTAAGTGGACCTGTACGCATCGCTCTCGGCCGCTCGCGGCACAGCCGCCGGCCCCCGGAGCATGGCGACGCATTTCGAGGGCGGCGACTCTCGCGTTCAGGCGGGCTTGATGTTCGCGTTGAGCCGAAAACGGTTCGTCGGGTCGTATTTGCGCTTGAGTGCGCGCAGCCGCGGATAGTTGTCGCCGTACGTCGCGCGAATCCGGCTGTCGTCGGCGCCGGGCTCCGTGTTGACGTAGAACCCCTCGGTGAAGCGCTCGAGGTTCTTCCAGAGCCCGCGCAGCGCTTTGATGTACGCGTCGTCCTGCGAACGGTCCGCCCAGCTGCCTCCGATCAGGAGGTCGTGCTCGGCGCGGCGATTCCAGAAGGCCGTCGCGTCCGGCGCAACGCGACTGACTGCGCCACCGATCTGCGCCCAGAGCAGCACGGCGTTCAAGGAGTCCGGCAACGCACCGAAGCTCCTGACCATCTCATCGAAGAGCTCCGTGGACGAGCTGCGCAAGAATCCCGTCTTCGCGTAGGACGGCGCGCCCACCGCTGCACTCGGCGCCGCGACGGGCGCGCTCGTGAGAGCGCCCTGCGCCTCGAGGTAGCTTTTCGCCGAGAGCTCATCCAAGAGCGGTGGGCCGATCTTGGACAACGGCTCGAGCAACCGAGCACCCGCGGCAGGATCGCCGAGATACGTTGCGGCCAGCGCCACAGCGCGTCCGGGATGCGGCGCATCGGGCGGAAGATTCAGCAGCTCCACGCCCAACAGAAGATCGTCCGGTGCGCGTTGGCCGAGCTCGTACACCGCTTCCAACACGGCGCGAGCCTTGTCGTACGGGTAGACGCGGACGCCATCCAGCAATTTGCTCTCGAGCGGATGGAGGCGATACTCGAAGGCCGTCACGACGCCGAAGTTGCCTCCTCCACCGCGCAGTCCCCAGAAGAGATCCGGATTGTCGTGCTCGCTCGTGCGCAGGACTTTGCCGTCCGCAGTCACGATTTCCACTGCCTGCAGGTTGTCGCACGCGAGACCGTGCTTACGCATGAGGCGGCCCATGCCGCCGCCCAGCGTCAGTCCCGCAATACCGGTATCGGTGGCCGTGCCCAGCGTCGTCGCCAGACCGTGCTCTTGTGTCTTGCGATCGACCTCGCCCAGCAGCGCGCCGCCTTGCGCGCGGCCGAGACGGCGCTGCGCATCCACCCGGATGTCCTTCATGAGAGACAGGTCGATCATCAGACCGCCGTCGCAGGCCGATTGGCCCGACAGGCTATGGCCGCCGCCGCGGACCGCGGTGAGCAGATCGTGGGCGCGAGCGAAATTCACGGCCTGAACGACATCTTCCGTCCCGGCACACCGCGCGATGACGGCGGGATGGCGATCGAACATCGGATTCCACAGCCTGCGCGCCGTGTCGTAGCCCGCATCGTGTGCCAGCAGCACCTTGCCGCGCAGACTGCTGCGAAAATCGTTGATGTCCGACGCAGTAAGGGTGATGGGCTTCCCCGTGCCCGTGACGGCGGCGGTCGACGCGCGCGATGCGCTATCGGCCCACACTCGTGTTGCGGGAATCGCGGCCGTTGCCGCCGCCAGGGAGCGCACGAAAGTTCTTCTAGTTATGAGCATGCGAACCTCGCTCAGATAAGCCCGGATACTGTAGCCGAATGCAACGGCACCGAATACCCACCGCCCCGAAAAACAGACGCAACGGCCAGAGCCACACTGGGTCAGGCGTGCCCGCCGGCAACCTGGTCGCCCTCCTTTGGTGCCGGCATTGCCGCGCCACCCCTGCCTCACATCCCCACCGCTCGATGATCGATGTGCGCACGCAACCTCCGGCTTCGAACCGCTTCGGCACCTCAGGTGTTGATGTCACGGCATGCCCGACCGCAGACTCCACCTCTTCGCGCAGTTTCAACGCGCAATTCGCTTCGCGCTGCCCCAGCGCAACACGACCTCGTCGTAGGAAACGCTCGCCGATGCGGCCGCCGCTCAGGCGGCATCGCCGCCGGGGGGCCAACAGTCGACGGGCGCATAGTGACTCAACCACATGGCGTGCCGACCCGCGCCGGATGTCAGCTTCTCGAGCGCAGACCGGTAGCCGATCAGATACGCAAGCGGGGCGCACCCCTGAAGGAGGCATCTGCCCGCGTACGTCTCACACACCCCGATGGTCGCACTCCGTGCGATGAGATCGGTCTTCACCCGGTCGAGATAGTCGACCGGGCAGCGCACCGTCAGCCCCATCCACGGCTGCTCGAGCGTCACGCCGTTGTGATAGCGAATCGTCGGCGGCCCGATCTCGAGCTGCGACCCATAGTAGTCCCGCAGCACTTCGACAGCCGCCGCGATCGGCTCTTCGGTTTCACCACGAACGGTGAGTCCTCGATGCGAAGCGAGGAGCTCGACGTCGTCGCGCTCACGAAGCAGCTCCTGCGCCTGCCGCGCGAAGCTCAGCTGAAACGGTTCGCTCCGGTGAGCGCAGAGACGCTCGAGCGGATACTCCGGAAACCTGGAGGATTGCTGGTGCACCACGCGCTCGGGCACCGGGAGCTCATCGCGCAGGCATTCGGGCGGCAGCGCGACCACATTGCTCGTGCGAGTCTCATCCGTGCGCGGGTGGAAGGCGCCGCGCTCATCTTCACGTCGCATGTTCCCACTCCTCCGTTCATGGCATGCCTGAGCCGGAGACCCGCGCACGGCTCGCGACGGGTCGCGCAGCTCTCGGGTTCGACGCGCGGACTCACGTGTCAGCGTGCGTCTTCGGACCACTATTTGAATGCGACATTCTTCATTTCTTTGCAAGACCCGGTTTCAAATCGGGCCGGATCGGCACTGACGTCGCTCTGCGGACGAAGAACGAAGCACCGCGTTCGGCTGATGGGAGGCAGCAGGTTCTGAGCCGACGCCGAGAGCCGCCGGGCGGCGTATGCCTTTGCGGCTCGAGGCCTCGAACGAGCCTTCCGGCACGATAAGTGCGTCGCATGTCAACTCATGCAGGACCCGGTTCGCGACACTGCCGAGCAACGCGCGCCGCAGCCGCCCTCGCCCGCGCGTACCCATGACAATGAGGTCGGGCCGATAGTGCTCGACCGCCGCGAGAATCGCGGCGGCCGGTTGACCCCGCGCAATGGTGACGTCGTATCGTTCAACGTCCGCGCTCTCCGCTCTGAGCAGGTCGCGAACGGCTTTCGTCGCCTCACGCTGCCAGCCCGCGGCGTAGCGCGCCATCGCATCGACGCTCACGCCCGCGTAGTCGAGCATCCCTTCATAAGGAGTCTCGTGCGCGTGCACGATCTGTGCCTCGACCTCGGCCGGCAGCAGCGCTTCGGCGGCCCTCACGGCGGAGGCCGAGGTGCCGAAGAGATCGAGCGCAAGCAGAACGCGGCGGTACGAGGCGCGAGGCTCATCGCGCACGACGAGCAGAGGCCACTTCTTCGCCATGAGCACTTTCTCGGCGATCGTTCCCTCCACCGTGTCCCGCAGCGGGCGCTTGCGATGCGGCCCGAGCACGAGCAGACGCGCCCGCGACTGCCCGAGCGTATCGACGATCAGCCGCGCGGGATTCCCCGTGCGCACGGCGACGTTGGGCTTGGTCCGCGCACGCCACAGCGGCGGCTGCACGCGCGCCTTCGCCTGTGCGAGGCGCATCTGCAGCGTCTGCTCGAGAACGCGCCCGGAATCCGCAGGCGCGACGACGTGCAGCAGCGTCAAGTCCGCTCCCAAGTCGTCGGCCAGCAAGCCGGCGCGGTCGATCGCCGGCTCGCTTTTCGGCAGCAGGTCCGTCGCACACAGAATTCTCATCGCACTCTCCGGCGGCGGTCCGACACGTCACCGTCAGCCGACTGCGGCGGTCAGCTCGCCGGCATACTCGGTGCTCGCGTCAGGCTGGACGACCTTGTCGATTCGCAGGCGACGCAGGCCGCCCGGAGTCGGCCACTCGACTTCGTCGCCTTCGCGGTAACCCAGGAGCGCGGTGCCGATCGGCGCGAGCACGGACACGCGCTGCGCGGGGACATCCGCCTGCCCCGGGAACACCAGGACCAGCTCGCGACGCTCGCCGGTCGTCAGGTCCGTGACCTGGACGCGCGAGTGCATCGTGACGACATCGCCCGGCAGAGTGTCCGCATCGACCACTTGCGCACGCTCGAGCTCGAGCGCGAGCTCTTCGAGATGATCCTGATCCCGCTGCGCTCTCCCAAAGACACCGAGCAGACCGCGCAGCTTGGCGGCGTCGAGCTCGGTAATGACAATCGGACGATCTCGCATCACGTTCCTCCAAACACGAAAGCGGCATACGCCGCAGAGAGGCCGTACTGCCCGTCGTGTAGCCATGGTGGGCGCGCTCCGCCCTTAGATCAATTAGAAATATTCAGACGGAGAGTTCGTTTTTATCGAAACCGCGCGCGGGCGCTGCTATGCTCGCCGACAAATCATCGGGGCCTTCATCGGAACGGCAAGGCATGGCGACCCTACGGCGGCTCAACTATCAACACCTGCTCTACTTCTGGTCCGTCGTGCGCACCGGAAGTCTCACGCGCGCGTGCGAGGAGCTGGCGCTTTCCGCGCCCACGATCAGCGCGCAGCTGCGTACGCTCGAAGAACGCATTGGCGAGAAGCTGCTCGCCAAGTCGGGACGCACGCTCGTGCCGACCGAGGTCGGTCGTCTCGTCTACCACTACGCCGACCAGATCTTCACGCTCGGCAACGATCTCCTCGAGGCGCTGGAGCATCGACCCAGTGCGCGGCCGCTGCGGCTCGTCGTCGGCATCGACGACGTCGTGCCGAAAGAAGTGGCCTACCGCATCCTGAAACCCACTCTTGCGCTGAAGCGACCGGTACGCCTCGTCTGTCGCGAAGGCACGCTCGAGCGGCTGGTGGCGGACCTTGCCGTGCACGAGATCGACGTCGTGCTCTCCGATGCGCCGGTCACGCCGAGCCTCAACGTGCGCGCCTACAGCCACAGCCTGGGAACATGCGAAGCGCTCTGGATGGCGACACCGGCGCTCGCCAAGACGCTGCGCCGTGGCTTCCCGAAATCGCTCGACGGCGTGCCGGTGCTGCTGCCGACGGACGACACGGCGATTCGCCGCTCGCTCGACCAGTGGCTCGAGAAGCAGGACGTGCATCCGGTCATGATCGGCGAGTTCGAGGACTACGCGATGCTGCGCGAGTTCGCACGCGCCGGGCACGGCTTCGCTCCGGTGCCGGCCATTCTGGAAGATCAGTTTCGGCGCGAGTACGGCTTCGCGCGCGTCGGCGTCGTTTCCGGCATCAACGCCGAGTTCTATGCGATCTCGGTGGAACGCAAGATCAAGAATCCGGCGGTGGCGGCGATGACCGAGAACGCGCGCGAGGCGTTCCTCGGCTCATGAGGAACGTCATGGCGCAAACGGAGTGAGCGCCGCCAAACTTGGCGGCGCATGCGATCTCTGGGAGAGTGCGACCGATGCTACTGTGGCTCATAGTCCTCTTTCCGTTCGTGGGCGGCGTGTGCACGGCCTTCCTGAGGCCGAACGCCCGCAACGCCGAGGCGTGGCTCGCGGGCATCGTTGCGCTCGCAACCCTGTGCGCGGTGGCGCTGCTCTATCCGCAAGTGGCGAATGGAGTGATCGTTCGCAGCTCGCTCGAGTGGCTGCCGCAGGCCGGCGTGCGAATCGCTCTACGCATGGACGGCTTCGCGTGGATGTTCGCGGGGCTCGTCACGAGCATCGGCGCCCTGGTCGTGCTCTATGCGCGCTACTACATGTCGCCGGCCGATCCCGTGCCGCGCTTCTTCTCGTTCCTGCTGGCCTTCATGGGCTCGATGCTCGGCATCGTGCTCTCGGGGAATCTCATCCAGCTCGTCGTTTTCTGGGAGATGACGAGCCTCACCTCGTTCGTGCTCATCGGTTACTGGTACCACCGCGCCGAGAGCCGACGCGGCGCGATCGTGGCGCTCAGCGTGACGGGAACAGGCGGGCTCTGTCTGCTCGCAGGTGTGCTTCTTCTCGGTCACATCGTGGGAAGTTACGAGCTCGACGCGGTACTCGCCGCGGCGGACCGGATACATGCGCATCCGTGGTATCCGGCGGCGCTCGTGCTCTTGCTGCTCGGCGCGTTCACGAAGAGCGCACAGGTGCCGTTTCAATTCTGGCTGCCGCAGGCGATGGCCGCACCGACTCCGGTGTCCGCATACCTGCATTCCGCCGCAATGGTCAAAGCGGGCGTATTCCTGCTCGCGCGCTTGTGGCCGGCGCTTGCCGGCACGGACCTCTGGTTCGGGATCGTCTGCTCGGTGGGGATGGGCTCGCTCGTGCTCGGGGCGTGCGCAGCGCTATTCCAGCGGGACATCAAGGGCGTGCTCGCCTACTCCACCGTGAGCCATCTCGGCCTGATGACGCTGCTGCTCGGGATGGACAGCCCGCTCGCCTTGGTGGCCGCCATCTTCCACATGCTGAACCACGCGACGTTCAAGGCCTCCCTCTTCATGGCCGCCGGCATCGTCGACCACGAAACCGGAACGCGCGACCTTGCGCGGCTCGGCGGCCTTGCACGCGCGATGCCGATCACGGCGACGCTCGCTCTCGTTGCCGCGGCCGCGATGGCCGGTGTGCCGCTGCTGAACGGCTTTCTCTCGAAAGAGATGTTCTTTGCGGAAACCATCTTCGCGGGTGAAACGCCGGCGCTGCGGATCGGCCTGCCGGCGCTGGCAACGCTCGCCGGGGTGTTCAGCGTCGCTTACTCGACGCGCTTCTTTCACCGAGTGTTCCTGGGTCCGCCGGCACGCGATCTGCCGCGTGAGCCGCACGAGCCCACGCATTGGATGCTCGCGCCGAGCCTCATCCTGGTCGTCATCTGTCTGCTCGTCGGCATCATGCCGGCGCAGACGATCGGGCCGGTTCTCTCGCTTGCGACCCATGCGATTCTCGGCAGCCGCCAGCCGGCATACAGCCTCTCGGCGTGGCCGGGATTTCACGCCCCGCTCGCGATGAGCGCGATCGCTCTCGTCGGCGGATTCACGCTTTATGCATTTCTGCTTTCGCGACGCGTGCTCGCGCGACTCGCCCTGCGGGCAGTTGGGGCCGCACGCAGGCACTGGTTCGACCGGCTCACGCTGCGCCTCGTGCGCACGTTCGATCGCCTGCAGCGACTCGTCATCTCGCGGCGCTTGCAGATTCAGCTCCTGATCATCGTTATCGCTTGCAGCGTCGTGGGCTATCTCACTCTCAACAACTCGATTGCGCGCTTCAGCGCTCCGAGCATCACGGTGCTCGAGCTGAGCTTCGCGCTGCTGTGGATCGTCGGCGGGGCGTGCGCCTTGGGCACGGCGCTGCAGGCCAAATTCCATCGCCTGGCGGCGCTCATCATGTTCGGCGGTGCCGGACTCGTCACGTTCCTCACTTTCGCATGGTTCTCCGCTCCCGACCTTGCGCTCACGCAGATCAGTGTCGAGGTGGTGACCATGGTGCTCATGCTGCTCGGCCTTCGCTGGCTTCCCAAGCGCATCGACACGATGGACCCGGGGCGCAGAACCACTCGCGCCCGTGCGCGCCGGCTGCGCGATGCCATCGTGGCGACGCTTGCCGGCGCCGGCATGGCACTCCTTTCGTACACGCTGCTGGTCCATCCGGGTGCGCCCTCACCGCTCAGTGAGTTCTTCCTCGCACAGGCGCTTCCGGCGAGCGGCGGCCGCAACGTCGTCAACGTGACGCTCGTCGACTTCCGCGGCTTCGATACGCTCGGAGAGATCACGGTCGTCGCGATCGTTGCGCTCACGGTTTACAAGGTGCTGCGCCGTTTCCGACCGCCGCCCGAAAGCCTGCCCGGCACCGCGCGCGACGCCGCGCAAACGATGATCTCGCCTGCAACCCTGCGGCGACTGGTGCTCCCCGCGGCAGGAGTGATTTCCCTGTACGTTCTCTTGCGCGGTCACAATGCGCCGGGTGGCGGCTTCGTCGGCGGGCTCATTCTCGCGACCGCGTTCATCGTGCAGTACCTCGTCACGGGCACGCTCTGGGTCGAATCCCGCCTGCGAATCCGTCCGCAGTACTGGATGGCGGTCGGACTGCTGGCCGCGGCGTCCACCGGCTGCGGAGCGTGGCTCGGATCGCGAGCGTTCCTCACGAATATGTCGGCGCACATCGACCTCCCGCTCGTTGGCGACGTGCACTTGTCGAGCACGCTCTTGTTCGACGTTGGCGTGTACCTCGTCGTGATCGGGGCCACGACGCTGATCCTCGTCTCGCTCGCACACCAGTCGCTGCGAGGACGCCGCGCGCCCGAAGCCGAACCGGTTGCCGGTATACGGGTGAGAGCGTGATGGAGCTGATCTTCGCCATCGCGATCGGATTGCTCACCGGCTCCGGAGTCTGGTTGTTACTTCGGCCGCGCACCTTTCAGGTCATCCTGGGTCTGTCTCTGCTTTCGTACGCCGTCAATCTGTTCATCTTCGGTGTGGGGCACCTCGCGGTCGGCAAGCCGCCGATCATCCGGGCGGACGGCGCCACGAACGCGAGTCTGTACGCGGACCCGGTTCCCGAGGCGCTCGTCTTGACGGCCATCGTGATCGGCTTCGCCACGACGGCGCTCTTTCTCGTCGTGCTGCTCGCCTCACGAGGCCTCACGGGCACGGACCACGTCGATGGGCGGGAGCACGATGCATGACGGCGTGGCTTCATCACGTTACTGCGCTGCCAATCGTCGTTCCGCTCCTGAGCGCAGCCGTTCTCCTGTTCTTCAGCGAGCCGCGGCGCTTGCCGCGAGCTCTCATCGCGCTCGCATCGACGTTGATCCAGGCGGCGGCAGCCGGCACGTTGCTCTGGATGACATCGCACCCGGCGTCGGGGGCTGCACCCGATGGCATTCTCGTCTACTCCATCGGCAGTTGGCCTGCGCCATATGGCATCGTGCTCGTCGCGGATCGCCTCGCGGCCGTGATGCTCGCCCTGACCGCCGCGATCGCCCTTCCCGTGGTCGTGTACTCGTTCGCGCAGTGGGATCGACTCGGCGTCTACTATCACCCGCTGTTCCAGCTGCTGCTCATGGGCGTGAACGGCGCCTTTCTGACAGGCGACCTGTTCAATCTTTTCGTGTTCTTCGAGATCCTGCTCGCGGCGTCGTACGGGCTGCTCATGCACGGCGGCGGCACTGCGCGCGTCACGTCGAGCCTGCACTACATCGCGGTGAACCTTGCCGCTTCGCTCATCTTTCTGATCGGCGTCGCGGTGATCTACGGCGCGGCCGGAACGCTGAACCTCGCGGATCTCGCCGCACATTGGGACGAGGCCTCGCCGCAGGATCGCCGTCTGCTCGATGGCGGTCTCGCCGTGCTCGCCGTCGCGTTCCTCATCAAGGGCGGCATCTGGCCTCTCAACTTCTGGTTGCCGACCGCGTACTCGGCAGCCGCCGCGCCGGTGGTCGCCGTGTTTTCCATTCTCACGAAGGTCGGGGTGTACTCGATCGTGAGAGTGGGCTTCATGGTGGATCCGTCGAAACCGGTGCTGTACGGCGGCTCGCTGCTGTTCGCAGCCGCCATCGCGACGATGGCCGTCGGTAGTCTCGGCGCGTTGGCGGCCCGCCACCCGCCGCGTCTGATCGCATTCAGCGTGATCGTGTCTGCCGGCACCGTTCTCGCCGCACTGGCGCTCGGCTCCGCATCGACCCTCGCGCCCGCGCTCTTCTATCTCGTGATCTCGGCGCCTGCGACCGCCGCGGCATTCCTGGTCGCCGGCATGGCGGCGCGGATGCAGATGCATAGCGTGACCGCCGTTCTCGACCGTGACGGAGCGGAGGCGACGTATACCGCCTTCGACGTCGGCGAGCCGGCGAGATCCTCTGCTTCAATGGACGACGACGAGGTCGGCTTCATCATTCCCGCAGGCGTCGCTTTCCTGGGACTCGCTTTTCTCTCTTGCGGCTTGCTCGTCGCCGGCCTGCCGCCGCTCGCGGGATTCCTCGCGAAAGTCTCGCTCATCGTTGCGGCGTTGGGGTCGCTCGGCGTCGTTCAGCATCCCGCTCACGTCTGGGTGCTGGTGGTGGCTCTGCTCGGCGCCAGCCTCGCCGCCCTGCTTGCATTTCTGCGTATCGGCGTGCGCCTGTTCTGGACAGCTCGCGAAACCACGCGGCCGCGCGTGCGCATGCTGGAAGCGGTACCGGTGGCCTTCCTGGTGCTCGTGGGGATCGGACTCACTGTAATGGCCGGACCCGTCATGACATACCTCACCGCTGCGGCACGAGCACTGCATCAGCCCGACGCGTATATCCATGCAGTCCTGGCAACCTCCAAGCCGGTGCAGCCATGAAGCGCCTACGCCCGTTCTTGATTCTCGCCATGGTCGTGTTGTGGCTGCTGCTGAACGGCACCGTTTCGATCGGGCAAGTGGTGCTGGGGCTCGTCGTCTCGATCGTCATCGTGGTCGTCTTTCGAGACTTTCTTCCCGACGAGCCGCGCATGCGACGGCCCGCCACCGCGGTGGCGCTGTTCTTCCGCGTGCTCTACGACATCGTGCAGTCAAATCTCGGCGTCGCGCGCGTGATCCTCGGCCGCCGCACGCGGAATGTCCGCTCCGCATTCGTCCGCATTCCTCTCGAGCTCCGCAATCCGCATGGCCTCGCCGTGCTCGCCGGCATCGTGACGTCGACGCCCGGCACGATCTGGGCGGGGCTCGCACCGGACGGCGTGCTGACGCTACACGTGCTGGACGTCGACGACGAACAGGCTCTCATTCGCGCGATCAAGGAGCGCTATGAGAGACCGCTGCTGGAGATCTTCAAATGAAGGCGCTGTTCGATTTTGCCGTGATGTTTGCACAGGTCTGCTTCCTGCTTGCCTCGGTCGGCGCGACGATACGCTTGCTGCGCGGGCCGCGCGCCGAGGATCGGGTGCTTGCGCTCGATGCGATGTACATCAACGGCATGCTGATCCTGCTGACTCTGGGCATCCGCTCGGGGACGACGTTCTACTTCGAGATCTCGCTGCTGATCGCCCTCTTCGGATTCGTCGGATCGACCGCGCTCGCGAAGTTTCTCATGCGCGGTGAGGTGATCGAGCCATGACGAGCGGCGATCTCCCGGGATGGGCGCTGGTCGCGGCGGCGCTGCTCTTGCTTGCCTCCGGTGCGTTGACGCTCATCGCAGCCATCGGCATGCTGCGCCTGCCGACTTTTTTTCAGCGCATGCACGCCCCTTCGATGAGTATGACGCTCGGTGCGGGGTGTGCGCTCATCGCCTCGATGATCGTCTCCTCGGCGCTGGCCCATCGCCCCGTCCTCCACGAGCTCGCCATTACCGTGCTCCTGTTCGTGACGGCGCCCATCAGCGCGACGATGCTGATGCAGGCGGCGATCAGGCGCCGCGAGCGTGCAGCCGCTTCTCAGCCGACCGGCACTTCAGCGGGAAGTCGATGAGGCCGCCGGGCGAGCGGGCCCCGCGACGTCCGCCGGCTTGTCGTCCAGGATGTCCGCGGGCGCGCCGCGATTGGTCATGATCGCCTTGCGACGCAGGAATCGCATGATCGACTCCGGCCCCGTGCGCGACCCGCCGAGCCCGGAGACGCCGAAGCTGTTCGTACCGATCTTGCGCAGCTTCGCGAACGTGAGGAACGTGTCCTGGACGAAGACGCTCCCGGCGTTCACCTGCTCGGCGATGCGCACACCCTCTTCCTCGCTGCCGGCAAGCACCGATGCGGTGAGACCGAACTCCGTGTCGTTCGCGAGCGCAATCGCCTCCTCGACGGTCTTGAAGCGCATCACCGGCAGAATCGGGCCGAAGGTCTCCTCTTTCATGAGCCGCATCGAGTGGTTCACTTCCGTCACGACGGTCGGTCTCATGTAGAGCCCGCCGCCGAGCGTTTCCGTCACACCGCCGGTCAGCACCTTCGCCCCTTTCGCCACCGCATCCTTCAGATGCGCTTCGACGATCTCGGGCTGGCGCACGTAGATGAACGGACCGATGTGCCCGTCGAGTGGGTCACGATCGTTCAGCCGCACTTGTTTGGCCTTGCGCACGAGCTCGGCGACGAAGCGGTCGTGGATGGACTCGTGAACGTACACGCGCTCGACCGAATAGCAGACTTGCCCCGTCGCATACACGCCGCCTCGCAGAACCGCGGTTGTCGCGCGATCGATGTCGGCGGTGGCGGTGACGATCGCAGGGTCCTTGCCGCCCAGCTCGAGGAAACACGGAATCAAGCGCTCCGCGCACGCCACGGCGACTCGGCGCCCGTTCGGCACGCTGCCCGTGAAGCAGATGAGATCGACGTTCGCGACCACGTCCTGTCCCGTGCGGCCGTCACCGAGCACGACATCGAACACCTCCGCGAGCTCCGGCACTTTGCGCACGGTGTGCAGCAGCGGCTCGACGAAGCGCGGCGTGACCTCGCTCGGCTTCAGCAGCACGGCCGATCCCGCAAAGAGCGCGGGCACCGCATCCAGCAGCGACAGCATCATCGGCGCATTCCATGGGCTGATGACGCCGACGAGCGGATACGGCACGAGCTGCGACTCGATGTGCACCGACGGCATCGAAATGGATTGGCCGCTCACGCGCGCGCGCGACAGTACGCCTTCCGCGTCCTCGCACCAGCCGTTGATGTTCGCCACCGCGATGAACGCCGTGAACTGCGACGTGTGGCACCCGCCGGTATCCGCGCCGTCCGCCGCGCCGATGGCCTTGGCATGCGCGATCAGCTCGCCTGACCAGCGGCGCATGATGCCGATCCGCTCCGCGATCGGCCGCGCCGCCCACGCCTTCTGATTGCGGCGCAGGCGCTCCGCCGTCTCCGCGACTTCCCTTGCGGTCGCGACCGGGAAGCTGAAGTCCACAGCCCCCGTGCGCGGATTGCGGACGGGGATCGTTCGGGTTTCCAGGGCTGTCATGTTCGCTCACTCGCTATCGCGTTCGGCGGAGTCTGGCGCACGCGGCACGAATTGTGTCTCCTCCACGGGGTTTGCCGATCAGCGCGACCGCATCTCGAACGCGCCGGCCGGCGGATCGATGGGGAACCCCGCGGACCAGACCGATGAACGCAGGGTTCGACTCAGCCTGAGCCGTCTGGTACCGGTTCGCTAGCTCCGCAGATCGCGCGCCGCGCTCAGAACCTCCGGTACGACGGCCGCAACGTCTGCGGCGGTCGTTCGATGGTTGACGAAACACGCGCGGAGCGCGAATCGCCCATCGACCGAGGCGTTCGAGAGGTAGATGTGTCCTCTCGCGATGACTCGTCTCAGGATCGCGGCATTGAGCTCGTTCAGATCGGCGCCGCCATCCCGACATCGGAAGCAGACGGCGCTGAGCGCCACGGGAGCGAGCAATTCCAGCTCGGGCGTGCGACGGATCGTCTCCGCAAGCTGTCGAGCATGCTCGAGGTCTGCACGAATCGCGGCGCGAAACGCCGCCAGTCCGTGATACCGCAGAGAAAGCCAGAGTTTCAGCGCACGAAACCGGCGCGACAGCTCGAGCGACTCTTCGAAGAACGCGAACGCCTCCAGCGGGTCCGCTTCGAGCGTACGCGCGTACTCGCCTGTGAAGGAGAACGCCGTGCGCGCCGCGGTAGCGTCCTTGAAGAGCAGTATTCCGCAATCGAGCGGCTGGTAGAGCCACTTGTGCGCATCGAGCGAGAGGGAATCCGCGGCCGCGATGCCATCGAACCGCTCGGGCACCGTCAGCGCCGCAAGCGCTCCGTAGGCGCCATCGACATGCAGCCAGAGGTCGTGCGCGCGACAGACCGCCGCGATGTCCGCGATGGGGTCGATCGAGCCGGTCGTCACGGTCCCTGCCGTCGCGACGACTGCAATCGGCTTGCGTCCTGCCGCAAGGTCTGCGGTCACGGCCTCTCGCAACACCTCCGGTCGCATTCGGAATTGCGCGTCCACGGGAATCGAGCGGAGATTGGCTCGCCCCAGTCCCAAGAGCGCAACCGCTTTCGGGACGGACATGTGTACTTCACTGGACGCGTAGATCACGCCGGGGCGCGCGCCCGCCTCGTTGCCGGGCAGCTTCGCCTCGCGCGCCATCGCGAGCGCCATGAGATTCGCCGAGGATCCGCCGCCGCAGAAGCTGCCTGTGAAGCCCTCGCAATGCATGGCGCTCGCGAGCCAGCGCAGAACCTGCCGCTCGATCGTGACGGCCGCCGGCGCTGATCGCCAAGCCGTGACGTTCTGATTGAGAACACTTGCCAAGAGATCTGCGAGCGCCGCAACCGGCTCGCCGGAACCCAGCACGTAGCCATAGAAGCGCGGCGACGGCGCGCGCGACAGCGCAATGACCTTTGCCAGCGCATCGAGCGCGTTCGCCTTCATGCCGTGTTCGGGGATCGGCTCATCGAAGCATGCGCGCACTTCTTCACCCGAGCACACCGGAAAGCTGCGCGCGCTGTGCAGTTGCTCGAGAAAATCGGCAGCGACCTGCGTGACGCGGTCGGCCAGCGAGCGAAACTCTTCCGTCGAGAGGTGCAGGGCGTTCATGGCGCAGCCTCCGTGTCAGCGCTGGCTGACGCGATCTATTTCACCAGCCCACGCTCGGCGTAGATGCGACAGCCGAGCTCCGCGGAGAGCGCGCCGGCGATCCGATGCAGCGTGGTGATCAGCGTGCGCGGCGGCGGCGATTCGATCTCCGCGGACGTGCCCACGATCCCGATGATGCCGACGAGCTCGCCGGCGTCGCGAAATACGGGTGCAGACACCGCGTTGATACCGATGCGGATCTCATCGACCGCATCCTCGTAGAAGCGCTCGCGGATCACGCGCAGCCGCTCGTCGATGACGGCGCGATCCGTGATCGAATACTTCGTGAAGGCCGTGAGCTTCCGACCGAGCACACGCCTGCGCCCCTCCTCGTCCGCAAAGGCCAATGCGATGCGGCCTTGCGAGGAACAATGCGGCGGCGGCCGGTTCCCGGGGCGAGACGTGATCGCCAGGCGATCCCGATACTCCACGCACGCGAGCACGACGGCCTCGCCATTGGCCGGCACGGACAAGAGCGCCGTCTGCTGCGTCTGATCCCGGAGCCGGGTGAGATAAGGATCGGCGACCCAGCGCAGATCGAACTGATCGAGCGCGGCTTCGCCGAGGGCGAACAGCTTGCCCCCCAGCCCGTACTGGCCCGTACGCGCATCCTGCACTACGACTCCGACCTGCTTCAGCGTGGACAGGTGCCGGTGCATGCGAGGCTTCTGCTCGCCGAGCTGCATCGCGAGCTCGGTGAGGCCCATCGAGCGATGCGAGGCGGACAGCGCGTCGAGGATCCGGAATGCCACTTGCAGGGACTGCAGGCCCTCACTCGCGGCACGCGCGGGCGCGGGGCTCGCCGGGGCGGCGGCCCGCCGCGTTGCCGGTCTGGCTCTACTTCGGGTCGGCATACGCGCTATAGTATACGAAACGCTGTTTCTCTGTCCGAAACACCCGGCAACGAGGTGAGCGCAATGTTTCTCAGAAACTGCTGGTACGTGGCCGCGTGGGACCACGAGCTCATCGACGGAAAATTGCTGAGCCGCATGCTGCTCGGGGAGCACGTGCTGCTCTACCGCGGCGACAGCGGCAAGGTCATCGCGATGAACGATCGCTGCCCGCATCGCGGCGCGCTGCTCTCGAAAGGACGGCGGGAAGGGGACGGCGTCCGCTGCATGTATCACGGTCTCAAGTACGACTCGACCGGCAAGTGCGTGCAGATTCCCGGCCAGGACATGATTCCGCCGAAGATGCGGGTGCGCACCTACCCGATCGTCGAGCGCGGCCACCTCGTCTGGATCTGGATGGGCGCGCCCGAGAAGGCCGATCCCGCGCTCATCATCGACTTCCCGTACCTGCGCGATCCGGCGTGGAAAGGCATTCCCGCGTACCTGCACTACGACGCCAACTATCTGCTCATCGTCGACAACCTGAGCGATTTCGCGCATCTCGCGTTCGTGCACACGAAGACGCTCGGCGGCTCCGAGGAGTACGCGTACGTCACGAAACCGGCGAGCATCGAGCGGCACGAGCGCGGCTTTCGCGTCGAGCGCTGGCACATGAACAGCGATCCGCCGCCCTTCCACCGCAAGGTCATCAAGGACCGTGACGCGAAGGTCGACCGCCGCAACATCGCCAACATGTACGTTCCCGGCATCTTCTACATGGAGACGCTGTTCGCGCCCGCGGGCCAGGGCGCGGAGCGCGGCAACCTCGCCGGCGCGAAGGAGTATCGCAACTGCCAGTTCATGACTCCGGAAACGGAGCGCACGACGCACTTCTTCTGGTCGTACCTCAACAACTTCGAGGGCGACGACACGACGATCTCGCAGTCGCTGCTCAATAGCCTGATCGAGGGCTTCATGGAGGACAAAGCGATCATCGAACGGCAGCAGCGTACGCTCGACGAAGACCCGAGCTTCCAGATGCTGGCCATCCTCGCGGACGGGCCGCTCACGCATTTCAGGCGGGTGCTGGGGAAGCTCATCGAGGCGGAGCAGGCCGAGGCGGCCGGGCTACGTCCCGCGGCGCCCGCGGTCGCAACGGCGTCCGTGCCAGCGCAACAAGTCAACTGAACAACAACAACGCTCGCGGTCGGCGCGAGCGCGTTGCAAAGGGGAGCGAAGACCATGAGTCCTCGACAGACTGGCCGTGGCGCCGTGCGCGTCGCGATCCTTCTGGCCGGCGCAGGAACCGCGGCCCTGGCGAACGCGCAGGGAGCGCTCGAAGAGGTGGTCGTGACCGCACAGAAGCGCGAGCAGCGCTCGCAGGACGTGCCGATCCCGATCACCGCGTTCTCGGCCGACGCGCTGCGCGAGCTCTCGGTCACCGACAGCAACGAGGTCGCCCAGCACACCCCCGGCCTCAATTTCGGTGCGCCGGTCGGCCAGGGCAACAATCCCTCGCTCACGCTCCGCGGCGTGGGCCTGAACGACTTCAACGACAACAACGAGAGCCCGGTCGCGGTCTACGTCGATGAAATCTATTCCGCCGCCCTCGCCTCGCAGACCTTCCAGCTCTTCGACATCGATCGCGTCGAGGTGCTGCGCGGGCCGCAGGGCACGCTCTTCGGACGCAACACGACGGGCGGGCTGCTGCACTTCGTGTCGAACCGGCCGACGCGCGAGCTGAGCGGCAATGCGCAGCTCGATCTCGGTCGCTTCGACGACGTGCAATTCCAGGGCGCGATCAGCGGACCGCTGACGGATGGCATCCAGGGACGCCTCGCCGTGGCGCGGCACAAGGATGACGGCTATTTCCGCAACGCCTTCAAACCTGGCGGCGATCCGCGTAACGAGACGGACAGCTACGCGTATCGGGGCATGCTGAATTTCGATCTCGCCGAGAAGGCGCATCTGCTGCTGAACGTGCACGGCGGCGAGAACGACGTGCTCGCTGCGGTCTACAAGCACCAGGGCACGAGCGGCGTGACCGATCCTGCCTGCTCGGCGACCGATCCGGAGCTCGACGGCTTCGGGTATTGCGATTCGGGCAAGGACATCTGGTCCGGCGCGTACGATCGCCGCGGTCCACTCAAGGTCCGCACGATCGGCGGCTACATCCATCTCGACTGGGACCTGCCCATCGGCCAGCTCGTGTCGATCTCCTCTCTCGAGAATCTGGACAAGTTTCATCAGGAAGACACGGATGCGAGCCCGAACAACTTCGTCGCACCGACCTTCACCGTGGACTCGCAGCAGTGGAGTCAGGAGATCCGGCTCGCGCACGACAGCGAGCGGCTGCACTGGGTGGCGGGCCTCTACTACTTCCACTGGAAGGCGGACGGCACACAGATCCTGACACTGCCGTTCCTGCAGGAATTCGGGCTCACGACGACCGCGTTCGTGCTCGATACCCAGTTTCGGCAAAAACTCGACAGCTATAGCGGCTTCGGCAACGTCGAGATTCCGTTGAGTAGCTCCGTCAATCTCATCGCCGGCCTGCGCTACACGAACGAACGCAAGACCTACAACTACGTGCAGGTCGATCGCGACGGCGGCGTGCTCGAGTCTGCCGGCCTGCCGCCGGAGCCCGGGCTCGTGGTGCTCGATTTCCGCAGCGGCGCCCCCGGTGTCGGCGATCTCAACAAGCTCGACAAGGACGCGGTGTCGGGCAAGATCGGAATCAACTGGAAACCGCGTGACGATGTCATGCTGTTCGCCGACGTCTCGCGCGGCTTCAAGAGCGGCGGATTCAACTCCGGCTTCGTGACGCCGCCCACGCTGCCCTCGGGCGAGCCGGACCTGAGCGTGATTCCATACAAGAACGAGACGTTGACGGCGTATCAGCTCGGCGTGAAATCGTCATGGGTCGGCGGCAAGCTGCGTGTGAACGCCACCGCGTTCCACTACTCGTACGACGACCTGCAGGCGCTCACGTTCGTCGGCGTCTCCTCGTTCATCACCAACGCCTCGAATGCCACGATCGATGGCGGTGAGATCGAAATCGAGACGAGCCCCACCGAAAACCTCCACGCCCGGCTCGGAGTGAGCCTGCTCGATGCCACCGCGGATCAGGTGACGGATTCCTCTGGCGAGGTGCTGCGCGACCGGCGGATGGTGCTGGCGCCGCGCTCGAACGTGACGGGCCTCGTGCGCTACAGTTACCCGGCCGGTCCCGGTCTCTGGTACGTTCAGGCAGATGCCGTGTACGAGAGCCCGCACTTCTTCGACATCAAGAACCAGCCGGTTTCGCGTCAGGCGGGCTACACTCTCATCAACGGGCGTGTGGGCTTCACCACGGCGGACGGCAAGTACGAAGTGGCGCTGTGGGGCAAGAACCTGAGCAACAAGCAGTACGACATCTACACCTTCGATTTCACGGGGTCCTTCGGCTTCAATCAACGCATGGTGGGGAATCCGCGCTGGTATGGTCTCGAGCTGGTCGCGAATTTCTAGGGCCGCGTACGCTGCCGTCGCACTCGCAGTCGTCGGTCTCGGCGCGCAGCCGGCACTGGCGCAACTGCCGGCCGATCCCCTCATCGCGCAGAAGCTGCCCGCGCGCGGCACGGCTCACTGGGTTTGGCTGAACGATTTCGCCTTTCCACATCTGACGGATGGGCGCGCGTACCTCATCGACGCGGATCAGGGGCGCATGCTCGGCGTGCTCAGCACGGGCTTCAGCTTCGTTTCGGTTCTGGTGCCGCGCACGGGCTCGGTGATCTATTCGCCCGAGACCTATTTTTCGCGGGGCACACGCGGTACGCGGACCGACGTCGTCACGCTCTACGACGCCGGTACTCTGGTGCCAGTCGGCGAGATCGTCATTCCGCCGAAACGTGCGTCGGCGCTGCCCATGCATGCGCTGCAAGCGCTGACCGACGACGATCGCTTTCTGCTCATCTACAACTTCACGCCCGCGCAGTCGACCACGGTGGTGGACACTCGCGCCCGCAAGCTCGTCGGCGAGCTCGACACGGCCGGTTGCTCTCTGGTGTATCCGACCGGTCCGCGCACGTTCTTCTCGATCTGCGGCGATGGCGGGCTGCTGTCGGTCACGCTGAACGATGCCGGCAAGATCTCGCACCAAGCGCACGGCGCGCCCCTGTTCGACATGCAAAAGGACCCGCTCACGGAAAAGGCCGTGCGGCGCGGCGATACGTGGTACTTCGTCTCCTACGACGGCGACGTCTATCCGATCCGGACCTCCGGCGCGCAGCAAGTGTTGGATACCCGCTGGTCGCTGACCACGCCCGAGGAACGTGCGGACGCGTGGCGACCGGGCGGTCTGCAGCAGCTCGCGATCCATGGAGCCAGCGGCCGGCTGTTCGCGATCATGCACCAGGGCCCTCGCGAAACTCACAAGGACCCGGGCAAGGAGGTCTGGGTATTCGACGTGAAGACTCACGCGCGAGTGCAGCGCTTCTCGATGAAGAATGACGTGAGCTCGATCGAAGTGTCGCAGGACGATCACCCGCTGCTCTACAGCGCGTTCATGGGCAGCAGTGCGTTCGATATCTACGACGCAACGAACGGCGAGTACCTGCGCTCCGTCGACGACGTGGGCGCGACGCCCGGCCTGATCGTCGCGCCATGAGGACCGCGCCATGAATATCGCTTTGGACCCGGCGGTTGTTCTGATGGCGCGAGCGTCGGTCTCGTTACTCTTCGCAGTCGCCGCCGCTCACAAGCTTCTGCACCCGCACCAGTTCACGACGACACTCGAGGCCTATGAGCTCGTAGGCCACCGTTACAGTGCCGCGCTCGCGCGCGTGCTGCCACTGCTCGAGCTGGCAGCGGCGATCGGATTGTGGGTGGGCGCGACCCGCCTCTTCGCAATGCTGCTCGCCGTCTCGCTCTTGCTCATCTACGCCACCGCGATTGCGATCAATCTCGCGCGCGGTCGCCGCGATCTGGACTGCGGCTGTACCGCGTTCGGTCGCCGCAGCCCCATCGGCGCGTGGATGGTTGCCCGCAATTCGATACTGGCCCTGTGTGCCGCGCTCGCCGCGGTGCCGCCGACGTCACGTGCACTCGCTCTGACGGATGCACTCACGGTGGCGGGTGGGCTGTGCGTGCTCACTCTTATTTATGTGGCCGCCGACACGCTGTTCGCATCGGTGGCCCGGATGGAGTTCCAGTCATGAGCGCCCTCGCCGTTTCCAATATCGTCCTGTGGGTACTCGTCCTCGCGTTGTCGCTGGTGGTGCTGGCCCTGGTCCGCCAGATCGGCGTGCTGCACGAACGGATCGCGCCCGCCGGAGCGCTCATGCTGCGCCAAGGACTCAAAGTCGGCGAAGCGGCGCCACGCCTCGACGTGCTGGACCTCGACGGCCGCATCCAGCGCATCGGCGCCGCACGCAGCGACGGCCGCAGCACTTTGCTGGTCTTCGTCTCCCCCACCTGCCCCGTCTGCAAGGCGCTTCTGCCTGCTCTCAAATCGAGCCGTACCAGCGAGCGGAGCTGGCTCGAGATCGTTCTGGCAAGTGACGGTGAGAAGGCGGCGCACGAACGGTTCATCGCGACGCACGGTCTGCAGTCGCTGCCGTATGTGAGCTCGACGGACCTCGGGCTCGCCTTCCAGGTGAGCCGCCTGCCCTACGCTGCGATCGTGGATGAAAACGGCATTCTGCGCGCGCGCGGCCTCGTGAATTCGCGCGAGCATCTCGAAAGCCTGTTCGAGGCGAAGCAGCGTGGCGTCGCTTCGCTGCAGGAGCTGTTCGAGCACGAGCGCGAATCGCGAGCTGCCTAGGAGCCGCCCGACATGAAGTGGTTCGACGCATGGATCGAGGACTCGGCGCGGGCCGTCGCACGCCGCAGCGGCCGGCGCGGTTTCATCGCAAAACTGTCGGCGACGTTGTTCGGCGCCGCCACCTTGCCGCTCCTGCCGATCGTACGCGGTGCCGAAACGCCGGCCCAACCCATGGAAGGAGCGCCGAACGATCCAGGCGATCCGACGACGTGCGAGTACTGGCGCTACTGCGGCATCGACGGTTATCTCTGCAGCTGCTGCGGCGGATCGCATGTGAGCTGCCCACCTGGCACGACACCGGCTCCAGTCACATGGGTGGGCACATGCCACAACCCTGCGGAGAATCGCGACTACGTCGTCTCGTACAACGACTGCTGTGGCAAGACTTCGTGCGGACGCTGTCTCTGCAATCGGAACGAGGGCGACCTGCCGCTCTATGCGCCATTCCTCTCGAACGATTACAACTGGTGCGTCGGAAGCAAGACGGACATCGCGTATCACTGCACGGTGTCGCGCATCGTCGGGCTCGCGAAGTAGCGCAGGCATGAGTCTGCGACGCTTCTGGCCACTGGCGCTCCTGAGCCTGTCTTGCGCGTCGACGGCGATCGGCCACGACGTCGAGACGCAGTATCGCCTGTACTGCATGGGGTGCCACGTGCCCGATGGCTCCGGCCTCGAAGGCAAGGTGCCTTCGATACGAGGCACGTTGGTGCCCCTGGCGCAGACGCTGGAAGGCCGCCGCTTTCTGGTTCAGGTTCCGGGCGTGGCGCAGTCGCCTCTCTCGAATGCCGAAGTGGCGGCGCTTCTGAACTGGATGATCGCGAATCTCTCCGAGCGTCCGACGCCACCGCGATCGGTCGCGGCATTCACAGCGGACGAAGTCGCACGCTATCGCTCGACGCGCCTCGTCGGCGTGCGCGCGATGCGAGCGAAGGTGCTCGCCGAAGCGAATTCGCGTCCTTGACGGACGCGGCGCGGGCTCGCCGTAACGCGACTACATCGAGACTTCGAGAAGCCGCCTCGCCTCCACCGGATCGGGCGTTCGGTTTCGCGTCCGTGACCGACGGGTGCAGGCTCGCCGTCGCCGGACTATATCGACGCTTCGAGAAGCCGTCTCGCCTCCACCAGATCGGGCGTGTCAAACCCTTCGGTGAATCGCGCATAAATCGCAGTCAGTCGCTCGCGGCCTTCGCGCGCTCGCCCCTGCTGCGCTCGCAGGCGCGCGAGCGTCGTCGCCGTCCGTAGCTGCCATGCGAGCGCCCCTTGCTCCCGAGCGATGCCGAGCGAGCGTTCGAGCGCCAGCTCCGCGCCCGCTTCATCGGGCTGCGGACGCGTGAACAGAATCTCGCCCTGCACTCGAAGCAGCTCCGGCAAGTGAGACCGCTCCCCGTCCGCACCGGTATCGGCCAGCGCCTCTTGCACGACCGCGAGCGCTTCGTCGAAGCAGCCGACCCCGGCGAGACGCTTCGCGAGCGTCAGCACAGCGCCCATCAGCAGCAGGTTCTGTCGGTCGGCTCGCAGCCTCGCCACTGCTTGGCGCACCAGCTCGATGCCGTGCGCGACTTCTCCTTCACGGATCTGCAGCGCGCCGAGCAACGCGAAGCCGGTGGCGTGCATGGAAGGCAACGCATGCCAGTTCGGATGCGCCATCAGCTTCTCGAGCATCTGTCGAGCGGTCCGATGGTCGCCGCACCACAGGAAAAGCGGCGTCGTGTAGACGAACGAGAAGCAGACACTCAGCGGCCGATTGGATTTCTCGGCGACACTGAGCGCCTCACGCGCCACCGCGACGGCACGATCCGGGAAGCCGGACATCCACATCACCCGGGCGAGCTCGACGAGCGCTCGGAGTCTCGTGCCGAGTCCGAACAGTCGCAGGTCGAGCACCCGTTGCATCGAGAGACCCTGCTCGAGATGCCGTCGCGCCGCCTCCTGATTTCCGAGGAAGTGCTGCGAGCCGCCGATCAGACAATCCGCGAGCGCGCCGTATGCCGAGTCGCCGGCGGCCCGGGCGGCGGCGGCGAGATCCTCCGCAACAGCGAGCGAGCCGCGAATCTCGCCGATCCTCATGCGGAAGATGTGCAGCCCGACGAGCAGTCGGAAGCGACGAGGTGTGTCGCCCAAGTCCTGCGCGATCTCCACCGCCCGCGTGAGCGCGCCGCGCGCGCGCTCGTGATTCGCCAGCGCCCAGGTTGCCGATTCCGCCAAGGCTTCCTGGAGCACCATCTCCTGCTCGCTGCCGCGAGTCGTGCTGTCGAGCCGTTCCAAACCGGCCGCGCTCCACTTGTAACACTCGAGCAGCAACGACAACTCCAGGAAGATGGGCACTGCGCTCGCTGCGAGCGCGACCGCCGGCGCGCGTACTTCGGCCGATTCACCGCCCGAACCGAAAGCCCATTCCAGCGCCGCACGCATGTTGCCGAGGTGCTCGCTCATCTCCGCGACGTCCTCGAGAGCCGCGAGGCTCGAGGCGAAGTACGTCGCGTGTCGTCGCGCGATCGCCGCCTTCTCACTGCTCTCGTCGAGCTTTTCCTGCGCGTACACACGCGTCGTCTCGAGAAGCCGATAGCGCGTGGCGCCGCCGGGAGTTGTTGCGGACACTAGCGACTTCGCGACCAGACCTTCGAGCGCACCGATGACCTGCGCTGCGTCCAACGCGCTGTCGCACGCAATGGCATGCGCGGCGTCGAGATTGAACGGGCCGACGAAGACCGCTAGCCGGCGCAAGACGAGTTGCTCCGCGGACGAGAGAAGCCCGTAGCTCCACTCGAGCAGCGCGTGCAGGGTTTGATGGCGCGGAACGGCAGTCCGCCGGCCCGGTAACTGCAGCCCGAAGCGTGTCTTCAGAAGCTCAGCGGTCCCGACGAGACCGTGCAGCCCAACGCGCGCGGCGGCGAATTCGATCGCGAGCGGGATCCCGTCCAGGCGGCCGCATATCGCAGCGACCACCGCGACGTCGTCATCCGTCAGCTCGAGATGGCTGCCGCTGGCCGCCGCGCGATCCATGAACAGCGCCACAGCCGGATAGCCGACAGCCTCCACCGCTCGGACGCTGCCGTCGGCCGGCGGGCTTTCGAGTGCGGCAAGCCAGAACGCGTGCTCGCCTTCGACGCGCAGCGCCTCGCGGCTGGTCGCGAGAATGTGAACGCCTGGCGCCTCCTGGAAGATTCGTTCGGCAAGCGTCGCCACGGCCTCGACGACGTGCTCACAGTTGTCCAGGACCAGCAGAATTCGCAGCGCGCGCAGGCACAGCATCAGCGCGGGCAACACCTCCTCGGTCTGCACGGTGAGACCCAGCCTCGACGCGATGGTCACGGCCACGAGCCTGGAATCCGTGACCGTGCTCAGGTCGACAAAGCACACGCCGCCATTGAATTCCTCGGCCATCGCGTGCGCGACCGACACGGCAACGGTCGTCTTGCCGATGCCGCCCGGGCCGATGATCGTGACGAAGCGCTCGGCGATCAGGTCCGCGACGATGACGCGCACCGTCTCGCTGCGGCCGACCATGCGAGTCAGCGCAGGCGGTAAGACAAGACGCTGGCGTGCCGCGCCGCAGGGATACTCGGGAAGTTGCGGCGGCGACTCGCTTGCCGACTCCCGCGTCACCGGCGCAACGAAGCTGTACCCCTGACCCACGATGTTCGCGATGTAGCGTTCCTTGCCATCGCCGTCACCTTGGCCGAGCGCACGGCGCAAGCCGTTGATATGCACCCGCAGATTGCTCGGATCGACGACGAGATCGCGCCACACGCGCGTGAGCAACTCCCGATGACTGACGACCTCCCCCGGTCGCTCTGCGAGTACGAGGAGAATGTCCAGCGCTCGATGGCCGAGCGCGAGCGGTATCCCATCCTTTTCGAGGGCGCGCGCGGCGGGGTAGAGCCGGAACGGCCCGAATGAGATGACGCCCTCTCGTGTGCTCGAGCCGCCCGGAGTATGGCCTTCCGTCACTGCAGTGCTCCAACCCCCGCGTGGATGTCGAGAATAGCCGCATCCTCGGGCTGCGTGTCCGGTGAATACGACCTACGTCCATCTGCTCGTGCAAGCGGCTCGTGAATTTCGCGGCTCTGTCGTTCGCGGCTTCACATCGATTAACACCGCTCAACTCGCCGCCGCTCGCAAGCCAGCGCACAGTGGCTTGCGCGGGCGGCGCTGGCTGCCGCGGTCAAGCAGGAGGACACACCCGGTGGACATCATCACCAGCAAAGACGGAACGCCGATCTATTACAAGGATTGGGGACGAGGCCCCGTCGTCGCGTTCTCGCACGGATGGCCGCTGAACGCCGACGCATGGGACGGCCAGATGCTCTTTCTGGCGCAGAACGGTTTTCGAGTCGTGGCGCACGACCGGCGCGGCCATGGACGCTCGGGACAGGCCTCGTCGGGCAACGACATGAACGGATACGCCGACGATCTCGCGACCGTCATCGAAACGCTGGACTTGCACGAGGTGACGCTGGTGGGTCACTCGACCGGCGGCGGCGAAGTCGTGCGCTACATCGGCCGTCACGGCACCAAGCGCGTAGCGAAAGCGGTTCTCATCGCCGCTGTACCGCCTTTCCTGCTGCAGACCGACTGGAACCCCGCAGGACTGCCGCGCTCGATCTTCGACGCAACGCGCGCGGGCCTCGCGCAAGACCGCTCGCAGTTCTACAAAGATCTCGCCATCGCGTTCTATGGCGCGAACCGGCCCGGCGCGCGAGTCAGCGCCGGCGTGCTCGAGCAATTCTGGCTCTGGAGCATGCAGAGCGGGCTCAAGAACGCGTACGAGTGCGTCAAGGCGTTTTCCGAGACCGACTTCACCGAGGACCTCGCGAAGATCGATGTCCCCACGCTCATTCTGCATGGCGAGGACGATCAGATCGTGCCGGCGGAAGTGTCCGCGCACCGGGCGGCGCGGCTCATCAAAGGCGCCCGGCACCTCTCCTACTCGGGCGCGCCGCACGGGCTGATCGCCACGCATCAGGATCACGTGAACGCCGATCTGCTGGCATTCCTGCGGACGTGAGGAGTCGGCTATGTACGACGAAGACACGACACTCGTTTCGCTGCATCGGCTGCGCTCCGCAGTCGTCGAGCTGTCCACCGCCCTGAACGAGACGCTGCGCAACGAACACAGCAATGCGGCCGCTTGCCTGCAGCGTGCACAAGCGATGCTGCAGGGTGTGGACAGAACTTCACTCCAACCCGCCGCGGACGTGGTGCGGCAGGGCCTTGCGCCATGGCAGCTGCGGCGGGTGCTGACGCACGTCGAAGCGAATCTCGGCACGCCGATCCGAAACAGCGATCTCGCCGCGATCGCGCGCCTCAGCACGTTTCATTTCAACGTCGCGTTCCGCAACAGCGTTGGCGAGTCGCCGCACGAGCACATCATTCGGCGGCGCATCGAGCGCGCTCAGGGACTGATGCTCGCGACCGAGCGATCGCTCAGCGACATCGCCGCGGAATGCGGCCTCGCCGACCAGGCCCACCTCACCCGCTTGTTTCGCCGCATCGTCGGCGAGAGCCCGGCGGCCTGGCGGCGCGCACGAGTGAATCCCGCGCGATAGCGGCGACACGAACCGCCAAAGCAAGAGCGTTCCGCCGGAGCGAGCTGCGCTCCGACCTGCCCGAGCACGGCGCCAGCATCCACAGCCACAAGGCTGACGGCGACAGCGCGGCGAGTGCGCGAATGTCGAGGCGATCCTCACGTGCCGAGAGCAGCACGTTCGCGAGCACTGGCATCGTCGGCGCGCCGGCATGAACGCGATCATCCGCGGGCTCGGCGCGGCGACCGTTCCGAGCCCGCGTTCAGCTACTCCGCCGGCAGGACCGGAGCAACACCCTTCTTCTTCAGCAGCACCACGACGAACTTCGCAGGCTTCGTCGCGCTCGCGTTGCGCCCCACCGTATGCACGTCGGCCGGACCTTCATAGAAAGTCTGGCCCGGCACGAGGGTGACCTCCTTGCCGCCCCTGACGCCCATGACGATAGATCCCTCCACCACATAGACGAACGCGTGCGCATCGTGACGATGAATGTGCTCGACGGCCCCAGGCGGATACTCGACTGCGAGCATCAGCGCCTCCTTGCCCGGCTCATCGGCGAGATCCTTCGACATGAGCGGCGTCACGATCGGCTGCGGCGCCTCCGACGCGACGGCGGTGGAAACCAGCACCAGCGCCGCTCCAAGAACGCGGATGTATGACATGACTGTTCCTCGCGATTGCCGCGCTCGTCCCGCACTAGCGCGACGGGCTTGCGCTGCGGACCCACGCATCGAAGCGCGTCCGCCCGATGCGCGCCTTGCCGAGGGGCACCAGCGAATCTTCCGCGAGCTCGGTGCCAAAGTAGCGCGCGTGCGCATCCGCCATCACCTTGCGCTTGTCGTTCTTGGCGCTGAGTGCGCGCGAGATGAACTCGTCGAAGCGGAAGCGCTCCGGCCCGCCCACTTCCACCGTTCCGTTCACCGGCGTTCCGAGCGCGAGATCGGCGAGCACGGCCACGACATCGTCGGAAAGGATCGGCTGGATGAACGCACCCGCGGGCACGCGAACCGTGCTCCCATCACTGCCCTCATCGGCGATGCGGCCGCCGAACTCGAAGAACTGCGTCGATCGCAGAATGGTGTACGGCGTTTCGCCCGCTTTGATCAAATCTTCTTGCGCCACCTTCGCGCGCAAGTATCCGCTGTCGGGCAGCCGATCGGCGCCGACGATCGAGAGCGCAACGTGATGCCGCACGCCCGCGGCCGCTTCCGCCGCGAGGAGGTTCTGGGTCGCGGTCTGGAAGAACTTCATGACCGCCGCATCTTCGAACGATGGCGAGTTCGCGACGTCCACGACGACCTGCGCGCCGGCGAGCGCTTCGGGCAAGCCCTCACCCGTCAGCGTGTTCACTCCGGTATCGGGCGAGGCCGCAAGCACCTCCTGGCCACGTTGCCGTAGCAGTGCCACGAGCTTCGATCCGATGAGCCCGGTACCGCCAATCACTACGATCTTCATGCGATGACTCCTGATGGTCTGTGTGCCGTGGAGTCATCCTGCGCGCAGCGCCGTGCTCGCTCTTGACGAGATGAGCGGAGGGTTGAAGAAGGAAGCGAAGATGCTAGCGAGAGCTCGGCCCGAGTCCTCGCGGCAACGCGCAGCGCACTGTGAGACCGCCCCGCGCGTTCAGCTCCGCCCAGATCGTGCCGCCATGCCGGCGAACGATCTCCGCGCAGATCGTGAGCCCCATGCCCATACCACCGGCCTTCGTCGTGAAGAAGGGCTCGAAGATGCGATCGAGCATGTCCGGCGCGACGCCCCGTCCCGAATCGTGCACCGCGATCTCCACCGCGTCCGCGCGCGAAGAGGTCTCGATCAGCACCTCGCGCGTTCCTGCGCTGCTTTCCACCGCTTCGGCGCCGTTCAGCAGCAGGTTCAGCATGAGCTGCTGCAGCTCGATGGAGTTGCCCGTGATCTCCGGCAGCGCCGGTGCAAAGTGCGCCAGCGCCCGCACGTTGCGCATGAGGAGCTCGGGGCGCGCCACCTCCTGAACCTGCTCGGCGAGTCGATTCAGGCTCACCGGTTCGCGCTTCGCCGGACGATTGCGCAGCAGCTCGCGGACGTTTTCGATGATCGCGGAGCCGCGCGCGCAGCTCGCCGAGATGTCCGCGAGCGCCTGCCGCAATTCGACCCGGTCGCAGCGCTTGCGCGCGAGCCACGCCTGACAGGCTTCCGCGTTGCTCGCAATGGCCGTGAGCGGCTGCAGCAGCTCGTGCGCCAGCGACGCCGTGAGCTGCCCCATCAGCATGCCGCGGCCCACGCGCGTGAGCTCGATGCGCAGGCGCTCGATTTCCGCCTGCGCCTGCTTGCGCTCGGTGAGGTCCTGCAGCTGCGAGACGAAGTAGAGCGGCTGGCCCTGCTCGTCCCGCACGACCGATACGGTCACAAACGCCCAGATGATGCGGCCGTCCTTGCGGAAGTAGCGCTTCTCGAGCTCGTAGTGATCGATCTCGCCGTCCAGCGCGCGGCGCAGATACTTCATGTTGAGCTCGAGATCGTCCGGATGCGTGAGTGCCTGGAAGCTCGACGCGAGCAGCTCCGCTTCGGAATAGCCGAGCAGCCTGCAGTTCGCGCGATTGGTCTGCAGCCAGCGGCCGTCGAGGCCGACGATGGCGATGCCGATCGCGGAATGCTGGAAGGCTCCGCGAAAGCGCTCTTCGCTCTCGCGCAGCCGGCGCGCCGCCCGGTTGCGTTCGCTGATGTTGCGGACGAGGCAGAGGATTGCGCCGTCGTCGCGCTGGACCATGCGCAGCTCGTAGTGGCGCTGCTCTCCGCCGATGTTCATGGAGTATTCGGCCTCGACGACACCCTGCGAATGCGCGGCGGCCGCCAGATTTTCACGGAAGAGCTGCGCGAGCTCTCCCGGCAAGACATCGTCCACGCGACGACCGATGAACGACTCGGGCGCCAGCAGCAGCTCGGAGTCGTCACGCCGATGGCACTCGAGATAGATTCCGTCCGGGCTCAGGACCAGCATCAGGTCGGGCAAGGCCTGCAGAATCGCGCGATATCGCGCCTCGGACGCGCGCAGACTGCACTCCGTGCGCGAGCGGGCCAGCGTCCCCGCCAGAATCATCGCCGCGAGTCGCAGCCGCTCGACCGTTGCCCTGGACCACCGCACCCGCGTGCGTTCGGCGATGAACGCGAGCACGTACAGCATCGAATCCGCGGCCACGGGTATGCTGAGCAGCGAGCTCACCCCGGTGAGGCGCGCAAACTCGCTTTCCGCCCAGGCGGCCGCGGGAAGATCGTCGGGTACCCGCGACCAATTCACGATTCTTTCGCGGCGGCATTGGCCGGCGAGCCAGGGTAGGTCGACAAGCTCCGGAGGAGGACCAAGCTCCTCGTGCTCCACCCAGAGGTGCGACTGGAACGTCCGGCTCCCTGCCGGCGAGACCTCCCACAGGATGATGCGGTCGATGGGCAGGACGTGCGCCACCTTCTGCAGCAGCCCATCGAGGGGCCGCGTGGCCGCCAGCGGGTCCGGCAGCACGAGCCCGTGCGCCAGGTCGAGCAGGAAGCGGTCCAGCCGGGACACCTCGGCGAAGGTGTCGGAATCCGATCCGCAGGTTCGCAGTGAGGCGGGTCCGCTCGTCCCCTCGGCTTCCGGTTCGGGCGGCACGGTCACGTTACGCTCGAGCATCGGTCATGGCGGGCTTTTTCGTTGAAGGGTACGAGGGCCGTCAAGGCCGAACCGTAGGCCCAAGGTTGTATTGACAGAGCCGAGGCGGGCGCCTTGCTTTCCGCAAGGCGCTCCAGTCAAATGCCCGAGGCCCGATACCACTTCATCAACGGGCACTTGCATCAGCCGGAAGAGGCGCCGGCTCAGGGGGGACTCGCGAATGCCGCGTTCAACTCACTTCGGGCGCCGTGCGCGCCTGGCTCTCGTTTGCATGACTCCCTTCGCCGCGCACGCCGCGGCGGCGGAGGCGGATTCCGGCGATACCGCATGGCTGCTGACGGCGACCGCATTGGTCCTGTTCATGACGTTGCCGGGGCTCGCGGCGTTCTACTCCGGCCTGGTCCGCAGCAAGAACGCCCTTTCGGTGCTCATGCAGTGCTTCGTCATCTCCTGCGTGGTGAGCGTCCTCTGGCTCATCGGCGGCTACGGGCTTGCCTTCGGTGACGGCGGTCGGGCGCAGGCGTTCATCGGCGGATTGAGCCGCGCCTGGTTCTTCCAGGGAGTCGAGCGAGCTGCGGTGACCGGCACCGTGCCGGAAACCGCGTTCGCGATGTTCCAGCTCACCTTCGCGATCATCACGCCCGCGCTCGTCATCGGTGGATTCGCCGAACGAATGCGCTTCAGCGCGGTGCTCTGGTTCACGTGCGCGTGGCTCGTGGTCGTGTATCTGCCCATCTGTCACTGGGTGTGGGGCGGAGGTTGGCTCGCGAAGATGGGCGTGCTCGATTTCGCGGGCGGTATCGTCGTGCACGTCAATGCGGGAGTGGCCGCCCTCGTCGCGGCGCTCGTACTCCGCGAACGCAGAGGGTTTCCGCACACGCCCATGCCTCCGCACAACATGCCGCTCACGGTTCTGGGCGCCGGGATGCTGTGGGTGGGCTGGTATGGCTTCAACGGCGGCAGCGCGTTGGCCGCAAACGGCTCGGCGTCCGCGGCGATTCTCGTCACGCATCTCGGCGCGGCGACGGGCGCGCTCGCCTGGATGGCGCTCGAATGGCTGCGTTACGGCAAGCCGAGCGTGCTCGGTGTGGTGACCGGAATGGTCGCGGGTCTCGGCACGATCACACCCGCGTCGGGATTCGTCGGACCGCTCGGCGCCGTCGTGATCGGCGCGCTGGCGGGCGTCGGATGCTTCTTCGCGACGCAATTCCTCAAGCGCACGCTGCGCATCGACGATTCGCTCGACGTCTCGCCGGTCCACGGCGTCGGCGGTGTTCTGGGCACGCTGCTCACAGGCGTATTCGTCGACGCCAGTCTGGGCGGCGTCGGCTATGCCGACGGGATGACTCTTGCGCATCAGGTCGGTGTGCAGGCACTGGGCGTCGTAGCCGCCGCGGCGTGGTGTGCGGGGGGTACCTTCGTGGTTCTGAAACTCATCGACCTCGTGGTCGGGCTGCGCGTGAGCGAAGAGCAGGAACGCGAGGGGCTCGATCTCGCGCAGCACGGGGAGCGCAGCTACAGCGAATGACGCTCAGCCGCGCACATTGAGCGTATATCCCCCATCGACGGTGAGCTTCGCGCCGTTGATATAGGCCGCGCGGTCGGATGCAAGGAACACGACCGCGTCGGCCACTTCGCGCATCGTTCCCCAGCGGCCGGCGATGATGCCCCAGTCGCGACAGGTCTCGTCCAGGAACTGCTGCTGCGAGATCCCACGCTGCCGACTCGCGGCAGCCGCCCAGCCTTCGCGCCACTCCGTGGCGATGAGCCCGGGGATGACGGCATTCACCGTGATGCGCGCACGCGCGAGGTCCGCTGCCAGATATGCCGTCACGTGATTCATCGCAGCGTTGTTCAAACCGTGAGTGAGCGCGGACGTGAGGACACTCGAACCGGCGATGCCGCTCACGTTGATGATCCGGCCGGTGCCATCCGTAGGCATGTGCGGGATCATCGACTGCGTTACGCGCAGCATGCCGAGCGTCTTGGTCTCGACGTCGTCGCGCCAATCCGCATCGGGCCAGGTGATCTGGCGCTCCGGTCGCTTGATCGGACCACCAGCGTTGTTCACGAGAATGTGCACCGGGCCGAGTTGCTCGTACGCTTTCTGCACGGCGGCGGCCACCGCCGACGCATCGCGTATGTCCGTCGGCAGCGCCAGAACGCTCACGCCCGTCGCGGCATGAATCTCATGCGCTGTCTGCTCCAGCACGGACGCCGTGCGCGCGAGCAGCGCGACACGCACGCCCTCCTCGGCCAGGCCCAGCGCGATCGCCTTACCGATTCCCTTGCTCGCGCCCGTCACGAGCGCGGCACGCCCCGCAAGTCCCAGGTCCATGAGCGCTAAGCCTCCGGCAGCAACATGGTGTAACGCAGCTCGACGACGCCGTACGGCTTCACGGACATTCTCCCTCTCAGGCCGGCACGTTCTCTTGCGTGCGGCGCCTTCGCAGCAGGAACAGTAGCGGAAGCATCAGGATAAAGCTCCACGTGATCAACTCGAAGACGTCGAGCATTGCGGTGATCTCCGCCTGGAGGGCGAGCCGTTGTGCGAGGATCGCGATCGCATGCGGGTCCGTCGGGGGCAGATGCAAGCGATCGAAGTATCCCTGCAGCGCGGGATTGTATGGGTTGATGTGGCCGCCCAGCTGGTTCCAGAGAACCTGCGTGAGGCGCGTCAACGCAGTGGTCACCACCGAGATGCCGATGGCACCTCCCATCGTGCGCACCAGGCTGTAGATGCCGGCTGCCTCCGCACTTCGTTGCCGATCGAGCGTCGCGTACGCGAGTGTCGAGAGCGGGACGAAGATCATCCCGAGCCCGATGCCCTGCAGGAACATCGGGCCGATGATCCACTTGGGGCTGATGTCCAATGAGTAAAACGTCATCGCGTATGTGCCGACGGCGCTGATGACGATGCCGATCGCGATGAGCACGCGCGCGTCCACCCGGCCAACGAGTCGCCCGACAGCGAGCATCGCGAGCGCCGTCGCCAGGCCGCGGGGCGCCATCACGAGCCCTGCGGTGACGATCGGATAATTCAGCAAGCGCTCGAGCAGGATGGGCTGCACGACGAGCCCGCCGAACAGGCCGATGCCCATGCCGAGCATCAGGAGGCACGCCGTGGCGAAATTCCGGTCCCTGAAAATGTGAATGTCGAGCACCGCACGGCCGGGCCGCCTCCACGCGTACCAGATGAACGTCGCCAGCCCGAGCGCGCCGAGCACGGCGGAGACCTGGATGTCGCGCGCGCTGAACCAGTCCTGCTGATTGCCGCGGTCGAGGAAATACTGCAGGCCCGCGATACCGGTGGAGAGCAGCGCGAAGCCGACCCAGTCGACGCGCCGCGCCTTGCGCTCGGTGTCCGGCACGAATTGGTAGGCAAGGAACAGCGAGAGAATGCCGACCGGCACGTTGATGTAGAAGGTCCACCGCCAGCTCGAGATGTCCGTGAGCCAGCCGCCGAGCGTCGGGCCGAGCACCGGACCGACCATCACGCCGAGCCCCCATAGCGACATCGCCTTGCCGCGCTCGTGCACGGGATAGGCGTCCGCCATGATGGCTTGCGAGAGCGGCACGAGCGAGGCGCCGAACACGCCCTGCAGCAGCCGGAAGCCGACGATCTGCACGAGGCTTTGCGAGAGGCCGCAGAGCGCTGAGGCGATGACGAACCCGGCGATGCTCATGATGAGGAAGCGCTTGCGGCCGAGCACGTCGGAGAGGTAGCCCGTGAGCGGCATGCAGATCGCGGACGAGACGAGATAGCTCGTCAGCACCCAGCTGATCTGATCCGAGGTCGCGCCGAGCTCGCCTTGCATGTGCGGCAGCGCCACGTTGACGATCGTGGTGTCGAGCACTTGCATCAGCGCGGCAGACATCACGGCGAGCGTGATGAAGAGGCGCGAGACCGGCGGCGCTTCCGCCGGCACGGCTGCCGCGACGGTGTTCATCCTTGCTCGTCGGGCAAAGCGTTGCTGCAGACGAGGATGCTGCAGGAGACGAGATCGAGCAGCGTCTGCTGCGGCGAATCGCTCCACCAACGCGCGAGCCGGCCGCGCGCGCGATGGCCGACGACGATGAGATCGGGCCGCAAACGCTTCGCCGCCGCCGGGATCTCGACGATGGGATCGCCGATGACCAGCTCGCCCTCCGCCGCGAGGCCGTGCGCGCGCAGCTTCTCGACGCCCTCCTGCAGCAGCGAGCTCGCCGTGCTCTCCCGGCAGCTCATGAGCTCGGGCGTCACGCCTTCGGGAATCGTGCTCGCCAGCATCTCGCGGCAAATCGCGAGCAGAAAGGTTTCCGCGCGCATCGCGATCGCCACTTCCGCGCCCTCGCGCAGCGCCTTGCGCCCTTCCGCCGTGCCGTCGTAACAGAGGAGGATGCGGCGATACATGGGTTAATCAGCGCACGGCGACGCGCACGGTCGCGGTCGTGCCGATGCGGAGCGGATGCGCCGGGTCCGGATCGGTGATCTGCACGCGCACCGGCACGCGCTGCGTAACTTTCACCCAGTTGCCCGTGGCATTCTCCGGCGGCAAGAGCGAGAACGCGGTACCGCTACCGCCGCTCAAGCTCACGACGTGGCCGTTGAATGGATGCCGCGGATACATGTCCACGCGGATCCTGGCCGACTGGCCGGGTCGCAGACGGCTGAGCTGCGTCTCCTTGAAATTGGCATCGACCCAGTAGCCCTGATCGCTGACGATCGAGAAGACGGGAACCAGCGGCTGCACCGGGCTACCCGGCCGCAACTTGAGATTCGCGATGGTGCCGGATGTGGGCGCAAGCACTCGCGTGTGCGTGAGGTCGAGCTCCGCTTGTCGTACCCGCGCCTCCGCCGCGCGAATCGCGGCGTTCTGCTGCCCACTCTCGCCCAGCGCGCTGATCGCCTGCGCGAGACTTGCGCGTGCCGCTTGCACGGCCGCCGCCGCAGTCGCCGCAGCGGTCTGCGTGGCCTCGGCACTCTGTTCGGAGAGGAACCCTTGCTTGATCAAGTTGCGCGTGCGGCGCTCGTTCGACTGCGCGTTACGCAACTCGGCGATCCGTTGCGCGAGCAGCGCACGCGCCGCCGTCACGGCCGCCTCCTGCTCGCCGACGGACTGCCGCGCGAGCCGCAAATTGGCCTCGGCTGCATCGAGTGCGACTCGAAACGGCTCGGGATCGACGTCGAACAGCAAGTTGCCTGCACGCACGTGCTGTTGGTCGCGCACGTACACGTGCAGCACGGGCCCGGCGACCTGCGCTGCGATTTGCGTGGTGTCGGCGTTCACGTACGCGTCGTTCGTGCTCTCAAAGGCTTGGCTCAAGTGCCAGTAATGAAGGCTCACGACGGTCGCGATGATCACGAGTGCGGCGATGAGGCCCCACTTTACGATCCGACGCCACGCCACGCGAGGTGCGAGTGCCGCTGCCGCTCGGCGGATGCGCTGGCGCTGTGTGGACGCAACGTCCATTGCGAGAACGGAACGAACATGCGGAATCTTCGTTCCGCCCGCCCAGGTTCGGCCCGCGAGAGGGTCTCGGCGGCTCAGTGATCAGCCGCATCGCCTACGAGATCCCGACCCGCTTACAGCACGGCGGGTGGCTCGGCAGCCTGCAAATCGTTGGCGCACACAAAGCGTCACGCCTGTGCAGATGGGCGCCCTTCGATTCCCTGCTTGACCGTGGCAGTGCTTGCGGGCGCGGCGCCGGCCGCCTTTCGTTCCGATCGCGGGCGGCTCGCGCGCTAACCGACCCGCACGAACTTCTGAATCTGGTGATTGCGCGTGAGCTCCCAGGGCATGCGCCCCGTGCGGGCGCCGAACGTGCCCGACACTTCACTCACGTACAGATTGCCGCGCGAATCGAGGGCAATGCCGTGCGGCGCGATGAAATTGCCCGGCGCGGCGCGCCGCTCGGAATCGTCGCCGAAGCGCGCGACGATCTTGCCGTCCTTGCGGAACACGGTGACGCGCCCGGGCAGATCGCGGTCCGCGTAGCCGTGCACGAAGGAGCCCTGGCCGGGCTCGAGCGGGCGCCAGAGCTCGGTGACGTAGATGAGCCCGTCCTCGTCCACGACCGCGTGCGTCGGGCGGCGCACGTCGGTCCACGTGTAGAGATAGCGCCCGTTGCGATCGAAGAATTGCAGCCGGTCGTTCTCGCGGTCGCAAACGATGACGTTCTCGTCGTGGTCGAGCGCAAGCCCGTGCGGCAGATGGAACTGCCCGGGACCGGTGCCCACCTCACCCCAGGAGTTGACGAGCTTGCCCTGCGGCGTGAAGTGATGGATGCGCGCATTGCCGTAGCCATCTGCAACGAAGATGTCCCCGTTGCGGGCGATGGCGACATTGCAGCAGCTGTTGAACGGGCCTGCCGCGCGCTCCACCGTTTCGTTGTGATGGATCCGGTAGGGCCCGCGGCGCTTGCCGTAGCCGGTGTCCGACGTCACGCCCGGCGTGCCGAGCGTCATCAACAGCTTGCCTTCCAGATCGAACTTGCGAACCACGCTGTCAGCGTTGTCCGTGGCGTAGACGATGTCGTTGGCGATGGTGATGCCGTGTGCGTTGTTGAACACACCGTCCCCCCAAGCACCGATGAACTTGCCGTCCTCGGCGTACACGCTCACCCGGTCGCCGTTGCGCGTGTGCAGGTAGACGCGATCGTGCGAATCGCAGGCGACGGCGGCCACGTCCTCGTGCTGACAGGCCGCATCCGCCGGACAGCATTCCCAGTCCGGAACGAGCTCGAAGCGCACTGCGTCGATCTTCATATCGTTATCATATTAGGTATGCGCTGACTCGAACAAACCCGCCTTGACATGCTGAATTGCCCCGCGCGTTGACGCGATATAGTTATCGTGTTACCTATATGGTCGCGATCACCGTACGGACTCAGAACAAGTAGGGATGCGCAACCGGAGGGGGCGAAGAATGAAACTCAGAGGGGGACAGCGGTTGTCGTCGAGCACGGGCTGGCGCCTGCTGGCAGGCACCTGTGTTGCAGCTCTGGCGGCAGCGCCGGGAACGACGCGCGCCCAGGCGGCAGAAGCACCGACAGCCGATGCGGACAAGATCGAGACGGTCACGGTCACGAGCCGCTACATCCGCGAGAACATCCAGGAGACGCCGATGGCCATCACGGCGCAGACGGATGTGCAGCTCAAAGCCGCGAACGTCACCAACATCGGCAGGCTCGGCGCGGTGGTGCCGAACCTGCTGACCGTGCCCGGCGACTCGCAATCCGCCGGCACGCCCAAGCTCAGAATGCGCGGCGTCATCCAGGGAGAATCGTCGAGCCTCGCCGTGCCACCCGCCGTCGGCATCTACACCGACGAGGTGTACCACGCGACCGCCGCCGGTTCCGAGCTCGACCTCCTCGACGTCGACCACATCGAGGTGAACCGCGGTCCGCAGAGCACCCTCTCCGGCAATGCCAGCATCGGCGGCGCCATCAAGATCTACACCAAGGATCCTCTCGGCGATGGCTCGGGCTATCTCTCCTACGGCCGCGGCTCGCGCAACCTGACGCATGCGAGCGGCGCCTACGATCTCGGGCTGACGGAAACGCTCGCCTTGCGCGTGTCCGGCGACTATGTGCGGCAGGACGGTTTCGCCGATCGCCTCGATTTCACCTGCGAGATGAACAAGCTCGGCACGCCGCAGCTCGCGGGATCCCTTCCGCTCTCGCAGCCGGACGTGGCGGCGCGCGATTGCATCCTCGGACATCTCGGCGGCATCAACCACCAGGTCGCGCAGGCGAAGCTGCGGTGGCGGCCGAACGAGAAGCTCGACGTCATCCTCGCTGCCCGCAAGCGCACCGAGCGCGACGAGGAAACACCTGAAGTCGCCTTGTCGTACCAGCCGAACGCCATCCCGAACATCACCAACGCGCTGGTCGAGACCTACAACATCGCGGTTCGCGACGCGTTCGGCATCCAGCTCGACAGCCGTTTCTCGGCGCCGCCGGGGACCGACGGCTATGCGACCTACGCCACGAACTGCCGCCCGAACATCAACCTGAATCCGAACGGCTTCTGCTTCGACCGCGGCAAGAGCGCGGACCATTCGCTTTATTCCGCCAAGGTGCACTACGAGATCTCGGACAACGTGCGCCTGACCGCGATCGGCGCCTACACGGACTACAGCAACGCGTTCACGCAGAACGGCGACCAGTCGCCCCTCGGCTATGTCGTCTCGCACTTCGAGAACTACGATCACCAGAGCTCCGGCGAGCTGCGCTTCGATGGCACGCTCTTCAGCAAGCTGAACTGGGTCGCCGGCGCCTACATGCTGCGCCTCACGGGCTATCAGAAGAACTCGATCAACTTCCTGACCGTGAGCCAGCAATCGATCGTCCGGGGGACCGACCACTCGCAATCGGCCTTCTTCCATCTCGATTACAACCTCACGGACAAGTGGCGCGTGTCGGGCGGCGCGCGCTACACGGACGGCACGATCGCGATCACCATCAACAACCCGCCGACGCTCGTGATCACAGATCCCGTCGAGTCCTCGCAGAACCGCGTGGACTGGCTGCTATCGACCGATTACAAGATCAACGACGACGTCATGGTCTACGCGTCGGCCGCCACCGGCTCGCGCCCGCCGGGTCTCACGACGATCGTCAACACCTCGCGTCAGGTGGCACCGACCGCTGCCGAAGACCTGGTCTCGTACGAAGTCGGTGTGAAGACTGAGCTGTTCAACCGGCGCCTGCGAACGAACTTCGACATCTTCTACACGGACTACAAGTCGCTCGCGCAGGCCGTGCAAGGCTTCGAGTGCGTCGGCGAGCCGGGCCCCAAGGCGACCTGGTTTGCGAGCGCCTCCGCGTGCCAGCAATTCGCGCCCAACACCGGCAACGTGCAGTACTTCCAGAACTTCGGCATCCCGGCGAAGGTGCAGGGCGCCGAGTGGGAGATCACGGCGCTGCCGCTCGATCATCTGCGCATCGACTTGACCGGCGGCTACAACAAGTTCATTTCCGGCATCAAGACCGTGGGCCAGCCGGGCTACGTGTACGCGGGCAATCACCGCCAGCCGAAGTGGAACATGCACGGCGACGTGTCGTACGACCTCCAGACGTCGATCGGCACTTTCACACCGCGTCTCGATTGGAGCTGGCAGTCGCAGCAGGACTACGACCCGTCCTCGCAGCTGCGCCCGCCGCTGCCGATCTACGTGATCAAGCCGTACTCATTGTGGAACGCGCAGATTGCCTACCAGGCGCCGAAGAGCGATTGGTCCGCGACGCTCGCCGTCACGAACCTCTCCGACAAGTTCTACTACTACCAGGTGTTGCAGGGGACGCTGAACGCACAGACCCGCCTCGCCGAGCCGCGCGCGGTGTCGTTGAATGTGCGGCGAGACTTCTGAGGGCGAAAGCCGACTCGTCCTCGAGACGCCCACGGCGCCACACCGGGACCCCCGTGGCGCCGTGGGCGGCGGCAACCCGGCCTGGCCGCCGCGCGGGGACGCGTACTACTCGCTGTTCGTGATGACCATCGTGGTCATGTTCACCGTGCTCGATCGCAGCGTGCTCGCGCTCCTCATCGATCCCATCAAGAAGGATTTCGGTATCACCGATACGGAGATCGCCCTGCTCCTCGGCGCGGCATTCTCGCTGCCCTACGGCCTCGTCGGGATCGCCGTCGCGCGGCTCGCGGATCAGAGCAATCGCCGCAATCTCGTCGCCGCGTCCATCGCGTTCTGGAGTGCTGCGACGGTCGCGTGCGGCGTGGCTCAGGGTTATGTGAGCCTGCTGCTCGCGCGTATCGGTATCGGTGCGGGGGAATCGGGATACGGCCCGGCGAGCTGGTCGATCGCGACGGACTACTGGCCCCGCGAGAAAGTCGCGTTCGCCACCGCCACCATGGGTATCGGCGCGATGCTCGGCACGGGTCTGGCGCTGTTCCTCGGCGGCGTGGTGCTGCATCTCGTCTACGGCATGCCGCTCGTCGACTTGCCCGGCATCGGTGTGATCCGTCCGTGGCAATGGACCTTCATCGTCGTCGGCGCACCGGGCCTCATCTGGGCGCTCGTCGTGCTCACGAGCAAGGAGCCGCCGCGGCGCGGACTCGCACCGGGCGAGAAAGCCGCGCGCGTACCGGTGCGTGAAGTCGGGCGCTGGATGCGCGATGACTGGCGCACGTATCTCGCGGTGATCGGCGGCATGGGCGTGAAGGCGATGATGCTCGCCGTTCCGGCCACCTGGAGCGCCACTCTCCTGCATCGCCAGTTCGGCTGGGAGCTCGGGAAGGTCGGCATGATCAGCGGCACGATCACGCTCATCGTGTCGCCCATCGGCTTGATGGGCGGCGCGAAGCTCTCCGAATACTGGACCCGGCAGGGCCGCAAGGATGCCAACCTGCGCATCGTCTTCTACGGCCTCGCGTGCGCCACGCCGCTGATGATCTGCGCGCCGCTCATGCCGAGCCCGTATCTGGTGCTCGCGACGAACGCGCTCGCGAGCCTCACCGTGAACCTGATGTTCGGCCCGAGCATCGCGGCCTTCCAGGTGATCACACCCAATCGAATGCGCGCGCAGATGGGCTCCCTCACCCAGTTCTGCAACAACGTGATCGCCTTCGCGCTGAGCCCGCTGATCGTCGCGCTGTTCACCGACTATCTGTTCCGCGACGAGAGCGATCTCAAGTATTCCATGGCGCTCAACACCGCGATCATGGGCGGCCTGTCGCTGCTCATCACCTGGCAAGGGCTCGGTCCCTATGCCCGCTCCTACGCGCGCGCGGTTCGCGAGCTCGCCGACTGACCTGCAAGACACATGACCCGCAACCTCGAATCCCTGGAAATCATCGACACGCAGATTCACGAGCCCTGCCCCGGCCTGCCGCTCGACGAAAGCCTGCAAGATCACACGAGCCTCCTGCAGGTGGAGCTCGCGCGCGAGGCGATGGACGCGGTCGGTGTCGACATCGCGTTCGCCGTGACGAGCGAGAGGTTCATCGATTTGGCGCACCAGCGCTATCCCGGCCGCTTCCCGGGGGTACACACCTTCTGGCACACGCATCCGGATCTTGCGGCGGAGGTCCGGCGCATCGCGGCGCATCCGGCGATGATCGCCGGGCGCGCGCTGGTCGGCGATTTCGTCACCGCGCGCATGCGTCCCGAATTCGCGGCAGGCGTGTTCGAACCGCTGTACGCGGCTGCGGCGGAAGTCGGTTTGCCGATCTTCAACTCCACACATGGCGGCTGCGCCCACCTCGCCGCGATCGCCGCGAGATATCCGCAGCTCACGCTGATCGTCGACCACATCGGCGTGGCCCAGCATCCGGTATCGCCGCGCGAGACGATGAGCTGGGCGCCGTTCGAGGACCTGCTGGCGCTCGCCGAATATCCGAACGTGTACGTGAAGCTCTGCGGTGCGCCGCTTCTGTCGCAGCAAAACTATCCGTACGAGGATCTCTGGCCGAACCTGAACCGCATGTTCCGCGCGTTCGGCTGCGAGCGCGTGATGTGGGGCAGCGACTACACGCGCCTGCGCAGCGCCGATCTGCCGCGGGGCGAGCGCCCGCGCCGCCGCGGTATCACCTATGCCGAAAACCTCAACTACCTGCTCCACTCGACTCATCTGACGTACGAGCAGAAGGCGCTCGTGCTCGGCGGCAATGCGCGCCGCGTGTTCGAGCTGCCGCCCATCTCGCAGGGATGGGGCCCGCCGCCGATGAGCTGGGCGAAGACGCGCTGATCGACCGACAAGACGAGACACTCATGAGACGTTCGACCGACTACTTTCTCTGCAGTCACGGCGGCAACCTGCCGCTTCCTCCCGAGCTTGCAACGCTGGTAGCCAACGCCCGCGAGCACGAAGCCGAAATCGCACGCGAGCTGCCCAAGGCGGTCGATTGGATCGTCCGGCGGCAGATGGAATGCGGCGTCGACATCATCAACGACGGCGAGTTCGTGAAGGCCGCGCATCCCGGCACGTATGCGGCCTACATTCACGACCGCATCAGCGGCTACAGCACGATCGATCGGCCTGCGGGTCTCGGGCCCAAGCGCGCCGGCACCGGCGAGCGGGATCGCCGCGATTTTCCGGGCTTCTTCAAATCCGGCTTGTGGTTTGCGGGATCGGGCGGCGCGGTGCGGCCCGGCTTTGCGACCCCAGGCTATGTCCACCCCGCCCTGCTGAATCCCAATCCGCCGCGCATTCGCGCCTGCACCGGACCGGTGAAGTACGAGGGCTACGACGCCATCGCGAAGGACATCGATGCGCTGAAAAAGGCGCTCGCCGACAAGCCGGGCGTCGATGGCTTCATCGCGGCGCTCGGCCCGCTGAGCCTCGGCGCCGGCATCCACAACCTGTACTACGCGAACGAGCAGGAGTACATGTTCGCCGTCGCGGACTGCGCGCGCGAGGAATACAAGGCGATCACCGACGCCGGCCTCATCCTGCAGGTCGACGAGCCCGAGTTCGCGACGACGTGGATGTTCTACCCCGACTGGACCGTCGAGCAGTATCGCGACCATCTCGACTTCTGCGTCGAGATCATCAATCACGCGCTGCGCGGCCTGCCGGAGGAGCAGATCCGCTTCCACATGTGCTGGGGGTCGGGCCACCGCCCGCACGTGCACGACATCGAATTCAAGCACATCGTCGACAAGCTGCTGAAGATCAACGCGCAGACCTACAGCTTCGAGGCGTCGAACGTGCGTCACGCGCACGAGTATCGCGTCTTCGAGGAGGTGAAGCTCCCGGAGGGCAAGATCATCGCGCCCGGTGTCGTCGGCCACTTCACGGACCTCGTCGAGCATCCGGAACTCGTCGCCGAGCGTCTGTGCAACTACGCGAAGCTCGTCGGCATGGAGAACGTGCACGCCGGCACGGACTGCGGCATCGGCTCCCGGGTCGGCCACGAGGAGATCGTCTGGGCCAAGCTCAAAGCGATGTCCGAGGGCTGCCGGATCGCCGCGAAGCGCATGAAGCGCGCTTGATCGTGCGCGGGCCGGATGCGAACGACGGACGCGGCGCGCATTGCGCCGCTATCGAGGGCAGCGCGTAAGCGGGAGCCGCGAGGTCGATTCATGCCGCCGAGCGTTCGCGCGCTGGCCCAGCGCAACTACCGTCTCTACTTCCTCGGACAGCTCGTCTCGTTGACGGGCAACTGGATGCAGCAGGTGGCGCTCATCTGGCTCACCTACCGCATCACGGATTCGACGTTCATGCTCGGGCTCATCACGTTCAGCGGTCAGGTTCCGCTCCTCGTGCTCTCGCCGCTGGGCGGCGTGCTGTCGGATCGGCTCGATCGCCGCACTCTGCTGCTGCGGACGCAGTGGCTCGCGCTGTGCCATGCGATGTTGCTCGCGACGCTCGCGTTCACCGTTCCGTTGCAGGCCTGGACGCTCGTGTGTCTCGCGACGCTCCTCGGGCTCATCAACGGCGTCGACCAGCCGGTGCGCCAGTCCTTCGTCGCCGAGCTCGTCGAGAAGGCCGAGGACATTCCGAACGCCGTGGCGCTCAACTCGGTGGTGATCCACGCGACGCGTTTCGTGGGGCCGGCGATCGGCGGCATCGTCGTAGGGCTCGTCGGCGAGCGCATGTGCTTCCTGCTGAATGCGCTGTCGTTCCTCGGGATGATCGCCGCACTTCGCGCCATCCGGCCGCGAGCCGTGACGCGCCATCGTCACCGCGTGCTCGAAGCCTTGCGCAGCGGCTTCCAGTACACGTATGCGCACCAGCACATCCGCGCACTGCTGTTCATCGTCATGGTCATGGGCTTCTTCGGCATGGCGCCGATCACGCTGTTGCCCTGGTTCGCGAAGAAGGTGTTTGCGGGAGACGCGCAGGCGTTCGGGTTCTTGACGGCCGCGGCCGGCATCGGCTCGTGCATCGGCGCGCTGTTCCTCGCCTCACGGCGCGATGCCGCCGTCATCGACCGCAACATCTCACGGTGCACGCTCATCGCGGCGCTTGCGGTGCTCGCCTTCTCCTTCACGAGCCCGTTCTGGCTCGCCGTGACGGAGCTGATGGTTCTCGGCTTCTGCACGATCAACGTCGTCTCGGCGAGCAACGCGCTCATCCATTTGATGGTGGACGATCAGATGCGCGGCCGCGTCATGTCGATCTTCACGGTGGCCTTCTTCGGGATTGCGCCCGTCGGCAGTCTCGCGGCGGGCACGGCGTCGCAAGTGGTGAGCCCCCGGACCGCTCTGCTCGTGTGCGCGGTCCTCATTTTCGCGGCCGGGGCGTTCGTGCGGTTCGCACTGAAGCCCGGTTATCCTGCCGGCGCGGCGTCATCCGCACCTGGCGCCATCCGCTCGTAATCCCTACCGACCTGCGCCGCATGCGGCTATAGTCGCCTGCGCGGACAACTCGAACTCGAAACGCACAACAGGGGGGGACGAAACGATGGAAGGACAACGGGCGCCGGGCATTGGCCGGATCGCGACGAAGTACGGGGTCATTCATGGCCTCATCGCATTCGTTATTTTCCTCGTCGGAGCGCTGAGCGGCTTGCAGCAGAGCTGGCTCATGTCGGTGCTGAATATCGCCGTGCTCGTCGTGCTGATGGTGCTCGCGCACCGTGAGTTCAAGGCGACTCACGAAGGCATGATGAAGTACTCGCAGGGCCTCGGGTCCGGCACTCTGCTCGCGGTCGTTTCGTCGGTGGTCACGTGCGTGCTCGTGTTCATCTACGTCAAGTTCATCAACACCGGCTATTTCGCAGCGGCGATGAAGGCGCAGGAAGCCGCGCTCGCGCAGCGCGGAATCACCGGCGCGCAGGCACAGCAGGCGATGGCGATGACCGGGATGATCATGACTCCCGTCGGCATCGTCGTCACCTCGCTGATCGCCGGCGTGATCACGGGATTCGTGGTCGCGCTGATCGTGTCGATCTTCACGCAAAAGGGCGATCCGAGAGCCGTGATCTAGGCGCTCATGGATACAGCGGTGCGAGCGAGGCGCGCTCGCGGCGCGGTGGTGTCGCGTGCTTTGGTGTCGGGAGGTCCGCTAGCGCCTGCGCCAACGCCGCGCCATCCTGCCAGGTCTCGCCGGTGAAACAGGCGCGATCGAGCGCGCGAATTCGGTCTGCTAGTGCGGGATCGTCGAGCTGCTTCGCGAAGGCGTTGAGCCCAGCCAACGTCGCGCCCGGCGATTTGGCGCGCACCCAAGCCAGCAGCGCACGCCGCGCAGCCAGCGCGTCGTTCCTGCGACAGGCGTTGTGGAACTCCGCGCGCGCTTGCGCGACGTTGCCGCTCGCCGGCATCGACTCGCTGCGTGGGGCCGAAGCAGTCCTTGCCTTCGAGCGCACCCACTTCGGGCCGAGCCATGCCGCAAGTGTCGCCAGCCACATCACGCCGAGGCCGAGCGCGATCCAGCGCCACAGTCCTGCGTCGCTCGTCGCCGTGCCGCTGGCGTGCGACCCGGTGGCGGAAGCCGGACTCGCACTTTGCGCGGAGCCCGCGGCAGGCACGCTCGATTCGGAACGGCTCGTGCTCTGAGCGTTCACCGAGGAACCGCTCGTCACCTGACTTGCGGCAGGATTCGCTGCGGTCGAAGTCGAGGGTGACCCCGCCGCCGGCTCGATGACGAGCGTCTTTCCCGGCAGCGTCGTCTCGCGCGGCTGGCCGGTGCGCGTGTCCCACCACCGCACTTTCAGGTCCGGGATCGAGAACCGCCCGGGCGTATCGGCAATGAGCGCGATGCTTTGCGAGCGCGTGCCGACGACGGCATCACCGCGAACCGCGTTGTCGAGCTTCGCCTGATCGGGATACGCCTTCACGCCATCCGGCAGCGCGAGCAACGTGGACAGGTCGGGAAGCTGCGCCGCCGTTTGCCCTTCTGCCCGCAAGTGCAGCGTGAGCGTGATGGGATCGCCCACGTGGGTCTGCCCGTTCGTCGGGTTCCATTCACCTTCGAGTGTCACCTGCTTGGCCGGGAGCCAATAGCCGCTTGCGAAGCCGGGAGGGCGCGGCTGCACGTTCAGCGTGATGTCGTCGCCATGCAATCGCATCGGCCGCGTGCTCGTCATGCCGGCGAAGGGCGACTGGCCGAACACGCTTGCGAACGGGTCGTCGTCGAAGAAGCTCGAGCGACGGCGATCCGCAACCTGAGCGCTCAGCACCGGTCCTTGCAGCTGAATCGTGCCGCTGTGTTGTGGGAAGACGAGGTAGTGCCGCGTCACCACCTTGTAGGTGCGGCCATTGCGAACGGTTTCGCTCTGCTCATCGTCGCCGACTTTCTGCACGAGCACGTCGCCACTCGCCGGCAGGTCGAGATTGGCCCGATACAGCGTCTGCGCGATGTACAGCTTCACGGTGACGCGGACCGCGGACTGAACGACGGGCTGCTTCGGATCCACTTCGGTTTCGATGAAGACGTTTGCCGATCGGGCCGTGCTCGCACTGTTGCCTTGGCTGCCGCTTTGGCCTGCCGCGCTGCTCGTGACGTTCAATGTCAGCGGGCTCGTTCTGTCGCCGCCCCATGTGATCGACGGCACGGTCAGCGTTCCGGAACGCTTGGGTGAGATGGTGAGCGTCAGCTCCGTGCGCGCGCTCGCGCTGCCGTTGATCACCTGCACACTCGTGCTGCTCTGGCGGCCCAGCACGTCGAAGTCCCGACCGAGCGGGGACAGGTCCGGCTCGTCGTTCGTCTGCCCGTCGTGCACGAGCGTGAGTTGTACGGAATCGCCCGGCGCGACCTGATCGTTGTCCAGCGAGGCGCGGACGCCGGCGTTCGCGACACCGGTGAGAGTGATTGCCAGCAATCCCAAGATGAGGTGCAACCACGACTTCATTGGCGGGAATCCTGTCGTTTCCTCATGTGCTCGACCATGAACTTGCGGCGCAGGAGCTCGCCCGGATCTTCCGGGATGCGGCGCAGCCACTGCTCGCGCGCGAGCGCTCGCTCGGTGGTCGGTTTGGGGTTCTCTTCCGATCGGGCACTGCCGCTTCGAGGGGCGGCACCGGGTTGGAAGGCCGCGGACACATCGCGGCGTGCCGCCGCGGCTCGCTGCGCGTCGGTCTGCGCGTCTGCGGCCGCGAGATCCTGTGTGCCTCGATGCGAGTCGGCGTTAGACGCTTGTGCGCTCGACGCGATCGAGTCGCTGGACGAGGAGGCATTCCGTCCGCCGGCGCCCTGCGCAGGCGACGCCCCGCTCTGCGGATTCGCGTCCGCGAGGGCCGGGCGTTGCGGCTCGCCTGCGCCGCTTTGCGGATTGCTGTTTTGCTGAGCGCCGCTGGCTAGCGAGCTGGCGCCGCTCTGCTGGTTGGCACCACCTTGCTGATTGGCGCTGCCCTGCTGATTCGCCTCACCCTGCTGATTCACACCGCCTTGCTGATTGGCACCGCCCTGCTGGTTGGCACCACCTTGCTGATTGGCGCCGTCCTGCCGATTCGCGCCGTCCTGCCGATTCGCATTGCCTTGCTGAGTCGAGCCACTTTGCTGATTGGCGCCGGCCTGGTTGCTGCTTCCTTCCTGCCCGCCCTTGCTTTCGTGGCCGCCATTCCCTCCGCTGCCGTTGCTTTGCTGGCCGCCGCCTTGGCCTCCATTCGAACCCTGCTGTCCGTTCTGCTGAGCGGCGCGTTGTTTTTGCAGCTGACGCTGAACGAGGTCGCGGTTGTGCCGGGCGTCGCGATTGTTCGGCGCCTTGGCGAGCGCGGCGTCGTACGCCGCAAGGGCTTCTTTCAGCTTTCCCGCGCGCGCGAGTGCGTTACCGCGGTTGTAGAGCGAGTCGGCATCCTGCAGCGGCGCGAGCCGCGCAGCCGCGGCATCGTAGTTTCCCGCCTTCAGATCGGCATATGCCCGCCGGCGAGGATCCTGAAAACGCTTTGCGGCCGTGCTCGCATCGCCCGCTTCGAGCAAGCGCTGGCCCTGCTGATCGGGCGTGAGCCAGAGGTCCGTCCACGTGCCCGCAAGCGCGTGCCCGTTCGCGAGAAACAGCGCGACGAATAGAACGACCCGACTCACGACCCACTTACCCCACGACTACGCCAGCGCCCCGACAGCGCCGCCTCACGACGACATCGCCTCACGACCACGCCGCCTCAAACCACACCGTCCTGCAAGCACGCCGCCTCACGACCGCGTCCCTCACACCCATCCGCGCCGCGCAAAGCACGCGGCGACCAGCAGAAGCGGCGGGAGAAGCCAGATCCCGCCGTTGCGCCACGTCGTCACCTGCGCGCGCGGCCCTGCCGTTTCCGCAGCGATTCGCTCCGCATGCTCGCTCTGAATCGCTTTCACGAGCGCCGACGTGTCGTTCAAGCGAACGAGCTCTCCACCACCCGCGGCGGCCACTCGCCGCAATTCATCCGTCTGCATGCGCGCGAGCTGCGTGTGACCTTGCGCGTCCTTGACGAACCCTCCCTGCCCGTCTGGCTCGGGCGCGCCCTTTTCGGTACCCACACCGATCACATCCACCTTCGCTCCCTGCTGCCGAAGTTGCTGGGCTGCGCGAAACGCACGTGCCGGGTCCGCAAAGCCATCGGAAAGCACGATGACATGCCCGTGATCCGCCTCGCCCGCACGCAGCAGGCGCGCGGCCTCTTCCAGCGCCGGCGCGAGATCGTCGCCCGCTTGCGGCATCAGTCCCGGCGCGAGTGGCTGCAGCAGCGCGCGAATAGTGGCGACGTCGGTCGTGAGCGGCGTCACCGTGTGCGCGTCGCTCGCGAATACAACGAGCGCGACTCGCGCGTCCTTCGCCGCATTCAGCACGTCCGAAATCGCATATCGCGCGCGAGTCACACGATCGGGTCTCACGTCCGCCGCCGACATCGACTGCGAGAGGTCCAGCACCAACACCCACGCATCCGGCGCGCGAAAAGCGGGCGTTTCCAGCCGTTCCCACGACGGACCCGCCAAAGCCAGCACGGCGAGAGTCCAGACGACCGCGATGAGCGGCCACGGCGAGCGCCCGCGACGACCTTCGGTCAGGCGCAGCGCATCCAGCAGCTGCGAATCGACGAGCCTCGACCATGTGCCGTCGCGTCGCTGCTGCCACGTGAGCCATGCGGCGAGCGCCAGCAACGGCGGCAACGCGAGCAGCCACCAGGGATGCAGGAAATGGAACGCGGCGAGCTGGCTCGTCATGCCCATGCGCGCGCCCCCATCCACGCGGCCGGCACGCTGAGCAACAACGCAAGCGCGAGCGGCCAGGTGAACCATTCATCCGCCGGCCGAAGCCATTGCTGCTGCCCCGCCGTCGGTTCGAGTCGATCGATGCGATGATAGACCTCCTGCAGCGCCTGCTCGTCCGTCGCACGGAAGTACTCGCCGCCGGTGGCTTTCGCGATGGTCTTCAACGTGTCCTCGTCGAGATCGGTATTGCGCATGCTGAGACCGAAGAAGCCCTCCGTCTCGGCAGCGCCCACCCCGATGGTGTAGATGCGCATGCCTGTTTCCGCCGCGAGCTTCGCGGCCTGCAGCGGCGGCATCACACCGGCGTTGCTCACGCCGTCCGTGAGGAGGATCAGCACCGTCTTGCGGCCGACATCCTCCTCGGCGCCGCTGGCGGCATCGGATTCACCGCTCAGCCGCTTGAGCGCAAGCCCGATCGCATCGCCGATCGCCGTCTCCTGACCGGCGATACCGACGACCGCGTCGTCGAGAAAGCGATGCACGGTGGCCAGGTCCGCCGTGAGCGGCGCCTGAAGATACGGTCGCGTGCCGAAGAGAATCAGCCCGACGCGATCGCCCTTGCGACCGTCGATAAAGTGCCCGGCAACCTGCTGCACCACCTGCAACCGGCTTGCGCCTTCGGCCATGTCCTTCTCGGCCATCGATCCGGACACGTCCACGGCGAGCAGCAGCCTGCGACCCGTCGTCGGCAACGGCACCGGATCGCCGAGCCATTGCGGCCGCACGGCGGCGATCACGAGGAGCAGCCAGATGGCTCCGAAAAGAAACCGCAGCAGCTTGGAGCTGCGGTCCACGCTGGTCGCGGAGGAGCCGAGAGCGGTGACGAACGGGAGGAACAGCGCCGAGCCACCCGGCTCGGCCGCGCGCCGCAAGCGGTAGACGAGGAGAGGCAGTGGCGCCAGGACCGCCATCCACGGCCAGGCGAAGTGAATCACGCTGCGCTCCTCCCGCGCCGCGTCCGCGCGGAGCGGCGTACGAAAGCGTCCGCCGCGGCGAGCCACTCGTCGCGTCGATCGTGCGGGCTGTTGCCGAAGGCCGCTGCGAGCAGCGTCTCGCCCGCACTCTGTGAGACGCCGGCTTCGCTTGTCACGAAGCCCAGCCAACTCCTGCCCGTGAGACGCGAGACACGCTGACGACCGAACACCGTCATCGCGTACCGACGCATCAGGCTCTCGATTGCCCGAGCCACTACAGGGCCGTCTGCATCGCTCGCACGGATCGCTCGCAACTCACGGAGAGCGGTGCGTCGCACCTTGGCATGAGGATCGCGCCACCAGCGCCGCCAGCAAAGGAACGCGACGGCAAGCGCAACGATGAGCCCGAGAAGAGCCCACCATCCGGGAGCGAGCGGCCACCAACCCGGCGCGGGCGGCGCGTGCTCCGGTGCGAGCTGGCTCAGCCAGTCGGGATTCATGCCGCCGCCTTCGGCCCCCTCAGCAGGGGCCGCAGAAGCTCTTCGGTGCTGTCCGCGGTATCGAGGCGGACGGCCGGCATGCGATGGCGCCGCGCGAGCGCGTCGAGCCGCGCCTCGCGCTCGCGCCATGCCGCCAGCCACGCCGCACGAGCCTTCGCGCCATCCACGATGCGAAGCTCGTTCGGCACGCCGCCCCGGAAGAAGCCGTTCGGCAGCCCCTGCTCTTCCAGGCTGTCTGTGATCCAGAACAAGCGGAATTCGCTGTGCGCGGCGATCTTCGACCAGAGCACATCACTCCCTGCGTCGAGGCTCGCAAAATCGCTGAGCACCGCGACGAGGCTACCGGGATGCACGAGCGGCGCGAGCGAGAGCAGCGCGCCGTGCAAACTGCCGCTCGCGGGCGCAGCCGGCGCCGTGGGTTGCAGCTCGATCAATGTCTCGAGAATCGGGAGCACGCCTGCCTCGCGGGCGCGCGGCGGCAAGACCCGCGGCGGCGCCGCGCCCTTGCCACTTGCGGCGCCGGCAATCACGGCACCCACTCGATCCCCGCCCATCGAAGCCGTCCAGGCGAGCAGCGCCGCCGCCCGCAAGGCGACGGCGGACTTGAGCTGCCTGCGCGTCCCGAAAAAGAGACCCGCATGCAGATCGACGAGCAGCCACACCGGCCGCTCGCGCTCTTCCTGGAAGAGCTTCGTGTGCGGTCGCCCACGGCGCGCGGTGACGCGCCAGTCGATGCTGCGCGGATCGTCCCCCGGCACGTAGGGCCGGACTTCCTGGAATTCGAGGCCACGCCCGCGAAAGCTGCTGCGATGCGCGCCGAGCAACGTCGCGCGCGCGGCCGTCTGCGCGCGCAAGCTCCAGCCGCGTGCGGTTCCGCGCAACACGAGCAGGTCCTCGAGCGTCGGCACGATCACGGCGCCGGCACCTTCCCGAGCAGCTCATCGACGCACGCCTGCGCCGTCACGCCGCGAGCCTGAGCGCCATAGTCCAACAGCAAGCGATGGCGCAGAGCATCGGGCGCAATCGCCTGAACGTCTTCGGGGCTGACGAAATCGCGACCGTCTAGCCAGGCAAGCGCGCGCGCGCCGCGTTCCATCGCGATCGCAGCGCGCGGGCTCGCGCCCCAGCGCAACCACTCGCGCAGCTGCGCACTGTAGGGTTCCGGGCGGCGCGTCGCGTCCACGAGTGCGGCGATGTACTCGGCGATCGGATCGGAAAGCGTGAGTGCGAGCACTTCGCGGCGGGCCGCAAACACCGCTTCCTGTGTGATGCGATGTGCGGGCGGCGGCAGCTCGACCTGCGTGATCGCTTCCTGCCGCGCAAGCGCCATGATTTTGAGCGTGAGCGAGCGGTCGGGATAATCCACCAGGGTGTGGAGCATGAACCGATCGAGCTGCGCCTCCGGCAACGGATACGTGCCTTCCTGCTCGATCGGATTCTGCGTCGCCATCACCATGAACAGCTGCGGCAATCGGTAGCTCGCCGCACCCACGCTGATCTGTCGCTCCGCCATGGCCTCGAGCAAGGCGGATTGCACCTTCGCCGGCGCGCGATTGATCTCGTCGGCCAGGATGAGATTGTGAAAGAGCGGCCCGCGCTGGAAGCGGAAGCTGCCTTCTTCGGGCCGGTAGATTTCAGAGCCGGTCAGGTCCGCGGGCAGCAGATCCGGCGTGAACTGGACGCGCTGGAAGTTGGCCTCGAGCGCATGCGCCAGCGACTTGATCGCGCGCGTCTTCGCAAGGCCCGGCGGCCCTTCGACGAGCAAGTGGCCATCCGCCAGCAGTGCGATCAGCAGTCTCTCGACCAGCGCTTCCTGCCCGATGATCTGGCTCGCAAGATAGCTGCGCAGCTCACGGAAGGCGCCTCGGACCTCGCCGGGACCGGGCGCGGCCGCTGCAGGGAGAGGGCTGAGGCCGGCATTCATGGGCAATTTCCTCGTTCTGTGAGATCGGTGAACAGGCGCGGCACGCAGCCACGGCGGCGAAAGCTTCAGCGGATGCACCCGGCGCATGCGGCGACGGGTGCGGATGATGTCAGGGCGGGCCGAACTGGTGGACGATCAGGGCCGCCCCGTACGGGCTACTCACGTCAGAGCGGCGGCAGCGGAGAGAGCGCATCGGCAACGTTCGAGGATTGCTGATTTCTCTTATGGAACGCGGGGTTGACCTCGATATCGCGCGGGAGTTCCGAGGTCGGGATTGTCGAGCCTCCGGCTCACATCGGCTCGGCCCAGTTGGGCCGCACGTACGCCACCTCGAAGCCGGCCTTCACGATATTCATATAAGAAGGGGCAGCGTGGCCTTCCTGCGGCACACCGGTCTCGGTCGACGCGTGATGAGCGCCGAAGCGAGCCGCATCGGCGATGCGCCGCGCGAGCAATGCGCTCTGACTTCCGCGCTTGCGCATGGCGGGGCGCGTTGCGCCCATCCCGAGCCATGCTAAATCCCCGCACACGAACAACGCGGCGGCTCCCGCCGGCTCCGCGCCCTGGAAGGACACATACGTGTGCCAGCCTTCGAGCCCCACTACTCTCGCGAGCCAATCCGCAAAGGGTGGTGGCATCTCGTTGCCGGCCGCCACGGTGCTGCCGAAGAGCTCGCGTTCGTCAGCGTGCACCTCGCGCACGGTCAGCTCGGTGTCGACCTGCGGGGCGTCGCTCGTCGTGCGGTAGAACTTCGCCCATGCGAGAGGGTGCTCGCGCAGACCTTCCGCGGTAGCCCGGCGGCGACACTCCGCCGCGTTCGGCCCCGGAGGAATCTGGATGATGAACTTGCGCTGTCCGGCTTCGCGGAACCGTCGCACCGCTTCGGGTATCGAGCTGCCGTCGTCACCTTGCAGCCCCGTTCCGGCGAGCCAGTTCAACAGAAACAGTGGAATGCGCGCCGCCATCAAGAAGTGCGCGTGGTGAATTTCGGCGCTCACGAGGCCGGCTTGCTGCGCAAGCGGTGCGGGCATCACGGCAATCAGATCCCGCCACGCGCGCCGCTCGATGGATTCGAGCGCGTCCAGATATCGGCTCGACGCTGACCTCGTGGACATGGTGGCACCCCCAACTGTGCGCGCCGCGAGCGTACCGCCTTCAGTACACGAACGGAATCAACCGCTTCGTTCTGCGGCGATAGCTCGCGTAGGCCTCGCCCAGCCCGCGCTCGAGCGCGCTCTCCTCCACGCGCATTCGGTAGAGGAACACGAGCACGATCGGCACCAGCAGCAGAATTGCGTAGGCATTGGCGATGCAGAGCGCGAGCCCGAGAAACTGCATGAACGCGCCCGTGTAACTGGGATGCCGAATGAGTCGATACGGGCCCGTATCGACGACGTGTTGGTGCTCGGCCACGCGCACATCGACCGTGAAGTAGCGACCGAGATAGAAGATGGCATACCAACGCAGGGCCGCACCGAGAACGAAGAGCGCGAGACCCGTGGCGCCAGCAAGCTGCCCATCGCCGAGCGTTGCTTGCGGAAAGGCACGCGCGGAGATGAACTGCGCCGCGATGCACAGTCCCACGACGATCCAGATGAGACGCAACGACCCCGCATCGGCCGCGGCGTCGCGCTGACCACGGCGTGTGGCGAGGGTCAGCATCATCTCGGATATGCCGAAGATCGCGCCGATTATGGGCGCCACATTTCCGTTCATGTCGCCGCACCTCGCACCGCGTGCCCGTCCCATCGCTTCATGATCACTCCGGACCGCGACCACCCCGCCCGCGCATTGCCGAGCAGCGGACCGCTCATGTACGAGATCATCGAGATGCCGATGATGCGTCCGCGCATGGCGTTCGGCACGGCGTGACTCCAGCACCGGGCGCCGTTTCGCTCTTCTGCCGGAATCGGACGAGCGTAGCAGCCACCGGCGGCGAAATGGACGTTATCGTGCAATACATTAGTTCAATGCCCCGGCCCGGCTGCAAAATAACGGAATGCCGACGAGCCGAGGTAGGGGCGGAATGCGCAAGAGCGGAGCATTGTTCGACCGTGCATTGAGACTGGCGAGTGCATGCGTGCCATGGGCATGGCTTGCCCTCTCTCCCGGGCTCGCACAGGGCCAGGACGCGGCCGGCGCGAACCCCGCCAAGGCGTTCGACGAGCTGACCAATGACTACTGCGTGAAATGCCACAACTCCACGGACTGGGCCGGCGGCTTGGCCATGGACACCCTCGATCTCAGCCACGCCGGCGACGACGCGGAAGTGTGGGAAAAGGCCATCACGAAGCTGCGTGGCCGGCTCATGCCGCCCGCGGGCGAGAAGCAGCCGGGCCAGGCCGATGTCGATGCTTTTGTTAACTACCTCGAGACGTCCATCGATTCGGCCGCGACGCACCGGCCGGTCGGCCACGTGCCGATTCAGCGTCTGAATCGAAACGAGTTCGCCGCATCGGTGAAGCAGCTGGTCGGCGTGGACGTCGATCCCAAGCAGGTGCTGCCCACCGAGATCGAGGTGGAGGGATTCAACAATATCGCCGGCGCGCTCGCCGTCTCGCCGACGTTCATGGAGCAGTATCTGGCCGCGGCCCGCAAGGTGGCGCAGCGCGCGGTCGGCGAGCCGATTCCGAAAATGGCCACCGTCTTCTCCGGCGGTGGCGGCGGCGGTGGCGGGCAAGCCGGATTCGGCTCCATCACGCAGTACATCCACAAGGACGGCTATCCGCTCGGCACGCGCGGGGGTGTGAGCTTCACGCACGTGTTCCCGGCGGATGGCGAGTACCGCTTCAACTTCCTCGAGGGCGACAGCATCGATGCCGGCCTCTATCCGCGAGGCATGGAAAGCGAGGCCACCCTCGTGATCCTCGTGGATGGGAAGGAAGTGGCGCGGAGGCAGATCGGCGGACCGGAAGACCTGGCCATCGCGGACCGCGACGGGCCCAAGGGCCGTGAGGCGCTCGTCGCGAAAGTCTCGGGCATACCGGCGCACATCACGGCCGGCGCGCACACGGTGACCGCGACGTTCATCGAACGATCGTGGGCGCTCAGCAACGAGCCGACGGGCAGCTTCGGCACGGGCAAGTTCTACGGCATGCCCATCATCCGCGACGGCATCCAGGTCGTGGGGCCGTTCTCGCCGCAGGGCCTGTCCCTGAGCGAGAGCCGCGCGAAGATTTTTGTCTGCCAGCCCAAGACGGAAGCCGAGGAGCGCCCGTGTGCAGAGAAGATCACGCGGCACCTCGCGACGCAGGCGTTCCGCCGTCCGGTGACGGACGCCGACGTGAAACTGCTGATGAAGTTCTATGACACCGGTCGCGCGGAACCGGGCGGCTTCGATTCCGGCGTGACCGAGCTCCTCACCGCGATTCTGTCGAGCCCGGACTTCCTGTATCGCGCCATCCGGACGACGCCCGGTCAGGCGCGCGCGCTGAACGACCTCGAGCTGGCCTCGCGCCTCTCGTTCTTCCTCTGGAGCGAGGGTCCCGATGAGCAGCTGCTCGATCTCGCGACCCAGAACAAGCTGCACGATCCCGCCGTGATGAACGCGCAGGTCGCGCGCATGCTGAAGGACCCGCGCGCGCAATCGCTCGTCGAGAACTTCGCGCTCGCATGGCTGAACCTCGACGAGCTCGAACAGGTCGAGCCGCAGGACAAGGCGTTCGATGCCAGCATGCGCAAGAACTTCGAGACGGAGATCCGGATGTTCCTCGCGAGCGTGCTGCTCGAGAATCGCAGCGTGCTCGATCTGCTGAACGCGAACTGGACGTTCGTCAACGAGTCCCTGGCCAAGCACTACGACGTCCCCGGCGTCTACGGGCCGCAGTTCCGGCGCGTCACGCTGCAGAACGAGAACCGCTGGGGGCTGCTCGGCAAGGGCGCTTTCCTGCTGCGCACGTCCTACGGCGACCGCACCTCGCCCGTGCTGCGCGGCGCCTGGGTGCTCGATCGCATCATGGGCACGCCGCCCACGCCGCCGCCGCCGAACGTGAACACCGATCTGTCGGTGCGCTTGGGTGATCCGCCGACCACGGTGCGCGCGCGCTTGGAGAAGCATCGCGCGAACAAGACTTGCAAAGGCTGTCACGGTCTCATCGATCCGCCCGGCTTGGTGCTCGAGAATTTCGACGTGACCGGTCGCTGGCGCGATGAAGACGCGGCCGCAAAGGCGCCCATCGATCCCACCGCGGAGCTGACCAGCGGGACGGTGTTGCACAGTCCGGCGGACTTGCGCCGCTATCTCACGCGACGTCCGGATCAGTTCCCGACGACGGTGACCAAGCGGCTGATGATGTACGCGCTCAACCGCGAGATCGAATACTTCGACATGCCCGAGGTCCGCAAGATCGTGCACGCGGCCGCCGCCAGCAATTACACCTTCGCGTCGCTCATCACCGGCATCGTCAACAGCGATGCCTTCCGTCACCAGGGGCCGGAATCTCCACCGCACCTGACGAAGACGGCGTCTACGGTTAACGGGAGATAAACGCCATGGCTGTGTTCCTGACCAAGAAGCATCTGTCCCGACGCACGTTCCTGCGCGGTACGGGCGTGGCATTGGGGTTACCGTTCCTCGACGCCATGGTTCCGGCGGCGACCGCGCTCGCGCAGACTGCGGCCGCGCCGAAGACGCGTGCGGGCTTCTTCTACCTCCCGCACGGCGCGATCATGAACAACACGCCGTTCGGCAAGGAAGTGGACGCGTGGACCTCCACCGGCAAGGGCGCGGACTTCAAGCTCGGCCACATCCTGCAGCCGCTCGAGCCGTTCAAGAAGTACGTGACGACGTTCGACAACATCGAGAACACCGCTGCCGGCGGCTCCGTTCACACGCTCAACCCGGCGACCTGGCTCTCGTGCGTGCGGCCGGACACGGCGGCGAAGGGTGCCAGCATGGCGATCACGCTCGACCAGGTGATCGCGCAGAAGCTCGGGCAGAAAACGGCGTTGCCCTCACTCGAAGTCGCGTCGGAGACGACGATTCAGGTGGCGGCGTGCGGCGGTGCGGGCTGCTACTACGCCTCCACCACGTCGTATGCCGGCCCGAACACGCCGCTGCCGATGGAATACAACCCGCGCAAGGTGTTCATCCAGCTGATGGGTGAAGGCGACACGGCCGCCGAGCGCGAAGCGCTCTTGCGCAAGAACGCGAGCATCCTCGACATGATCTCCGATCGTGCGAAGTCGCTCAGCGCCGAGCTCGGCCCCGGCGATCGCGCGAAGCTCTCGGATTACCTCGACACGGTGCGCGAGATCGAACGGCGCGTGAACATGGCGAGCACGCGCGATCTCAAGGGCATCAATGTGCCGGACGCGCCGGTCGGTGAGCTCGACGACTTCGATAAGCAGGTGCGACTGATGTTCGACCTGATCGCGCTGGCGTATCAGGCGGACCTGACGCGGGTGAGCTCGTACGTAATGGTCGCCGAGGGCACCAACCGGACCTACAACCACGTCGGCGTGCCGGACTCCTTCCATCCGGTGAGCCATCACTCGAACGATCGCGAGCGCATTCGCCGGCTCACGGTGATCCAGCGCTACCACATGGAGCGCTTCGCGGACTTCCTGAAGAAGCTCGCGGAGACCAAGGAAGGCGATGGCACGATCCTCGATCATTCGCTGTTCCTCTATGGCTCGAACATGGGCAACAGCAACCTGCACAACAACTATCCTTTGCCGGAAGTGCTGGTCGGCGGCGCGAACGGTGCGCACGTCGGCGGCAAGAATCTGGTGCTGCCCGAGCGCACGCCGCTCGCCAATCTGCACCTGACGATCCTGAAGAAGCTCGGGATCGAGCAGGCGAGCTTCGGCAACAGCACCGGCATCATCAGCGAAGTATGAAGACGACGAACCGCAGAAGCGTTCTGCAGGCGGCGCTCGGCGGGCTCGCGGGGCTCGCATCCGTGCCGCTCCTCGGCAGCCTGGGCGGGTGCCAGCAAGTTCCCGCACGCGACTCGAGCAAGTCCGGGACCGCGCGGGCAGCGGCGCTCTCGACCGAGAAGCTGTCGGACCGCGTGAGCGTGATCAGCGGCGCACCGGGCAACGTGGTTGCGCTGGCGGCCGATGACGGTCTCGTCCTCGTCGATAGCGGCTCGGCGGCACTCGCCGGTGCGGTTCGCAAGAGTCTCGGCGGCGCCAAGGTGCGCACGCTTTTCAACACGCACTATCACGCCGATCAGACCGGCGGGAACGCGCTCTTCGGTGCGGCCGGCGCGGAGATCCATTCACATGTGGTCACGCGACAGTGGCTATCGACGGACTACTACGTCCCGGCGGAGGATCGCTGGGTCAAGGCGCTGCCGAAGGTCGCATGGCCCACGAAGACGTTTCGCCAGAAGGGCGAGATGCGGGCCGGCGCGGAAACCATCGAATACGGCTATCTGCTCGAAGCGCACACGCGCGGAGACATCTACGTGTTCTTCCGCGATTCGAACGTGCTGGCGGTGGGCGATGTGGCCTCGCCTTTGCGCGATCCCGCGCTCGACTGGTACACGGGCGCTTGGCTCGGCGGGCGCGTCGACGCGATGGACGATCTGCTCGAGCTGGCGAAGGACGACACCAAGATCGTGCCTGCCTACGGTCCGGTCATGACACGCTCGCAACTGCAGGCCGAGCGCGACATGATGCTGCACCTCTACGACCGCACGACCGATCTCACCGATCACGGGCGCAGCGCGCAGGACATGCTCGAAGCCGGCGTCCTGAACGAAGTGGACCGCAAGTTCGAGGACCCGTACCGCTTCCTCTACGACGTCTGCAAGGGCCACTGGGCGCACTACACGAATTTCGGAGGCAACATTGTTTAGGTTGGCCACTGCCCTCGGTGTGCTCGCGCTCGGAGCGGTGTTCTCATCGAACGCGCTCGCGCAGGAAACGCTCGCGGATCTCGTGCGCACGGGCCAGCGCGAGGCCGTGCTCGCGGCGATCACCTCGCCCGATCTCGACGTGAATACGACGGCGGCCGATGGATCGACCGCGCTGCTCTGGGCGACGTACAAGGTGGATCACGACCTCGTGCGCGCGCTGCTGAAAGCTGGTGCGAAGCCGAACATCACCAACAACTATGGCGCCGCGCCGCTCACCGAGGCAGTCAAGCTGAGCGACCTGGAGCTGGTTCGCATGCTGCTCGATGCGCACGCGGACCCGAACTCGCCCAATCAGGACGGACAGACCGCGCTCATGCTGGCCTCGAGCTTGGGCTCGCTCGAGATCGCGAAGCTGCTGATCGCGCGCGGCGCGGACGTGAACGCAGTGGAGAAATATCGCGGACAGACGGCGCTCATGTGGGCCGCGGGCGGCAATCATCCGGACATGGTCGATCTGCTGCTCGCGCACCGGGCAAACGTGAAGCTGCGCGCACACTACGACGACTGGCCGCGGCAGATGACGTCGGAGCCGCGGGCGCAATTCCGTGCGACCGGCGGCCTCACCGCCCTGCTCTACGCGACGCGCTCGGGCTGCTATCGCTGCGCGGTGTCCCTCGTGAAGGCGGGCGCGGACGTCAATCAACCCAATCCGGACGGCATCACCCCGCTCATCAACGCGCTCGACAACCGCAGCTACGACATCGCGATGTTCCTCCTCGATCAGGGCGCGAACCCGAGCGCGTGGGACATGACGGGGCGCACGCCGCTCTACGTCGCCGTGGACATGCATTCCTATCGCGGCCCGACCGGCGCCGGCAGCGGCAATTTCCAGGGCTTTGGCGAGCCTCCGGGGCCGCCGCGGCCCGAGAACAAGGCGACGGCCATGGACGTGGTGAATCGGCTCCTCGCCATGGGCGTCGATCCGAATCACGAGCTGACGCGCATGCGCCCGAACGGCAACGGGCGCGGCCGCTTCGCCGACTACATGATGCGCGGGGGCACGACGCCGCTCATGGTCGCCGCGCTGACGCATGACGACGAGGCGATCAAAGTGCTGCTCGCGCACGGCGCGGAAGTCGATGTACCGAACGTGTTCCAGATCACGCCGCTCATGGCGGCCGCCGGCATGAGCGGATCGAGTCGCGGCGGCGTCGGCAGCGCCATTGGCGGAACCGGTCGCGGCAAGCCCGCCGACGTGCAAGCGAGCGTGATCTCGACCATCGACCTCCTCCTCGATGCCGGTGCGAACATCAATGCACGCGTGACGGATAGTCATACGCGCACCGCCAAGCTCGTCGCCTATGTCCAGGGTCGCGATCACGAAGGCAAGACCGCCCTCTTCGCCGCCGCGGAAGCGGGCTGGGACAGGGTGGTGAGGCATTTGCTCGATCGCGGCGCGGATCCCACGGTGCGCGATGCATCCGGCAAGCTCGCTCTCGACTACGCGCGCTCGGGTCCGCCACCGGGGCCGGGCACGCCGCCCAAGGAAAGTGGACCCGCGGCGGCGAGCCGCGCGGCAACCGTGGCGATTCTCGAAGCATTGGTGCCGAAGTCCGCCATCGCTGAAAACACGACTGCCGCCAAGTAATATTCCGCGCATGGATGGCGCTTTGTTCCCTGCTTGCGCGGTGCGCGCGGAGTCTCTGTGAAGTTATTCAGATTTGGCAGCCCGGGCCGGGAGCGGCCCGGTGTCTTCGACGCGCAGGGCATTGCGCGTGACATCTCTTCCCTCTGCGGCGATCTCGCCGGTGCGGCGCTCGGGCGCGCGAGCCTCGAACGTCTGCGTCGCGCGGACCTGCAATCGCTGCCGCGCGTCGCCCCGACGGAGCGTCTCGGCCCGTGCGTGGGCGGCACGCGCAACTTCATCGCAGTTGGTTTGAACTATGCGGATCACGCCGCGGAAACCGGCGCCGCGGTTCCGAAGGAGCCGGTGCTGTTCAACAAGGCGCCCTCCTGCATTTCCGGGCCCAACGATCCGCTGGTGATCCCGCGCGGCTCGCAGAAGACGGACTGGGAAGTCGAGCTCGCCGTGGTAATCGGCGAGCACGCCTCGTACGTCGATGAAGCCGCGGCCGCGGACGTGATCGCCGGGTATTGCGTGTGCCACGACGTGTCCGAGCGCACGTATCAGCTCGAGGGCACGGGGCAATGGATGAAGGGGAAAGGTTGTCCCTCGTTCGGCCCACTAGGCCCCTGGCTCGTGACGCCCGACGAAGTCCCGAACGTGCAGTCGCTCTCCATGTGGCTGGACGTGAACGGCGAGCGGATGCAGACCGGCTCGACCGCCACGATGATCTTCGGCGTGCATTTCCTCGTCGCCTATATCTCGCGGTTCATGGCGCTCGAACCCGGTGATGTGATCACCACCGGCACGCCGCCGGGCGTGGGCATGGGCAAGAAGCCCCAGCCTCGTTTTCTCGCGCCGGGCGATGTCGTGCGACTCGGGATCGAATCGCTGGGCGAGCAGCAGCAGACCTGCGTCGCCGCGCCTGTTCAGTAGCGCTCGTAGCTAGCGATGCGCGTGCGCGCGGATCGCTTCGAGATACTTGGGATACAGCACGTCCGGCTGAAACGGTGCGAAGCTCGCCGACGCATCGCGCGGAGGCGTCTCGCAATTGGCTCGTGATCGAGCCTCATCGATCTAGCGCCGCTCGGGAAGAGCAAAGCTGTACAGCGTGTTGCCGGCGGCCACGGCGATGAACTGCGTTCCATCGACCGCGTAGCTCATCGGCGATGCCATGATCTCGCCGCCGGTCTGGAAGTGCCACAGCGCCTTGCCGGAGCGCGCGTCCAGCGCAATCAAGTTGCCCTCGGCCGTTCCGGCAAACACGACGTCGCCGCGAGTCGCCAACACGCCGGCGCTCAGCGAGCGGCGTGAGACAGGGAACGTCCACAGCTTGCGTCCACTTTGCGCGTCGAGCGCCATCACGCCTTGCACGGGCGCGTTCGACGATGGCGGCCGTGCGGTGAAATGTGCGCCGGTGAAGAGTTGGCCGGGTATGTACTTCGCGGGGCGGTAGCTCGCGCCGCCCTCCGCATCGATGAAGCTCAAATAGAGAACGCGCCGCGCGGGATCGTATGAAGGCGCCTGGAAATTGGTGCCGCCGACGCCCGGCTGGATGGGGTGGCCCTCCTGCGTCGCAATCGAGGCCGGGTCGACGATCGGTCGCCCATTCGCATCGAAGCCCTTGTTCCAGCTCTGCCGGACGAACGGGACCGCCGAGATGAACTGGCCGGTTGCGCGATCGAGCGTGTAGAAGAAGCCGTTCCGATCGGCGTGCAGCATCACTTTGCGTGAGCTGCCGCCGCTCGGCAGCTCCGCGAGGATGAGATCTTCGGTTGCGTCCCAGTCGTGCGTGTCGTGCGGCGTGAACTGGTAGTGCCACACGAGCCGCCCCGTCTCCGGGTCGAGCGCCAGCACCGAGCAGGTGTACAGGTTGTCTCCGGCGCGCTGCTCCGGATCGAAATCGGGACCGGGATTGCCGACCGCCCAGTACAGAAGGTTCAGCTCGGGGTCGTAGCTGCCCGTCAGCCAAGTCGCGCCGCTACCGGTTTTCCACGAATCACCCGCCCAGGTCTCGTGCCCCGGCCGACCCGGCTCGGGAATGGTGTCGAAGCGCCAGAGAAAATGGCCGTCGGCCGCGTCGTACGCGGCGAGGAAGCCGCGAATTCCCATCTCGCCGCCGGAAATGCCGACGATCACCTTGCCGTCGAGCGCGAGCGGCGCGCCCGTCATCGTGTAACCCGACAGGGTATCGGCGAGATGCTGCTCCCAGAGCACGCGGCCGCTGCGCGCGTCCAGCGCGATGAGCGCGTTGTCGAGCGTGGCGACGAAAACGCGCCGGCCCAACACCGCCACCCCGCGGTTGTAGGGATTGATCTGGAATGGATTCACCTGCTCCTGCCGGCGGTGGAACTTCCAGAGCTGCAGACCACTGCGAGCGTCGAGTGCATACACGTCGCCTGGCGGGCCCGAAACGTACATCACGCCATCCACGACCAACGGTGTCGACTCGAGCGGCGAGTCGCCCGGCATCGGCATCGCCCAGCGCGCCTGCAGCGTCGAGACATTGCGCCGATCGATCTGCGTGAGCGCGCTGAAATGCTCGCCCCGATAGCTGCCCCAGTACGTGAGCCAGTTCTGCGGCTCGCGCGCCGCGCTTCTCAGGCGCGCGAAGCTGAGCCCGGTATCGCTCGCCGCGCCGTCGAGCGCTACGACGGACGCGCGCTGTTTCAGCTGACTGAGATAGGAGAGGAGATCGGCCTTCTGGTCCGCGGACAAGCTCTGCACGACCTTCGCCGGCGCGAAGGACGGCGTGAGATTCGTGATGCTGCGGATCCGGCGCCGATCGAGCAAGGCGTACTCGCCGTCGAACCTCTGGAGCACCAACGAGAAGCTGTCCTCGCTCTTCACGAGGCCTTCGAGCTGCGCGCCCTCGCGCGAGACAATCGCCGCGTAGCGCGCACGCGGGCCGAACGGGTTGCGCTGCGCATGTTCGAGGGCCGCCTGAATCGCGGCGAGTGACTGCTTTCCGACCTCCGACAGATCGGGTGCCAGCGGCATCCCGCGGCCGTTCACCTCGTGACAGGCCGAGCACTTGCCCTCGCCAAAGAACAACTGCTCACCGCGACTCGCATCCGCACCTGCCGGTGCACTCGCGACGGCCGAGCTGCTGCGCGAGAGCCCCCGCACGTACGAGACGAGTTGCCACAGCTCTTCGGCGCGCAGCGAGGCGAAAGGCGGCATCTGCGTTCCCGGCACGCCTTTCTGGATCGTCTGAAAGATCTCGAAGTCCTCGGCGCCGTGCTTGAACTGCCCGCTGTCGAGCGCGGGCGCGCGCTCGGTGCCCGCGCCGGCCGCGCCATGGCACGCGACGCAGGTGGAATCGAAGATGCGCTTGCCTGCGGCCGCCGCCGCAGGATCACCGGCGAGCGGATTGCTCAGCGTGTCCGGTCTGCCCTGCCCCTGGGCCCCTTGTACCGCCAGCGCGAGAAGAAGGAGAACGCGTGCTCTCATGGATGCGACAACGCCGCCGGTGCCAGTGTGTAGGCATACAACGTGTCGCCGGCGGCTAGCACGACCCATTGCCGATCGTCCAGCATGTAGGTGATCGGCCCGTTGGATTGCGGCGCGCTCGCGCGGAAATGCCACACGATGCGACCCTCGTCCGCCGTGTAGGCGATCAAGTTGTCCTGATCGTCACCGGTGAACACGAGGTTGCCCGCCGTGCTCAACAGTCCGGGACCGACGGTGGGCGGAGCGCCCTTGATGCTCGGGTACCGGTGTTCCCAACGAACCTTGCCGGTCTTGATGTCGATTGCTTTGAGAAAGCGCGTGCTCGTGCCGAGTCCCGAAAGCGTGCCGCCATATCCGGAGGGCTTGCGGTCCGTGTCGAGCAGGTAGTAGATGGCGAAGCCTTCCACCGCGTTGACGTAGAACAGGCCGGTTGCAGGGCTGTAGCTCGGCGACATCCAGTTGGTGGCACTGGTGATCGTCATGCTGCCCGCCACTTTCGGTTCCTTCGCCGGGTCGGGTATCGGCTGACCGCGCTTGTCCACCCCCTTCGCCCAGTTCAGCTTCACGTACGGGGTGCTGACCAACGCCTTGCCGTTCGTTCGATCGAGCACGACGAACCAGCCGTTGCGCGCGGCCTGAGCCAGCAGCTTGCGCGGCTTGCCATCGATCTCCGCATCGATGAGCACCGGCATTTCCGTGTTGTCCCAATCATGCGTGTCGTGCGGCGACACCTGGAAATGCCACGCGAGCTTACCGGTGTCGACGTCGAGCGCGACGATGCTCGCGGTATAGAGATTCGCGCCTTTGCGTCCCTGCCCGGCGAACACGGGATTCGTGTTGCCCGTGCCCCAGAAAATGAGGTTGAGATCGGGATCGTACGTACCCGGCTGCCACGTGCCGCCGCCGCCATGAAGCGCAGCTTCCACACTCGGCCACGTCTCGATGCCCGGCTCGCCGGCGCCCGGCGTCGACCACCAGCGCCACTGCTCCGCGCCGGTCTCGGGATCCAGCGAGACGAGAAAGCCGCGGATGTCCATCGCATCGCCGCCGACACCGACGAGCACGTGATTCTTGACGACGAGCGGTGCCGTGGTCGTGAAGTACTGCAGGCGCGCATCGGCGATCTGCTTCCGCCAGCGCTCCTTGCCCGTCCCGGAATCGATGCAGATCACCCAGTTGTCCGGTCCGAGGAAGTACAGCCACTGACGGTACATCCCGAGACCGCGATTGCCGACGAGATGTCCGCCGTGATCGACCCACGAATAGCTCCAGAGCTTCGTACCCGTGCGCGCATCGATCGCATACACATTGTTCGGGATGGTGAAGTATAGCGTGCCGTCGATCATCAACGGCGTGGACTTGATCACCGGCACCGGCGCGCCCCGCTGCGCGCCAACGTCCGTGATGCGATACATCCACTGGAGCTGCAGCGACGAGACGTTCGTCTCGTCGATTTGCTTCAGTGTGCTGAAGCGCGTGCCGGTGTAGTCGCCGTTGAACGTCGGCCACGAATTCGTGGGTGGCTTGCCGAGGCTCGCGCTGTCGACCTCGCTCGCGGGCGATGATGAGACGAGCGCGCCGGCGAGGAGCAGCGGCCACGCAGCACGGTGGAGCTTCATTTCAGGCTCTCCAGGTACGCGGTGACATTGATCATGTCGGAGTCTGCCAGGTTGCCGATCATGGCCACGTGCGGCGCCAGCGGATCGTGGAGCTCGACCGCGACGTCGGCACCGCGCTCGATGACGACGGGCCGGCCGGAGTCCTCGACGAGCACCACGCGAAAGTCGTCGAGCTGCTGCACGCGGCCTTGCCAGGTGCGCCCCTGCGAGCGAACGGTTGCCGTGATTGCACGCTCAGGCGTTCGCGGCGGCATGATCCAGTAGCGTTGCAGGTCCACGGGCCGCCACTTCGCCGCGAGTCCCTTCAGATCGCCCGTCACGGAATGGCACTGGAGACAGTGAGCCGCGACGAAGCGCGCGCCCTTCTTCGCGTCGCCGAGCAGGATGTTCTCGACCCGGTACGTGCCGCGGTTGGCCACGTCCTCGATCTGCTGATGCAGAAACTCCGCAATGTCCTTGCGCTCCTGATCGCTCAGCGTCGCGAAGGCCGGCATGCCCTTGTCGGGGCGCCCGGTCTTCAGAAATTCCGCGAGCTGTGCGCCGTGCTGATCCGTCAGCACGAGCTCGGAATAGATGAGACTCGGCCCCTCGGCGCCGCGCGCGAGCGGGCCGTGGCAGAAGGCGCAATTGGCGGCATACACGGGGGCGCCGCGCTTGGCCGCTTCGGCATCCGGCGGTGGGCCGAGTCCGAGAAACTCACGAACCGCCTGTCCCGAGCGCGCGGTTGGCGGCGGGCTCGGCGCCGAAGACTGCGCGAGCAACGTGATCGGCACAGACGCGAAGAGCGCGAAAACGAGAAGGTTCCGCGAGCTCGCGCGGCGCGACTTTCCCGACATGGCGCTCACTTCGCCGTCCATCCGCCATCGATGAGGATATCGGTGCCGGTGATGAAGCCCGCTGCCTCCGAACACAGATAGCAGGCGAGCGCGCCGATCTCCTCGACCTTGCCCCAGCGCCCGACCGGCAAGCTCGCCAGAAACTGACGATTGGCCTCGGGATTGTTGATGACGGCGCCGTTCATGTCGGTCCCGAAGGGGCCCGGACTGATGCCGTTCACCGTGATGCCCTCCCCGGCCACTTCGAGCGCGAGCGCCCGCGTGAATCCGAGCAGGGCCGCCTTCGCCGACGAATAGGCCGTGCGCTCCGGCAGGGAAACGTGGCTCAGGATCGACGTCATATTGAGGATGCGGCCGTAGCCGCGGCCCTGCATGTGAGGCAGGAAGGCACGCGACATCAGGAAGGTGCTGATGAGGCTCGAATCGATCACGCTGCGAAATTCTTCGAGCGAGAAGTCCAGGAGCTTCTTGCGGATGTTCGTGCCCGCGTTGTTGATGAGGATGTCCACCGGACCTAGCGCCTCGCGCACGGCCGTGGACAGCGCCGCGACTTCGGGCTCGCAGGTTACATCGGCCACGAAGGTCGCGGCTTTGCCGCCCGCGGCGACGATCGTCGCCTTGACCTTCTGCAAGCGCGCGTCGTCGCGCGCGACCAGCGCGATGGAGGCGCCGGCTGCGGCCAATGCGACGGCCATCGCCTCGCCGAGGCCGCGGCTGGCGCCGGTGATGAGCGCGATGCGCCCGGTCAAATCGATGTTCATGAGTGCTGCTTCTCAGGGTCGAGGACTATCCAGCAGGCGGCAGCGGCGAGCGATGCCCCCACCATCAGATACAGGAGCAGGTTCCAGTCGCCGGCCGAGCGCGCGAGGATCAGCCCGCCGCCGACGGGCGCGACGAAGCCCGCGAAATTACCGAACATGTTCATGGCGCCGGACGTCGTGGCCGTGTGCCGGCGGCCGATATCGACGCAGGCGTTCCACGAAATCGGCATCGTGAGATCGCTGCAGAAGCTCGCGAGGGCCATGGCGAGCATGGCGACGGGCGTGCTGGGCATTCGGGTGACGGCGAACAGCAGGACCGCGGACAAGAGAAAGCCGCAGAACGCGATCGCTCGGCGTGGGATCCGGGCGGCGGCGAAGCCTGCAACGAGTGAGCCGACGCCACCGAAGAGCAGCGGCAACGTCGCATAGCCTGCCGCCTGCGCCGCGGTGAGATGCCGCGCCTCCATGAGATACGTCGGCAGCCACGTCACGTAGAAGTACCAGACGAACGAGAAGCAGAAGTACTGCAGGACGAGCATCAGCACCGGAAAGTTGAGCAACGAGCGATGCCACTGTGCCGCGCCTTCATTCGCCGTGGCGCGCGCGCCCTCGAGCAGCCGCAGCTCTTCCGCGTTCACGCCGGGATGCTCCGCCGGGTCGTCGCGGAACCAGAGGAAGAAGACGATCGCCCAGACGAAGCCGAGCGCCGCGAGCACCACGAACGCCCAGCGCCACCCCTGCCACTGCACGAGCGCGAGAACCAGCGGCGGAGTGAGCGCGCCGGCCCAGCGCGTGCACGCCCACATCAGCGCTTGCGCCCGCAACCGCGCTTTGAGCGGCAACCAGGTGCTCAGCATCCGCGTGAGATTGGGAAAGCACCCCGCCTCGCCCGCACCGAAGAGGAAGCGCGCGATCCAGAGCGAGCTGAAGGACCACGCGGCGCCGGTCAGCGCCGTGAAAGCGGACCATCCCACGACGATGCGCGTCAGCGTCTTGCGCACGCCGAAGCGATCGCCGAGAAGACCGCTCGGCACCTCGAACAGCGCGTAGGCGAGCCCGAACGCGCCGAACACCATGCCGAGCTCGGCCTTGCCGAGATGCAGATCCGCCTGGATATCCGCGGCCGCCTGGGAGATCGCGACACGCTGCATGTAAGCGAGCGCCGCGAGACTGATCGCGAACGCGGTGACCCGATAACGCGTGGTGCTCGCCGTCACGCGCGCGGCAGCCCCGTGCCGCGGTGACGAAGTGCAGGCTGGTCTTTCGAACACATACGCATCCCCCGAATCCGGAGCCTTGCCAGCCCACAGGCTGCGGCTTACTCTTCTTGAGCCCTCTACAACTGTATACTATATTCACTCGCCCTCGTGTCAAACCCGACACGCTCGTCGGTCATTCGGGGGCTGCCGAGTGTGATAGAACATGCCGAATTTCAGATAAGTCAGGACACGCACATGCCTCCCGACCTCGTCGCTCCTGGCACGGCGCCCCTCGCGCGCCCGACCCCCTCGACACTCAAATCGCATATTTTCAACGGGCTGCGGGAGGCCATCGTCTCGGGCCGCTACCGCCCCGGCGAGCGCCTGAACGAGAGCAAGATCGCGCGTGAATTCGGCATCAGCCGCATTCCGGTCCGCGAAGCGCTGATGCAGCTGCAAGAGCACGGCCTCGTGATGAATCTCGAGCGCCGAGGCATGTTCGTCACGCAGCTGAGCGAAGAAGACGTGCAGCGTATCAACAGCCTGCGCGTCGTGCTCGAGGCCGAGGCGCTGAAGCTCTGTCGCCTGAAGATCAGCAAGCAGGATGCGGCGCGGCTCACGGACATCATGGAGCGCATGGAAGCCTGGACCGAACGCACCGAGATGGACGCGGCGGCGCTCGATCTGGAGTTCCATCGCACGCTGTGGCAGGCCGCCGGCAATCCGTACCTGACGAAAACGCTGGACTCGCTCGTCACCTCGCTGTTCGCCCACAAGGCGCTCGAATATGTCAGCGCGGACTTGAAGCGCTGGAGCCTGCATCATCACCGCGCGCTGCTCGACGTCGCGCTCGGCCAGTCGAACATCGAGCCGGAGGCGGCGATCATCATTCACCTGCGTACCGCGTACAACGAGCCCGAACGCTTCTCGAGCTTCGGTGCCGCGAAAGCGCCGGCGGACGAAGCCCCGGCCGGCAAAACCCGCGATCGCAAGCGCAAAGCGTGATTCATGGCGAGAGATGCAGCTGATTCCCGTGCCGCGCCTCCTGTCGAGCAGAGCCTGGCGGGCCGAGTAGCGCTCGTCACGGGATCGGGCCGCGGGCTCGGTCGCGCCATTGCCCAGCAGCTCGCGCAGCTCGGCGCGGTGCTCGCGATCCACGATTTGTCGGAACAGGCGCCGGCGGAATACGGCGAGGCCGCGACGCTCAGCGAAAGCGCGCGCAGCCTGTTCGGCCCGGCCGGACGCGGCACGGTGGTCACCGGCGACGTCACGGATGAGGCGGCCGTCCAGCGCATCGTCGAATCGGTGCACGCCGCTCTCGGGCCGATCTGCATTCTCGTGAACTGCGCGGGAGGCGATATCGGCGCGCGCGGCACCAAGCCCAATCCGAACGGCGCGACGGCTTTCCAGCTCGACGACGCGCGCGCCGTCATCGATCGCAACCTCATCGGAACCATGCTCATGTGCCGCGCGGTCGCTCCGGCGATGGCGGCGCGCCAGACCGGCGTGATCATCAACATCGCTTCGGTGGCCGCCCACTACGGCAGCTGTATCGAAGTGGCCTATGCGTGCGCCAAGGCCGCGGTCGTTCACTACACGCGGTGTCTCGCCGCCGAAGTGCGCGAAGCAGGTGTGCGCGTGAATTGCGTGAGCCCCGGCCCGGCGAAGACCGCGCGCTTTCTAGCAACGCGCGGCCATGACGCGGCGATGATGCAGGAAGGCCCGTCCTTGCGGCGCTACGCCACTGCACCGGAGATCGCCGATGCGGTCGCGTTCCTGGCCAGCGACCGCGCTCGATTCGTGAGCGGACAGGTTCTGCGGGTCGACGGCGCTGCCGGGCTGTATGCCGCCTGATATGAGCGGACGGCTCACGGGCAAGACGTGTCTCGTCACGGCCGCGGCGCAGGGCATCGGTCATTCGATCGCGGCCGCATTCCTGCGCGAAGGTGCGCAGGTGATCGCCGTCGACATCAAGGAAGAGGGATTGAAGCGCCTGACGACCGCGCACGCCGAACGCCTGGATGCGACCGATGCGACGGCCGTCGCCGCTCTCGCGTCCCGCTTCCCGCAGGTCTCGGTGCTAGTCAACTGTGTCGGGTACGTTGCGAACGGCACCATTCTCGATACGTCGGCGGAGGAGCTGCAACGTAGCTTCGTCGTCAACGTGCAGTCGATGCACCTGCTGATCCGCGCGTTCCTGCCCGCAATGCGCGCGCGGCGGCAGGGCTCGATCATCAATATTGCCTCGGTGGTGTCCTCCGAGATGGCCGCGCCGGACCGCTATGCGTACGGCACGACCAAGGCCGCGGTCATCGGACTGACAAAATCGGTCGCGCGCGACTTCGTCGCGGACGGCGTGCGCTGTAACGCCATTTGTCCCGGCACGGTAGAGACCCCTTCCCTGCACGAACGCATGGCCGCCACCGGAAATGTCGAGAAGGCACGCGCGGCGTTCATCGCGCGTCAACCGATGGGCCGGCTCGGCACACCGAACGAGGTTGCGGCCGTCGCTGTGCTGCTCGCGTCCGATGAAGCGAGCTTCATGACCGGCAGCCACATCGTCATCGACGGCGGCATGAGCCTCTAGCGGCGCAGCCGTGCCGCCACATCGGTGGTGACGCGAAAGATCGTGCTCGAGCGCAACGTCTCGCCGGGCCGCAACAGCGTCGATGGAAAGCGCGGCTCGTTCGGACTGTTCGGGAAATGCTCGGTCTCGAGCGCCAGGCCGTCGCCTTGCCGCAGCGTCGTGCCCGCGGCCGATATCACTGTGCCATTCATGTGATTCGCCGAGTAGACCTGCACGCCAGGCTCGGTCGTCCGCACTTCGAGCAAGCGTCCGCTCGCAGGGTCGTACATGCGCACGGCCAAGGGCATCGGATCGCCCGCAGGCTTGCGGAGCACGAAGTTGTGGTCGTAGCCCCGCGCGTACAGCATCTGCTGCTCGCCCGACCGAATGCGAGCGCCTATCGGCGTGAGCTCACGGAAGTCGAGCGCCGTTCCGGCAACCGGCGCAAGCTCGCCTGTGGGAATCTGATCCGCGTCCGTCGGCGTGTACTCGTCTGCCATCACCTGCAGCTGCTGATCGTAGACATCGCCCGAGCCGTTGCCGGCGAGGTTGAAATAGACGTGGTTCGTCAGGGTCACGACCGTCGGCTTGTCCGTCGTGGCTTCGTAGTCGAGCCGCAACTCGTTCGCATCGTTCAGCGTGTAGGTCACCGCGATGTGCATCTCTCCCGGAAAACCCTGCTCGCCGTCGGGACTCACGCGCGACAGCACGACTCCCGCGCGATCGCTCTCACGAACCGGCTGCGCGCTCCAGACCAGCGAACCGTAGAACGGCCGCCCCGAATGCAGCGTGATCCCTCTCGGATTGGCCGGAAGGTCGTAGTGACGCCCATCGATCGTGACGCCGCCTTTTATGCGATTGGCGTAGCGGCCGATGAGGCTGTTGATGCCGCCGTTCGCCTCGTACGACTTCAAGTCGGGAAGACCCAGCACCACGTTCTTGATGCGCCCGCGACGATCCGGTGCGTCGAGCTCCGCGATGATGCCGCCGTAGTCGAGAATCTTGGCGGTGACCTTGTGATCGTTGCTCAGTGTGTAAACATGAACGACGCGGCCGTCGGCCGTCGTACCATACTCGGCGAGGGTGACCTGCGGCGCAGCCAGCGCGCCCGCACTCGAGCACACCGCGAGCACGGCGAAGAGCGGTGCTCTTGGCCACGTCAACAGTCGGGAGAAAGCATGGGCGTACACGATTCACGCTCCGTCGGGCCGCTGGCCCTCATCGTCATGGGAGTGAGTGGCAGTGGGAAATCGACACTCGGCGCGGCGCTTGCGGGCGCACTCGACTGCCCGTTCCTCGAGGGCGACGAGTTTCACTCGAGCGAGGCGGTGAGCCGGATGCGCGCGGGAATTCCTCTGACAGACGAGGATCGCTGGCCGTGGCTCGATCGCCTCGGTCGCGCGATCGCGGCGGCCGTCGGCGAGCGCGGCATCGCCATTGCGAGCTGCTCGGCGCTGAAGCGCGCTTACCGTGATCGCCTGCGCGCGGTGATCGCTGCACCCGTGCGTTTCATTTTGCTGGATGCAAGTCGCGAAGAGCTCCAGCGACGAATGTCGAGTCGCAAGGGTCACTACATGCCGCCTAGCCTGCTCGACAGCCAGCTCGCCACACTCGAGCGCCCCGAGGCCGATGAGCATGCGATCACCGTCGATGCGCTCGCTTCGACTGCGGCGGCGTGCGAGCAGATCCTGGCAGCGCTTCGCGGCGCACATTGATGTCGGCCCTACAGCACCTGCCTCAATAGAAAGACGAGCGCGAGACCGACGACGGAGATGATCGTCTCGAGCACCGACCAGGTGCGGAACGTCGCGGGCGTGTCGGTGCCGACATAGCTCTTCACGAGCCAGAAACCGGGATCGTTCACGTGCGAGAAGAACACCGAGCCGGCACCGATTGCGAGCACCGTCCACTCGGGTGAAGCGCCCGAGGCGGCGATGGCGCCCGGCATGATGCCGGCGGCCGTGATCGTCGCGACCGTGGCGGAGCCGGTGGCGAGCCGCACGGCGACGGCGATGGACCAGCCGAGCAGAATGGGCGACCAGGAGCCCGACTTCGCCAAGCGCGCCAGCAGCTCCGCAAATCCCGTGCTGACCAGCACTTGCTTCAGCGCGCCGCCGGCGCCGATGGCCAGCAGGATGGCGCCCGCCGGCTGCATCGTTTCCAGCCAGATCGCCTGCTGCACCTCTCGCTTTCCCATGCGCCGGCCAAACAGCAGCGGCAGTGCCAGCAGGCACGCGAGCAGCAGCGCGAGCACGGGATTGCTCGCAACGGATAACCACGCCACGCGCGGAGCGAGGTCCGGCGGCAGCAGCGCTTCGATCTGGCCGGCGACGATCAAGCCTACCGGCAACAGAACGACGAGCAGCGCGCGCCACACCGGCACCGCTTTGCCCTCGAAAACAGGTGCAACGGGAACGACCGCCGCCAGCGACGCACGGCGCGCAGCGAATCTCGCAAACACCGGCCCCGCGAGGATCGCGGTCGGCACCGCGACGATCAGACCGTACGCGATGGTCAGCCCGAGATTCGCTCCGAGCGCACCGATGGCGATGAGCGGACCGGGGTGTGGCGGCACCAACGCATGCACGACGGACAAGCCGGCCAGCGCAGCGAGCATGAGCTCGAGCTTTCTCGCGTCGCGCCGCTGCGTGTCGGGCACCGCGGCTACCGCGCTCGCGATGATCGGTAAGAGGAGCACGAGCCCCGTTTCGAAGAACAGCGGCAACCCGATCACGAGCGCCACCAGCAGGCTCATCCACGGCGCGCGCCGCAGCTCTGCGTCGCCGATCATGAGACGCGCAAGGCCCGCAGCGCCGTCCGACAACTGCAGCATCGAGGCGAGCGCCAGACCGAGCGCGACGATGAGGCCGGTGCCGCCCAGGATGTCGCCGGCGCCCTTCTGCACGGCCTTCGCGGTGTCCATCATCGAAAGGCCGCCGAGCGGACCGATCGCGAACGCACCGCACAGAAGCGCGACGAAGGGATGCAGCCGCCCTCGTACGATGAGCACGATCGCGAGCGCGATGCCCGCGACCGCGGCGAGCACCAGCCGAAGATCGCCCCCCGCCATTCAGCTCACGACCGCCGCGACGCGTCTGCGGCCGCGAGGTCCACCGAATACAGCGAGTGATGCGTGAGGATGAAGAGCGTCCGGCGATCGGCACCACCGATCACCAGCTGCAGCGGTCGCTCCGGCACGTCGATGCGTCCCACCTCTTTTCCGTTGGCGTCATACACGAAGATCTGGCCATTCGCGAGGTACACGCGGCCGGCGGCATCGCTCACGACACTTTCGCCACCGCGCTCGACGAATACCTTCAGGTCCTCGAGCGAACCCTTCGCGCCCAGCGTAGCGGTGTAGGTTCGCGCCTCTGAGGGTGCACTGATATAGAGACGCGTCCCCGGCTTCGCAACGGTGAATCCGTACGTGTCCAGCGAATGCGAGAAGCGCCAGCCGCGATGATCCGGCGGGCCCTGATGGAACACGCGGAACGCCGGCAGCACGAGACTTCCGTCGGGTGACGCATATTCGCGCGCGGGTGCGGCGCCGACCTCACGTGCGAACAGCTCGGCGAGCGTATTGAACTGATCGGTTGCAGGGTTGTACTGATCGCGGAACTCGCCGTTCACCCACCAATTGACCGGCATCGCAAGCGCGGCATCCGGATGCGAGCCCGCGGGCTCTGCCTCGATGCGGGTGATCGCGCCGTCCTGACCGTTCGGATTCAGGCTGTACACGCTGGCCTCGTAGCCCCGCGACGAGAGCACGAGCAGATTGTCCGAGCGATCCACCGCCAGATTGACGGCGTCGAGCGGATGGCTGCTCACGATGCCGAGGCCGCGCTCGGCACTCCAGCTGTGAATGTGCTGAAAGATGCGATCGATGAAATAGAGCGTGCCGTGGGAATCGACACCTCCGCCGCCGAGCGCTGCGAAGCCGCCGGCGAGCTTCTTCACCGGCGTACCCTGCGGGAAGGTCGCCGCAGTCACGGGCGGCGGCGGATCACCGGAGATGTCGAGGCGCGCGAACTCGCGCTCGCGCACGGTGAGCCCGTGCGTCACGTCCTCGATTGCATTCTCGAACGGATATTTGCTCAAGCGCAGAAAGGTCGCGCAGTCGTCACCGTCGCAGGTCGCGAACCCGCTCTCCGCGTTCACGTGAACGTTGCGGAAGCGCACGTTGCGTACGTTGAAGAGCCGCACCGCCGCGGGCGCCGGTCCGAGCGTGCGCGTCACGCGATACCCGTGATAGTTCGCCACCAGGATGTCATGCGAATCGCGGATTTCGAGAGACACGGCATGCAATCCCTCGCCGTATTCCTCCTCGGTCTGCGGCGCGAGCAGCTCCCAGTTGGCGACCCGATTGAGGACGAACTCGTTGCGCACGTGATGCTCGACGGACATCTCGTACACGTGGCCCGGCACCGTGGTGTCGGACACGTAGAGTCCGGCACTCGCGTACGTGTTGGGGCTCCAGATGCCGTTGAACGTACCCCCGCCGCCGCGCACCCACAGGCTCGGATACTGGCCATCCCACCGCCGCGCGGGATCCGCGTCGGCACTGTGGTTTGCGTTGTACGGGCTCACTCGCATCCCGCTCGCAGTGGCCGGACCTCCATGCCCACCCTCGAATCTCACGTCGTCGACGAGCGAGCTCTCGCCGGCGCTCCACAGCAGCGCCGTTGCGCGAGGATTGATCCCGCCCGTGAACAGGCCGACACCCGAGACGATCGCATCGCCGCCTTCCGCCGATTGCACGAGCGCCTTCGGACCGCCGACGCCTTGGTAAGCCGGCGTGTTATCCGCGAGCGCAATCTGCGTGAGGCTCGGATGCAAGGCGATGAGCCGCGAATCCGGCCGCAGGCGAATCGTGTCCGTGACCTTGTAGACGCCGAGCGGCAGATACACCGTGCGATGCGTGTCGATCGCGCGCTGAAGCGCCGCGGTGTCGTCGGCTTGCCCATCGCCGACGACGCCGAGGTCGCGTGCGTTGGCCCACTCCGACACGCGAGGCAACGGCCGAATCGCCGGCGCGCGCCGCGCAGGCAGCCGGTTGATGGCTACCATGTCCGCTTCGGTATCGATGTGTCCCATTTGCCCGACGGCCGGCACGGTCAAGCCGTGACTGAAAGCCTTGACCCGATAGCTGCGACCCTTGCCCTCGATCGTGCGCCCGCTGTCGCGAAAGCGCGCGAACACCGGCGTCTCGGTCGCGAGCGCGTTATCGAATCCGATCTGGGTGTAGACGTTGTTCTCGTTGGAGATGATGACGGCCGCCTGCCGCACGCGCTCGAACCGAACGTCCTTGCCCCAGAGCCAATCGCCGTAACCCCGATCCACTTCGATGCCGACCGGGACGTTGCGCATCACGACGTTCACGAGCGTGAGTCCCGCCTCGTGCTCGCGGATGGCCGCGCTCCTCTGGCCTTCGAACGTCGCATCGACCACCGTGAACTGCCACGCCGGCGAAGGCTTCTCGGTCACGATGCCGTAACGCCCGCCATAGAAGCGGAGATTGTGGACCACGTTGCCGGCCTGATAGATGCCGGCGAAACCCGAGCCCAAATGGAAATCCATGTTGCTGAGGAACGCGTGCTGGGCCGCGCGGAAGCGCACGCCCGTCGCCGCGGGATTGCCGGCCCCGATCTCCACATCGACGTTGCTCATCGCCGAATAGAACGTGCTCGGGTTGGCATCCCACACCTTGGGATCGAACGGGACGACGGTCGGCGGCGGGAAGGGCACGCGGGGCAGCTCGATGCGTCCGAGGTCGCCGCGCGCATTGTCTCCGCGTCGCGCGCCGGTGAAGACCACCATGCTGCCGATGCCCTGCTGGAACCCCGGCGTGTTGTCACCGAGGACCAGAACCGGACGCGTCCGCCCGGTCCCGAAGAGACGCACGCTCGGCCAGATCAGAATCGAGCGAGTGATGCGGTAGCGTCCGGCGGGAAGGAACACGACGCCACCGCCCGGCTTCTCCGCCGCCTCATCGAGCGCGCGCTGGATCGCATCGGTATCGTCCGCGCGGCCATCCCCCTTCCCCGCGACCGTGACGGCGCGCGGGTCGGCGGGTGCCGACTCGAATGCCGACGTCCCGCCGAGCGCCGGGAGCGCCGGCGCCAGCAGCGCGAGCAGGGCTCCCAGCGCAGTTCCAAGGCGGAAAAGCCGCTGCACGGCGCGTCCTCGTCTTTCCATGTGCATCCTCAGAAGTTGTACCGGAGACCGGCGCGATACGTACGCCCGAGCGTATCGTAAAGCAGCGGGTTGATGTCGATGCCCGTGTTCGTCTGCGGCGCCGGCACCGGGTCGCGATCGAACACATTGTCCACCTTGATGAACGCCTTCAGCTTATCGTTCACGGTGTAGCGCGCTCCGAGATCGACATAGAACGCCCCCGCCATGTGGTTGCGGTCGATCGTCGGATGCGCAGCAGTCGAAGGCGGACAGTTGCTCTGGCACACGATGTACTGGTGGCCGAACACGCCATCGCTGATCCAGCGCTCCGTGAGATCGACACCGAGACTGCGATAGTCCCAGCTCTGGGTGGCGTAGAGCTTCCAGTCCGGGGTGGTACCGGTGTTCACGCCGGCGTTCTGCACCGGAATGGTACCGGGCGCGCCCGAATTGCTCGTGTTGTCGATGACGTGAGTCGCCAGCGCCCGGAACGTCAGCGCACCGGCATTCGCGAGGTCCATCTGATAGCTGGCCTCGATGTCGATGCCCTTGGTGTAGATGGACGCGAGATTGAAGACCTGCACGTTCACGAAGGACTGCGCGGGCGCCGGCGCCAGGAAGAAGGTGCTGCAGTACTGCTGCACACCCTGGAAGCACAGATCGACCTGCTGGCGCGCCGTGAGGCTCGAGATGCCGTCGCGGATGCGGATGCGGTAGAAATCTACCGAGGCGCTGAAGCCCGGGAGGAAGTCGGGCTGTGTCAGCACGAGCCCCACCTCGAGATTGCGCGCGCTTTCAGGCTTCAGGTTGGTGTTGCCGATCGTGTTCTGGCTGATCGTGACCGTGGTGTTGTGGAACGGATCGAAGAACCCGGGAACGTTGATCGACACCGGCGCGGCGAACAGCTCCGACAGGTTCGGCGCACGAACGTCGCGCGAGAACACCGCGCGCAGCCGCAACGGCTGATACGGCGTGCGCCACGTACCACCGATCTTCCAGGTGTAAACCGTGCCGGAGGTGGAGTAGTCCGTCCAGCGGCCCGCCAGGTTGAGGTTGGCCTTGCCGAACGAATCCGAGTCGAGGAACGGCAGGTTCGTCTCGAGGAAGGCTTCGGTCACGTGATACGCGCCGCTCCCGTTGTGGTAGTTGCCCGCGTACCAGTTGTTTCCCGCCGCATTGAGGATCGGATCGGCTGGGTACGCGCTGGAATTCGGGCTCTCCGCGGTGACGCCATTGCCGTACGGATCGGCGTTCACCCGATAGGCCTCGCGCCGCCACTCACCGCCGAACGCGACCGACACGGGACCGGCCCACAGGGAGAAGGGATCGCCGTTGATCGCGAAGCTCGCCGCATCCTGCGTCTGGCGCGTGTGCTGGAACGGACCGTTCACCGGCACGGTGTACGCGAGCGCTTCCGGGCTCGGCGTGACGTTGCCGAAGATGTTGAGCGGAACGCAGCCGTTCGCGCGCGCAACGTCGTTGGCGCAGACCGTCTGCCCGTTGAGCGAGATCGCCTGGATGGCCTGGTTGTAGCGCGGGTTCAGCGGCATGTTGCTGACGTGAATGTCCGTCGTGTTCTCGCCGCGCTCGTAGTAGGAATCGTAGTGCCAATCGGTGCCGAAGGCATTGAACTGCCCTTCCGCGCCGAGGACGAAGCGATGCTGCTCGCGCTCGGGCTCGACGAGGATGTTCGGCAGGAACGCATTGACCACGCCGTACTGGAAGCTCGTGATACCCGCATCCGCGCAGGCCTGCTGGGTCGCCGCAGGCACGAACGGGTTCGAGCACTGGATCGTGAGGCCTTGTTTCGCGGAGCCCGGATTCGGCTGATTGGCAGTCTCGACGTTCGCCCAGGTGACCGTGGCATACACCTCGTTGGTCTCGTTCAGCTCGAAGCCGACTCTGCCGAATCCCACCGTGCGCTCGACCGATGATTGCAGCGTCGTGCCGATGCCGACGGCGCCCGAGTTGTCGCCGCCGACGCAGAACCCGACGTAGCAACCGTTCACCGTTCCGGCGGCATTCTTCGCGGGTACGCCGTTCGATCCATAGACGAAGGGAAACGGATTGCCCGCGGCATCGAACGCCGTTCCCTGCAGCGGTCCGTTGGTGATCAGACCGTACTTCGCGTACTGGTACGACTGCGCGTGGCTGATGTAGTTGTATTGGGGAAAGCCGTTGTTCGTGAAGCCCGTGTTGGCGAGCGTGTCGGCGTGGAACCAGTCGCGATCGCCCGGCGCATCCTCGCCGAGACCGCCCGGCGGCACGCCGTTCTCGTGGTCGTACTCGACCGACCCCTCGAGGTGCAGGCGGTTGTCGACGAACGCGCGCCCGGCAGCGAGCCCGAGCAGGTACTGCCCGTTGTCGCCGTAAGTGGTGATACCGCCCTGGGCCTGAGCCTTGAAGCCCTCGAAGCGCTTGTCGGTGATGAAGTTGACGACACCGCCCACGGCATCCGACCCGTACGACGCCGACGCACCGCCGGTCACGACGTCCACGCGCTTGATGAGCAGCTGCGGGAACTGGCTGATGTCCGGAACGCCGGTCACATTGGCGCCCACGACGCGCTGACCATCGAGCAGCGTCAGCGTGCGGATCGTGCCGAGTCCGCGCAACGCAAACGAGCTCAATCCCTGCGTACCGCTCGACGTGCTGTTCGTGCCCGTCGTCACGCCGGTGGAGCCCAGCAGCGAGGGCAGTTTCGTGACGGCGGCAAAAATGTTGGGTTGCGCGCTCTTCTGCAGATCCTCCGCCGTCACCATCGTCGTCGGCGTGGGCGCCGTGAAGCCGCTCGACGTGATGCGCGTACCGGTGACGACGATGGTCGTCGCCTCCGCGTCGCTGCTGGCAGCCGGTTGGCTACCGGGGGATGGCGCCTCACCGGTGCCAGCAGCGTCTTGGCCATATACCGGCCGCTGGTGGAGTGACAAGGCCACGGACAGAGCAACACCACCGAGCAGCCGCACAACAGGCTTGGCACATGACATCGAGTGAACCCCTCTTTAAGTTCTTTGGTTGATTTTTCGGCGATCGATTCGTCGCGCTCGCGCGGCGCGTTCCTCAGCGTCGGCGGGAAGTGGGAGGCGGCTTGTAGTCCACCAGCTCGTCCACCGGATGCCGGCCGGCCCATGCGATAGCGCGCAACAACATGTTCTGGATTTCGGGCTTCGCGAAACTTGCGTAGCTGTGTCCCTGCATCCACACGAATGCCCGCGCAGGCTGCCCGCCCGGCAGCGTGTGCTCGTACGTCCAGATCTGCGGAACCACCTCGCCCTTGTGCGTGCCGGCGCTCGGCGTCGCGTCGATCACGGTCGTGGCGAGCACGTGGATGCCCGGATCCTTGGCCCACGTCATCTTGAAGAAGGCTTCATCGCGCAACGTGAGCCCCGCGATCCCCTTCATGAGCGGGCTCGCTGCGTCGACCACCGTGTAGGGCACGTTGGCGTCGAAGGTGAAATTGATTTCGCCGTGGCGCTTCGCGCCGCCGACGAGCGTCGCGAAGTACTCCGGGTCGGGGCCGCAGAGCGCATCGTGGAGACTGACGATGCCGCCGCCGCGCGCCACGAAGGATTCGAGCGCCGCGCGCTCGGCCGCCGTCATGTAGCCGGCGTCACCCTTATAGATGACGAGAACGTCGATGCCCTCGAGCTCTTGCGCCAGGGGGGCGTGGAGCGAGCCGCTGACGACGGCGCCGTGCTCGGTCAGCAACTTGCTCCAGTCGGCGAGGAATTGCGGGTAGTCGTGCTGCCCGGGCCCATGCGTCTTCAGGCCGGCCCGGAGGTAAATCTGTATACCGTTCGGGTTCTGACCTGGGATGGGAGGGGCGTTCTCCGGCGCCTCGGGCGCTGCCAGCGTGCTTCGAAACGGTGCAACGATCAGTGCGAGCAGCAGGCTGCATACACTGAAGAGACGATAATTTCGCTTCGAAACGCGCATTGCCCTCCCCTTTGGCCTCTGCTATCAGCATAACCGTATACAGTATTCATCATCAAGGGCGCGGTCGCGGACAGAAAAAAGGGCCGCACCCGTGCAGGTGCGGCCCTCGTGAGGGGGCGGGACTTCGATCGATCCGTCAGAACGTCATGCGCATCCCCAGCCGATACGTGCGGCCGAGCGTATCGAAGAAGATCGCATTGACCCCGGCCACGCCGTTGCCGAGCGTGCCCGGCTGCGAGAACGGCGGATCGCGGTCCATGACGTTGGTGATGCTGAGGAACATGTTCACGTTCTGCAGCCCGAACCATTTGAAGTCATACGACCCGGTGAGGTCCGTGACGAAGTAGCTCGGCACGGTCGCATCGTTGATGGTGTAGCTCAGGTTCGGGTCATAACCCGGATCGCGCGGATCCTTCTTCGGGTTCTGCTTGTCGAGGCGCCCGGCGCTGATGTAGCGGCTGAATGAGGTGAGCGTGAACGGTCCGTTGTTGTAGCTCGCCGTCAGCGTGCCGGAGAAATTCGGCGAGGGCGCGTAGTCCGAGAAGAAGCCCTGATCGCCGCCGGTCTGTCCCGCCACATCGACCTGGTTCGCGCCGTAGATCGTCTTCAGCGCGTACGTCCCCTGCAAGCGGAAGCTCAGATTGCCCTTCGCGCTGCTGAAGAGGTTCGAGACCGGGAAAGAGTAGTCCCACGCCGTGTCGATACCGCTCACGTGATAGGGGTTCACGTTCTGGTAGAACGCGGTGACCTGAGTGATGTTGCTCAGAGGCCCCTGCCCGAGCAGCGGGTCGCCGTACACGATCTGCGAGCACTTCTCCGGCGCGGAGCCGTCGAGGCACGTGCTCACGACGGTCTGCGTGTTCTCGAGCGCCTGTCCACCGATGATCTTGATGCGGTAGTAATCGAGCGAGAACTGCATGCCCCTGGCCCAGCCGCCCGGTGTCAGCACGAAGCCGAACGTCGTCGTCGCCCCGACCTCGGGCGACAAGAGCGGATTGCCGTGGAGAATCAGCACGGCCGCATCGGACTGATTCTGAACCGCGCCACCCACCACGATATTGCTGTTCTGCACCGAGCCGAAGATGCCGCCCGCCGGAATGCTCTGCGAGTAGTAGAGCTCGCGGAACGATGCGGCACGCAGGTCACGCGAGCGGCTGCCGCGGAAGCGCAGCCAGTCGAGAGGATCCCACACGCCGGCCAGCTTCCATGAGGTGATGTTCTGCGTGCCTTCCTGTCCGCTGAGCTCGTCGTGGTTCTTGTAGCTCGCTTTGCGAATGGCGCCGTTGATCGACGCCGCCTTCGCGCCCGGCTTGTCGCGCAGCAACGGCATCTCGAGCTCGAGGAAGCCTTCGGTGATCTTCGTCTTGCCCGAGAAGGTGTCGCCGTACTGCAAGGCGAAATCCGTGCGCTGCGCGAAAGGCAGGTCCCCCGCGTCGTTCTCGAGCTTGTCCACGCGGTACTCGACCCCGATCGCGGACGAGAGCGGCCCCGCGCCCCAACCGTCCCAGAGCTGGCCGCTCATGCTCGCGGCCACGACGTTCTGCGTGATGTTGTCGTGCTCCGTGAGATTCCCGAACGCGTAGGCAAGCGCCTCCGGCGAAGCGTTCCCCGTTCCGAAGATGTTCAGCGGCACGCAACCGTTGGCGAGCGAGGGATCGGCGCCCGCGCTGAGCTGGTCGGGGGTCAGGCCGAACACGGTGACTCGGCACACCGGTTTGCCGCTCGTCGGCAGACCGGGACGCGGGTCGAGGATCGAGTCGACGGCGAAGGTGTAACGCCAGTTCGTGCGATACCCGGCGCCGATCTGGTCGCGTGTCGTCTTGCCCCATTGATAGTAGGCGTCATACGACCAAGTCGAATCGCCGATGGTGCCGTCGAGGCCGACGATGGCGCGCCGTACCTTCGTGTCGGTGGTGACGGTCTGATCGTCCTGGAGCGACCAGTCCTTCGACACGATGGTGCCGGGTGCGAACAGGAAGCCCAGTACGCCGGGGGCATCCGGCGTGGCGGTCGGGTCGCCGCAGAGCTCGTTGGGAAAGGTCGAGAACACCCCGTTGTTCACGTTCGCGGCGATGGCGGCTTGGAAAGCCGGGGACGTGTCGGGCAGAAACGCATTGTCCGGACGAATGCAGTTGTTCGCGATGTTCTGCGACGGCTGCCTCTGGTGATTGGCCGCGGTGACCACGCCGTACGAGGCTTCGACGAAGCCGGTCGTGTTGTCGGTGAAATTGAAGCTCATGCGCCCGTAGCTCGTCTTGCGCGTGAGCCCCGGGTACAGCGTGATGTCCTGGTTCAGCCCGGGACCGTCGCCGCCCACGACGTTGCCGCCGACGACGCGCCAGCCTTCCTGGCCGATCGCAAAGTTGGAGACATCGGTGCCCGCCGCATTGATCTGTTGGGCGATGCTCGCGCCGTTGTGCCGGTTGACGATGACGCCCGCGCGGCTCAGCTGGTTCAGCCGCACGTTCGAGGTGATCGTGTTGAATGGCTGGCCCGGAACTTTCGGCGTGTACGGCACGCCCGCCGTGAACGTAAAGCCGGTGTCGTTGCTGATGGTGCCGATGTTCTTGGCGCACCAGTCGCGCGCGGCCTCGCAGTTCTGGATCACATCGTACTTCTGGTATTCACCGCCGATGATGAAGTGACCGCGGTCACCGAACAGGGACGACCCGGCTCCGAACCCGACGTGATAGTTGTCCCCGTCGCCATGCTCCGACGCCCCATAGTCGGCATCGAGCTTGAAGCCCTGCAAGTTGTGGTTGAGGAAGATGTTCACGACACCTGCGATCGCGCCGGAGCCGTATGCGGCGGACGCACCGCCCGTCACGATCTGCGTACGCTCGATCAGGTTGGACGGAATGAAGTTCAGATCGACGCTATCGCCCTGGGTCGTCGGGATGAACCGGTGCGTATCCACCAGGGTCAGCGTGCGCGTGCCGAAGAACGGATTCAGGCCGCGCAGATTGGCGAGCGTCGAGCCGACGAAGAATGCGCTGCCGCCCATGTTCTGCGGCGTGAAATAGGATACGTTGGACGGTACCTGCGTGATCGCATCGGAGATGTTGACGATGCCCAGGCGTTGCAGCTCCGTCGCGTCGATACTCGTGATGGGGTTCGGCGAGACATAGTCGGGACGCTGTTTGATGCGCGTGCCCGTTACAGTCACCTCCTCGAGCAGTGTTGCCGCGGGTTTGGCGTCCCCGCTCTTCGAACCTTCTGCCGTTTCATCCGCGCTGAATGCACTGTTCGTTCCAAGCAGCAGCGCGACAGCACATGCCACTGTGGTCTTATTTCGCATCGGGCAGGCCCCCCTCCCATGTGTTGAGCGCTCCCGATCGAGGCTCCTCGTCCCACTGCGAGCCAGCGAAGCCTCGTCGGGCTCCTCTCGATCGAGTCGATTATTGGCGCTGCGGACCAAGCGCTTTCAACGAAAGAGAAAAGACCCATCCGCGACGTGGTGGGGAAATCATCCAAGTTGTATCGGAGAACGGGCAGCATTTGTGCGCGCCGGCACGCGGCACCGTCGCGTGTTCGATATACGCACAAACGCGGGCGGATTCAGGCTTGCAGGAACCGGAAGCTGAGCCGACCGGCGGAGTCGTGCGCGACGCGCCCCGCCGTCGCGCCGGTGAAGTGGGCGGGGAAGAAGATCGCATCGGAATCGGCGTACTGGTCGATGAGCCCGCGGCGCGTCGCGCTCGCCCGTGCCGGATCCTCGTCCGCGAAGAAGGCGGCATCCGGGCGCACGAGCTGGATCGGGTGATGAAAACAGTCGCCCGAGAAGATCGCGCGGGCGCCGCCGCACTCCGCGATGACGCAGAGATTGCCGGGCGAGTGCCCGCTCGCGTCCTGCAGCCAGATGCCATCACCGATCTCGCGATGGACGCGCGAGTCCGCGTCGACGAGATCCGCCAGCCCCGCATCCAGGATCGGAGCCACGCTGTCGTCGAACGCCTCACGATGCAGGACCTCGTGACGCTGCCGGCTGAAGAACTCGAGCTCGCGCCGCCCGAAGAGATAGCGCGCATTCGGAAAGGTCGGCACCCACGCTCCATCCGCGAGGCGGGTGTTCCAGCCCACATGGTCGAAGTGCAGATGCGTGCACAGGACCACATCGATGTCTTCCGGGCGCAAGCCCGTGCGAGCCAGGTTCTCGAGGTAGGGCCAGTGCTGCATGCTCACCGGCGGCAGGCTTCGTTTCTTGTCGTTGCCGCAGCAGGTGTCGATCAGGATGTTGCGACCGTCCACTCGCAGGATGAAGCTGTGCACGCTGATGCGCATGCTCGCGTCCGCCGGACGCTCCGCAAGGTGCGCATCCCAGTACCAGCGCTTGAGCTCCGCAAGATCCTGCGCCGTGACGCTCGGCAGCGCCTGCGCGAGCGGGATCACCGCGTCGCCTTCGTACACCTGCGAGACACTGAGTCGGCCGAGAACGACGTCGCGCATAGGTGCCAGAGTTTAGCGCGCCGCGCGCTCATCGGCCGCTCCGGGCGCGCTCCGGGGCGGCGACAACATTCCGCTGCACACGGGGGCGTACGCAACCGTGCGTCTCACCGCGTCCCCGCTTCGGCGCAACGCGTGAGACTAGCGCGAGCGCGCTGCCGGCCCGACAATCCGCCGCATGACGACGACACGCGAACGAGCGCTCGATGCGAGCTGGAAAGCCTGGTTGCAGGAAAACCTCGCGCGCGGCTGCGATCGCCCGGAGCTCGTGCAGATCCTGCTGACGAACGGGTTCTCGCTCTCCTCCATCAAGCAGAACATGGGGGACGCTTTCCCACTCGATACGCCACCGCAAGACCCGTTGCAGCCGCCCCGCCTGGTACGCCGCCCCCCACCGAAACTGCAGAAAGTGCCGACGGACGCGCTGGACATCTACACCCTCGACGACTTCCTGAGCGCGAACGAATGCGACCGATTGGTCGCGCTCATCAATCACCACCTGCGCCCATCGACGGTCACGCTCGAGGACACCGACAAGTCGTTTCGCGTGAGCCAAACCTGCGACCTGTCGCTGCTGCGCAGCCCGGTGGCCGCGCGATGCGATGAGAAGATCTGCCGGACCCTCGGCATCCGACCCGAGTATTCCGAGGGAATCCAGGCGCAGCGCTATGATGTCGGCGGCCAATTCAAGGCGCACACGGATTATTTCGAGCCCGGCACGCCGGAGCTCGCCAAGTACGGCGGCGCCCGCGGCAACCGCACCTGGACGTTCATGGTGTACCTGAATGAGGGCATGAGCGGTGGCGGGACGAAGTTCTTCGCGATCGACCACACGTTCCTGCCGAAGAAGGGCCGCGCCGTCATCTGGAACAATCTGAACCCGGACGGCACGGTGAACGCGGCTACCCTCCACAGCGGCGAGCCGGTGACGGCGGGCCACAAGATCATCATCACCAAGTGGTTCCGCGAGCGCGGCTCGGGGCCGATGTTCTACGAGGATTGAAAAGAAGATGAAGTCCAAGCCGTTCGTGAGAGCGCGCGCCGCTCTCGTTGCGAGCCTCTGTGCCGCAGCACTCTCGCCGACAACTCACGCCGATTCTGCGAAGGTCGACAATGCGCTCCACGAGCAGGCCCTCGAAATTCTGCGCAAGTCGGTCGGCTTCCGCACGGTTGCCGGCGCCGGGCAGGTACCCGCCTACGGGGAGTATCTGAAAGGCGTGCTGGTCGCCGCGGGCTTCGCGCCGGAGGACATCCGCATCGAGCCGGTGGGCACGACGGCGCTGCTGATCGCGCGCTATCGCGGCACCGACAGCACGAAAAAGCCCATCGTCATCAACGGCCACATGGACGTCGTCGAGGCGCGCCCGCAGGACTGGGAGCGCGATCCGTTCGTTGCGGTCGTCGAGAACGGATACGTGTTCGGCCGCGGCTCGGTGGACAACAAGTTCGACGTCTCGATGGTGACCGCGACGCTCGCGCACCTGAAACGCTCGGGCTGGAAGCCGCGGCGCGATGTGGTGCTGGCGCTGTCCGGTGACGAAGAGACCGAGATGGCGAGCACGCGCAAGCTCGCGCGGGAGCTGAAGGACGCCGAGCTCGTCCTGAACGACGATTCGGGCGGCGGACTCTTGTCCGAGGACGGCAAGCCGATCATCTATGGCATTCAGGCCGCGGAGAAGGTCTACGCCGATTTCACGCTGACGGTCACCGATGCCGGTGGGCACTCGAGCCGTCCCGGCAAGGCGAACGCGATCTACCAGCTCGCGCGGGCACTCGAGCGCATCGAGCGGTACGAGTTCCCGGCCATGCAGAACGAGATCACACGTGCGTATTTCCAGGCGAGCGCCGCGACCGCCGCGCCGCCGATCGCGGATGCGATGCGGCGTTTCGTTGCGGACCCCAAGGATGCGCAGGCCATCGCGACCCTCTCGGCAGACCGGGAGTACATCGGCCAAGTGCGCACCACGTGCGTCGCCACGGAAATCCAAGGCGGACATGCGCCGAACGCCCTGCCCCAGCGCGCTACGGCGAACGTCAATTGCAGGATTTTTCCGGGCACATCGGTCGCGAGCGTCCAGCAGACACTCACCGGCGTCATCAACGACCCCGGTGTGCAGATCTCGGTCCAGCCCGGCTCGGTCGAGGGCGACCCATCGCCGCTGCGGCCGGACGTGATGGCCGCGGTCACCAAAGCCGTTCACGCCAGCTACCCGAACGTCGCGATCGTGCCGAACATGTCGGCCGGAGCCACGGACAGCATGCATTTCCGCGCGCTCGGCATACCGAGCTACGGAGTGTCCGGCCTCTTCATGAAGCCCACGGACGACTTCACGCATGGGTTGAACGAGCGGGTTCCGGTCGCGGCGATCGACGTTGCGCTCACTCACTGGGACACCTTGCTCCGGGCGCTCGCGCGCTGAGCGCACGGCCGCGGCGAAGGCCGAGCCGCCGCGGCACCGACCCATTGCGTTGCGGTTAGAATGGCCGCGTGGCGAGGTCTCATTCCCATCGAGGCAATCTGCTACGCGCGCTCGTCTCGGGGCTCGGGTGCGCGGCGGGAGCGAGCTGCGCGTTTCACGGCGAAGCGCTCCAGGGTGCCGTGTTCGAAGTCCAGAATCCCGAAGCACCGCCCGCGCAATGGAAGAAGCTGCCGCTCGCCGGTGCGGAGGTGCTGGTCGTGTGGAACGGCCGGCCCGTCGACGACGGCGGCGAGAGCCGTCCCGTGTGCCTGCGTGCACTCTCCGCGTTTTCCAATGCGCAAGGGCAGTTCGCGGTGCCGGGATGGTACGGCTTCCCGTCCGCAAAACAGGCGCGACTGCAGCCGCCGGTGAGCTACGTCTATTTGGCGGGCTATGAAGAGATCCCGGCGCCCCCGGGTATCGATCGCGCATGGTCCCCCGAGGCCGGTGTGCACTTGATGCGCAAGACCGGCCGTGCCACCGACCCAGCGGCCCGCGAGGCGATTTTCTCCGCGGCGCGCGATTGCCCAGGGTGACGGACCTCATCGAGACCGCGCCGGTCACCGCGACTGGCGCCGCGCCCATGGACGCCGCCGACATGCGCAGGCGTCTCAAGGCCATTGTCATCGGCTCCATCGGCAACTTGGTGGAGTGGTACGACTTCTACGCGTACGCCGCGTTCGCGCTGTACTTCGCGCACCTCTTCTTTCCCGGCGAGGACCCCGTGGTCCAGCAGCTGAATGCGGCAGTGCTGTTCGCGCTCGGCTTTCTCGTGCGACCGCTCGGCGGCATCCTGTTCGGGCATCTCGCGGATCGCAGAGGACGGCGCATTGCGCTGATGCTCTCCGTGACGCTGATGTGTTTCGGCTCGCTGATGATCGCGGTGACGCCGACGTACGCATCGATCGGCGTGGCCGCGCCCGTCGTGCTGTTGATCGCGCGGCTGGTCCAGGGCCTCAGCCTCGGCGGCGAGTACGGCACGAGCGCCACGTACCTCAGCGAAGTCGCGCACGAGCGCCATCGCGGATTCTTCTCGAGCTTCCAGTACGTCACGCTGATTGGTGGCCAGCTCCTCGCGATCGTCGTGCTGCTGCTCCTGCAGAAGGTCTTCCTGACGCCCGATCAGCTGAGAAGCTGGGGCTGGCGCATTCCCTTCCTGATCGGCGCCCTGCTCGCCGTGGTGGCTGCGGTGATGCGCCGTGAGCTGCACGAAACCGACGCATTCACGGGTGCCCACAAGACAAGCAAGCGCGAGCACTCGCTGTCCGCCTTGCTGCGCTATCCCCGCGAGGTGCTGTTGGTGGTGGGCCTGACCATGGGCGGCACGGCCGCCTTCTACACGTACACGACGTACATGCAGAAGTATTTGAAGCTGTCCGTAGGGCTGACGGACGGCCAGACCACGATGGTGACCGCCGGAACGCTCATCTTCGCGATGCTGCTGCAGCCTCTATACGGCGCCCTGTCGGACCGCATCGGCCGCAAGCCGCTGCTGATCGGATTTGGCGTGGCAGGCACGCTCTTCACCATCCCGCTGCTCACGACGCTGCAGGCGGTGCGAGGGCCTTTCGCCGCCTTCGCGCTCATCGCAGCAGCCTGGCTGATCGTCTCCGGTTACACGTCCATCAATGCGGTGGTCAAAGCGGAACTGTTCCCGACTCACGTGCGCGCCACCGGTGTGGGCCTGCCCTACGCCCTCACGGTGTCCATCTTCGGCGGCACGGCCGAATCGATCGCGTTGTGGTTCAAGTCCATCGGCCGCGAAAGCGGCTTCTACTATTACCTGACCGCCTGTATCGCCGTTTCCCTCCTCGTGTACACGCTCATGCGCGACACGAAGAGGGCCTCGGCGATCGAGTGACTCGGCGTCAGTGCGCCTTGTACATCTGCATCACATCGTTCCGTAGTGAGATCTGGCTCGGGCCGCGGCTGTAGAACATGTGCCCGCCCGCGTACTCCTTCACCTGCACGCGGTTCGGATCGCCCATCCGGGGCATCTGATCGACGATCAGGACGGACGCCATGAACGGGCACGACAGGTCGCTCCAGCCGTGCACGATGAGCACGCGCAGCTTCTCGTCGATGGCCACGGCTTCGCGCAGGTCCGTCACCGAGCCGCGCTCCTGCGACCACTCCCTCTCGGTCGGTCCCTGCCCTGCGGGCGTCCAGAGCTCGTTCACCTTGTAGCTCAACGCGTTGTAGCGGCCCACGTATTTCCAGCCCACGACGCGCGTGATGAAGTCCACCATGGCCGTCGTCGTCGGCGCGATGATGCTGTCGAGGATCGGGTCGTTGTTGCGCTGGGTCGGTGAGAACGGGAACGGGTCCCAGCTCTTGACGTTCGAGTCGTAGCGACTCCCGAGCTTGCCTTCGGAACGATACACCTCGCGCAGATAGGCCTGCGTTTCCAGCCGGCCGCCGGAGTACCGCACGAAGTCCGCCGGCAGCCCGGAGAGCTCCGTCACGCGCTGCACGATACGCTCGAGCGCTTGCGGATCAGGACCGCGCAGCAGGTCGGTGACATACGGCCCGCGCGTGTAGGCAATGATCTCGGCCATCGCGGCGTCGGTGAGCTTGCCCTGCCGCTCGAGATTTGCGGCGGCGATGGTGGGCAAGGTCAACATCCAGGGCAGCGGCGAGAGATCGCCGGTGTCGAACGTGGCCGGCTCGAGATACGGCGAGACGAGCACGAGCCCGTTCACGCCGACGCCGAGCTGCGTCTGCAAGTAGTGCGTGATGCGTGGGCCGCGGAAGCCGCCATAGCTCTCGCCGACGAGATACTTGCGGGACTGCAGGCGCTCGTTCTTCACGAGCCAGTCGAAGATGATGCGCGACAGATACTCGATGTCGGCCTGCGCCGTGTAGAACTTCTGCTTCGCTTCCTTCTCCGGGATCTCGGCATAGCTGAACCCGGTGCCGACCGGATCGATGAACACCAGATCCGTGAAGTCGAGCCAGGTGCCCGGGTTGTCGCGCAGCGTGGCCGGATCGGAGGGGCTGTCGCCATCCGCCCCGAACTGCACGCGCTTCGGGCCGAGCGCGCCGAGATTGAGATACACCGACGATGCACCCGGCCCGCCGTTCAGGGCGAAGGTCACCGGTCGATCGGCACCGGGCATCGTGTAGGCCGTGAACATGACGTGCGCGATGGTCTTGCCCTTCTCGTCCAGCACGGGAAGGGAACCCACGGTCGCCTGGTACTTCAGCGTACGACCATTGAGCTGGATGCTCTGCGCCACGCTCTTGTCTGCGGGGAAAGGCGGCAGGTGGATTTCGTCTTCCTTGGCCGCGGCGTGATCGGCCGGGGGGTTCTTGGCGTCCTTCGGGCTGTCCTCGCCGTGCGCGGGAAGTGCGAGCAGCAGGGCTCCCATGAGCACGGCAGCGATCGAAAGCTGCGAGCCAAGACGTCTGAGCATGAACGATCCTTTCACGAAAGCGGGGGCGCACTGTCCGTCCCGGGCTGACATACTCGCAAGCGCACCGGTCGCAGCGTTCGCTCCGTCCATCGCGAGTGCAACATGCGGCGACTGGCCGGTCAACGGAGGCCCGCGTTCGCTGGAGCCCGCACGATGTCGGCAATCCGCATACGCCCCTACACGGCGCGCGACCGCGATGCCGTGTTGCGCCTGGCGGCCGACACGGCCTTCTTCGGAGAGCCGCTGGAGCGATACCTGGAGGATCGGCAACTCTTCTGTGACGCGATGTATGCGTACTACACCGATCTCGAACCCGAGCACGCGTGGGTGGCGTGTGCCGACACGGAAGTCGTCGGATTTCTGGTCGGCTGTGTCGACAGCTCGGTGCGTCGCCGACGCTGGTTTGCAAGGATTCTGCCGCGGCTCGCGTATGGAGTGATTCGCGGCAAGTACGCGATCGGCGCGCGCACCCGGCGCTATTCAGTGCGGGTGATGAAGGCCGCGATGGCCCCTCAGCCGAAGATCGACGAGCGGAGATATCCGGCGCATCTGCATCTCAACGTGGATGCGGCGTGGCGCCGCCGGGGAATCGGCAGGCAACTGCTCGATGCGGCTCTCGATCAGCTGCGCGCGCTGCACGTGCGGGGCGTGCATCTGAAGACCACCTCTCTGAACACGAGCGCCGTCAGACTCTACGAACGCGCCGGCTTTCGAATGGCCGATTCCCGCCCCACGTCGCAATGGAGCGGGCTCGTTCCCGATCCCGTCGCGAAAGTGACGTACGTGCTCGATCTGCAATAGCGCGAAGCGCTATGGATGCGGCGGCGTGGGCTGCGCCCAGAACTGCCGCACGCGGCTCATCCACTGGTCGGAAGATAGACTCATCACCGGACACCGCACCCGTCGCAGCACCCTCTGGAGAGTGCTCCCGCGCAATGCATCCAGAAAGCCGCGCGGACCTTCGCTCGTCATCACCACGAGGTCTGCCGCGGTATCTTCGGCGGTTTTCACGATGACCTCGGAAGGCTCACCGTCGGTCACGAGATCGTGCACATCCCAGCCCGGCTGCGACGGCACCTTCACGGATGGGGCGCCGTTGCCACTCCCCGCGTGCAGCGTATTCAACGTGCCCGAGCTCACTCCGAGATTTTCGATCAGGAGCATCGCCGCTTCGGCCGCCGGCTGAGCGCTCGGCTCCCACGCCACCGGCACGATCACGTTCCGCAGCGAGATCGCGCCGGTCGCAGGCGAGACGAATCCCGGCACCCCGTGCGGGATGAAGAGCGTCATCTCACCCGCACCCCGCGCGATCGGCTCGCCGACCCGCTCCTCGAGCCACGCCATGCGGCCCTCGTACTGGTGAACGGCCAGCACGATGAAGTCCGCCGGATGCCGTTCCAGGAACTCGAGACTCGCCTCCACCGGGCTGCGGCTATCGACAACCGACTTTCTGACGCCGATGCCGAGCCGCTCCACCGCACTCGTGGGACTTCCCGGCGGCAGCAGCCCCCAGCGCTCGAGTGTCGCGCGCACGCCCGGAAAATCGCCGTGGGTCACCTCGCGTCGAGGCGCGACGTGCAGGATGTTGAGCTGCGCACCCGTGATCAGCGCGATGCGCAGCGCGTGCACGAACGCCACCTCGCTGCCGGCGGACAAATCCGTTGGATGAAAGATCGATCGCAGCCGGGCGCGGCTCAGTGGATTGGCAGCTGACATGTCGGTCTCTCGCGAGTGACGAACGGAATCGTCCCTCTATGTCGAGACCGGCGGGGTCGGCTGCCAATCGGACCAAAGGTCACTTGTAACTGGCCGGCAGCGGATAGAGCCCGTCGTAGGGCGGCCAGTTCGGCACCGGCCGGCCTTCCGGCGCGTAGTAGAAGGCCGCGTGAATATCGCGAATCTTGCCGTGGTCCACGTGGAAGAGCTCGGTGAAGTGATTGCGCAGCTTCGGGCTCTTCGCTTCGCGCCGGAACATGCCCGCGACCATGACCGCCTGCGCCTCTTCGTCGATCACGTAGAAGTTGCGGATCGCGACGATCGCGACGCCGAAGTCGCTCTGCGTGCGGCAATCCGTCTTGCCGTCGTTGCCGATGTCCATGCCGGGCTTCATCGGCGAATTGAAGGTCGGAAAGCCGTTCTCGTAGCGCGAGCAGCCGGGGTGACCCTTGACGATGTAGCCGTTGTGGCTCGTGATGCCATCGAAGTACGAGTTGACGATGGCCTGGAGCGCCTCGCGCTGCATGCGCTCGGCCTTGGGCACCACGCGCTGCGCCGGCAGCGTCGCACGCAGCGTCTCGATATTGAAGGGCGTCTTGCCGGGCTCGCCCGTCAGCCCCGGATCGCTCTTCCGCGAGATGAACCACTCGGCCTCGGTCACCCGGTTCCACTGCACTTTGAGCCGGATGGCGACGACCGCCTCCTCTTCGCCCATGTACACCGTGCCGAAGTAACCCGCCTGACTCTGCACCGGATCGAGATAGCGTCGCTGGACGGAGCCGAGCGCGGTGACGCTCGACCACGCGCCCTGCCCTTCCGGAATCACGACCGAGTTTTCGGTCTGCCGGAAGCCCACCCACAAGTTGCCGCTCTCCGGCTTGTGGCTCGTGACCGCCGCGAGATAGGTGTCCAGATGGCGTTTCAGACAGTCGCGATTGCAGCTCTGCGCGTCGGCTGCGGCACTGACCAGCAAGAGCACCAGCGAGCACAGCTGGGCATACGTTCGTTTCATTCTTCCCCCCGCTTCGAGATTTCGGCCCCGCTCCGAGATTCAGGAGGGTACGCAACAACCGCGTCGATGCAATCTCGCATGCAGTGCGTGTCCGCATCCGGCCCGCCGCTACGTCAATCCACTGCAGCAGCTCACGTATCGGTGACGAACCCACGATGAATGTGTCCGCGCAGCTCGAGCCCAATGCACGCACGCGAGAATTCGCGTGATCCCCTGGCGCCTGGTGGTGTACGCCTCGGTGGTGCTGGCACTGCTTGCGGCGCTCTGGGGCTATGGACATCAGCGCTACGAGGCCGGCCGCTCGGCGGAGCGCGCGCGCTGGGAGCCGGCGCTGGCCGCGGCCGAGAAAGCGGCCGCGGAGGCCGACGCCCGGACCGTGACGCTCGAATCCGCTCAGAAACTCGCTACCTCGGCAGCGGAGGCTCGCCATGCTGAAACGATCGACGCTCTCAATGCTCGTGCCGCCGATGCTGATCGGCGCATTCGCGCTCTCAGCCTGCGCCTCGCATCCGACGCTGCCCGTCGTTGCGAAATGCCCGGAGTTTCCGGAACCGCCGCCGAGTCTCATGCAGGCGCCGGCGGCGACGAACGCGCTGAACGAGCTGGAAGCTCAATTGCAGACATTGGCCGGCGCTGCGAAGCCGATGCCGCAAGCCTCGGCCAGCTCCAGCAGTGGATCCGAGAGCAAGCCGCGCTGAATCGGCAGGCGCGCGCGGCCTGTCCGGATTCCGACCGCGAGTGCGTCGCTCCCAGAGAATAGCGACCAAGGATCGATGTCGAGTGACTTCCGAAGAGCGGGTGCACGCAAGGATACCGACCGGCGAAGCGGCTCGACCCTACCATTCGGGACACGAGCACGTTGCCGACCTGCTGCTGCGCCACGACCTGCTCCTGAAGCGCGAGATCGCGCGCGGCCAGGCACGACGGCCGGCGGATATTCTGGGCTTCGCCGCAATCACGGAGCAGGAAGTTCAGCACCTGCTGACGCCAGCGTCCGCCACGTTCGCGGATGCCGAAGAGATCGAGCGCGCGCTCGACGCTATCGAGCAGCGCATCGCGAGCCGGGTCGCGCAGAGCGCGAGCCGGGGCGTTCGTCTGCCGCTCATGGAGCTGGCGAACCGCTTCGCGCTCAGCGTCTTCGAGCTCGACATTCTCTTCGCCTGCCTCGCACCCGAGCTCGATCGCCGCTACCAGCGCATCTACGGGTACCTGCACGACGACATGAGCCGCCGGCAGGCTTCTCCCGGCCTCGTGCTGAGCTTGTATTGCAACAGCAGCCTCGAACAGCTCAGCGCGCGTGCGTTGCTGAGCCCGCTCGCACCGCTGCGCCACTACCGGCTCATCGAAGTTCTGGAGGAGAGCGCGGCGACTCCTTGGCTCGCGTGCGCGTTGCGCATCGACGAGCGCATCGTCGCGTTCGTGCTGGGTGACGACACGCTCGACGGCCGCATCTCACCCTATGTCGCGCCGGCAGAGAGCGGCTGGGAATCCGTGGGAATCGCGGGCCCGCAGCGCGAGACGCTCGATGAGTTGCTGAAGCACGTGACGCATTGGACGCGAGCAGCGCGCAAGCGCAAGAAGCCGTTGATTTACCTGCACGGCCTGCGCAACGCCTGCGCGGACGGCATCGTGAGAGCGGCGGCGCGTGAGCTCGGACTCGAGCTCCTGAGCTTCGACGCGGAACGACTGGCCGAGTCCGCAAACGCGCTCGAGCAGACGGTGTTCCTGATGTTCCGCGAGGGCGTGCTGGGCCAGGCGGCGATTTTCCTGCGCAACGCCGACCGCCTGCTCGATCCGGCGCAGAGCGCCGCATGCCACCGCGCGCTCGTGCGCTGCATGGCAGAGATGGGCAGCACGGTGTTCGTCTCGGGGGAGCGGCCGTGGTCGTGGCCGATCCCGGGCGACCCCATCATGCTCCACACGGCGGAGCTGCGGCCGCCCGGAATGATGGAGCAGTTCGACACGTGGCAGAGCTTGAGCCGCGGGATGCTTCCACATGCCGACCTGCATCGGCTGGTGTCGGTGCATCCCCTGCCGTTGAGCGCGATCCACGAGGCGTGGCGGATGGCGGTCGGACGAGCGGAAGCCGACGGCGCTGCAGGGGCGCCGCGCATCGAGCATCTGCACAGCGCGTGTCGCGCGCAGGCGGCCACGCCGACCCATTCGCTCGCGCAACGCATCGAGCCCAAGCACGACTGGAACGACCTCGTTCTTCCCGCCGCACAGCGTGAGCAGCTCGCGGCGCTCTGCAGCCAGGCGCGGCACGGCTCGGTCGTCTTCGGGGCGTGGTGCTTCGAGAACAAGCTCTCGCTTGGTAGGGCCTTGAACGCGCTGTTCAGCGGACCGCCGGGCACCGGCAAGACGATGGCCGCCGAAGTCATCGCCGCCGATCTCGGGCTTCCGCTGCTGAAGATCGATCTCTCCCAGATCGTCAGCAAGTTCATCGGCGAGACCGAGAAGAACCTGCGCCAGCTCTTCGACCAGGCGGCGAGCGCGAACGCCATCCTGCTGTTCGACGAGGCCGACGCGCTCCTCGGCAAGCGTTCCGAGGTGAAGGACGCGCACGACCGCTACGCCAACACGGAAACCGCGTACCTCCTGCAGAAGATGGAAGAGTACGCCGGCATCACGATCCTCTCGACCAATCTGCGCCAGAACATCGACGAGGCATTCACGCGCCGCATGCGCTTCATCGTCGACTTCCCTTTTCCCGAGGACGAGGATCGCGCGCGCATCTGGCAGGCGGTCTGGCCGCGCGAAGTGCCGCTCGCGCCCGATGTCGATTTCGCAGCGCTCGCGCGCCAGTTCCGCGTGAGTGGCGGCAGCATTCGCAACATCGCGCTGTCCGCTGCATTTCTCGCGGCCGAGCAGTCGCAGCCCGTCTCGATGCGTCATCTGCTGCGCGCCACGCGACGCGAGCTGCAGAAGATGGGGCGTCTCGTGACCGATGACGAAGCGAGGCGCGCATGATCCAGGACGTCGACGCCACGCTGAAGGAATTGCTGGTCCGCAAGGTGCCCCTCGACACGAGCCTCATCGACATCAAGTTCGAGATGCCGACGCGGGACTGGTCGGCGAGCGTCGCCAGGCCGACGGTGAACGCCTATCTCTACGACGTGCGCGAGAACCACGAGTTGCGCAGCAATACGCGCACGCTCATGCGCAACGGAACCGTCGGCAGCCAAACGCGTGCGCCGATCCGCGTCGACCTGGCCTACATGATCAGCGTCTGGACGACGGACATCGCCGACGAGCATCAGCTGCTCGGCGAGATTCTCGCGGCCTTGCTGCGCTTTCCCGTCCTGCCGGCGGACGTGCTGAAAGGCGCACTGCAGAGCCAGGCGCAGCCGCTGCAGGCCTGGATCGCGCAGCCCGAGCGTATCCCGCAGCCGTGGGAGTTCTGGGGACATCTCGAGCATCGCATGAAGTCCGCGCTCAGCTACGTCATCACGACTGCGTTCGACGCCTTCCCCGCGGAGGACGCACCGCTGGTCAGGCGAACCGTCACCACCGTCGGCCCCATCGGCGCGTAACGCCGCAATCATCCAAGGAACGATCTCATGGCTCAGACTCAGTACCTCGCTCCCGGCATCTACGTCGAGGAGGTTCCCAGCGCGATCAAAGCCATCGTCGGCGTCAGCACCAGCACTGCGGGCTTCGTCGGCATCGTGCAGGACACCGTGCAACTCCTCGCCCGCAACCCCGCCGGGCCCGCGCCGACGAAGCTCGTCGACTTCACGACGCCGGCCGCCAAGCAGCCGCTGCTGTTCACGAACTGGTCGCAGTTCGAACGCGCCTACGGCGGATTCCTCGGCAAAGAGGGCGACGCGGCGAGCACAGCGCAGAACGCGAAGATCGACGAGAATCATCGCCGGCTCGCGCATGCCGTGTACGGCTTCTTCAACAATGGTGGCAGTCGCTGCTACGTCGCGCGCGTCACGGCCGAGGCGGACCTCGCCGCAGCGCTCGATGCGTTCGCAACGATCGACGAGATCGCGCTGGTTTGCGTTCCGGGCGTGCTCTCGGACAGCGCGCGCGAGCTGATCGTCAATCACTGCGTCAGCACACAAGATCGCTTCGCCATCCTCGACGGTCCGGGCCCCGATCCTGCCGATCTTGCAAAGTTGCCGCTGGCCACGACCGACGGAGGCCTGTCGCCGAAGACGACCGACTTCGCGGCGTGGTACTACCCCTGGCTGAAGGTGTTCGATCCGGCGACACAGCTCCAGCAGCCGGACGGCGACGGGGTACTGTCCGTGCCGCCGAGCGGTCACATCGCCGGCATCTACGCGCGCGTCGACACCGAGCGCGGCGTGTTCAAGGCGCCCGCGAACGAGGTGGTGCGCGGCGCGCTCGATCTCACGCATCCGCTCAGCAAGAACGATCAGGGCGATCTGAACAAGCACGGCGTCAACTGCATTCGTGCGCTGAACGGCAACATCTACGTGTGGGGCGCGCGCACCGTCGGCGGCGACGCGAACGCCGACCTGAAGTACGTGAGCGTGCGGCGCACGTTGCTTTTCTTGCGGGAGTCCATCGACGAAGGCACTCAGTGGGCGGTGTTCGAGCCGAACACGCCGGCGCTTTGGGCCAAGATCTCGCGCAACGTGACGGCGTTCCTCACGACCGTGTGGCGCTCGGGTGCCCTCTTCGGCACGACTGCGCAGGAAGCGTTCTTCGTCAAGTGCGACGCGGAGACCAATCCGCCGGAGCTGCGCGAGCAGGGTCAGGTCGTCACCGAGATCGGCGTCGCGATTGCGCGGCCCGCGGAGTTCGTGATCTTCCGCGTGAGCCAGTTCGCCGCACCGACGAAGTAAGCGCGCATGTCGAGCCCGGCCCTTCGTGTACCCGGTGTTTACGTGCAGGAGCAACGTGCGCGCGCGGCGCGTTCGTTGCCGACCGGCGTGCCCGTGTTCGTCGGGCTGCTCGACGCCTCCGCACCTCTGCCGGCAGGCACGGCCATGAACGCGGATTCCTACGGCCCGGTGCCGCTCTATCACAAGACCGAGTTTCTCGGCGGGGCCGCCGCATTCCTCGGGCATGCCATAGAGGGGTTCTTCGACAACGGCGGCAGCTACTGCTATGTCGTCGCGATCAAGGTCAATCCCGCGACGGGTTCAGCGGCCGCCGAGCGTCTGATCGCTGCATTGAACCTGACGAGTGCGCTCGGCGACGTCGATCTCATCGCCGTTCCCGATGCGCACGCCCTGCTGGACGATACGCTGGCCATCGAGGTGCAGCGGGCCATGCTCGACCATTGCACGAGCTCCGGCACGCGCGTCGCCGTGCTCGACGCATTGCGCGGCAAATCCGCCCAGGCGCTCATCGAGAATCAGGTGAACGCGCTCGGTCTTCCGGCCACCGGCCCCGTGAACGCGGCGCTCTACCATCCCTGGGTCCGCACGATCGCCTCGGGCTCGCAGTTCGTGCCGCCTTGCGGGCAGATGTGCGGCGTCATTTCCCGCACCGATGCCGCGGCCGGCGTCTTCAAGGCGCCCGCGAACGCCGAAGTGCAGGACGCAACGGATCTCGACGCGGATCTCGACGCCGATTCGCTCGGCGCGCTGAACGATGCCGGCGTCAACTGCATCCGCGCGCTGCCGGCGCGAGGCATTCGCGTGTGGGGCGCGCGCACGCTCAGTCGTGATCCCGCGTGGACTTTTCTCAACGTCCGCCGTCTCGTCCTGACCGTGCTCCGCTGGATCGATCTGAACATGGCGTGGGCGGCGTTCGAGCCGAACGTGCCGGCGCTGTGGGCGCGCATCGAGCGCGAGCTCACGACCTACCTGCTCGCCTTGTGGCGCGCGGGCGCCCTGCAGGGCGATACCGCCGGCGATGCTTTCTTCGTCCGCTGCGATGCCGAGCTGAATCCGGTGGAGACTCGCGAGATCGGGCAGGTCGTCACGCAGATCGGCCTCGCGCCGAGCTCGCCGGCGGAGCTCATCGTCGTGACCGTGCAGCACCGCGCCGGCACCACCGAGCTCAGCTGATCCGCAACCGCAATTTCCAAGGAGAAACGACGATGGCGACACGAGTGGACCCCTATCGCAGCTTCAACTTCCTGGTCGAGATCGACGGCATCACGCAGGCCGGCTTCCAGGAGTGCAGCGGGCTCGACTCGCAGACCGCGAGCATCGACTACCGCGAAGGGGGCGACCAGAACCTCATCCGCAAGCTCCCGGGCTTGAACTCGTTCAGCGCGCTCTCGCTGAAGCGCGGCATCACCGACTCGGACGAGCTCTGGAAGTGGCGCCAGAGCGTCGTCGACGGCAAGGCCGACCTGCGCAACGGCTCGGTGGTGCTGCTCGATGAAACGGGCGCTGAGAAGCTGCGCTGGAATTTCAAGCGCGCGTGGCCTTCGAAGTGGACCGGCCCCGCGTTCAACGCGACCGGCAACGCGATCGCCGTCGAGACGCTCGAGATCATGCACGAAGAGCTGACGCGCGCCTGAAGGAGCGCTCCGCATGCTGCAAACCGAATTTCCTTTCCGCTTGCCGCTCGGCTATCTCGATGCCGAAGGCACCCTGCATCGGGACGGCACGATGCGGCTCGCGACGGCGTTCGACGAGATCGCGCCGCTGAAGGATCCGCGCGTGCAGAGCAATCCCGGCTATCTGCTCGTCATCCTGCTCGCGCGCGTCGTGCTGAAGCTCGGCACGCTCGAGCACATCAATCCGAAGACGATCGAGGGCCTGTATGCAGCGGACCTTGCATATCTGCAGGACATGTACCGGCGCGTGAACGAGCACGGGCAGGATCACGTGCGCACGCAATGCCCTCATTGCGAGAAGTCGTTCACCGTGGAGCTGCCGCACGCGGGGGGATCTGGCGCTACCCCTTAGAAAGGCTCCGCGAGGAGGTAGCGTACCTGGCGTACCACTTTCACTGGACGCACCGAGAAATTCTCGGTCTGGAGCATCGCGAGCGCGCCGCGTGGGTCGATGAGGTCGCAAAGATCAACCGGCGCATGAATGAACACCATGGCGCGTGAGGAGTGAGGCATGCCGAGCATCGGCACGAACATCGGAGTCGGCGTCGCCGCGGGTATCGCGGGGCTGCGCGTCGATCCCTACCAGGCGTGCAACTTCGTCGTCGAGATCGAAGGGCTGCTCGTCGGCGGCTTCTCCGAATGCAGCGGCCTGCAGATCGAGATCGAAGCGCACGAGTATCGTGAGGGTGGGCAGAACGACTTCGTACATCGCTTCGCCGGCGCCGCGCGGCATCCGCCTTTAGTGCTGAAGCACGGCCTGTCGCCAATCGATGGGCTCTGGGGTTGGCATCAAGATGTCGCTGCGGGCGACATCCGGCGACGCAACGGCACGATCTATCTCTTGAACAAGCAGATGACGCCGGTGCTGTGGTGGCACTTCCGCGAGGCGTTGCCGCTGAAGTGGAGCGGGCCCGAGCTGAACGCGGCGCACGCCGCGGTGGCCGTCGAGGCCGTCGAGCTCGCGCATCGCGGGCTGACACGCGCGCGCACGGTGACTTCGGGCAGCGCGGTGGCGACTGCCGCGGCCGATCTGGTCGCGGCCACCAAGTTCATCGGCGGATTCTTCTGAGCATGAAATCGCTGATCCAGCGCCTGGCCATCGATCGCGTGGCGAGCTCGCAGCGGTTTCTGCAGCCGCCGAGCACCGCCACGCTGGGCCGCTTGTTTCGCAGGATCGAGTGGGCGGCGCCGAGCACCACCGACCTGCCCCTCACGAGTGCGGGCGAGTCGACTGACGCCGGCACGAGCGCATCGACGCCGTCCGGCGCGAGCAATTCGACTGTGAGCGCAGCGAGTGACGGAGTTTCGGCGTTGCCGGTGGCGCGAGCCGCGGACGCTGCGAGCGCGTTCGTCGCCGATCGCGCCGAGAGCGGCACGTGTCGCATGACGCCGAGCCCGCGTGCAGTGAACGAGAGCCGGTTCGCGTCGCGCGCAAGCGAGAGGCCGCTGCTGATGCGCAAAGTCGACGGCGCATCCGTTTCCGTCGCGACAGCCGTCACGGCGTCCGGTGCCACGTCCGACGGAACATCTGTCGCAACACCCGATGCAACATCCGACGCGACCACGCTCGATACGCGTGCCCTCCCGACCGGGCCGCGCTCGCCGCTCGCCCAGCCCGTCATTGGGCAGACGACGGCCCAAGGCATCAAGCGGCAAGGCGCTCTCGCACTCGTTCAACGTCGAATAGCGGAGCCGCTGGTTTCCGCCCTGGGCGCCCCTGCGGCGAACGCATTCGCTCCAGTCCCGATGGCGCGCGCCGGCGGCGCAAGTCCCGCGCCGCTGGTACTGCGCAAGATCGAACGAGCGACGCCAACGTCAGTCGCGGAGACGTCGACCATCACCTCGCGTGCACCCACCGCGATCGCGCGCGCGCTGGCGACGGCTCGTTCGCAGTCGGACGAGGAGATGTACTCGCACGCAATGCAATGCGCCGGAGACCCCGAAGTCGATCGGATCGCCGAGCAGGTGGAGAGCCGCCTCGCGCGGCGCCTCGAAATCGAACGCGAACGACAAGGAGTGCGGCCGTGGCGCCAGGGAAGCTGATCATCCTGACCGACAGCGGTCCGCCGATACCGGTGATGTTCAATCCGAACAGCTACACCATCACCAAGCAAGTGGCGTGGCATCCGTCCACGCGCACGACCGTCGGGTGCGCGACCACCGACGTGAAGGCGAATGCGCCGACCACCGAGTTCGGCGGCGGTCACAGCCGCGAGCTGGCCCTCGAGCTCTTCTTCGATACGACCGAGTCGAACGCCGCCGCGCGCGACGTGCGACTGCAGACCGATCAGATCGTCCGTTTGACGCGCATCACGCGCAAGAACGGTCAGCCGCCCGTGTGCACGGTGCTCTGGGGCGTGCAGAAGACCGAGGATTTCCCGTTCGTCGGCACGGTCAGCAGTCTGAAGCAGCACTTCACGCTCTTCGATCAGATCGGCCGGCCGCTGCGCGCCACCCTGGATGTGACGTTCACCGAGTTCCTGAATCGCGACGACGACGAGCGCCTCACCGATCCGGAAACCTCGTCGCGCATCGTCCGTCGCGGGGACACGCTCGCGAGCATCGCCGCAGACGCGTATCGCGATCCGTCGCAGTGGCGCCTGATTGCGCAAGCCAACGGCATCGAGAATCCGCTCGTCGTGCCCGCGGGCTCGAAGCTGACCATTCCGAAACAGTAGCGCCGCAATGGTACAGGCCCCTCGCAACCAGCCGCTCGTGCCGAGCTTCGACGTGAAGCTGAACGGCACCGCACTCGTCGCCGACATGGCGCTGTGGATTGCCAACGTCGTGATCGAAGAGGACCTCGTCCTGCCGAGCATGTTCACGCTCGAGCTCGTCAGCAAACAACAGAGGAACGGCGCGACGCCCTGGACGGACGAGCCGCGCCTAGCCATCGGCACGACCGTCGAGATCGGCATGGGCTACGCGGAGCAGCGGGAGTCGCTCCTCCTCGGAGAGATCACGGCGCTCGAACCGACGTTCAGCATCGCGGGACCGCCGACGCTTCTCGTGCGCGGCTTCGACCTGCGCCACCGGCTCAACAGAACCCGACGCACTCGCAGCTTCGTCGGTCAGAAGGATTCCGACATCGCCACGCAGATCGGCTCGGACGCAGGAGTCTCGGTCGAGGCAACCGATAGCGGCGTGACGCATGCGTATGTCCTGCAAGCCGATCAGACCGATCTCGAATTCCTGCGCGAGCGTGCGCGCCGGATGCGATACGAGCTCGCGATGAAACGGGACGTTCTGCTCTTCCGTCCCGTCGCGAATGCCGGCCCGACCACCGTCACGCTGAGCGTGAGCGACGATCTCCTCGAATTCCGTCCACGCATGTCGCTCGTTGCGCTGACTAGCGTGAGCGTGCGCGGCTGGAATCCGAAGGAGAAACAGCCGATCACGGCGTCCGCGACCCGCGGCGACGAGGTCTCGACCATGGCCGGCCGCGAGTCGGCCGCGAAGGTCGCCGAGACGCTGCTCGCGACGCAGGTCGAAACTGTCGTGCGCGCTCCGCTTGCAAGTCAGGCCGAAGCGGATCAGCTCGCCGCCGCGCGCTTCAACGAAGCCGCACTCGAATTCGTTCGCGGCGATGGCCGCGTGCGGGGCCGTACGGACGTGCGCGCCGGTCGCGTCATCCGCCTGAACGATCTCGGCACGCGCTTCAGCGGTGACTACTACGTGACGGCGGCCGTGCATCGCTACTCGCGTCGCGACGGCTATCTCACGGATTTCCGCGCGCAGAGGAACGCATCGTGAACAATGGACTCCTGCAGCTCATCAGCGAGCGCGCCGTCGACGAGGGCCGCCGCCGCATTCACGGCGTCGTCATAGGCATCGTCACCAACAACACCGACGACCCGGACGGGCTCGGCCGAGTGAAAGTCCGCTTCCCCTGGCTGAGCGATCGCGACGACAGTTTCTGGGCGCGCGTCGCCACGCTGATGGCAGGCCCCGATCGCGGCCTGTACTTCCTTCCCGAAGTGGATGACGAAGTGCTCGTGCTCTTCGAGCATGGCGATGTGCGCTTTCCCTACGTGATCGGCTCGCTCTGGAACGGCAAGGACAAGGCGCCCGCGGATAACGGCAACGGCAAGAACGATGTGCGCGTGATCAAGTCCCGCAGCGGCCACGTGATCAAGCTCAACGACGCGGAAGGCAATGAGACGGTGGAGATCGTCGCTGCCGGCGGCAAGAACCGCGTCGTCATCGACACCGCGAGCAACACGATCACGGTGACGTCCGGCAAGGACATCGTGCTCGAGGCGCGTCAGGGCACGATCACGCTCGACGCCAAGAGCATCGACATCAAGTCCTCCACCAACGCGCACATCAAGGCATCGGGCAGCATGACTGCCGAGGCCGGCGGCGCGATGGCCGTGAGGGGCGCCATCGTGAACATCAATTGAAGGAACGCGCGTGAGAGAAGCAGCAGCCAAGAAGGGCGATCAGGTTCTAGCAGTGGACACGCACCTCGTGCTCGTGGGGAGCTCGGTGGTGCCTCTGCCCTTCCTGTTCAGCGGAGTGATCGATCGCGACCTGAGCGCAAACGTCAACATCATGAGCCAGCCCGCGGCCGTCTTCGGTAGCGGCGCTTACAACCACATCGAGCATCGGGCGCCACCGGGTCAGAGCTTTCAGAACCCGCCGACCAATCTCGCGCGGATCGTCGCCGGAAGTGCGACCGTGAACATCAACGGCGTACCGGCGGCGCGCAATGGCGATGTCGCCGCGACGTGCAATGACCCGAATCCGCTGCCCATCGGCACGGTCGCGGCGCTCGGCACGGTGTTCATCGGCTGAGGCGCGCACGGTGTCGAAACTCTTTCTCGGCGTGGGCACCGCGTTTCCGCTGGCGATCGATCCCGGCACGCAGGCGATTGCGCGCGCCGAATATGAGGAGAGCGTGCGCCAATCGATCCTGATCGTTCTGGGCACGGCGCGCGGCGAACGTGTCATGCGGCCCGACTTTGGCTGCGGCATCCACGACCTCGTGTTCGAAGGTCTGAGCGCTGCGACCGTGGGTCGCATCGACCGCGAAGTGCACGAGGCCCTGCTGCGCTTCGAGCCGCGCATCGACGTGACGGCGGTCGCCGTCAGACCCGGTGCGGTGAACTTGCTCCTCATCGACATCGAGTACGAAGTGCGCGCCACGAACACCGCGTTCAATCTCGTGTACCCGTTCTATCTCCAGCAGGGAGCCGACGCATGAGCAACGCGGCGCCCCTGCTCGATGCGCGCACGGCAACGCAGTTGCGCGAAGACCTGACTAACGCACTGCGCGGCAACGTGCCGGAGTGGTCCCCAACGGATCCCGCCACCGGCGCGCCGGATCAGGCGAGCACGGCGCTGATCGCGATCGTCGCGCGCTTCGCCGAGCTCGTCATCGAGCGCTTGAATCAGGCGCCGAACAAGAACTTCCTGGCATTCCTCGATCTGCTCGGCGCGGCGCCCTTGCCGCCGGAGCCTGCGCGCGTTCCCCTGACGTTCACCGTGACCGCAGGCAGCGCGAGCGACGCCGTGGTACCGGCGGGAACACGCATCGCCGCAGCGCCCGCGCCCGGTGATGCGGGGCCCGTGATCTTCGAGACCGAGCGTGAGCTGACGGCCGTCGCCGCCAGCTTGCAGACACTCATCGCCGTCGATGCCGAGCGCGATTTGATCGCCGATCACAGCGCCCTGCTCGCCTCGCCGGCAGCCAATGGCGTGCTCGTATTCGCCGGAGATCGGCCGAACGAGCATGTGCTGTACATCGGGCACGCGGCATATCTGTCCTACCCGCAGCTCGCTGCGCTCACGCTGAATGTCAAGATGAGCGCGGAGAGTCCCGCCGCCGCGGATGCTCGTGTGCTGCAGTGGGAGATCTGGGATGGCGAAAACGGCGTGCCGCTCACGGCCGTCGATGGCACACAGGGCCTGCGTGCAACCGGCACAATCAGCTTCGCGAATCTCGCGCAAATTCCGGAGCAGAGTGTCCAAGGCGTTCGCAGTCGCTGGCTGCGTTGTCGGCTGCTGACGCCTGTCAGTCCGGGCGCGAGCCCGGCACAAGGGATGGTGCGCGCCGGCCAACTCCCGCTCGTCGCCGAGCTCCGTGTGAGCGCTCAGCTCCAGCGGACAGCGCTCGTCCCGGAGATCGCCTTCGCCAATTCACAGGCCGTGGA
>DASTRY010000099.1:0-13625 GCA_035760965.1 Steroidobacteraceae bacterium | reverse complement strand
ATTCGCTCGCCGCGCAATTGAAGCTCCCCGCCGAGTTGCGCGCGCATCTGGACAAGCAGGCCACGGGCCAAGCCATTCCGTCGTCCTAGCTGCCCGGACCTGACGGCGACGCGCTCGTCGGCGCGGGGTTCTGCACGCGCTCCCGCGTGGTCGTCGATCTCGCGAACTGTCATGGTTGCCCACCAACACGGTGCGACTCGCCCGCTGAGCGGCGCATCTGGTGACGCGCCGTTCGCTGAGGCACGCTGATCCGCATCGGCTTCCACACCCGGAGATCGCATGGCCCGCTCTGCACTGAACATCACGCTCGACGAGCTCACCAACGCGGCGGAGCTGGTCCATCGCACGGTGCTGCCGACCCCGCAGTACGTCTGGCCGAAGATCCAGCGGCGAGCGGGCTGCACGGTCTGGGTCAAACACGAGAACTACGCACCGACGGGCGCGTTCAAGGTCCGCGGTGGGATCGTGTACCTCGAACGTCTGCGTCGGGCGAATCCGGATGTCCGCGGCATCGTCACCGCCACTCGCGGCAATCACGGCCAGTCCGTCGCATTCTCCGCGGCTCGCGCCGGTGTGCCGGCGACGATCTACGTGCCGCACGGGAATTCACCCGATCAGAACGGCTCCATGAGCGCGCTCGGCGCGACGGTCAAAGAATTCGGCAAGGATTTCGACGAAGCCAAGCACGAGGCGCACCGCGTCGCGGAGGCGGAGGGTCTGCACTTCCTTCCGAGCTTCCATCGCGATCTCGTCGTCGGCGTGGCCAGTTACGCGCTCGAGCTCTTCCAGGCCGTGCGCGATCTCGACGCCGTGTACGTCGGGGTCGGCATGGGGTCGGGCATCTGCGGCCTGATCACGGCTCGCGACCTGCTCGGCCTGAAGACGCGGATCATCGGCGTCAGCGCGGCCAACGCGCCCGCGAACGCGCTGTCCTTCGCGGCAGGTCATCCGGTGACCACCGCAACGGCGCGGACGTTCGCAGATGGCATCGCCACTCGCGAGCCCGCACCCGACGCGGTCGAGGTGTATCGCGCAGGTGCCGACCACTTCGTCCAGGTCAGCGAAGAGGAGATCGCTGAAGCGATGCGCATCTACTATGACGACGCGCACCAAGTGAGCGAAGGAGCCGGAGCGGCCCCGCTCGCCGCGATGATGAAGGAACGGGCGACGCTGGCGGGCCGCAACGTCGCCGTCGTGCTGACTGGCCGCAACATCGAGCGCGCGAGATTCACCGAAGTACTGTCCGGAGGTTGCCCGCGGTAGAGGTGCCGAACTCGCCAGCCGCGACCGGCCCAGGCCTCGCGCGGGCTCGCGCCGCTCGCTTCGCCGCAATGGGCCGAGAGCGCGCCCGCGAACTCTTGCACGCTCGCATCCCAGCGTCTTGCACCGATCTGCCGGCGCTCGAGGCAGCGCTGGACCTTCGCGCTTCCGCGAGAGATGCGAGCCTTCTTACGGCTCGTACCCCGTGGGTCCCCCAACGGCCTCGGAGTAGTTCGCCGACAAGTAGTTGGCAACCAGCCCCGCGATCTTCTGCAGCATTGCGTTGTCGTGGCCACCCACGGTCCACGCACCGGCCATCGCAGCCGCGCGCCGATAGAACTCGGGCTCGGCGATCACTTTACCCGACGGCTGTTCGACGATCCGCACCGTCATGTTGATGTAGCCGTCGCCCGCGAACGCGCCGGCAAAGAAACGCGTCGCGCCCGAAGGCTTGTGCAGATTGGTGATGCGCGGCTCGATCACGATCTTCTGCGCGGCGTGCGCGTCGGCCGAAGCGTTCCAGCTCTGCAGGATCGGATTCACACTCTGCTTCATGTTCTCGTCGACCTTCGCGACCACCTTGTCGAAGTTCTTCTTGTCGGCGAGGCTCGGATCGAAGGTGACGTCCTTCAGCTCGTAGCCGGCATAGCCCTGCAACGGCCGGGCGGGCGGCGGATTGGTCGGCGCCGCGACGACGCCAAAGCTCGCAAGGAGCACGGCGCCAACGAGCGAGAGACGGGCGGAGCGGGACGATACGACGCGCATTGCGGAACCTCCTGGCGCAGAAACCATCGGCAAACGGCGAAAACGGGGCTCGAGAGAGCGCGACCTCGGGCGACCGCCACGGCGGCGCGCCGAGTGTGCCTAGTCACAGACGCGGGAATGCGTGCCGTTTTGGCTCATACTTCCGCCAATGACCCAGGACGAACCCTTCCAGCGGGCGCCCGGCACACCGGCGCTGCCCCAGACCCCGGCACGCTTCATCCTCTTCTTCATCCGGCAGTTCCGGTGGTGGTACTTGACGATGCTCGTGTTCGTCACCGCGGATGCGGTGTGCGGCATCACCATTCCCTACGGCATCGCCAGGGTGCTGAAGACCGTCACACAGGCGAATGAGACGCCCGCGGCGGCCGACCTGCGGGGTCCGCTGCTGCTATTCCTCGGCCTGGCGCTCGGCGAGGTGGTGTTCGGCCGGCTGGCCGGCGCGATTCAGATCCGTCTCGGCCCGCGTCAGCGGCAGAACGTCACGCGCGCGCTCTATCACTACCTCCAGTACCACTCGCATCGCTTTCTCACGAGCGACTTCGCCGGAGCGCTCGCGCACCGAATCAGCGAGACCTCGCTCGGTGTCACGCAGACCCTGTGGTCCGTGCTCACGGAATTCTGGCCGGCGCTCGTCGTGCTGAGCGTTTCGGTCACGCTGCTGTTCAACGCGCACCACGAGCTGGGGCTGTTCATGCTCGTGTGGGCGACGCTGTTCGTGTCGGCGTCGTTCTTGCTGGCGCGCCGCGCCCGCCCGTACGCGGTGAGTGCGTCGGCCGCGCGCAGCGAGACCACGGGCAAGGTGGTCGACTCGGTCACGAACCTCGCGAGCACGCGCCTCTTCGCGCGCAGCGACTTCGAGCGCGAGTACCTCAACAGCTATCTGAAGAAGGAGCTCCGGGCGATCGACCGGTCGAACGCCTACGCCGAGCGCGTCCGCTGGTTCCAGTTCGGTTCGGCCGCCGTGCTCAAAGTCGGCACGCTCTACTATGCGCTGCGACTCTGGCAGAGCGGGGCGATCGATGTCTCCCAGTTCGTCCTGGCCGTGAGTCTCGCGCTGCTGATCATCAACGAGATCCGTGCGCTCAGCCGCCGCTTTCTCGAGTTCTTCGAGTACATCGGCAACGTCGCGAACGGCGTCCACACCATCGTGAAGCCGCACGAGCTGGTCGACGAGCCCGGCGCCGCGCCCGTGCGCGTGAAGCGGGGCGCCATCGCGTTCGAGAACGTCACGTTCGCGTATCCGTCGCGGCAGAAGCTGTTCGATCACATGACCGTCACGATTCCGGCGGGCCAGCGTGTCGGTCTGGTCGGCTCCTCCGGCTCGGGCAAGTCGACGTTCGTCAGCCTGATCCTGCGAATGTACGACCCACAGGGCGGGCGCATCACCGTCGACGGTGTCGACATCCGCCGCATGACGCAGGACTCGCTGCACGAGCAGATCAGCCTCATTCCCCAGGACCCGAGCCTCTTCCACCGCTCGCTCATGGAGAACATCCGCTACGGCCGCATCGATGCGACCGACGCGGAGGTGATCGACGCCGCCCGTCGCGCGCACGCGCACGAGTTCATCGCGAGCATGAAGGACGGCTACGCCTCGATGGTCGGCGAGCGCGGCGTGAAGCTTTCGGGCGGTCAGCGCCAGCGCATCGCCATTGCGCGCGTCGTGCTGAAGAACGCGCCCGTGCTGATTCTCGACGAGGCCACCTCCAGCCTCGATTCCATCACCGAGAAGGCGATTCAGGAGACGCTCGAGGAGGTGATGGTCGGCAAGACCGTCATCGTGGTCGCGCATCGCCTCTCGACCATCGCGCACCTCGATCGCATCCTCGTGTTCGAGAACGGCCGCATCATCGAGGACGGCACGCACGCCGAGCTGCTGCGCGAAGGCGGCGCGTACTATCGGTTGTGGACGCGCCAGACCGGCGGCTTCCTCATGGACGACAGCGACATCGCGCCGACGACGACACTCGTGCCGCGTCTGCCGATCGAGCAGGAGCTGGTGGAGCCGCCGCCGCTCGATCAGGACGAGCGCGTCGACGACGTCAAAGTGCGGCCGTGACACCGGCAGGCAGCATTGGGGGATTGCCTGCCAATGCCACGACCGCATCCGCGGAAACCGCTAATCCCGGGTCAACGTCAGCGGGTTGCTGAACGGCCCTTGCGTCCACTGACCCGCTAGCGTGTTGCCGTTCAAGTCGGCGCGATACTCCGCGCCGATCGCGGCCACCTTCAGCACCAGTTTCCCGCTGTCCAGCGTTACCTCGGTGACGGGTACGTCCGTCGCCTTCTGGCTGTCGATGAATGCCAGGTACTGCGCCTCCGCGCCGGGCGAAGGATGTGTGTTCACGCTCAAGTTTCAGTAACCTAGCGCCCGTCGTCACAAGGACTAGGGGGTCTCGGATGAAATGGCTGGCTCTGCTCGCGCTGGGGGCCCAGTGCGGGCTCGCGTTTGCGGCGAACGAATGGATCGACATCACCGCGCCGATCGACCCGAAAACGACGCCCGTGTATCCGGGCAACGCGCCCGTGAAGCTGGATTTCACGATGAGCTACGACAAGGGCGATTCGCTCGCGCTGTCCGCGTTTTCCATGGGTGCGCACACGGGCACGCACATCGATGCGCCCCTGCACTTCATCAAGGGCGGCATGCCGCTCGATCAGGTTCCACTCACGCGCTTCATCGGTCCGGTGCGGATCATCGACTGCTCGCCGGACGCGCGGGTCATCGACGCCGCGGAGCTGAACAAGCATGCCTGGAAGGGGGCGGAGCGCATCTTCTTCCGCACCCGGAACAGCCGCGCCGGCTGGATGACCGATCCGAAGTTCCACGAGGACTTCACGTACATCGGGCCGGACGCCGCGCAGCTCCTCGCCGACGCGGGCGTGCAGCTCGTCGGCATCGACTACAACTCCGCGGAGAAATTCGGCGCCGCGGACCCGAAGACGCATCACATCCTGCTTGGGCGGAACATTCCGATCGTCGAGGGGTTGTCTCTCCATGACGTATCGTCTGGCGACTACGACCTCCTATTACTGCCGCTGAAAACAATCGGGCACGAGGCCGCGCCGGCGCGCGCCCTCATCAGGAAGCGCTGACCGAGGCGCATACGCCGGTCGTCGGTCCGAGCAAGCCGCGCCTCTGGCGCGTGCTCGGGCCGGGTCTCGTCACGGGCGCTTCCGACGACGACCCGAGCGGGATCGCGACGTACATGCAAGCCGGCGCGAAGTTCGGCTTCGCGCTCGGCTGGACGCTCGTCCTGACCTACCCGCTGATGGTGGTGATCCAGGCCATCAGCGCGCGCATCGGCCGCACGACGGGGCACGGCATCGCGGGCAATCTGCGGCTGCACTACCCGGCATGGCTTCTGAACACGATCGTCGTACTGCTGTTCGCCGCGAACACGCTCAATATCGGCGCCGACCTGAGCGCGATGGGAGCGGTGAGCACGCTGCTGGTGCCGCCGGTGCCCGCCTCGGTGTTTCTCGTCTTGTTCGGGGCCGTGTGCGCCGCCGGGCAGATCTTCCTCAAGCACACTCGCTACGTCGCGGTGCTGAAGTGGCTGTCGCTCTCGCTGTTCTCGTACTTCGCGGTTCTTTGCGTCGTGCACGTGCCGTGGGGCGCGCTCGCGCACGGGCTCGTCTGGCCGAGACTGCAATTCGATCGCGACTTCTGGCTCATGGTCGTCGCGATTCTCGGCACCACGATCAGCCCGTACCTGTTCTTCTGGCAGGCCGCGCAGGAAGTCGAGGACACGAAGGCGCGCCGGTCGCGGCTGCCCTTGCGCAAGAAACCGCGACAGGGCCGCCGCGCGCTCGCTCGCATACGACTCGATACGCTCATCGGGATGGCGTTCTCCAATCTCGTCGCGCTCGCCATCATGGTGACGGCTGCCGTCACTCTGCACGCGCATGGCGCAAACGAGATCGGGAGTGCGGCCGAAGCCGCAGAGGCGCTGCGGCCGGTGGCGGGCAACTTCGCATTCGAGCTGTTCGCGCTCGGCATTGTCGGCACGGGACTGCTCTCTGTACCGGTGCTCGCAGGCTCGGCGGCGTATGCGCTCGGCGAGGCGCGGCGCTGGCCCGTCGGTTTGGCGCGTAAGCCCCTGCACGCGAAGGCGTTCTACGGGGCGATCGTTGCCGCCACCTTCATTGGCGCCGCGGCCAACGTCGCCTCCCTCGATCCCGTGACCGCGCTGGTGTGGGCGGCCATCATCAATGCGATCGTCGCGGTACCCGTGATGGCGATCCTCATGTCGATGGCGACGCGAGCGAAGATCATGGGGCCGTTCCGCATCTCGCGGCGATGGACGGTGCTCGGCTGGCTCGCCACCGCGCTCATGGGCGCGGCCGCGCTCGCGATGCTGGTGAGCCTCAGTTTGTAACCGGGATGTACCGGAAGTGACGCCATTCGCCTACACGTTGCTCGGGTCGGCGCGGTCGTCTGAAATGGGCTCGCAAGAAAAAAACCGGGGACTCCTCATGACACAACGGTCTGACGACACCGTGCTCGAAATCCGCACGGGTTTGCGTCGCATGGAATTTATCGATACGTCGCGCGGGGAACGCGAGTCCGGGTCGGACCGGGCCGCCGTCGAGTTCGTGTGGCCGGAGGCGTTGGCGGCAGGCCAGCGCGTTCGCGTGCCGCTGGGCCTGCGCAACGGTCAGCTGCGAGAGCTGGTCGGCGCGCCCGAGCACGTGAAGAGCGAGCCATCAGGAAGCGGCAGGACCGAGCACCTCTATCGGTTGCGCGGTCAGATCTCGACGATCAGTGCGTGACGGCGCGCGGGCCCAGTCGCACGGCCCGCGCCGCTCACGTCAGCGGTGACAACTCTTCGAGCGTCGTGGGCAGCAGCTCGCTCACGGTAGGGTGGATACGCACATGCTTCTGAAACTGTGTGTACGGCAGCCGCGCGTATATCGCGTCGATCAACGAGTGGACCGCCTCGTCGCATCCCGTGCCGAGGAGCGACGCGCCGAGGATGCGCTTCGAGTCCCGCTCGACGTAAATCTCCAGGAATCCGTGCGTCTCGCCTTTCTCGATGGCCCGGGCGACCCGCGTCATCGGGCGTTTGCCGACTAGCGCGGCGAGTCCCGCCTTCCTGATCTCCTTCGCGTTCATGCCAACGCGGCCGAGTGGCGGGTCGGTGTAGAGCGCGTAGACCGGGATCCGATCGGTGTACTTCCGCGAGGCGTTGGCGAGCAGGTTGTCGGCCACGATCTCGTAATCGTTGTACGCCGTGTGCGTGAAGGCGCCTTTGCCGTTGCAATCGCCGAGGGCCCAAACCTTGGGGTTCGAGGTGCGCAGGGACTGGTCGACGTCGATGTAGCCGTGCGCATCGAGCTTGATGCCCGCGAGGTCGAGCCCGAGATCGTCGGTGTTCGGCTCGCGGCCGATGGCGAGCAGCACGTGCGAGCCGTGCACCTGCGGCGCGCCCTCCGAGCAGGCGAGCTGCGCGGTGATGCCGTTCGACTCCGGCGCCACGCTGAGGCACTTCGCGTTCACCCGCACGGCGATGTCTTCGGCAGCGAGGAATTCGCGGATGGCCTCCGACACGTCGTCGTCTTCGCGCGGGACGAGGTGCGGGCCCATCTCGATCACCGTGACGCGGCTGCCGAACCGCCGGAACATCTGCGCGAACTCGAGCCCGACGTAGCTGCCGCCGATCACGAGCAAGTGCTCGGGCACGAAATCGACGTCCATCATCGACTCGTTCGTCAGCAGCGGCACGGTGGCGACGCCCTCCACGCCGCTGAGCCGCGGGCGGCCACCGACGTTGAGGAAGATGCGCTCGGCCGTGATTTCCTCATCGTTCACCCGCACCGTGTCCTTGCCGGTGAAGCGCGCCTGCCCGCGGTACACGGTCACGCCTTTGGTGCCTTCCAGCCAGCGCTCCAAGTTGTCGCGGCTGTTACCAACGATCTGGTCCTTGCGGGCCTTGACGCGCTTCATGTCCACGCGCGGGGCTTCGGAGAGCACAACGCCGTACTCGGCCGCGCGGCGCGCGAGGTGAGCGGCGTATGCGCTGGCGACCATCGCCTTCGTCGGGGTGCAGCCGTTGTTGATGCACGTGCCGCCGAAATGGCCACGCTCGACGACGGCGACTGTCATGCCGCTCCCGGCGAGGCGCGAGGCCAGGGTCGGGCCGGCTTGCCCGGTGCCGATGATGAGCGCATCGAAGGTCGCCATAGGGCACACTGTCGCTCCCCAAGGTCACGGAGATCAAGAGCTTCTATGTCGAGTCGTCCGTACGAGATTCGTCGTTCCAATGTGCACGGCCAAGGTGCGTTTGCGGTGCGCGACATCCGTCGAGGTGAAGTCATCGACGAGTACGTCGGCGAGCGCATCACGCACGAGGAGGCGAACGAGCGCTACAAGAATCGCGATATCAACGACAACCACACGTTCCTGTACGCGCTGGATGAAGAGACCGTCATCGACGGCACGATCCACGGCAATGACGCGCGCTACATCAATCACAAGTGCGATGCCAACTGCGCGCCGCGCATCAAGGACGGGCGGCTGTTCATCGTCGCGACGCGCAGGATTCGAGCCGGGGAGGAGATCGGCTATCGGTATCACATCGCGCGCGAGGACGACGATCCGGAGAACGTCGATGAGATCTACGCCTGCCGCTGCGGGTCGCCGCGCTGTGCGGGCACGATTCTCTGGCCGCCGAGGAAGCCGCGCTCGCGGCGAACGGCGCAGCGGTAGCGGACCTCCGGTTTACGTCGACCCGGGACAAAACGGATTTGTTTTTTCCTGAAAGAGTTTATCTGCCGTCGTTCAAGCGCTAGCGAACCTCTTGTCTACCTCGATCCGAAGAAAACAAGATGGGAAAACGAGGGTTCGCTAGCGCGCCACGGTTGCGGGTGTCTCGGGGTTGTCGAGACACTCGCGCACCATCGCCCCGTTGGCATCGATGATGCACACCGCCGTCGAGAGCGAGAACTCCTGCGCGCTGCGATCCCTGAACGTGGCTTCGGAGTAGAGCGCCACATATTCGTTCGCTCTTGCCTTGGTCGCGCAGTGCGCACTGTTGCGCGTCTTGTGACACGAGCGCGCGGACCAGTGCGCGTTGCGGAAGTCCCGCGTCGAGCTGCTCGCACGCCAGGCCACGACGCGCGTCGGTCTGACGCTCGACTGCACGTCCAGATTGACGGCGCCCTTGCTCGTATCGAAGTTCCAATGGAGCTCCGGCAGCGTTGCACCCTTGGCGGAATAGCGATGCAGCGCGCTGAGCGCGCCCATCAGTCGTTGCACGTCGTGAATGCCGTGTCCTTGATTCGGGACGTAGAGCACGCGCTTGGGCTCCGGGATGCCGGACCAGTAAAGGCTCAGCGCATCGAGCGGCCAGTAGCGATCGTTCGTTGCGAGCACGATGAGCTTCGGCTGCGTGAGACTCGCCCGATAGCTGTACGGATCGACCATGCTGATGAGCTTGCGTCCTGTGTCGGAGTCGATGCGGCCGGGTAGGTCGATCTGCTCGTAGTCGTGGACTTGTTCCGAGAGGCCGCCGAACGTCGCCTTCTGCAGCCGGATCTGCTCCGGCAGGTTCAGCATGTCGATGACCATCGGGGCCGTCGCGGCGATCCGCGGATCCATGGCGGCCGTGAGCCACGACGTCCAGCCGCGCTTCGACGCGCCGGAGATGGTGAAGCGCTCGATGGGCAGCTGCCAGCGCTCCTGCGCGACCGTCTGCACCGTGTCCATCGCGCGCATCGCGGCCTTGACCATCGGCAGCAGCAGCGGCCAATCCGAATCGCCGGTCGCGAGATACCGATCGAACGTGTATGCAATGAGCGCGTCCTCACGCCGATCGAACATGGGTTGGAAGGGCACTTGCCGGACCACGGCGACAACGGCGTGCAGCGAATCCGCGAGCCGCGAGAACACCACTGAATCCCGCGGGAGGCCGTTCTGGCCGGCTTCGTACTGCGGATTCCAGCGGCCGCCGTCGATATAGAGGAACGCTTGCCGGGACGTGGTGTCGAGGTGCCGCGGTCGGAAGAGATACAGCTGGTGCTTCCATTCGATGTCGCGCCAGGTTTGCGAGGTGAGCAGCAGCTCGAGATAGTCGCCGCCCGCGAACCGTCCGGAGCGCAACACATCCCAGTGATACGCCGGATCGGGCTCTTCGACGTACTGGGCGAGCTCGCCGGATGCTCGCGCGGCCGGAGCGACGAGGAGCCAGACCAGCGCAAGCAGCAGCGAGTATTTCATGGGAGTGCCAGATAGCCGGGCCCGACGCGCAGCCCGTGCGTGACGCTGAAGGGGAGTGCACAGAGCAACACGTACGAGAGCGCGGCGTGCCCGATGCCAATGGCGAGCAGGTTCGGAACGCGGCGATAGAGCGCGCACGCGACGAGCCCCGCGGCGGCAGTGACGGCGATGAGGAATCCGTTCGGCGCATGCATCGTGGCGAACACGGCGGACGCGCCGGCGCTCGCCGCCCACCGCGAGATGAAGATCTCGCAGAAGCGCCGATAGAAGAAGCAGAGCAGCCCGTACTGCTGCGCCGTCGCCCACGCAAGCATCCACGTGAGGGCGAGGATCGGGTGCTCCCAGCTTCTGAAGTGCCAGCCGTCCATTGCGAAGCCGATTGCGAGCGTCACGGCGATGGCCGGTACGATGACGAGCGCAACGTTGCGCAGCGCGTGCGTAAAGCGGTGGATCGCGAGGCCGATCTCGCGCGGACGCTCGCGGCGGCGCGCGTGGCTCAGAATGCCGATGCCGAAATACAGGGCGACGATGAGCAGCGCCGAGCCGCGGAACGCGCCCTGCCACCCCCAGATGTAGGAGAGCAGGATCGCGACCATCGCCCCGACTTCCACGACGGCCGCCGCACGCAACGGTCGTGGCGCTGCAATCTCGATTTGCGTACTCGATAGCGTAGCCATATCGGAGCCGCCAGCAGGTTTCAATAGTCACTGAGACCTACGTTTTCGAGAGAACCATTCGCCGCGCGGCAGCGCGGTGCGCCGACGCCCGCTCGTGTGTGAGGGATCAGCTCACCCGAGGTTCACGACGGTAGCAAGATTCGCGGTCGTTCCGGGTTGCGCCGATAGAGAAGGGCGGTGTGCCCGATGCGGCCGACGAGCTCGCTCTCGGTGCGACTGGCGAGCGTCGCGAGAGTTTCGTCGCGCGCGTCGCGTTCCATGCCGCTCACGCGCACTTTCACCAGCTCGTGATCGTGCAGCGCGCGGGTCGCCTCGGCGACGACACCGTCCGTGGCGCCGGCCTGGCCGACGAGGATGATCGGTTTGAGGGAGTGACCGAGACCGCGCAAGTGCTTGCGCTGTTTTTCGCTGAGCTTCATCCGGCAATTGTAGCTGCGCGGTGCCCGGGGGAGCGATGCGCGGGGCGCGCCGCCCGGTTACTGTTTTTCGCTGAGCTTCATGCGCCAATCGTAGCTGCGCGGCGCGCCCGGGGGAGATGCCTAGGGCGCGCCGGCCGGCGATTCAGCGCGCGATCTCCTGCCACAGGTACTCGGCGACGTCGAGCACGCTCTGCTCGTCGATCAGCTGCGGATACAGCTTCGGCATCGGGGCGTTCGGGTCCTTGATGTACGAGATCGTAGCGGCTGCGTCCCGGCGCGCCTTGAGCGTGCTCAAGCGATGATCGGCGATCATGTCGCCGTCGGGGCCGTGGCAGGAGACGCATACTTGGCCGTAAAGCGTGCGGCCGCTCGCCACATTGGCAGCGTGCGCCGGAGCCGACGTGGATCGTGCCGCGAACGGGGCGGACGGCGCGGACGGCGTGGTCGCGGACGTGCGGGCATTGTTGGCGTTCAGCGCCATGATCACCACCGACGGCATCCCCAGATCGCCGAACGCATTTCGCGAAATGTTGCCTGACGCGAACGCCACGTATTGCCGCCCCGCCAGCTCGTACGTGACGACGCCTCCCGCCATGGCGCCGCCCGTCGGCACTTTGTGGACGAGCGCGCCGGTCTTGCTGTCGAACACGAGGAAGTTGCCCGCGAGATCGCCCGTGAACGTGACCCCGCCGGCGGTAGGTGTCACACCCGCAATGACGGGCTTCTCCGCGTGATAGCGCCAGCGCACCGCGCCGGTTTCCGCGTCGATCGCCGTGATCCAGCCGGTGTTGTCGCCGACGGGCTCGACGGTGCCGCCGAACACGGCCTGTCCGGCAACGTACTTCGTCGGCTGCGCGCCGAGCTTGACCAGGAAGCACACGTCGACGGCGCCGGTGATCAGCGTGTTGTTGAGGCGATCGAGCGCGGGCCCGTTCCACTCGACGCCGCCCGCGTAGCCCGGGCACGTCTTGATGCCCTCGACCGTGGGATTCTTCGGAGCCTGCACGACGGTGGTCACTGGCGTGCGAAAGATCTGCTCGTGCGTATCCCGATCGAGACCGGTGACGTAGCCGTCCTTACCGCCGAACGCGACGATGTCGCGCACCTTGCTGTCGCGATAGAGCACGGGCGGCGCGACCAGATCGAGGTCCTGCCAATCCTCGGGCGCGACCTGGTGCCACCACTTCAGGGCGCCGGTGCGCGCATCGAGCACGACGATGGAATCGGTGAACAGATTGGCGCCCGGCCGCACCGCCTTGTCGATGTCCGGCCAGGGGTTGCCGACGGGCACGAACAGCTCGCCCGTGCTCGGGTCGAGGGACATGGCGCCCCAGACACCACCGCCGCCGGTCTTCGCGGACTGCGGCCGCTTCCACGTCTCGGCGCCTTTCTCGTTGCCCATGGGGATGGTGTTGAAGCGCCAGAGCTCCTTGCCCGTCTGCGCGTCGTACGCCATGACACGCCCGCGCACGCCGAGCTCGCTGCCGGCGATCCCCATGTACACGATGCCTTGCCACGCGAGCGGTGCGGCCGATGCGCTCTCGCCGAGGTGCGACGTGCCGATGACGTTCTTCCACAGCACCTTGCCGGTGGCCGCATCGAGCGCGAGAAGCCGCGCATCGCCCGTGCCGCGAAACACGCGCCCATCGAGCACGGCGACGCCACGGTTCGACGGCGAGGCGCGTTCTTCCTCGGGTATGTACGTGTGTTTCCAGCGGACTGCGCAGGTCGCTGCGTCCAGCGCGACCGTATATCGGCCGGTGCTAGTGTAAATGACGCCGTCGACCACGATGAGACCGGCGTGAAAGGACGTCGGGCCATCGATCTGCACGCGGCACACCTCGCCGAGCTGGGCCGCATTCGCCGGCGTGATCTGCTTCAGAGGCGAGTAGCGCTGCCCGTCGAGCCGGTTGTTATAGGTGAGCCACTGCGAGCCCGGCGTCGCATCTTGTGCCGCGGCGAGCGAGCAGGCCAAAGCCATCGAACAGCCCAAAGCAGTCGAGAAGACAACAGCGCGCACAGGACCCCCTTTGACGCAAGCCGTATAGTGCCATGCTATCTTGGGCGGATGCGTACACTGCTATCTTCCCGTTCGTATCTCGGTTTTTTCTGTGTGCTGGCCCTTCTGCTGGGGGCGTATGCGGGCGAGGCGCGTGCATTCGACTTCGACGACGTCGCGGCCATCGCTCAAAAGCAGGCGCGCGCGCCGTATCGGAGCAACAGCCGCGAGCCGCCCGCGGAGTTGAAGGCGCTCACGTACGATCAGTATCGGGACATCCGCTT
>DASTRY010000098.1:0-16095 GCA_035760965.1 Steroidobacteraceae bacterium | reverse complement strand
CAGCACACGCCGCCGACTCGCCGCGATGCGGGGTCGACTGCAGATCGCGGGTGTGGGCTCGCTCCGGCCGTGGCGCCACCCGCGACCCGCGCAGCCGCCGTCAGTGCTTCTCGAACACCATGCGGTGATTCATCGGCTTGCCGTGCGGATCGATGCCTTTGTGAACCACCGTCAGCGTCTTGCCGTCCGGCGAGACGGTCCGGGTTGCGACGATCGTGATCTTGCCGGCGCGCTTTTCGGTCGATTCCGTCGTGAGCTCGTCGATCCGCCGCAGGGAGATGTGGTCGCCACCCGCGGAGCCCGTGATCGGATAGTCCTTCCCGTCGTAACGAGCGGTGTACTGAACGAGCGTCGGTTTGCTGTCGGAGCCCACGCCTCTCGCGGTGAGCTTCTCGACGTCGCCGCTGTGTGTGTAGACCCGCATCTGTCCCTTCGGTCCCGGGCCCGGGTCGAACGAGGATTTCTCGAGATTCAGTTGCCACGTGCCGACGAGGGGATCTTGCGAATCGGACGCATTGGCGAGCATGGGATAGGCGACGGCCATCGTTGCCGCGAGCAATGCGGTGCGAGCTCGTCTCAACATCGAAGCCCTCCTCGACGCGGTGGCATTCAAGTTCGCGCTCGACCGCGAGACTATGCGCCTGCCACACGAGCCTGTGCAATCCGTGCCGAGGGTGACGCGTGCGCAATCCCGTACTGTGGATCGGCACGCTGCGAACGCAGCGGGTTTCGACTGCGGTTCACGCATGCGAATACCACAAGCGTTTGGTGGCCATTTCTCGATCTTTCCAGCAGAAATGCGAATCTGATTCGCGCCGCACCTCGTTCACACTGGCGGCATGTTTAACGACGCGACCGTCGGAGTAGACTCCAGGTCCCGGAGAAGTGGCATGAGTGTCGCGATGGAAGAGTGGCCGCGTCGGCATCGCATCACAGTCGAGGAGTACTACCGCATGGCGGAAGTGGGCCTTCTCGCACCGGATGCGCGTGTAGAGCTGATCGAAGGAGAGATCATCGACATGCCACCGATTGGGAGCCGGCACGCGAGCGCGGTTTCGCGACTGCACTATCTCCTCGTCCGTGCCGCAGGCGATCGAGCGGTGGTGCGAGGACAGAGTCCTGTGCGACTGGACGCCTATTCCGAGCCGCAGCCAGACCTCGCCGTGCTCGCGCCGCGTGCGGACTTCTATGACAAAGCGCATCCAACCCCAGCGGACGCCCTGCTCATCATCGAGGTGAGCGAAACGACGCTGCGCTACGACCGCCAGCGAAAGCAACCGCTCTACGCTCGCCACGGTATCCCAGAGCTGTGGATCGTCGATATCCAAGGCAACCAGTTGCACGTCTTCCGCAAGCCCGCGGGCGGCGAATACACCGACAGCGTGACGTTCCGGCGCCCGGGGCCGATGCCGCTCGCATTGCTGCCCGAAGTCGAGGTCGATCTGTCCGCGCTCTTTTCGTGACCGTATGGGCCGCAGTTTCATGAACCGAGGTCCGCGCTAGCGCCACTCACGCACTGTTTGCAACGCAGGCCCCGTCGAGCTGTTCCCACAGAAGGAGTCGCCGCATGAAGAAGGACATCATCCGCACGCCCGAGGCACCGAGCTCGCCGCTCTTCAGTCAGGCGGTCAAGGTCGGATCGACGCTCTTCATGTCCGGCATTGCCGGCATCGATCCGCAGACGCGTCAGTTGGTGGGGAACACCGTTCAGGAGCAAACGCGGCAGGCGCTCGCGAATTGCCAGAACATTCTCCGCGCCGCAGGCGGCACGCTGGCCAACGTCGTCGACGTGCTCGTGTTGCTGGCCAGACCGGGCGACTTCACCGCGTTCAACGAGGAGTACGCGAAATTTTTTCCGTCCGATCCGCCGGCGCGCGCCGTCGCCAAGCTCGGCGTCGATGTTCCCAATCTGCTCGTGTCGATCAAGTTGACGGCCGTCCTATAGGACTCGGCCGTGCGGTGATCACCGCGACCCGCTCGTGAAGCGGGATGACATAAGTCTGGCGACACATGGGATGCTCGCTCGCGATCAAACTCCGAGGGCGTGCGTGCGCATCTTCCGCCGCTCCGGCTTGAGCTGATTTCCCGACATCTCCCGCGTCTACCCGCATACCTCGCCCGCAACGCGCGCGCGAGGGCTTCCCCCTGTCCAAGAGGAACGATCGAGACGACTATGAAGAAGAAACTTCCAACAATCGCAGTGGCGGGTCTGCTGGCCGCACCGATCGCGGCCAACGCCGTGCCGGTGTCGTTCGGCGCGCTGTCGAGCAACGACGACGGCAGCACGCAGGTGATCTATGACAGCCTGAACAACGTCGAGTGGATGCGCTGGGACGTGATGGACACGTTCTCGTACGACGAGACGCTCGCGGCGATTTCGAGCGGCGGCCAGTTTGCCGGGCAGGGCTGGATGTTCGCGTACAACCAGCAGGCGCAGATGTTCACGAACGCGCTGCTGCAGGGTCTCCCGAACGCGTGCACGGCGACAGGCGAGGACACCTGCAACGGCACGCTACCCGCCAACCTCACATACCTGTTGGGTGATACGTTCGGCTCGTTGACCGAACAGGTGAGCTTTCTCACGGATGAGGGCGGCTTCGAGAGTCCCGGGTCCATTTCATACACGCACGAAGGCGATTACGGTGAAGTCTACAAATCGAACCAGTGGGGTACCGGTTATGGCTGGCTGCTCTATCGGACGGGCGATGGCAGCACGCCACCGGCGACCAGCGTTCCCGAGCCGGGCACGCTCGGTCTGATCGCGGCGGGCGTCGCGGTGGTCGGCGTGATGCGGCGGCGGCGCACCGTCGCGTAGCGCGGCACGCGCACCTAAGCTGGCGCCGGCAGCGGCGCCAGCTTACATTCCCGGCGACGCGACCCGTCCAGGGAGGTGCCGAATGATTCAGGGTTCATGCCTTTGCGGCGCGGTTCAGTGGCGATTCGAAGGCGTCCCCGACGGCGCGACTGCCTGCAATTGCACCGCGTGCCGCCGTTACGGCGTGCTGTGGGGCTACGACTATGAAGGCGAGGGCATCACCGTCTCGGGTCCCGCGCAGCCGTACGTCCGCGGCAATTCGCTCAGTTTCAATTTCTGCCCCACGTGCGGGTGCCTCGCCTTCTGGCGCGGATTGCAGGTCGACGAGAACGGGCGGCGCCGCATTGCCGTCAACCTGCGGCTCGCCGAGCCGGATGCGGTCGCGCAGATCCCGATCGACCACTTCGACGGGTTGAACACCTTCGAGGACCTGGGCCGCGACGGACGATGCGTGGCGGACTACTGGTTCTGAGCGTTCAACGGACTGTTCCAACTAGCGAACAAATTGAGAACTGTTGATGTAATACCGCTCCGCTTCCGATTATGGTTTCGTCCCTGCCTACGCTGGCAGACGAGAAGAGAGCGCCGGCGGAATACTTAGAGCTATGGCGGACATAGAAGGATAAACGTTCGTGATTACGCAAGGACGCGTGCTCGGCATATCGGTCGCATTGAACCTGGCGCTGGCTATCGTCGCCGGATACCAGTATTTCAAACCCAGCACGGGGGCCGATTCCGCGACTCAAAATCCCAAGAGGGCGCGGATCGCAGCATCCGACGCGATACGCGTTCGTACGTTTCCCACATCCGACTACGAATTGCGCAGTGAAGTCGCACGATTGCACGCGCTTGGGCTCTCCGCTGAAGAGACAATGCCGCTGATCGTCGACCTGATCAAACGGCGGGTTGCCGCCACGACGCCTCCGAGCGCGAGCAATTACTGGGCTAGTGAGTGGGAGAGCGTTTCGCAAGACCTGGTCGTTGCGCGTGCTCGGCAGAACGATGCGATCCGTGCGGCACTGCTGTCCGTGTACGGGCCCGACGCTGAGCGGGCGGCGCCGCTACGAGAAATCTTCCGGCCGCTCGAGCCAATATATCCCTTCCTCTCGCCCACCGAACAGCGCGCCCTCGAGCGATTCCGGCTCACACGCGCGGCACCTGCGCCCCGACGTGCCAATTCCGGCAGCGGATCGATGGTGCCAGCAGACCACTCGGACTTCATGGCGTCGCTGCCACCCGAACTCTCAGCGGCGAGTGCCTTCGAACTGGCGCTGCGCGAGTCGCCGTTGGCCGCCCGGCTCAGAGCCGCGCACGCCGATCTTACCGAGGCGGAATTCCGCGCGCTGTTCGCTGCCATCGCGGACGCCGAGCGCAATCACGTTCCGGTGCCGCTCGACATCGCCGGAGGCAAGGTGCCGCGCGCCAAAGTGCTCAAGGTGGTCACGCAGACGGACCCGGCTTGGCACGGCCTGCAAAGCGCGGCCATGCAGAGCGCGTTGCCCGAACGCCGGTTGATAGAAGTCTACGAAGTGGTCCGTGAGACGAACGGATCGGTCGCATCGCTCATGCGCACGGGTGGAAGTTCGATGCCGGATCGCGGCGCGCGGATCACAGAGCTGATGCGCTCGCGAGACCGCCGCATCGCGCAACTCGTCGGCGAGCAGGTAGCGGCGTCTCTTCTGAACGCGCTCAACGACACGTACCGATCGTTGGCCTTGCGCTCCTCGCAGCCGGAAGCCTTGAACATGCCCGCGCAGTGAGATGAACAAGCGTGGCTGGTAGGCCCGACAAGAAACAACTCGCAACAAGGAGGTTCCGCAATGAATTTTCGTCGGCTCGCGTTGTGCGTACTGCTGCTCGCAGCACTCCTCAGGTTCGATGAGTCTTGCGCCCAGGCGTTGAACGCGCCATCCGTGTCGACCACGGGGTCGTACACGGTTACTTGGGGTCCATGCATCCAGTACTGCTGGGTGGAAGAGAAGGCTGGCGAAAACGGCAGTTACACCTGGGTCGATGGCGAAGTCGTGAACAGCCCCGGGTACGGCGGCTACGCAAACGTAAGCGGCAGAACGTCGGGCGTTTACTACTATCGCGTCGCCACGATGTACCCGGACTACTACGGTGGCGGTTTTTACATCGGCTACTCCGATCCGGTGTCTGTCACCGTCAACACGACTCCGCCTCCGGTGGCCGACGCGATCACGACGCAGGCCCAATACACATACGAGACTCGCATCGGTGATATCAACGGCGACGGGTTGCAGGACGTGCTCGTTCGAAGGACTGCGGGCGGAGGTACGCCTGGGGATGGAACGCTCGCCGCGGTAATTCTGCAGCGACTCAGCAACGGTAACTTCACACCAATCGTGCCGTCCTCTTCGCAGCTTTCGGTTGCGCAGGGATGGGCGGCCATCGCGCTGCACCTGGTGCTCTCGGATTTCAATCTCGACGGCTACATTGACGTCATCCTGGATAATCTCGGAAGCTATATCGGTGGTGCATTGGGCCAGATCATCGTCGCTCCCGGTCAGGGATTCGCAACGGCGCCGCAGGCGCTCGTTCCGATAAACACCAAGTACACCCAGTTCGCCACGGAAGTGGCGAACTGGGTGGAGGATCCGACCTGGTACAGCGCGAACGCGCCGATCGTCGCGATCCCGATCTACCAGTACGTGCCGTACTGCTATTACTACTACGACGAGATCGGGAACCTTCAATACTACTGCGACTGGTATTACGAGTTTGTGGGCTATCAATACGTGGCCGATTACTCGGGATTCGACCAGGACGGTCTGCAGCTCGCAACCGCGTTCCACCCGAACGGCAGCGGGCAGATGATTCCGGACCTCATGCCCGGCAGTGCGGACGGCCAAACGGTCGACGCCGTCTTCCGTCGGGTGTTCAACGTTCCTGTGTTCCGCGGAATCCTACAGACCGGCTGCAGTGGCGGGGTTTACAGCTATGACGGCGAAGGTGGCGACACGACGCAGGTTGCGTGTGTGCCGAATCTCATCGGCGAGATCCTGCTGGCGCACATCAGCACGCTCACTGAGCGAAGCAACTGGCGCTATCTGACGCCGGGCGAGAAGGCGGCCGCGGTGGCGGAGGGCCTCCAGATTCGCAACATCAACGAGGTCCGTGTCTACAACAAGGGCTACTCGATCTTCAACATCGCAAGCCAGGTGATGTCGCCGAACGGGAATATCTACATCGGTACGGAGAACATCCTCGCGATGCCTTGGAGCGAGGACTACTCCATCGGGACCGTGGATTGGCTCAGCGTTCTGGTCCATGAGATGACGCATGTGTTCCAAGTGCGCACTCGAGGATGTATAACCGTCTGCATGTACGTGCGGGCGGGCATCGCGCACGGAGGGAGCGGATACGTGTACATGCCGATGGATCCGAACAAGCCCTACTACAGCTACAATATCGAGCAGCAGGCCGAGATGGTGCAGGATCGTTTCCGCGTGAAAAGCAACTTGCTACCGTGGGCAGGTATCAACCAGGGCGTCACGCTCGCCCAGCTGAACGGCAAGATTCCGTTCTGACGGCAATGGCCCGAGCATGTCGTCACCTTGGATATGGGGCGCTGTTGACGGCGCCCTGTCTCCTCGCGCTGATGAGTTGCGAGTACGTGAACCCCAGTATTCTCGTGAACGACACCGGCGCAGATGTCGAGGTGCGGTACGAGATGTATCGGTACGAGATCGCGCCAGGGAAACTGGCGCAGTGTCGGTTCGATTCCGATCCAGTCCGCGTCGCGCCGACCGTCGTGTCCGGGTCGAGCTGGAGAAAGGCGACGTGGGAGCCGCTCGAGAACGCGCGCTACGATCGCGACACTTGCGCGGTGGAGCAAGTGGTGAAGGCCGGCACGTCGGTGTGGATCGAGACCAACGGCCTTTGCAATGACTATCGCAAGTATCTCGAGCGGAACCCCGCGTTACGCCCGACAGTGCCGTCGCTCACGGTCGTCTCGTCCGCTCACAAGATCGAGCTGAAGGGATGGGAGGTGGCGAGCGCGTTCGAGCAGCGATCGGGCGGCGCATGCATCCTCAGTCTCGAGCGCCTCATCGCGAGCCACCACGCCGGCCGGTAGACGAGCGCGGGAAGGCGCGCCCCGGCGTTCGAGAGCTGACAACGGGCGATCGCACGCCGATCCGTTGCACGGACGAACCGCTCCGGCCAAACTCGGATCGCTCCCAAGCTCCGAGCGACGCTTCAGGTGGCCCATGAGCAACCTCTACGGCGAGACCCATCGCGCGTTTCAGGATCGGCACGACACCCGCGGCATCGCGGACCGGCTCGAAGCGCTGGCGCATAGCGAGTTCGACCCGCGCGACCGCGAATTCATCGAGAGCGCCGCGTTCTTCTTCCTCAGTACGGTGGACGAGCGCGGCCGGCCGACGGTCTCGTACAAGGGCGGCGCGCCCGGCTTCGTGCGCATCACCGCACCGTCCGAGCTCGTTTTCCCCGTGTACGACGGCAATGGCATGTTCCTCTCGCTCGGAAACATTGCGAGCACCTCGCAAGTGGGGCTGCTCTTCATCAGCTTCGAGTCGCCGGCGCGCCGGCTGCGGGTACAGGGCACGGCGCACGTCATGGGGAACGAAGGTCCCGCTCACGCTCCCGGCGCGCTGTACCTCGTCCGGATTCAGGCGACGGAGATCTTCGTCAACTGCGGCCGGTACATTCACAATCTCGCGGCGCGCAAGCTCTCCCCGCACGTGCCCGATGAGCAAGGCCGCCAGCCGTTTCCGGCGTGGAAGCGCATCGATCTGCTTGCGGACGCGCTCCCCGAACGGGACAAGGAAAAGGTTGCCGCGGCCGGCGGCACACTGACTGTCGAGGAATATCCGGGCGAGGGCTAACCCCGGTCCCCCGCGAGTCCCACACCGTCTTTCGCCTAACATGATCGACCGTCGAACGATGCTGCGAGGCGCGGCAGGCCTCGCCTTCGCGAGCCTTGCCCGCGCACGCTTTGGAGCAGCTGCAGAAGCCAAGCCGAACGCGGATGCGCAGCTGCAAGCACTGCTGCAAGCCCACTCCGAAGCCTACCTGCGCCGCTCGCCCGAAGATGCCACGCGCTACGAATTCGATGTCGGCGCGAACGCGGCGCTTCGCTCGCAGCTCGACGACCGCTCGCTCGAGGCGATTGCGCGCGATCGTGAGGCGATCGACCGCGCGCTACGGGAGCTCACGAGCATCGATCGCGGCGCGCTATCGCCCGCAGCGGCGCTGGACTACGACGTCGCCGCGTTCGTCTACACGACGCTGAAGGATCAGCTCGCACGCTACGGTTACGTGGACATCAACTTGCGCCCGAGTCCGTACGTCGTCAGCCAGATGAACGGCGCTTACTACTGGCTGCCCGAGTTCATCGGCACGAACCATCCGCTGCAGACCAAGGACGACGTCGAGGCCTACTTCGCGAGACTCACGGCGTTGGGCACCGTGCTGGATCAGGAGGCGGCGCGCATCACGCACGATGCCGCGCTCGGCGTCGTGCTCCCTCGATTCACCTTGGACAAGACCATCGCGCAGATCCGGGACCTGCGCGATTCGCCGCCTTCCCAATCGGCGCTGATCGGTCCCGCGGTCGAACGCGCGCTGAAGGAGGGGTTGGGAGACCTCCGTGCGCGCGCCGAAGCCGTCTTCAAGCAGACCGTCGCACCCGCATTGACTCGGCAGATGGCCGCGCTCGAGGCCTTACGGCCGAAGGCCGGCGACACAGCGGGCGTGTGGCACTTGCCCGACGGCGAGGCGTACTACGCGTCCGCCGTGCGCTCCAACACGACATCGAGCATGCCCATTCCGGAGTTGCATGAGCTCGGTTTGCAGCAGGTGGCGGAGATCTCTGCGCAGCTCGACAAGGACCTGCGTCCGCTCGGGTATACGCGCGGATCCGTTGGCGAAAGGATCAAAGCGTTGAACGGCGACAAGCGCTTTCTCGCGCCGGACAACGACCAGGGTCGCGCGCAACTGCTGGATGCCGCGCGACGGATGCTCGCGAAGGTGAGCGCGCGGTTGCCGAAGGCGTTCAGGACGATCCCGCCCGGCTCGCTGGAAGTGCAGCGCGTCCCGGTCGCGATCGAAAACGGTGCGCCCGGCGCGTACTACAGCGAAGGCGTCGGTGACGAGCCCGGCGTCTTCCTCCTGAATCTCAAAACGACTGCCGAGCTGCCGCTGTGGCGGCTGCCGACGCTGACGCATCACGAAGGAATTCCGGGTCATCACTTTCAAGCGGCTGTGCTGAAGGCCGCGGGCGGGGTGTCCTTGTTCCGGCGGCTGGTGCGCTTCTCCGCTTACACGGAAGGCTGGGCGCTCTACGCCGAGCGAGTTGCCGATGAGCTCGGTGTGTACGACGACGATTCCGTCGGCCGCATCGGCCTCTTGCAGTCGGAGCTGTTCCGCGCGGCACGCATCGTCGTGGACACGGGCATTCACTACAAACGATGGACCCGCGATCAGGCGACGCAATGGATGATCGACAACGCGGGCGAACCGGCCGGCGCCGCGCAGCGCGAGATCGATCGGTACTGCGTGTATCCGGGACAGGCGTGCAGCTTCATGGTGGGGCGCAACGAAATCCTCGCCGCGCGCGAGCGTGCACGCGCAACGCTCGGCTCGCGCTTCGACGGACGCGACTTTCATGATCGGGTACTGCGATCGGGACCGGTGCCGCTGCAGGTGTTGCAAGCCGCCGTGGCGCGATTCGCCGGCGGCTGAGCGTTCAAGAAAGCGACAGGGCGTTCAAGACACTTACACCTTCGTCTTATAGCGTGGCTCCCTCGGTCGCGCACAATGCGAGGCCGTCGCCAACACAGGAGCCGCATATGGACACGATCACGACGCGAGACGGGGTGACGATCTTCTTCAAGGATCTGGGCCCGAAAGACGCACAGACGATCTTCTTCCATCACGGTTGGCCGCTCAGCGCGGACGACTGGGATGCGCAGTTCCTCTTTTTTCTGAACAAGGGTTATCGCGTCGTCGCGCACGATCGGCGCGGGCACGGGCGTTCGACGCAAACGGACACCGGCAACGAGATGGACACCTACGCCGCCGATGTGGCGGCGGTGACGGACGCGCTCGACTTGAAGGGCGCGGTGCACGTCGGTCACTCCACGGGCGGCGGCGAAGCCGTTCACTACGTCGCGCGCGCGAAGCCCGGGCGGGTATCGAAGCTCTCGATCATCGCGGCGGTGCCGCCGATCATGGTGAAGTCGCCGAAGAACCCGGGCGGCACGCCATTGGAAGCGTTCGACGGCTATCGCGCCGCGCTCGCGGCCAATCGCGCGCAGCTCTATCTGGACATCGCCTCGGGTCCGTTCTATGGCTTCAACCGGCCGGGCGCCAAGGTGAGCCAGGGCGTCATTCAGAACTGGTGGCGGCAGAGCATGATGGGCGGCGCCAAGGCGCAGTACGACTGCATCAAGGCGTTCTCCGAAACGGATTTCACCGAGGACCTGCAGACGATCCAGGTGCCGACGCTCGTGATACACGGTACGGACGACCAGATCGTGCCGTATGCGGACTCGGCGCCGCTGTCGGTGAAGCATCTGAAGAAAGGGACGCTCAAGACCTACGAGGGCTTCCCGCACGGCATGTGCACGACGCACGCCGACGTCGTCAACGCGGAGCTGCTCGCGTTCATCAAGCAGTAGACACGAGGTCGTCCGTGCACGACCGCCCTGGGTCGTGCACGGACGAATGACAGCGCCTCACCTCGTTCCGTAGGCCGTGAGATGTAGTCCTTTGCCGCCACGGCCGTGTGGCACGCAATCCGCAATCGATCGGACCGGTGGCGTTCGGCTTGAATCCTCCGAACGCGGGGTCGTAGTCGAATACGGCGTACGCCCATCCTTTGGTCTTCGGAAATCGCGTGCTGGCGGCGGAGGAAATCACAGCAAACGCCTTCGTACGGCGCGATTGCTCCAAGCTATCGGTCGTGTGCTCGTGACGTGGGCTGGCATGCCGTCGCGCGGCGCAGGGGTTGCGCAGGCGCAGTGATCGGCGCGTCAGTCCCACTGGTTGGCGTTCTTCGGGAAGCCGGGCCGCTGCACTCGAACGACACAGAAGCGCTGTCCCGTAGGCGCCTGCATCACGACCCAGCGCTCCAGCCGCTCCGCGACCTTCGCGCCGAGTTTCTCGAGACGCGCCACTTCGGCAGGGATGTCGTCGGTTTCGATGTCGAGGTGCACGCGACTCTCGTGCGCCACGCGCTGAATCTGCACGATCGGCTCGTCCGGCGGCGTTTCGAGCATGCGATAGTTGCCGCGTGTCCCGGGATGATCGGGGTCCACCGCGCGGCCGAGCGCCGCGCTCCAGAAGCGCGCGGCTTCATCCACGTCGGGTGTGTTGCAGTCGATCAGAAGCGCGCAGAGGCGGGAACGGTGCATATCGAAGTCTCCTTGATGCGGGGTGACTGACGCGATCCATGACGCAATCTACCAGCCCGAGAATCTCGTTGAACGCGCCGAAGCAGTCGCGATAAGGTGCCGGCGCCATGGGACCGCTGAACGGCATCACCGTAATCGAGCTCGGCGGCATCGGCCCCGGTCCGATGGCCGGCATGATGCTCGCCGACATGGGCGCGGAGGTCGTGCGAGTCGAGCGCTCGCTCGAGCTGCCGCGCTTTCAGCGGAAGGACGCGAGCTTTCGCGGCAAGAAGTCCATCGTGCTCGATCTGAAGCGCGCCGCGGGCGTGGAGGTTCTGCTCCGGCTGCTGGCGAGGGCCGACGCGCTGATCGATCCGTATCGGCCCGGCGTGCTCGAGCGACTCGGGCTCGGTCCTGACGTCTGTCTCGCGCGAAATCCGCGCCTGATCTATGGACGCATCACCGGCTGGGGCCAGCACGGGCCACTCGCAAACTCTGCCGGACACGACATCAACTACATCGCGCTTACGGGCGCGCTGTTCGGCGTCGGCCGCGCAGGGGAGGGTCCCGTGCCGCCGTTGAATCTCGCGGGCGACATGGGCGGCGGCGGAATGCTGCTCGCGTTTGGCATCGTGTGCGCGCTGCTCGAAGCGCGCAGCTCCGGAAAGGGGCAGGTGATCGACGCCGCCATGGTCGACGGCGCCGCGCAGTTGATGTGGATGATCCACAGCCTGCACGCCGCGGGAATGTGGGACGCCGAGCGGCGCGGCGCGAACCTGCTCGATGGCGGTGCTCCCTTCTACGACACCTACGAGACCGCGGATGGCAGGCACATTGCGATCGGCGCGCTCGAGCCGCACTTCTACGGAGAGCTGCTCACGCGCATCGGGATCGACCGCTCTCGCTTCGAAAATCCCGATGACCGCAGCCGATGGCCGGAGCTGCGCGTCGAGCTCGCGCGGCTCGTCAAGACGCGATCTCGCGATGAGTGGTGCAAGGTGCTGGAAGGCACCGACGCGTGCTTCGCGCCCGTCCTGTCGATTGTCGAGGCACCGGAACACGCGCATCATCGCGCGCGGAATACATACACGCGCGTCGACGGATTCACGCAGCCGGCGCCGGCGCCACGCTTCAGCCGCACCGCGCCGGAGATTCGTCACGGGCAACGAGCGCCCGGCGCCGACGGCGAGGACGTGCTGGCGAACGCCGGGTTCACTCGCGAAGAGATCGGAAAGCTGCGCGATGCGAATGTGCTGCAGGGTGTGAGGGAGCCAACATGATCCGGATAGTAGTCATCGCGACTCTGCTGACACTCGCCGCTGCTGTTGCGCACGGGAAGGAGTGCAAAGGCGTCACGTTTCCCGAGCACGTCCAGGTGGACGGCAGCGATCTGACGCTCAACGGCTTGGGTCTGCGCAAAGCAACGTTCCTCAAGGTGAGCGTGTACGTCGCGGCACTGTACGTGACGCAGCCTTCGCGCGATCCGCGAGCGCTCATCGAGTCGAGCGGCCCGATGGAGCTGATCCTCCACTTCGTTCGCGGTGTCGATGCCGAGGATCTCACCAAGGCGTGGTCGGAAGGTTTCGAACGCAGCGCGCAGGGGCAGCTCGCGCCGCTCACTCAGCGCATCGCGCGGCTCAACGGCTGGATGTCCGACGTGAAGCGCGGTGAGCGCCTCACGTTCACTCGCCGGCCGGGCGCCGGCATCGAGGTCGATGTGAACGGCACGGTGAAAGGCACCATCGAAGGCGACGATTTTGCGCGCGCGTTCCTCGGCATCTGGCTCGGTTCTATGCCGCCCAATCCGGAGCTGAAGGAGGGATTGCTCGGCGGCGCGTGCGAGTAGGCGCCGCCGCGGCCTCATTTGCCTTTCGGGTACGGCCGACCGTCGCGGTGACGGAAGCCCACGCCCGGCTCGATCACCATGTCGAGATCGGGATAGTCGCACGCGTCTTCGTCCGGTCGCCGCGATCCGACTTCGAGCAGAACGGCTTCGCGCGCGGAGCGATTCTGCAGATGGTGGCCGTTCGCGACGCCCGCCGGAAAGCCCGCGCAATCGCCCGCGCGCAGGACGGTTTCGCCCTCATCCGTGATCAGCACGACTTCCCCTTCGAGCACCCACACGAACTCGTCCTCGGCGCTGTGCCAATGGCGCTGACTGGACCATGCGCCGGGCGGGAGCCGCAGCAGATTCACGCCGAACTGGGTGAGACCGGCGACGTCGCCGAGTCGCATGCGCTTGCGGTCCTTGCACGGCTCGTCGAACGGCGCGGGATAGCCGCTACCGATGCGGACCGATGCGGCGTCGAGGTTGATTTTGCCCATATCTGTGCGTGCTCAGCGTCGGGACGGGGGAGTATAGCTGGCGTGCGCGCGCAATCTCCTCACATTGGCCGCGCCAGTGCTGCAGAATGTCGCACGCATACGTTTCGTCAGAGGTCGCCCATGCACCGTCGTCGCCGGAGGTTCGCCCGGCAAAGCTTCGCCTTCGGAGCGCGGCGTGCCGAGGTGGCACGGCAATCGGACTTTTCGACGATGTTTCCGGCTTCGAGCCGCTGCCTACCGGCGCTACGCTCCGGCACACTGCTGAATTACGCGGTGGCCTCCGATACATCCGGGCTGTCGGAGCGGCGCGCGCAATAGCATGGTGAGGAAGGTTCTCGCTTCGCGGACTTGGCTGCTCGTCGGCGTCGTGCTCGCGGCGCTTGCCGCGATCGGCGCGGGTAAGCTCGTCTCGGAGCAGCGCAAGGCGCGACTGGAAGAGGCCTTTCGCGCGCTGACGGTGGGCATGGAGCGCCTCGAGGCGGACGACGCGGCGGCCGCGCAAGCGCAATTTACGAAATCCATCGACGGGATGCGGGCGGTCGGGCGCGATCCGCTGATCGCGCTTCATCATGCCTTCGCCGCACGATTGCGCACGCAGACCGCGGATTCGCGCGAAGTGCGCGAGCTCATGCTTCCATCCATGCGCCAAGGCGAGACGCTGCTGGCCCTCGCGCTCGCCGACGATTCGAGTCTGCTGGCGGTGACGACGACGCGGCGGCTTCTCTGCCTGCGAGTCGATGATGCGCAGTGGAGCCAGTGGGACCTGCCGCAGAACATCGAGCGCGTTGGAGCGCTGCACGTCGACGCGGAATCCGGGAGCGCGTATCTGATCGTCGGCGACGACGGCAAGCTCTTGAGCGGCAATTGTCGCCCGCCCGAGGGCGGACTCGTTGCGAGCCCGACCGTCACGGAACATCGGAGAGTCGTTGCGTGGGTGGACGCCGACGCGCGCAGAGTGTGGGTCGCGCCCGCCGAGCCCGTCGGGTCGCTGGTGGGCATCGCCGCACGCCCCCTGCCTGGCGCTCGCGGCGAGCCGCTGGAGCTGCGCGCGTCGTTCCCCGGCGAGGCGAACTCGATCTTCGGCACGCCGGCCGTCGTGCATGCAATCGCGAAGATCGGCGAGAACGTCCTGCTCTTCTATGGCGACGCGAATCTCCTTCACGACTCCGATCTGCGCGACGAGAGCGTGCTCGTCGTGGCGATCGACGAACCCGAGCGTCAGACCAATCGGCTGGTCTTCCCCGCGTCCGCCGCGGAGGGACGGGACGGCAAAGTGCGGTGGGTCAGCACGCACGTGCGTCGCTTGCTGCCGGCGTCCAGACCGGGTCGCGTGTATGCGCTCACGGAAGAGCCGGCGGGCGTGGCGGTGCTCGGCCCGGACGCGAAGCCGATCGAGGTTCGTCACGACTCGCTGTTCGCGACGGAATATCGCGATGGGCCGGAGAGCTACGATCTCAGCGTGAGGGCGTCGGGTGGCGTGGCGGCGCTGGAAGTGGCGCGTCGCGGAACCGACACGCGGCTCGACTATCAGCTCCCGTGGCGATTCGAGCAGCCGCCGCAGCTCGCGACGATCTCGCGCGAAGGCCGTCGCATCGTGGTGGCGAATGAGGCCGGCGCCGTTCTGCTCGTCGATCTCGGGCGCGAGTGATCTGGAATCCCTGGAATCTTATTGGGATCGTAGCGGCCGTCCGGACCGCGCTTTTGACCGAGCTGGAGTGGCGGGTTGAACGTTCTGGGAGCGCGCGTCGCCGCCGTGTGGATTCGCGAGCGCGCGTTTCGACGGGGCGTGCGTCGAGGTGACTAGACTTGCGTCGTCGCGAACGTCAACAAAATCGAAAGAGCGAGCCGCATGGAAAAGTCATTCGTAGCCCTCGTCGCACTCGGTCTCCTCATCGGCGCCGCGGCCGCGCAGGCCCAGCAGACGCCGCCACCCGCTCCGCAAGCCCAGCCGCGTCCGACGTGCACGCGCGAGTCGCTGCAGTCCGCCGTGGACAGCTACCTCGCTGCCCAGAAATCCGGCGATCGCACGAAGATGGCGCTCGCGGAGAAGGCGAAGTACCTCGAGAACATGAACGAGGTGGCCGCGGACGCGGGCACGTGGAACACCGCCTTGCCGATCGCCTTCTCGCGCAGCTTTCTGGACAAGGACCGCTGCCGCACCTTCTCCGAAGTGATCGTGACGGAGGGTCCGCACCAGTACGTGATCGGCACGCGCTTGAGCGTCGACAACGGCAAGATCACGGCGGTCGACAGCCTGGTCTCCGACAAGGGCGATTGGCTCTTCAACGCCAATGCGTATCTCAAGTATTCGAGCAAGGAGGACTGGTCTGCGCCGAAAAAGGGTGCGCGATCCTCGATGCAGGAGCTCATCAATGCGGCGAACAGCTATCTCGATCTGTTCTCCGACAAGCTCGTGAAGACGCCGTGGGGCCGGCCGTGCGCGCGGCTCGAGGGCGGCGCGTACACCAATCGCAAGGGCGATCCGAACGCTTCGTGCGAAGTCGGGATTCCGCCGGGTGTTCTCTACATCGTGAATCGCGACTACGTGGTCGACGAGGAGCAGAGCGTCATCAA
>DASTRY010000097.1:0-5996 GCA_035760965.1 Steroidobacteraceae bacterium | reverse complement strand
TGCGGGATGCTCTCCTCGATGAACCGCTTGTTGGCGCCGATGAGGCGCGACAGGTTCACCTCGGAATCGAAGATCCGCAGCTGATACCCCTTGCCGATGAGCCGTTCGGCGACGGCGACGAGCGGGCTCTCGCGCAGATCGTCCGTGCCGGCCTTGAAGCTCAACCCGAGCATGCCGACGCGCTTCACGCCGGGCACCATCACCTTGTCGAGCGCGTGATCGATGTGGGCGCGGTTGCTGCCGAGCACGGAGCCGAGCATCGGCAGCGTGAGGTCGTTGACCTTGGCGAGATAGTTCAGCGCGCGCAGATCCTTCGGCAGGCAGGAGCCGCCGAAGGCGAAGCCCGGCTTCAAGTACGCCGGCGAGATGTTCAGCCGCTTGTCGCGGCAGACGAAATCCATCACCTCGCGCGCGTCGACGCCCGCCGACTGCGCGATGCGGCCGATCTCGTTGGCGAACGTGATCTTCACCGCGTGGAACGCGTTGCACGCGTACTTCATGAGCTCCGCCACGCCGATCGAGGTGTTCACGAACTCGCACGGCAGATGCTGGAACACCTGCTTCACGCGCTCCGCTGCGGCCGGCGCGCGCGCGCCGACGATGGTGAGCGGCGGGTTGTCGTAGTCCTTGATGGACGTGCCTTCGCGCAGGAATTCCGGCTGGAAGCACACCGCGAAATCCGCGTCGGACTTCTTACCGCTCGCGTGCTCGAGCGTCGGGCGCACGAGCGTTTCGACGGTACCCGGCTGGACAGTCGAACGCAGCACGATCGTGTGATGCGCACTCTTGTTCGCGAGCGCCGCGCCGATCTGCTCCATCACCCGCTTGATGGCGCTCAGGTCCTGACCGCCGTTCGGGCTCGAAGGCGTGCCGACGCAGACGAACGACAGCTCGGTCGCACCGATCGCCTGTTGCACATCGTTCGTCACGGTGACGCGACCTGACTCCACGACCTGCTTCATCAGATCCTGGATGCCTTCCTCGACGATCGGCGAGCGTCCCGAGCGAATCAGCTCGAGCTTGTGGGGGTCGACGTCCACGCCCACGACGTGATGACCGTCGCGCGCAAGGCACGCGAGCGATACGGCGCCGACATATCCCAGACCGAACACACTGATTCGCACAGCCTCAATCTCCTAATTTGTGGCGAGGCCCGCGGCCCCGCGCTCTGCCGCGACTCGCCGCGCGTCATGCCGCGAGCGAGGTCGCCGTCTTCTTTTCGGCCGCCCGGCGCTCGCGAGCGGCTGCGATGATCCCATCGAGCCGGAGCAGCGAGTTGCGCCACACGTGGTGCGACAGCACGCGCGCCCTGCCGGCCTCGGCCAATCGCGCGCGTTCCTCGCGCGATTCCAGCACCCGGCTCACCGCCGCGACGTATTCATCCGGGTTGCCCGCGACGAGCAAGTGCTCGCCGGGCACGGCGTCGACGCCGCCGGACGCCTCGACACTACACACCACCGGCACGCCCATGGCCATCGACTCGAGAATCTTGTTCTGCGTGCCGCGCGCGATCGCAAGAGGCGCCACCGTCAACGCCGCGCGCGTGATGTACCCGCGAACGTCCGGTACCGAACCGGTGACCGAGACGCCCGGCAGCTTGCCGAGATCGCGAATGAACTGCGGCGGCTCCGCGCCGACGATCTGAAAGCGCACGACCGGACGGCGCGCTTGCAGCTTCGGCAGCACGTCGCGGCAGAACATCGTGACGGCCTGCTGGTTCGGGTAGTAGTCCATGCGGCCGATGAAGGCGATGAGGTCCGGGTCATAGTCCTTCTCGGGCGCAAAGAACGTGCCGTCGACGCCGTTCGGAAACCAGTCCGAGGGCGTCGTCACGCCGAGATCGCGCAGCGATTGCAGCTCGGCGCGCGTCGTGCACGTGCAGAGGTCGAACTGCCGCGCGAGCCGGCGCTCGGCGCGCTCCAGCTTCGCGGCTTCGAGACGGAACCCGAGCGACAGCGGAAACGGCTTGTACGCCACGTATTCGCGCCACTTCTGCGAATCCATGTCGCCGTAGTCGATCACTTTGAGCCCGACCTGCGCCCCGGCGACGTACGGCGCCGCCGACGAGCAGTGCGCGAACACCATGTCGAAAGAGCCGTCGGCCAGTGCCGCATTTACACGCTGCGCGAGGCGCGGCGAGTGGAAGTACGCGAAGCTCGAAGGCGATGGCGTGGGCAGCCACGCGACCATGCGCGGCCACGCCACGTGATCGGGGATCACTTCGATGAGCGCCGCCTCGCAATGCTTCTTCAGATCTGCCGCTTCCTCCGCTTCCTGGCGCGTACGCGCGAGCGAGGCGACGGTCACTTGGTGCCCCTGCTCGGTGAAGTGCCGGATGATGTTGAACGGCCTGATCTTGCCGCCGCGTTTCGGCGGATACGGCACGCGATGGCATGCGAACAGTATCTTCACGCCGCCATGCTCCCGCGCAGCTCGTCCGTCACCGCCGCCGGCGTCTCGCCGTCGAGATACATCCGGCACCAGATCTCGAGATTCACGAGCGCGAGCAGATGGTCCGTGCGATCCGCTTCCTGCCGCTCGTGCTCGCGCATGACGCGCGCGACGGCCTGCGGGTCGAGCAGTCCGCGGCGCTTCAGCGAGGTCTCGGACAGAATCTCGCGCAGGAAGCCGGCGAGCTCCTGCTTGAACCACGCGCCGATCGGCGCGCCGAAGCCGCGCTTGGTGCGGTGGATGATCGAGTCCGGCAGGATGCCGGTCATCGCCTTCTTCATGATGTATTTCAGCTCCCCGCCGCGCATGCGGAGCGCGGCCGGCATGCCCGCAGAGAGCCGCACGAGCCGCTGATCGAGGAGCGGTACGCGGCACTCGAGCGAGACGGCCATGCTCATCTTGTCGGTGAGCATCAGCAGGTCTTCGGGGAGCTGCGTGGCGAGGTCGACGTCCATCAGGCGACGCAGCGAGTCGCGCGAGCGGGATTGACCGAAAGCGCGCGCGATCACGTCATCGAACTGCACCGAGCGATCGGCGAGCAGCGCCGCGCGATCCGCGGCGTCGAAAACTTCCATGTAGCGCCGATAGCGATCCTCGAAGCCGAGCGCGTCCGCGAGCACGAACGCGCGCGCGAGGCGCAGCTTGTTGAGCAGCGGCGAGTGCCGATCGCTCGGCAGCCGGCGCGCGATCGGATCGATGACGCCGCGACGCAGGAATTTCGGCAGCAGCTGATAGCGGCTGCGATAGTGCTCGTCGAGATAGCGGTTGTAGCCGCCGAACAGCTCGTCGCCGCCCACGCCGGACAGGATGACGGTGACCTGCTCGCGTGCGAACTTCGACACGAGATAGGTCGTGATGAACGCCGCGTCCGCGATCGGCTCGTCCATGTGCCAGATCAGGCCGGGCAGCAGGTGCGCGACATCCGGCTGCACGATGATCTCGTGATGGTCCGTCTTGAACTGCTCGGCGACTTCACGCGCGAACGGCAGCTCGTTGTAGAGCTCTGCACCGGAAGAGCCGCGGAAGCCGATAGAGTACGTCTTGACCGGATGATCGGTGTGGCGCGACATGAGCGCGACCACGCTGCTCGAATCCACGCCGCCTGACAGGAACGCGCCGATCGGCACGTCGCTCATCATCTGATCCTTCACGGAGCGCTCGAGCTCCGCGCGCGTGGCGTCGATCCACTGCGCTTCCGACATCGATGTGTTCACATCCGCCGGCAGCTGCCAGTAGCGCCGCGACGTGATCCGCCCGCCCTCGATGGTGAGCGCTTCGCCGGGGAGCAGCTTCTTCATCCCCTCGAACAAGGAATTCGGCGCGGCGACGTAACCCACGGCAAAGTACTGCGCGAGCGCGGCGGGATCGAGCCGTCGCTTCACGTGCGGCAGCTCGAGCAGCGCTTTCGCCTCCGAGCCGAACGCGAACTGACCGTCGCCGACCGTGTAGTACATCGGCTTGATGCCGAGCGGGTCGCGCGCGACGATCAACCGGCGCCTCACTTTGTCCCACACGGCGCAGCCGAACATGCCTTCGAGGTGCTCGAGGAACTGCTCGCCGTGCTCCTCGTAGAGGTGCACGATCACTTCGCAATCGCTGCCCGTGGCGAAGCGATGCCCGGCCTTCTGCAGCCGCTCGCGCAACACCTGGAAGTTGTAGATCTCGCCGTTGCAGACGACGATGACGTTGCCGTCCTCGCTCGTCAGCGGCTGATGGCCGCCCGACACGTCGATGATCGAGAGCCGACGCATGCCGAGCAGCATCTGCTCGTCGACGTAGGTGCCTTCGTCATCCGGCCCACGATGCAGAATGGCGCGGCCCATGCGCGACAGCAGCGCCGCATCCGCGCGCCGCGGGCCACTCAGACTCAGCAAGCCATAGATGCCGCACATGCAGGCGTCGCTTTCAACCGAGGTAGCGGGCGAGCGGCGGCCCGATGACGCGTGTGAGCAGCACGGGCAGCTTGCGCCAAAGCGCGATCATGCGCTCGTACTTCGGGTTCTTGGGCGACAGGTCCGGGACCTTCGCGGCCTTCACGAGGAAATACTCGTAGCAGAGCGGCTCGGGCTCGAAGCCCCAGTGCGTCTTGAAATCGAACGAGCCGGTGTCGCGCTTGCTGCGGCCGAAGTCGAAGAGCTTGCAGCCGCGCTCGCGAGCGCGATCCATCACCTGCCAGTACATGAAGTCGTTGCCCGCCACCGAGCGTGCGGCCAGCACGCTGCCGCCGTAGTACGGCAGCACTTCGTCGCGGAAATAGAAGCTCAGCACGCTCGCGACCGGCTCGGCGCCGCTCAGCACGGTGAGCACTTCGCAATCCTCGCCGAACACGTCCTTCAGGATGCGCGGGTAGCGCTTCGAGAAAACGGGCGTGCCGAGATTGCGCAGGCTCTCGGAATAGATCGCGTACAGCCGATCCGTTCCGGCATCGATCTCGGTCGTCAGATTCTTTTGAATGCCCTTGCGCACCATCGCCCGCTGCTTGCGCGGGATCGCCAGCATGTTCTTCTCGGGATCCGCATCGATTGGCCGCCGGAACGTGACGTACAGGTCCTTCGATGGCCAGTTCGTGTGACTGCGCCGGCGATTGCGCATCTCGAGATAGTCGACGTTCAGCTCGCGCGCCAGTGAACATGCCTGCAGCTCGAGCGCGCTATGCGCCTCCGCATCGGCCGCGAGAATGCCGCCGTACACGCAGAACGGCGTCGAGACGAGCGAATGACCGAACAGCGCGCTCTTGACTTCCGCGAGCGGCAGCACGCCGCAGATCTGTCCGCCCCGCTCCGCATAGAGATAGTGCGTGCGGTGGCCGAATGCGCGCTTCAGGACCTGCATCCATTCCGCACGATGAAAGAACGTGCCCTCGGGATGCTCCAGCACGAAGCGGTTCCAGCGTTCGGCATCGTGCGGCTGAAGCGCGACGACGCTCGGCGCGCCGGCAGCAACAGTCACCGGCGTGGATGCGATGTCCGGTGTCCTCATCACATTCGCATTCATCAGCGTTGGCGGATGGTCGGTAGTGTGTTTGCGCGGGTCGCTGGACGCCCACCCGCAAAACCGCGGTCGCCGCCGCCCACATGGTCGGCGCCTGCGAAATTGACCTCGATGCCCAGCAGCACCCAGTTTGCCGTGTAGGCCGAGCTGATGCCTGTGCGGTCGATCCGATTTCCAGTCAATGTGAGGTGCGTCTTGTTGCCGATCTGGCGCAGCAGACTCAGGGCGTACGTGCGATCCGTGTACGAGCCGCCCTCACGCAGCTGGGAATCCGTGTAAGCGGCGCTCGCCTCGATGGTGACACGCGGCCCGAGCCGGCGACTGACCAGCAGGCTCACGCCCAGGTACTTGTCCTCGATGCCGCCCAGATAGAGATAATCGCGGCGCTCCCAGTTGGCGCCGAGAAAGATGTCGGTGACCCGGCCGCGCAGCCCGATGCGGCCGTCGAGCAACTTCGAGAGGTACACATCGCTCGTCGTGCGCGAGAACGAGTTGTCGAGACCGGGCGGGAACTCGCCCGGTGCCGTGATCGGGCGCACCACGCGATCCTGCGT
>DASTRY010000096.1:0-113022 GCA_035760965.1 Steroidobacteraceae bacterium | reverse complement strand
GAGGGGACCGAGATGGTCATGCCGGGGGACAACATCAAGATGACGGTGGAGCTGATCAGCCCGATTGCGATGGAAGAGGGGCTGCGCTTTGCGATCCGCGAGGGTGGCAAGACCGTCGGCGCCGGCGTCGTGTCGAAGATTTTGAAGTAAGGATTTGGCGGCGCGCCGCCGACGAAGGGCCCGCTCGAAGCGGGCCCTGCTTGAATACTCGGGCAGCGCATAGGGCGCTGTCTGGTTCGCGCAGAGCCGCGAATCCGCTGTTTTCGAATTTGCGTGGAGCATTGCAAACATGGCCAACCAAAACATCCGGATCAGACTGAAAGCGTTTGATCACCGTCTGATCGACAGCTCCGCGCGCGAGATCGTCGAGACCGCCAAGCGCACGGGCGCCACGGTGCGCGGCCCCGTGCCGCTGCCGACGAAGATGGAGCGCTTCACCGTGCTCGTCTCGCCGCACGCGGACAAGGATGCGCGCGATCAGTTCGAGCTGCGCACCCACAAGCGCTTGATGGACATCCTCAACCCGACCGACAAAACCGTCGACGCGTTGATGAAGCTCGAGCTGCCTGCGGGCGTCGACGTGCAGATCAAGCTGAACTGATTCGTCCTTAGCAGTCGTTACGAAGCGCCGTGCTCGCGAGAGCACGGCTTTTTTTTTGATTCCGCTTGCGATGGATCCGCACAGCAACGAGTGGCCTAACGCGAAGCAGGTTGATCGCATCGTTGCAGTGAAAAGCAGATCGAGAGCCGCAGCACGTTTCTGCGGGCTGAAGAAGCCGAGCTAGCGGAGATTTGGGCCTCATTCGTCTCATTAATGGCTAGGTCGAGGACCGGTAAGCAGGTGCTTCACCGGTCCTTTTGTTTTCACAGGGGCCATGGACGTGAGCCAACGCACGAACTCAGAACTGACCGTTGTAAAGCTCCAGGTTGCCCCCTATCATGTCCGTCATAGCGCCCCTGGCAGTACGCATCTCCTGACCCGAATAGCGGAGGTGCCAACCCCAGGGGTTTTCTTTTAGGGCGGCGCGCAATGTCGCGAGTCGCAATCCTCGTCGACCTGGGCTTCTTCCTGCCCCGATATCGCGCGGTAGTCGAACGGCGTGACGCGCCGCCGCACAGTCCGAAGCGCGTCGCTCGGGCGCTCTGGCAGACGGCTTTGAAGCACGTCCATAAGAGCTCCGGCGAGCAGCTCTATCGTATCCTCGTCTATGACTGCAAACCGCTGGACAAGCGAGCGCACAACCCGGTCACGGGTCGCGCGGTGGACTTCAGGAAGACCGACGCTTATCGGTTTCGCGTTCAGCTGCATCGCGAATTGGTCTGTTTGCGCAAAGTCGCGTTACGGCTGGGCGAGCTCCATGATGGCGCCCAGTGGCTGCTCAGAGCTGAACCGACCAAGAAACTTTTGAAGCGTGAAATGACGGTCGATCAACTCACCGAACATGCCGTCGTGTACGACACGACTCAAAAGGGAGTCGATATCAAGTTCGGCATCGACATCGCATCTCTTGCTTACAAGCGGCTGGTCGAACGAGTGGTGTTGATCACCGGTGACGCCGACTTTGTACCCGCGGCGAAACTCGCGCGTCGCGAAGGTCTGGATGTCGTGCTCGATCCGCTGTGGAACCACATCACTCCGAGTCTCCAGGAGCACATCGACGGGCTGAAGTGCGTCCGGCCCAAGCCGGGGCAGGGTGCTCTGCCATCCGCGGAGAATGGTGATCGACAACGTGCGCCTGTTCCTGATCCAGTTACGGTGCCAATGAACGCGGCGACTGCCGCCGTGGTAGTCGAGGTCCGTCGCGCCGACGGCTAAAGGAAAAGAACCTCGCCCGCGGTTGGCGGAGCGAGGTTCGAGAATCGACTGGTTGGTTGGTCAGTCGAAGAAATCAGCGCAACAGGCGTTCGGCGATCTGCACGGCGTTCAACGCCGCGCCCTTCAAGAGCTGATCGCCTGCGCAGAAGAGCGAGATCGACTTGCCGCTCGGGTCGCTCAGATCCCGACGAATGCGACCGACGAGGATGTCGTCTTCGCCCGTCGCATCCTTCGGCATCGGGAAGTAATTCCGCGAGGCGTCGTCGACGATCTTCACGCCCGGCGCCGTCGCGAGAATCCGGCGGACTTCATCGGGGGTGATCGGCCGCTCGCATTCGAACGTGATCGACACGCAGTGCGCGCGCAGCACCGGCACGCGCACGCACGTCGCCGACACCATCAAATTCGGCTCGCCGAAAATCTTGCGCGCCTCGGCGATGACCTTGGACTCTTCTTCGTTGTACCCCGTTTCGGGATCGATCTTCGTGTTGTGGCTGAACAGGTTGAACGCGTACGGATGCGGCAGAACCTTCTGCTGGTACGCGCGTCCTTCGAGGGCGGCGCGCGTCGATTCGACGAGCTCCTCCATCGCCGCCGCCCCCGCGCCGGAGGCCGCTTGGTACGTCGAGATGATCAGCCGCCGGATCGGATTGGCTTTGTGAATCGGCCACAGCGGCGTGATCGAGATGATCGCCGCGCAATTCGGATTCGCGATGATGCCGGGATGCGTCGCGAGCTGCTCCGGATTGATCTCCGGAACGACGAGCGGAATGTCGCTCTGCATGCGAAACGCGGATGAGTTGTCGACGACCACGGCGCCCTTCGCCACCGCGATCGGCGCGTACTTCTTCGAGGTCCCGCTGCCCGCGGAGAACAGCGCAAGGTTCACACCGTCGAACGACGACTCGGTGAGCTCCTCCACCGTGAGCGCCCCGCCTGCGAACGGCAGCTTTTTCCCGGCCGAACGCGCAGACGCGAGCGCGCGCACGCTGGCATACGGGAATTTGCGCTTTTCCAGGCACTTCAGAATCTCGACGCCCACGGCGCCGGTCGCACCGACGACGGCGATCACGGGACGCGCGGGCACACGCCGGGGTTGGACACTTTCGGCGGCGGCGGCAGATGACATTCGACGTTCTCCTCGAGTGGTTGTTACGGTCGTCGGACTCGCCGGGTCGCCGGGCCTCCAAACGATGAGGCCCCGCCAGTCGCCCGGCGGGGCCTCGAGATTCGCGTGCAGACCTTCCGACTTAGCGCGCGCACACCTCGAGAAGCCCGCCGAAGGGCTTCTTGATCGTTTTCGTGCGCTTGGTCGTGATGAAGGCCGACATGGGCCGCGAAACTAGCCGAGCCGGGGCTGCACTGTAAAGGCCAAAGTACGCAAATCTCGGGAGGCAGCCGCCACTCGGGGACAGGGCTCGCAGTTCGAGTGCCGCGCCAAAGCTTCAGAGTGACCGAAACCGTGTCGGGCGGCAGCGTGTGCGCTGAGCTCATACTGCCGGCGACGCCGACATGGGCACGCCCGCCCACTGCCCGACATGGGGGCGTCCCCCTCGCAGCGCCGGCCAGGCGCCCAGATCCCACTTGGTGTCGCCCATCCCCGACCACACCCATCTCCGATCCCGTGCGACGAAGTGCGACAGACTCCTCAATCCACTGTCCGAGTAGCGTTTTCTGAAGAATCTTTAACGGTCCGCAGTCAACCAGTGACGCACTGCATCGCTCGAAGCGCGCACGAGGTACCCGCTATGCACATCGCTCCACACGGACTGTTGGCCACGTTGGCTCTCAGCATCGTTTCCCTTGCGCTCGCTTCCTGCGCCGAGACACCGGCTCAGCCCGCTCCGACGCGGACGCGAACAGCTCGTGCCGCCCCGCCGCCCCCACCTGCGCCGCCGCAGGTGAACACCCAGATCTTCATCTACCCGACGTCCGGGCAGAGACAGGACCAGATCGGCCGCGACCGCTACGAGTGCTATCTCTGGTCCGTGAAGCAGACGGGTTTCGATCCCAGCCAGCCGCAGCTCGCGCCGCACCAGCGCGTGCAAGTGGTGCCGGCGCCTCCGCCCGGTACGGACACGGTTGCGGGCGCTGCGACCGGCGCAATCCTCGGCGCCGTGATCGCCAATCCGCACGATGCGGCCGCCGGTGCCGTCGGCGGCGCCATCATCGGCGGCGCGCTGGGCGCAGCTTCGGATGCCACGCGCGTCGCGCAGGCCAAGAAGGTTCAGCAGCACTACGACCAGCGCTACAACGCGCAGGCGGCGCGGCTCGAAGAGCAGGCAAGCAATTACCGTCGCGCAATGACCGCGTGCCTCGAAGGGCGCGGCTACACGGTGAAGTGAGAACGCATATGTCGAATACGATGACGCCCAGCAAGACGCCCAAAACGGTCGCCAAGACGACGGCCCGAAAAGCTCGATTGGCTTCGGCCGTCCTCCGCCCCCTCGCAGTGGCCGCCATGCTCGCAGTGGCCACCGCGCCGGCCCTGAGCCTGGCGGGGCAAGGGTACCGCCCCGTCCACGGTCATGAGGGCCGGGGCGAAGGCCCGCGCGACGCTCGCGGCTATGTGCTGGACGCCCGTTACGGACACAACCACTACTACCCGCCCCGGGGTTACGCGGTGAGCGTCCTCCCGCGCGGCTACGTCACCGTGCATTACCACGGCGGGCCCTACTACTACCACGCAGGCGTCTGGTATCGCCCCTACGGTCCTCGATTCGTCGTCGTTCGCCCGGCGGTCGGCCTTTTCGTGCCGTTCCTGCCGTCCTTCTACACGACGGTCTGGTTCGGCGGCGTTCCTTATTACTACGCCGACGACGTTTACTACGCCTACCGCCCGGGCCGAGGCTACGAGGTCGTCAATCCGCCCGGGGGCGCCGCGGCTCAGGGCACCACGACGGCGCCGAGCAGCACCGCCAGCGACCTCTTCATCTACCCGAAGAACGGCCAGAGCGAGGAGCAGCAGGCGAAGGACAAGTACGAATGCCACAGCTGGGCCGTGAATCAGAGCGGCTTCGATCCGACCCAGCCCCTCGGTGGCGTCGCGGAAGACCAGGCCGCGGCCAAGCGACAGGATTATCAGCGCGCGCGGCAGGCATGCCTTGAAGCGCGGGGCTACAGCGTCAAGTAAGGGGACGTCGCCGTCCCGCGGGACGGCGACTCCCTAGACCTCGATCGGCCGGGTCGCCTCTGGACCCGGCCTTTTCTTTCGGCCCGTGCCGGCCCGCTGCAAATCTCCCCGAAAACACCGCGAAAACGGGGTTGTACCGCGCAGGGGCCGTGTGTACACTGCGCGCCCTTTTCACCCCCGGCCGGTTCGCCGAGGGCAAGCCGCGAATCGCGGCATCGGGCGAGGTTGGGCCGGGTCGCGGTCCAAGACCACTCGAGCATCGCGTGACGGAGCGCCGTCGCGCGCACTCACGTGGCCGATTCTCTCCCGCAGGTGCTTAGGCAACGCGCCAATCGTAGTGCGTGCCCATAGAGGAAAAGTCGAATGACTATTGGTGTGGTCGGCCGCAAACGCGGCATGACGCGGGTATTCACAGACGCGGGTGAGACCATCCCCGTGACCGTGGTGGAAGTTCTCCCGAACCGCGTCACCCAGGTGAAGTCCGTGGACAAAGACGGCTATCGCGCCGTGCAGGTCACCTACGGACAGCGTCGGCAATCGTTGCTGTCGAAGGCCGTTGCCGGTCACTTCGCCAAGGCCAGCGTGGCGCCGGGTCGCGCGCTCGTCGAGTTCCGTCTCGATGAGAAAGAAGGCGCGGACCTGAAGGCCGGCTCCGAGATCAAGGCGGACCTGTTCAAGGTCGGCGCGGCGGTGGATGTCACCGGCACGACGATCGGCAAGGGCTTCGCCGGCACGATGAAGCGCCACAACTTCGCGGGCGGCTATGCCTCGCACGGTAACTCCGTGTCGCACCGCGCCCCGGGCTCGATCGGCCAGCGCCAGACGCCCGGCCGCGTGTTCCTCGGCAAGCGCATGTCGGGCCACATGGGCACCGTGCGCCGTACCACCGAGAACCTGAAGGTCGTCGAGGTGGATGTCGAGCGCAATCTGCTGCTCATTCGCGGTGCCGTTCCGGGCGCGGAAGGCGGCGAGGTGCTGGTGCGTCCGTCGCTGAAGGCCGCGCGTCGCGCGCAGCGCAGGACCATCGCGCCCAGCAAGGTGGCGGATCCGGCGAAGGCGCCGAATCCTGGCAAGGCGGGTAAGAAATGAAGCTGAAGAGCGTCAACGGCGGAGCCGAGCTTCAGGTCTCCGACGCCGCGTTCGGGCGGAAATTCAACGAAGCGCTCGTGCACCAGGTCATCACCGCATATCGCAATGCCGGGCGCGCGGGCACGAAGGCGCAGAAGACGCGCGCCGAAGTCTCCGGCGGCGGCAAGAAGCCCTGGTCGCAGAAAGGTACGGGTCAGGCGCGTGCCGGCTCGAACCGCAGCCCCATCTGGGTCGGCGGCGGTCGCGCGTTCGCGGCCAAGCCTCGCGACTTCTCCCAGAAGGTGAATCGCAAGATGTATCGCGGCGCCATCGGCGCCATGCTGTCGGAGCTGGCGCGCACCGAGCGCCTGCTCGTCGCGAACGACATTCCGCTCGAAGCGCCGAAGACGAAGCTGCTCGCCTCCCAGCTGAAGAATTGGGAGCTCAGCAACGTGCTGATCGTCGTCGAGGCGCTCGATGAGAAGCTCTTCCTCGCCGCGCGCAACCTGCCGCACGTCGCGGTGGTGGAAGTGTCGCGGCTCGATCCGCTGAGTCTTGCGAGCTACGACAAGGTGCTCGCGACCGTCGGCGCCGTGAAGATGCTCGAGGAGCGCCTGCAGTGAACCGCGAACAGCTCATGAGTGTGCTCATCGCTCCGCACGTCACCGAGAAGACGTCGCTCGCGATGCAGAACAGCAATCAGTACACGTTCCGCGTGAAGCGCAACGCCACCAAGACCGACATCAAGCAGGCCGTCGAGCTGATGTTCGAAGGCGTGAAGGTCAAGGGCGTGCAGATCGTGAACGAGCCGGGCAAGACGCGCCGTTTCGGCCGTCTCGTCGGCCGCACCCAGGACTGGAAGAAGGCCTATGTCAGCCTCGTCCAGGGTCAGACCATCGACTACGAGGCGCGCGCGAAGGCGTAAGCCGCGCACGCAAGGCGAAGAGACATGGCCCTCATCAAAATGAAGCCGACCTCACCGGGCACGCGCTCGGTGATCAAGATCGACCGGTCGCACCTGTGGAAGGGCGATCCGTACGCGCCGTTGACGACGCACCAGAAGAAGACCGGTGCGCGCAACAGCTTCGGCCGCATCACGACGCGCCACAAGGGCGGCGGATCGACGCAGAAGTACCGCATCATCGACTTCAAGCGCGACAAGGACGGCGTCGCCGGCGTCGTCGAGCGTCTCGAATACGATCCGAACCGCACGGCGCACATCGCCCTCATCAAGTACGTCGACGGCGAGCGCCGCTACATCATCGCGCCGAAGGGCATGAAGGTCGGGGACGAGGTGCGCTCGGGAGCCGACGCGCCCATCAAGGCGGGCAACGCGATGACGCTGCGTAACATCCCGGTCGGCTCGACCGTCTACAACGTCGAGCTGAAGCCCGGCAAAGGCGGCCAGCTCGCGCGCAGCGCCGGCAGCTCCGTGGCGTACACGGCGCGCGAGGGCATCTACGCGTACCTGCGCTTGAAGTCGGGCGAGACGCGCAAGGTGCACATCGATTGCCGCGCGACCATCGGCGAAGTCGGCAACGACGAGCACAACCTGCGCTCGTACGGCAAGGCCGGTGCGATCCGCTGGCGCGGCGTGCGCCCGACGGTGCGCGGCCTCGCGATGAACCCCGTCGATCACCCGCACGGCGGCGGTGAAGGCAAGTCCGGTCAAGGTAATCCGCACCCGGTGTCCCCGTGGGGCTGGAACACCAAGGGTCTCAAGACCCGCCACAACAAGCGCACGGACAACATGATCGTCCAGCGCCGTAAGAACAAGGTTCGCTAGTCATGCCGCGTTCAACGAAGAAGGGCCCGTTCGTCGATCTGCACCTCGTGAAGAAGGTGCAGGTGGCGCAGGCCAAGAACGATCGCAAGCCGATCAAGACCTGGTCGCGCCGCTCGATGGTGCTGCCGGAGATGGTCGGGCTCACGATTGCCGTCCACAACGGCCGTCAGCACGTGCCGGTGCTCATCTCCGAGAACATGGTCGGCCACAAGCTCGGCGAGTTCGCGCCGACGCGCACGTTCAAGGCCCACTCCGGCGACCGCAAGGTCGAGTCGGGCGGCTGAAGGAGAGCGTCATGGCAGAAGTCACCGCAAAGCTGCGTTACGCGCGCATCTCGCCGCAGAAGTGCCGGCTCGTCGCCGACACCGTGCGCGGCAAGAACGCCGGGCCTGCGCTCGCGACGCTCAAGTTCATGCCGAAGAAGGGCGCGAAGCTCGTTTACAAGGTGCTCTGGTCGGCGGTCGAGAACGCGCGCGAGAACGCCGGTCTCGACGTGGACGATCTCAAGGTGTCGCGCATCTACGTGGATGCGGCGCCGATGTTCAAGCGCTTCGGGTCGAAGGCCAAGGGCCGCGGCACCCGCATCATCAAGCGCAACAGTCACATCACCGTTGCCGTGAGCGACGGTAAGAAGGATTGACGCATGGGTCAGAAAGTTAATCCGTTCGGCATTCGCCTCGGCATCACCCGCGACTGGATGTCGAAGTGGTATGCCGGCAAGAAGCAGTTTCCGGTGCACGTGTACACGGACTTCCGGGTGCGCGAGTTCCTGACGCAGAAGCTGAAGGATGCCTCGGTGAGCCGCATCCAGATCGAGCGCGCCGCGAAGAAGGTGAACATCACCATTCAGACCGCGCGTCCCGGCATCGTCATCGGCAAGAAGGGCGAGGACATCGAGAAGCTGCGCGCCGAGACGGCGAAGCTGCTCGGCATGAACGTCAACGACGTGCGCCTGAACATCGCCGAGATCAGAAAGCCCGAGCTCGATGCGAAGCTCGTCGCCGACAGCATCGCGCAGCAGATCGAGAAGCGCGTGATGTTCCGCCGCGCCATGAAGCGCGCCGTGATGAGCACGATGCGCAGCGGCGCGCTCGGCGTGAAGGTGCGCGTGTCGGGCCGCCTGAACGGCTCGGAAATCGCGCGCACCGAGTGGTACCGCGAGGGCCGCATTCCGCTGCACACGTTCCGCGCGGACATCGACTACGGCCTGTCGGAGGCCCGAACTACCTACGGCGTCATCGGCGTGAAGGTGTGGATCTTCAAGGGCGAGGTGTTCGAGAAGCCGCAGATCGAGGCGCCGGTCTCGACGGCCGAGCAGGGCGCCGAGGGCGCTGCGCCGGCCACACCGCCCGCGCCGGGCGCGGAAGCGCCGGCCACCGCTTAACCGGATCGCACGACCATGCTTCAGCCAAAGCGCACCAAGTTTCGCAAGCAGTTCAAGGGCCGTAACGCCGGTTTGGCCGTGCGCGGCAGCCACGTCGCGTTCGGCGAGTACGGGTTGAAGGCCACGAGCCGCGCCCGCATGACGGCGCGCGAGATCGAGGCGGCGCGCCGCGCGATGGCGCGCTCCGTGAAACGCGGCGGCCAGATCTGGATCCGCGTGTTCCCCGACGTGCCGATCACCAAGAAGCCGCTCGAAGTCCGCATGGGCTCGGGCAAGGGCAATGTCGAGTACTGGGTGGCGAAGGTGCAGCCCGGGAAAGTGCTGTTCGAGATGGAAGGCGTCGATGAGGCGACGGCGCGCGAAGCGTTCCGGCTCGCCGGCTCGAAGCTCTCCGTGTCGACGATGTTCGTGAAGAGGCAGGTGCGCTGATGGCTGCGCGCAAGAAGAAGGCCGCGGCGGAGGCCGCGCCGGCGACGACCCCGAAGGCGAAGCGCCAGAACGCGCCGGACGAGACGCTCGTGAAGTGGCGCGCGGCGAGCGCCGCCGATCTGCACGACGAGCTGCTGAAGCTGCGCAAGGAGCAGTTCGCGCTGCGCCTGCAGCGCGCGACGGGTCAGGCGGTGAAGCCGGATCAGTTCGGCAAAGTCCGCAAGAACATTGCGCGGTTGAAGACGATCGCGCGCGAGGCGCAGCTCGCTGCCGCCGCTGGAGTGAAGAAATGAGCGCCGAACAGAGCAATGGCGAAGCGCCCAAGCAGGGCACACGCACGCTGACGGGCAAAGTCGTCAGCGCGAAGATGCAGAAGACGATCGCGGTCGAGGTCGAGCGCTTGATCCGGCACGAGCGGTACGGCAAGTACATCCGCCGCACGACCAAGCTGCTCGCGCACGACGAGAACGGCGAATCGAAAGAAGGCGACACGGTGCAGATCACCCCGTGCCGGCCGCTGTCCCGACGCAAGTCGTGGAAGCTCGTGAAGGTGGTCGGGCGCGCGAGCGCCTGAGCAGAGAGGCGTAGGAGAGTCCCATGATTCAGTTACGCACGATGCTCAATGCCGCGGACAACAGCGGCGCGCGCACGTTGATGTGCATCAAGGTGCTGGGCGGCACGCGCCGCCGCTACGCGCAGGTGGGCGACGTCATCAAGGTGAGCGTCAAGGACGCCATCCCGCGCGGCAAGGTGAAGAAGGGCGAGGTGTACGACGCGGTGGTCGTGCGCACGAAGCGCGGTGTGCGCCGTCAGGACGGCTCGCTGATCCGCTTCGACGGCAACGCCGCGGTGCTGCTGACGAACAAACTCGAGCCGATCGGCACCCGCATCTTCGGGCCCGTCACGCGCGAGCTGCGCACGTCGCAGTTCATGAAGATCATCTCGCTCGCGCCGGAGGTCCTGTGAGCAAGATTCGCAAGGGCGACCAGGTGGTCGTGCTCTCCGGCCGCGAGAAGGGCCGGCAGGGCCAAGTATTGAAGGTGTTCCCGGACGGGCGCGTGCTCGTCGAGAACGTGAACAAGGTGAAGAAGCACACGAAGCCCAACCCGCAGCTCGGGCAGGCCGGCGGCATCGTCGAGAAGGAAGCGCCGCTTCCGGTGTCGAAGGTCGCGATCTGGAACCCGGCCGCGAAGCGCGCCGACCGCATCGGCTACAAGACGCTCGCGGACGGCAAGAAGGTGCGCTTCTTCAAGTCGAACGGTGAGCAGCTCGACGCGTGAGCGTCGCGCCACGAGAACTGACATGGCAGCCAGGCTACACGAGCAATACCGCAACGAGATCGTCCCGAAGCTCAAGCAAGAGCTCGGTCTCGCCAACCCGATGCAGGTGCCGAAGATCGAGAAGATCACGGTCAACATGGGCGTCGGCGAGGCGGTGGCGGACCGCAAGCTGATGGATGCGGCCGTTGCGGACCTGACGAAGATCACCGGGCAGAAGCCCTCCGTGCGCAAGTCGCGCAAGGCGGTGGCGTCCTTCAAGCTGCGCGCCGGGCTCGGCGTCGGCTGCATGGTCACGCTGCGCGGCGATCGCATGTACGAGTTCCTGGATCGCCTGATCAACATCGCAATGCCCCGCATCCGCGATTTCCGCGGCGTCTCGCCCCGCTCGTTCGACGGGCGCGGCAACTACAGCCTCGGCGTGAAGGAGCAGATCATCTTCCCCGAGATCCAGTACGACCAGATCGACCAGATTCGGGGCATGGACATCACGATTACGACGACTGCGAGCGACAACAAGCAGGGACGGGCTCTGCTCGAAGCGTTCAACTTCCCATTCCGGAAATAAGCATTTATGGCGAAGACGAGCATGGTCGAGCGCGAGAAGCGTCGCGCGAAGATTGTGAAGAAGTACGCGGCCAAGCGTGCGGCGCTCAAGGAGCAGATCCGCGATCCGCGCTCTTCTCCGGAAGCGCGCGCCACGGCGCAGGCGAAATTGCAGGCGCTGCCGCGCGATTCGAGCGCGTCGCGGCTGCGCAATCGCTGCGCGATCACGGGCCGCCCGCGCGGCGTGTACCGCAAGTTCGGGCTCTCGCGCGTGAAGATCCGCGAGATCACCAACCGGGGCGAGATCCCCGGCCTCTCGAAGGCGAGCTGGTGAGGGCCGCCGCATGAGCATGACCGATCCGATTGCCGATCTCCTGACCCGCATCCGCAACGCGCAGCAGGCGCGCAAGCAGGAAGTGAGCATGGCTTCATCGAAGGTGAAGCTGGCCATCGCCCGCGTGCTGAAGGATGAGGGCTACGTGGCCGACTTCCGCGTCGCGAACGAGGGCGGCAAGGCGGTGCTGACGATTGCGCTCAAGTATTTCGAGGGCAAGCCGGTCATCGATCGTCTCGAGCGCGTCTCGCGGCCGGGCCTGCGCATCTATCGCGGCAAGGACGAGCTGCCGAAGGTGCTCGGCGGGATGGGCACGGTCATCGTCTCCACGCCGAAGGGCGTGATGACGGACAAACAGGCGCGCTCGATCGGCCAGGGCGGCGAAGTCCTGTGCATCGTCGCGTAACGAGTGAAGAGCCATGTCACGGGTAGCAAACGCAATCATTGATCTGCCGCAGGGCGTGACCGCGACGGTCGCGGGCCAGGCCGTGACGGTGAAGGGCGCGAAAGGCACGCTGTCCCTGCCGCTCGGCCCGGGCGTGTCCGTCGAGCAGAAGGACAAGCAGCTGCAGGTGAAGTACGCGAACGAAGAGTCGCGCGCGCTCGCGGGCTCGACCCGCGCGCACCTCGCGAACATGATCCTCGGCGTCACCAAGGGGTACGAGAAGAAGCTCGAGCTGCAAGGCGTCGGCTTCCGCGCGCAGGTGCAAGGCAAGACGCTGAACCTGACGCTCGGCTTCTCGCATCCGGTCAATTACCCCATTCCCGAAGGCATCACGATCGAGACTCCGAGCCAGACGGAAATCGTCATCAAGGGCATCGAGCGACAGAAGGTCGGCCAGGTGGCCGCGGAGATTCGCGACGTGCGTCCTCCCGAGCCCTACAAGGGCAAGGGCGTGCGCTACGCCGGCGAGAAGATCGAGCTGAAGGAAGGCAAGAAGAAGTAGGCCTCTTATGCAGATCTCCAAGAAAGATCGGCGCTTGCGCCGTGCCCTCAAGACCCGCGCGCACATCCGCACGCTCGGTTCGCCGCGCCTGTCGGTGCACAAGACGCCGCGGCACATCTACGCGCAGCTGACGGACGCGCAGGGCGCCAAGGTCATCGCCGTCGCCTCGACCGTGCAGACGGACGTGAAGGGCGAGCTGAAGAGCACCGGCAACGTCGAGGCCGCGAAGGCGGTCGGCCGCGCCATCGCCGAGCGCGCCAAGGCCGCCGGCGTCACCAGGGTTTCGTTCGATCGTGCGGGGTTCCGCTATCACGGGCGCATCAAGGCGCTCGCGGAAGCGGCGCGCGAATCGGGCCTCGAGTTCTAAAGGTAGCGAGTCATGGCACGAGTTGAAAAAGCCCAGGCGGCCGACGAGTTCGTCGAGAAGCTGGTTGCGGTCAATCGCACGGCGAAGGTCGTGAAGGGCGGCCGCCAGTTCGGCTTCACCGCGCTCACGGTGGTCGGCGACGGCGCCGGCCGGGTGGGTTACGGCTTCGGCAAAGCCCGCGAGGTGCCGGTCGCCATCTCCAAGGCGATGGCGCAGGCGCGCAAGAACCTGATCAACGTCAGTCTGCGGAACGACACGCTGCACTACGCGATCAAAGGCTCTCACGGCGCGACGCGCGTGCTGATGCAGCCGGCCTCCGAAGGTACGGGCGTCATCGCGGGCGGCGGCATGCGCGCGGTGCTCGAGTGCGCCGGCGTGCGGAACGTGCTCGCGAAGAGCTACGGCTCGCGCAATCCGATCAATGTCGTGCGCGCCACGATCAGCGCGCTGTCGAGCGTGCGGTCGCCGGAAGACATCGCCGCGAAGCGCGGCAAGACGCTCGAAGAGATCACGGGGTAATCGTCATGGCGGGCACGATCAAGGTCACTCTGGTGAAGAGCCTCGCCGGGCAGCTGCGCAATATCGTGGCGTCGGCGAAGGGCCTGGGCCTGCGCCGCATCAACCACACGGTCACCGTGCAGGACACGCCCGAGAATCGCGGGATGATCGCCACCGCGGGCCATCTGCTGAAGGTCGAGAAGGCAGCCTGATATGCAACTGAACACATTGAAGCCCGCTCCGGGCGCGAAGCGTCCCCGCCTGCGCGTGGGCCGCGGCGCCTCCGCCGGCCAAGGCAAGACCTGCGGCCGCGGCGTGAAGGGCCAGACCGCTCGCAAGGGTGGCTACCACAAGGTCGGCTTCGAGGGCGGTCAGACGCCGCTCGATCGCCGTCTGCCGAAGTTCGGCTTTCGCTCGAAGATCAAGGCGACGCGCGCGGAAGTGCGTCTCTCGGAGCTCGCGAAGGTCGAGGGTACGGTGGTCGATCTCGACGCCCTCAAGAAGGCCGGCGTCGTGCCGGCGTTCGCCGAGCAGGCGAAGGTCATTCTCTCCGGCGAGGTGTCGAAGGCGTACACGCTGAAGGGCGTGGGCGCGACCAAGGGTGCGCGCGAGGCCATCGAGAAGGCCGGCGGCAAATTCGAGTGATTCGTCGCCCGTAAACAGTGAGTACTCACTAAGCAGGAACCCGTGGCCACTTCTCCCTCCATCTCCAGCAATCCCGCCGCCGTGCTCGGCGATGCTGCCCGTTTCGGGGAGATCCGCAATCGCCTGCTGTTCCTGGTCGGCGCGCTCATCGTCTACCGCATCGGCACGTTCATCCCGGTGCCGGGCATCAATCCGGGCGAGGTGGCGCGCTTCTTCTCGGACCAGTCGAACACGATCTTCGGCGTCGTGAACATGTTCACGGGCGGCGCGCTGTCGCGCCTCTCCATCTTCGCGATGGGCGTCATGCCGTACATCTCGGCGTCGATCATCATCCAGATGATGGCGATGGTCGTGCCGCAGCTCATGGAGTGGCGCAAGGAGGGCGAGTCCGGCCGGCGCAAGCTCACTGAGTACACGCGCTACCTGACCGTCGTGCTCGGCGCGTTCCAGTCGTTCGCGGCTGCGGTGGCCCTGCAGAACGGCGGTCTCGTGCTGGCGCCCGGGTTCCAGTGGCTCTTCACGGCCACCATCACCATGACCACCGGGACCATGTTCCTGATGTGGCTCGGCGAGCAGATCACCGAGCGCGGCGTCGGCAACGGCATCTCGATGATCATTCTGGCCGGCATCGTCGCCGGCCTGCCGGGCGCGGTCGGCCGCACGGCCGAGATGGTGAGCACGGGCGAAATGCAGGGCCCCTTCGCCCTGTTCCTGATCATCATCGTGCTGGCGGTGACGGCGTTCGTGGTGTTCGTCGAGCGCGCGCAGCGGCGCATCGCCGTGAACTACGCGAAGCGCCAGGTCGGGCGCCGCATGTACGCCGGCCAGACGAGCCATCTGCCGTTCAAGCTGAACATGTCGGGCGTGATCCCGCCGATCTTCGCCTCGAGCTTGCTGCTCTTCCCGGCGACCATCGCGGGCTTCTTCGGGCAGAACAACCAGAGCGGTCTGGGCGGGGTCCTGCAGAGCATTGCCGCGGCCCTGAGCTACGGCCAGCCCTTGCATCTGGTGATTTACGCCCTACTGATCCTGTTCTTCTGCTTCTTCTACACGGCGCTGGTCTTCAACGCCCGCGATACCGCCGAGAACCTGAAGAAGTCGAATGCATTCGTTCAGGGCATCCGCCCCGGGCAGCAGACCGCGGAATACATCGACAAGGTGTTGACCCGTCTGACGCTGTGGGGCGCGCTGTACGTCATGGCCGTGTGCCTCCTGCCGGAGATCCTGATCTCCTCGCAGGGCGTGCCGTTCCAGTTCGGCGGCACCTCGCTCCTGATCGTCGTCGTGGTCGTGATGGACTTCATGTCGCAGCTGCAGGCGCACCTGATGTCGCATCACTATCCGGGCCTTCTGAAGAAGGCGAACCTGCTCGGCTACGGCCGGACGGGCTCCGGTAACTAGAGGGTTTTCCCATGAAAGTGCGTCCGTCCGTCAAGAAGATCTGCAAGAACTGCAAGATCGTCCGCCGCCGCCGGGTGGTGTACGTGATCTGCTCCGATCAACGTCACAAGCAGCGGCAGGGTTAAACGATTTACCGTAGAATGCCGCGCTTTTTTGCAGCGGCTTCGCGGCGAGGCTCGAGAACATGGCACGTATAGCCGGCATCAACATCCCGATGAACAAGCACGTCTGGGTCGGGCTGACGCATATCTATGGCGTCGGGCGCTCCCGGGCACGCGCGCTTTGCGAGGCGGCGGGCATCGACCCGAGCACCAAGGTGAAGGATTTGACGGAAGCGGAGGTCGGCGCCATCCGCTCGCAGATCGCGAAGTTCCCTGTGGAAGGCGACCTGCGCCGCGAGGTGTCCATGAACATCAAGCGGCTCATGGACCTCGGCTCGTACCGCGGCATGCGCCACCGGCGCGGCCTGCCGGTCCGCGGCCAGCGCACCCGTACCAACGCGCGCACCCGCAAGGGCCCGCGCAAGCAGGCGGTCAAGCTCAACGCCCCGCCGGGCAAGGCATAAGGCCGGCAGTAGCCGGCGGACAGGCACAACGACACTATGGCTGATCAGAAATCGCAGGCTTCGGGCGCAGCCGCCAAGAAGCCGAAGAAGGCTCGCAAGAACGTGCTCGACGCGATCGCGCACGTCCATGCGTCCTTCAACAACACCATCGTCACGATCACGGACCGGCAGGGGAACACCCTGTCGTGGGCGACCTCGGGGGGCTGCGGCTTCCGCGGGTCCCGCAAGAGCACGCCGTTCGCCGCGCAGGTCGCCGCCGAGAAGGCCGGCCGTGCCGCGCAGGAGCATGGCGTGAAGAACGTGGAAGTGCGTGTCGGCGGCCCCGGTCCGGGGCGCGAGTCCGCCGTGCGCGCGCTGAACGGCTGCGGCCTGAAGATCACGAGCATCTCGGACGTCACGCCGATCCCGCACAACGGCTGCCGCGCGCCGAAGAAGCGCCGCGTTTAAGTTTTGGAGTAGGTTTCTATGGCGCGTTACGTCGGTCCCAAATGCAAGCTCGCGCGTCGCGAGGGCACGGACCTGTTCCTGAAGAGCGGGGTGAAACCGCTCGAGAACAAGTGCAAGTTCACGGTGCCCCCCGGCGGGTTGAAAGGCGAGCGGCGGACCCGACTATCCGACTACGGTCTGCAGCTGCGCGAGAAGCAGAAGCTGCGCCGCATGTACGGCGTGCTCGAGCGCCAGTTCGGCAATTACTACGTGGAAGCCGCCCGCAAGTCGGGTGCGACGGGTGAGAACCTGTTGAAGCTCCTCGAGTGCCGCCTGGACAACGTCGTCTATCGCATGGGCTTCGCGGCGACGCGCGCCGAAGCGCGCCAGCTCGTGAGCCACAAGGCCGTGCAGGTCAACGATCAGGTGGTGAGCATCGCCTCCTACCAGGTGAAGCCCGGCGATGTCGTGCAGATCCGGGAGAAGGCGCGCAAGCAGCTGCGCATCGCGGGCGCGCTGAACGTGGCCCAGCAGGTCGGCTTCCCCGAGTGGGTGGAAGTGAACGACAAGGAGTTTCGCGGCGTGTTCAAGCAGGTGCCGGGGCGGGATGACGTCCTGCCGGACATCAACGAGAACCTCGTCGTCGAGCTGTATTCGAAGTGATTTTTTGGGGTGGCCCGAGTGCGGGCCACCCGCCGTGATCAGCGGGGCGCTGCCAGCGATGGCGGCGTCCTGCTTTTGAGTCTGAGTCAGTTTCTCAATGCCGGTGCTGCCGGCAAAGTGAGCGTGCAATGCAGGGTTCCGTCGCTGAGTTTCTGAAGCCGCGTGTCGTCAAGGTGCAGCCCGTTGCTCCCCGTCAGGCGCGCGTGGTCATCGAGCCTTTCGAGCGGGGCTTCGGTCATACGCTCGGTAATGCACTTCGCCGTGTCCTGCTCTCGTCGATGCCCGGCAGCGCCATCACCGAGGTCGAGATCGACGGGGTGCTGCACGAGTACACGAGCATCGAAGGCGTGCAGGAAGACGTCGTCGACATCCTCCTGAACCTGAAGCTCGTGGCGCTGCGCATGCACACGCGGGATAGCGCGGAGCTGCGCCTGCACAAGAAGGGTCCGGGGCCGGTGCTCGCGGGCGACATCCAGACGGATCACGACATCGAGGTCGTGAATCCCGAGCTCGTCATCGCGAACCTCACGAAGGCCGGCGAGCTGAACATGACCCTGCGCGTCGAGCGCGGCCGCGGCTATCGTCCGGCGGTGCAGCGCGCGGCGTTCGAGGAGCAGACCCGGCCGATCGGCCGTCTGCAGCTCGATGCGTCGTTCTCGCCCGTCCGCCGTGTCACGTACTCCGTGGATGCGGCGCGCGTCGAGCAGCGCACCGACCTCGACAAGCTGGTCATCGACATCGAGACCAACGGGACGATCGATGCGGAGGAGGCCATCCGCCGCGCCGGCAGCATCCTGAAGGATCAGCTGTCGGTGTTCGTCGACCTGCAGGGCGAGGAAGAGGCCTCGCAGAAGGTCTCCGAGATGCAGTTCGACCCGATCCTGCTGCGTCCCGTCGACGAGCTGGAGCTCACCGTGCGCTCGGCGAACTGCCTGAAGGCGGAGAACATCCACTACATCGGCGATCTCGTGCAGCGGACCGAAGTCGAGCTGCTGCGCACGCCGAACCTCGGCAAGAAGTCGCTGACCGAGATCAAGGAAGTGCTGCAGAGCCATGGCCTCATGCTGGGCATGCGCCTCGAGGGCTGGCCGCCGGCCGGTCTGAAGCACGACGACGAACGCGACGTGATGTAAGTACGTGGGCCCGGCTCGCCGCGCGCGAGCCGGGCCCGTCTGTTGAAGGGTTTTCGAAATGCGTCACCAACTTTCCGGCCGCCAGCTCTCGCGGAACAGCCCGCATCGTCATGCGCTGATGCGAAATCTCAGCGTCTCGCTGCTGCGTCACGAGACGATCCGGACCACGTTGCCGAAGGCGAAAGAGCTGCGCCGCGTAGTCGAGCCGCTCATCACGCTGGCGAAGAAGGACAGCGAAGCGAGCCGCCGCGTCGCGTTCTCGCGCCTGCGCGACGCCGAGGTGGTCACGAAGCTGTTCGACGATCTCGGGCCGCGCTTCAAGGCGCGTCCGGGTGGCTACACGCGCATCCTGCACCTCGCGCCGCGTCCGGGTGACTCGGCGCCGATGGCGCTGATGCAGCTCGTCGACGGCCCGGCCACCGCGGCCGCTGCTGAGCCGCCGGCTGCCGAAGAGGGTGGCGCGAAGAAGAAGGCCGCGAAGAAGAAGGCGAAAGCCAAGTCCGCCGAAGCGGCGGAAGCCGCGCCGAAGAAAAAAAAGAAGGCCGCGGCGTAAGCCGGCCCTGCGGCCGATCGGCCGTTCCTCTCCAGGATCGACACGACGAAGGGGCGCCACGTGGCGCCCCTTCCGTTTGGGCGCTTCGGCCGCGCTGGACGTCGCGCGTGCGCTCGGCGCCGAGCTTCCGGTTCGAGCAGTGGGGCTAGCGGGCGGCCGGTTACGACCCACGACGTCGTCATTTCTCCGGCCGCGCGGGCGCTTCCGCCCCTCGGGCGCCGCCACTGGGCATCGTTGCAAACACGACGGGTTCGCATTGCCGATGCGAACCGTTCTCATCTATGCTCTGCTCACCATGGATGCCATAGCCGCCCCCGCCGGTGTCTCGCTGGCCCCCGTCTCGACGAGCCTCGCCGCGCTCACGCCCGGCACGGTCGGCGCGGTGGTCCGCGTGGGCGTCGAGTCGGGCGCCTTCAGTGCGCTCGAGCGGCGGCTCATCGAATTGGGTTTCGTGTCGGGCGAGCGCATCGAGGTGCTCGCTCAGGCCATGCCGGGCGGCGATCCCTTCGTGGTACGGGTCGGAACGACCACCTTTGCGCTCCGCCGCCGCGAGGTCGAGACGGTCTGGGTTGAAGTGAACTCGCCGCCCGCCTCGCCATGAACGCCGCGGTCGGATCGGCGGAGGGGGTGAGCCTCTCGCTGATCGGCGTGCCGAACTGCGGGAAGACCGCGCTCTTCAATCGACTCACCGGCAGCCGCCAGAAAGTCGCCAACTATCCCGGCGTCACCGTCGAGCGCAAGGAAGGCCGCTTCATCGGCCCGAACACCGGGCGCCTCTATCGGCTGCTCGATCTGCCCGGTGCCTACAGCCTCGAACCGACGAGCCTCGATGAAGCCATCGCGCGCGACGTCGTGCTCGGCCGCCATGCGACGGAGCCGCCGCCGGACCTTCTCGTCTGCGTGGTCGATGCGACGAACCTGCGGCTCAACCTGCGGCTCGTGCTCGATCTGAAGCGGCTCGGCCGGCCGATGATCGTCGCGCTCAACATGAGCGACCTCGCACGCTCGCGCGGCTACCGCATCGATCGCGCCGCACTCGAACGCGCGCTCGGAGTGCCGGTCGTCGAGACGATCGCCGTGCAGCCCGGCGGCGAGAAAGCGCTCGTCGACGCGATCGACCGTCAGGTCTTCACCCGCCGCATCGGCCGCATCGATCCGCCGGTCGTGAGCGCTTCGGACGTCGTCGCGACGCAGCGCGAAGTCCGCCGCATTCTCGACGAGATCGGCTATCGCGTGCCCGCGCGGCTGGCGTTGCTGAGCAAGCTCGATTCATTGGTGCTGCATCCGATCGGCGGGCCCGCGCTGCTCGCGATCGTGCTGTTCCTGATGTTCCAAGCGGTGTTCAGCTGGGCCGCAGTGCCCATGGATGCCATCGAAGCGGGCGTCGCGAAGATCGGCGAGGGCATCGGCGCCGTGCTGCCGGAAGGACCGCTGCGCAGCCTGCTCATCGACGGTGTCGTCGCCGGCGTCGGCAGCGTGCTCGTGTTCCTGCCGCAGATCCTCATCCTGTTCTTCTTCATTCTCGTGCTCGAAGATTCGGGCTATCTGCCGCGCGCCGCATTCCTGCTCGACCGGCTCATGGGCAAGGTCGGGCTGTCCGGCCGCGCGTTCATTCCGTTGCTTTCGAGCTTCGCGTGCGCGGTGCCCGGCATCATGGCGACGCGCACGATTCCCTCGCCGCGCGATCGCATCGCCACGATCATGATCGCGCCGCTCATGACCTGCTCGGCGCGCTTGCCCGTCTACGCGCTGCTGATCGGCGCCTTCATTCCGGAGCGCGCCGTTGCGGGCGTCTTCAATCTGAAGGGGTTGGTGCTGTTCGCGCTCTATCTCGCGGGCGTTCTGAGCGCGATGCTCGTCGCGTTCGTTCTGAAGCTCACCGTGATGCGCGGGCAGGATCGGCCGCTCTTGATGGAGCTGCCCGAGTACCGCATGCCGAACCTGCGCAACCTGGCGCTCGGGCTCTGGGAGCGCGTGCGCATCTTCCTGCAGCGCGTGGGCACGATCATCCTCACGTTGATGGTGGTGCTCTGGTTCCTGTCGAGCTTCCCGGCACCGCCGCCGGGCGCGACTGGACCCGCGATCGAGTACAGCGTTGCGGGCATGCTCGGGCGCGGGCTGCAGTACCTCTTCGCGCCCATCGGCTTCAACTGGCAGATCTCGATCGCTCTCGTGCCGGGGCTCGCCGCGCGCGAGATTGCGGTCGGCGCGCTCGGCACCGTGTACTCGATGTCCGCAAGCGGCGATGACGTCGCGGGTGCGCTGACGCCCATCATTGCGTCGACGTGGAGCATGGCGACCGCCTTGTCGCTGCTGGCGTGGTACGTCTTCGCGCCGCAGTGTCTGTCGACGCTCGCGGTCGTGAAGCGCGAAACGAATTCGTGGCGCTACCCTCTGATCATGGCGGGCTACTTGTTCGCGCTCGCATACGTCGCGTCGTTCGTCACATATCGTGTGGCGCTGATGCTCGGCGGAGGATGATGTGGAATATCCGCTGCAAACGCTGATCGTCGCGGTGGTCGTGCTGGCGAGCGCCGTGTTCGCGGCGTGGCGCCTATCGCCCGCCCGTCTGAAGCTGCGACTGCTCGATCGCATGCGGCCCGATACGGCAGGGTTCTGGGGCCGCTGGCTGGCGCGGCGGCGTAACAGGGTGGCGGAAGAATTGATGCACGGCTGCAGTGCCTGCTCGCGCGCGCCGGACCATGTGAAGCGCGCAAGCCGCTAGCGCGCCGCTCGAAGGTGTCGGGACGGCCTTACGGCCTCAGTATGCCGTTGCGACGAGCGACCTAGCGCCGCAAAGGCGTTCCGGACTGGAAGACCTGGCGCACCTCGCCGTTCACGATGCGCTCCTGATAGTTGCCCTGCGTATAGAGCGCGACGACGCGCCTCCAGAAGCTGACCGCGCCGGGGTTGCGCAGGTACTCCGTAATTTCCCACCGTCCCGCGAATCGGTCGAGGATGAGCTGCACGGCCGTGCGCCCGATACCGAGGCGCCGCTGCGAGCGGGCGATGAAGAATTCCGCCATGCGGTAATCGACCGGCGGACGACCGGCGGTGGGGGCGCCGCGCGCCACCATCGCAAAGCCGACGGGTTTGCTCGCCTTCACGATGGCGAGTGGAAAGGCGCTCGAGTCGGCGAACCAGCGCGTGAGCTGGTCGGGCTCGCGGTGCCCGACTTCGCCGAGTATCGGAAAAACGCCGGTATTGAGCGGCGCGAGATCATCCAGATAGTCGCGATACACGCTCTCGATCCACGCGCGATCCGCTTCCGAGCGTCGCGCGTCACGCACGCTGACAGTCACGGTTGAGCTCACAGTGGATACAGCATCTCGCAAAAACACACGGCCCGGACAGGGGCTCGCGCTCCTGTCCGGGCCGTTTTTCGAGCTTGCAGCTCTAGCAGAATCTCGTCGATTACTGCTTCGGCTCTTCGGCCGGCGGAGCAGCATCAGCCGGAGCGGCAGCAGCGCCATCGGCCGGAGCAGCAGCTTCGCCCTCAGCGGAGGGAGTGGCTTCGCTCGACGCAGCGGCGCCATCGGCAGCCGGAGCCTCGGACGCCGGCGGCTCGGCAGCCGGAGCGGCGGCTTCCTGCTTCGCGCAGGCAGACAACATCAGCGCAGCAACGAGAGCGCCAAGAACGAGTTTGGTGTTCATCGATCGATACCCCGAGAAGCAAGAGTGGTGAGAAAAGGCTTCCTACAAACCGGTTTGCGCCTGGATTGTTCGAATCGCGTGACGCGGTCGCGGATTCTATAGGCTCGCGCAGCCGTTGGAAACTGCCGCTTAGCTCGTGTCTGCTCAAAACGACAGATGAGAGACGTCTACAATCGCGTACCCGTAGAGTCTTGCGAGGTCAGCCGATGACGAGTTGCGCGGACGAACGCGAGGCGACTTTCGTCGCCCACCTCGACTCGGTCGCGCGGCGGACCGCGCACGCGCTCGAAGCCACCGGCTTCGAGGGCCTGCTGATCCACTCGGGCGCCCCGCCCATGATCTTCCGCGACGACCAGGCCTATCCGTTCAAGGTCAATGCGGACTTCAAGCTCTGGGCACCGCTCACCGATGTCACGGATTGCTTTCTCTTTTTCCATCCGGGGAAGCGACCGCTGCTGCTGTTCCACAAGCCGCAGGACTATTGGCACAAGCCGGCGGCTCTGCCCGACGCCGACTGGACACGCTCTTTCGACTTGCGGCCGATTCCCGACCGTGCGGCGGCTCGCCCGTTCCTGCCCCAGGACCTAGGTCGCACCGCGTACGTCGGCGAGGACTTTCCGGAGCTGGGTGCGTGGGGCGTGGGTGCGGTCAATCCCGACCCCCTGCTCGCGCGCCTCGATTACGCGCGGGCTGCGAAAACCCCGTACGAGCTTGCCTGTATGCGCGAGGCCAACCGGCGCGGAGCGCGGGGCCACCTGGCGGCGGCGGAAGCCTTCAAGAGCGGCGCCTCGGAGTTCGAAATCGAGCTCGCATTCCTCGAGGCCTGCGGTCAGCGCGAGCAGGAGCTGCCGTACAACCCCATCATCGCGCTCAACGAGGGAGCGGCGGTGCTGCACTACCAACTGCTCGAGCGCACGCCGCCGCGCGAGCGGCGCTCGCTGTTGATCGATGCCGGCGCGGAGTTCGCGGGCTACCCCAGCGACATCACGCGCACGTATTCCTACGCGAACACCGACTTTGCCGTGCTCGTCAGCGAGATGAACGAGCTGCAGCAGTCGCTCTGCGCGAGCGTTCACGCGGGCATCGACTGGCGCGATGTGCACATGTCGTGTCATCGGCTGCTCGCGGAGTTGTTACACGAGGCGGACATCATTACCTGCGACCCCGATGAGGCAGTGGAGACCGGTGTTTCCAGTGTTTTCCTGCCGCACGGGCTCGGCCATCTGCTCGGGCTTCAGGTGCACGACGTGGGCGGCCGCCAGAAGTCCCCCGAGGGCGGCTCGATTCCGCCGCCGGACGGGCATCCCTATTTGCGGCTCACGCGCGTGCTCGAAGAGCGCTTCGTCGTGACGATGGAGCCGGGGCTCTACTTCATCGACCCGCTGCTCGAGCAGGCGCGCGCGGATCATCGCGGCGCGCGCATCAACTGGGCGCGGGTCGAGCACTTCCGCCCCTACGGCGGCATCCGCATCGAGGACAACCTCGCCGTCACGGCGAGCGGCTGCGAGAACCTGACGCGGGATGCGTTCGCGCAGGTGGCGGCGGCGGGCTGAGCGCCGCGCCGCCGCTCCCGCGGTCTAGCGCGCCTGCTTCGCGAGCAGGTCGCGAATGTCCTGGAGCAGCGCCTCGGTCTTCGTCGGCGGGATGGTGCTCGGCGCGCTCGGCGGCGGCGGGCGCTTCAGCTGATTGATGCCCTTGATGACGACGAACAGCGCGAGCGCAATGATCAGGAACTCGAAGATCGTCTGGATGAACATGCCATAGCGCCAGAGCACGGGGTTGCCGGCGGGATCCGTGCCGATGTTCACGGCCAGGTCCTTGAAGTCGATGCCGCCAATGACGAGCCCGAGCGGCGGCATGATGATGTCGCCGACCAGTGAGCTCACGATCTTGCCGAAAGCGGCGCCGATCACGACACCGACCGCGAGGTCGATGACGTTGCCTTTCATCGCGAATTCTTTGAATTCGGTTGCGAGTCCCATGCGCGCGGCTCCTTCGTCTCGTGTTGCGGAAAGTGCCGGCACGCGCCGGCGGCGCCGCAAGCGTATGTAAATCATCCAATCGGCTGCAACAGCTGTGATACAGGGCGGGCCGCGGAGTGACAACGGCCCGCGGCGTTCACTCCACCGAGCAAGGCCGATGTTCAGCAGGCTCGCGATGTCTGCAGGGCAGTCTGCTTGCGGCCATCGCGTTCCGCGCCCGCTCGCGCAAGACATTTGCGTCTTTCAGCGATCCGCGTTCCTCGTCGGTCGGTTCCGTGAGTGGAAGCGACAAACGCGCGCCCTTGGATTGGCGCGTTACGCGTTCGCCGTCTTCGCGCGCGGCGCCTGCTTGGCGAGCAGCGGCTTCAGGAACTGCCCGGTGTACGAGGCCGCGTTGGCCGCGAGATCGTATGGCGTTCCCGTGCCGACGATTGTGCCGCCGCCTTCGCCGCCCTCGGGTCCGAGGTCGATCAGCCAATCCGCCGTCTTGATGACGTCGAGGTTGTGCTCGATGACGACGATCGTGTTCCCGTCGTCGCGCAAGCGGTGCAGGACATCGAGCAGTTGCGCCACATCATGGAAGTGCAGGCCGGTCGTGGGTTCGTCGAGGATGTACAGCGTGCGTCCCGTGGCGCGCTTCGCGAGCTCGCGCGCGAGCTTCACGCGCTGCGCCTCGCCGCCCGAGAGCGTCGTCGCGCTCTGGCCAAGCCGCACGTACGACAGCCCCACGTCGACCAGCGTTTGCAGCTTGCCCGCGACGCCAGGCACGGCCTGGAAGAAACGCAGCGCCTCTTCCACCGTCATCTCCAGCACTTCGAAGATGTTCTTGCCTCGGTAGCGGATCTCGAGCGTCTCGCGGTTGTAGCGCTGGCCTTTGCACACGTCGCACGGCACGTAGACGTCCGGCAGAAAGTGCATCTCCACCTTGATGACGCCGTCGCCCTGACACGCTTCGCAGCGGCCGCCCTTGACGTTGAAGCTGAAGCGGCCGGCGTCGTAGCCTCGCGCGCGCGCTTCCGGCACGGCGGCGAAGAGCTCCCGAAGCGGACCGAAGAGGCCGGTGTACGTCGCTGGATTGGAGCGCGGCGTGCGGCCGATGGGACTTTGGTCGATGTCGATGATGCGATCGATCTGCTCCATGCCCTCGATGCGCTCGACCGGCGCCGCATCCATCGGCGTGCCGTTCAAGTGCATGTTCGCGTGCTTGAACAGCGTGTCGACCACGAGCGTCGATTTGCCCGACCCCGACACGCCCGTCACGCACGTGAAGAGCCCGAGAGGGATCTCCACCGTGACGTTCCGCAAGTTGTTGCCGGTCGCGCCAACGATGCGCAGCTGCTTGTCAGGGGAGGGCGGCGTCAGCAGCGTCGGCAATGCGATCTGCTTGCGGCCGCTCAAGTACTGGCCCGTGATGGACGCGGGGTTCGCTTCGATCTCCTGCGGCGTGCCCGCGGCGACGATCTCGCCTCCATGCACACCGGCGCCGGGACCGATGTCGAGCACGTGGTCGGCCGAGAGTATCGCGTCCTCGTCGTGCTCCACGACGATGACCGTGTTGCCGAGATCGCGCAGGTGCTTGAGCGTCGCGAGCAGCCGCCGATTGTCGCGCTGGTGCAGCCCGATCGAGGGCTCGTCGAGGATGTACATGACGCCCGTGAGCCCCGAGCCCACCTGGCTCGCCAGCCGGATACGCTGCGCCTCGCCGCCCGAGAGCGACTCGGCGCTGCGATCCAGCGTGAGGTAGTCGAGACCGACGTCGACGAGGAAGCTCAGCCGCTCCGCCACGTCCTTCACGATTTTCACCGCGACTTCGCCACGCCAGCCGGCGAGCTCGAGGCCGCTGAAGAATTCGAGCGCGCGCCCGACCGTCAGGTGCGCAAGCTCCGGCAGACTGCGGCCGGCGACGAACACGAAGCGCGCCGCGCGATTCAGGCGCGTGCCTTTGCACTCCGGACAGGCCTGCACGCCGAGATACTTCGCGAGCTCCTCGCGCACCGTGCTCGATTCGGTCTCGCGATAGCGCCGCTCGAGATTCGGCAGGATGCCTTCGAACTTGTGCTTCTTGGTCGAGGTGCGCCCCTTGCCCTCGGCGTAGCGGAACGCGATCTCCTCGTCGCCGCTGCCGTAGAGCACCATCTTCTGCACTTTCGCCGGCAGCTCGTTCCAGGGTGTCTCGATATCGAAGCGGTAGTGCTTCGCGAGCGACTGGATCAGCTGGAAGTAGTAGGCGTTGCGGCGGTCCCAGCCGCGGATCGCGCCGCCGGCGAGCGACAGCTCCGGGTTCGTGACGACGCGCGCGGGATCGAAGAATTCCTTCGTGCCGAGGCCGTCACAGCTCGGGCACGCGCCGGTCGGGCTGTTGAAGGAGAACAGCTTCGGCTCGAGCGGCGGCACGCTGTAGCCGCACACGGGGCAGGCGTGGCGGCTCGAGAACACCATCTCCTCGCGCGCTGGCTCGTCGAGGAAGATGAGCCGCGCGAGACCGCCCGAGAGGCGCAGCGCCGTCTCGAACGACTCGGCGAGACGCTGACCCGCCTCCGGCTTCACACGAAAGCGATCGACGACGGCTTCGATCGTGTGCTTGCGCTTCGGATCGAGCTTCGGCAACGCGTCCATCTCGTGCAGGCGGCCGTCGATGCGGACGCGCACGAAGCCCTGACTCGCGATGTCCTGCAGCACCTCCGCGTGCTCGCCTTTGCGATCCGCAACGAGCGGCGCGAGCAGCGCGGCCGGGGTGCCTTCCGGCAGCTTCAGCACCTGATCGACCATCTGACTCACCGTCTGCGCGGTGAGGTCGATGCCGTGATCCGGGCAGCGCGGGACGCCCGCGCGCGCGAAGAGCAGGCGCAGGTAGTCGTAGATCTCCGTGACCGTACCCACCGTCGAACGCGGGTTGTGCGAGGTCGCCTTCTGCTCGATGGCGATCGCAGGGGAAAGGCCCTCGATGCTGTCGACGTCCGGCTTGTCCATCATCGACAGGAACTGGCGCGCGTACGCCGAGAGCGACTCGACGTAGCGCCGCTGGCCCTCGGCGTAGAGCGTGTCGAACGCAAGCGAGGACTTGCCCGAGCCGGAGAGCCCGGTGATGACGATCAGGCGATCGCGCGGCAGGTCGACGTCGATGTTCTTCAGGTTGTGGGTGCGCGCCCCGCGGACGCGAATCTGCTGCATGAGGTTCCGGTTCCAACGATGCGGAAAGGCAAATGGCGAGTGTACTTGGGGGCGGCGGCTTTGCTCTCAACCGCAGCAGCCTTGCGGACAGGGGCTGTCCTCATTGGCGCCGCCGCCCGGGGATGCGCCCGGCCATTTCTGCGCGATCGCCGCGCGAATGAACGCTCATCGCGGGCGCCTGGGCCGTACAATGCCGGCCCTCAAATTCTTTCGTTGAAGGGGTCGGGTCATGGCTCGCGGGGTCAACAAGGTCATCATCGTCGGCAATCTCGGCGCGGATCCGGAAACGCGGGCCATGCCTTCGGGCAGCACCGTCGCCAACCTGCGCATTGCCACCACCGAGAACTGGAAGGATCGCCAGACCGGCGAGAACCAGGAGCGCACGGAGTGGCACCGGGTCGCACTGTTCGGGCGCCTCGCCGAGGTCGCGGCCGAGTACCTGCGCAAGGGCTCGCAGGTGTACATCGAGGGCAGCCTGCGTACGCGCAAGTGGCAGGACAAGCAGGGGAACGAGCGGTACACGACCGAGATCGTCGCGAGCGACATGCAGATGCTCGGTGGCCGCGCCAGCGGCGCTGGTGAGCGCAGCGGTGGCGGTGGCGGCGTCCGGGAGAGCGCACCGCCTCGAGACGATTACGACCAGGCGGCGCCGAGTGGCGGAAGCGGCAGCCGCGGCGAGGACTTCGACGACGACATTCCGTTCTGAGCTCGCAAGGCCCAGGGGCGGCGCCGCGGTCAAGCGATGCGCGAGAACCGGCTGTCGCCGTGCGAGCCGCACGCTCGAGTCCGCACCCCGAGCGCGGCTGCGAGTTGCGCCGTCCGCCCGCCAGCTACAGCCACGAGGTGCCTGCAGCCACGATCCGCGCGCAGCAGCGGGGCCGCGTGCAGCACCGCGGTTCGGCCCGCGCCCTCGGCGCGCGGTGGCTCGCCGAGGCGCTCTGCGATCCTCGGGCGGCCGCCCAGCCCCGGTCGGAGCCGCCGGCCCCGCTCCGGCGACCGACGCCCTCGCATGCCTAACTACTTGACTTAATTGGCTTCCAGCCCAGCCCAAGCCATGACCGCACGCAGCTTTTCGCCGCCGACCATGCGCGCATCCCCTTGAGGCCGTAGAATTTCCGCCCCACTCACTCCGCTTCTATGCCCGGCCGCTACTTCATCAAGACATTCGGCTGCCAGATGAACGAGTACGACTCCGCACGAATGGCGGACGCGCTCCATGCAGCCCAGGGTTTCACCGCAACGGACGATCCCGGCGAGGCGGACATCCTGCTCATGAACACCTGCTCCGTGCGCGAGAAGGCACAGGAGAAAGTGTTCTCGCTGCTCGGCGAATGGCGCATGTTGAAAGCGCAGCGCCCGCACGTGCTCATCGGCGTGGGCGGCTGTGTGGCGAGCCAGGAAGGCGAGGCCATCAGCGAGCGCGCGCCCTTCGTCGATCTCGTGTTTGGCCCGCAGACCGTGCACCGCCTGCCCGAGATGATCGCGGAGCTGCGGCGCACCGGCCGTCCCGTGGTCGACGTGAGCTTCCCGGAAATCGAGAAGTTCGACAGCCTGCCGGCGCCGCGCGCCGAAGGCGCGACGGCCTTCGTGTCGGTGATGGAAGGCTGCAGCAAGTACTGCAGCTTCTGCATCGTCCCCTACACGCGCGGCGACGAAGTGAGCCGTCCGTTCGACTCGACGATGCAGGAGATCCGCCAGCTCGCCGCGCAAGGCGTGCGCGAAGTGACCTTGCTCGGGCAGAACGTCAATGCGTATGCGGGCGCGATGAGCGACGGCTCGGTCGTCGATCTCGCCACGCTCATCCACCACGTCGCGGCCGTGCCGGGCATCGAGCGGATTCGCTTCACGACGTCCCACCCGCTCGAGCTCTCGGACAGCTTGATCGAGGCGTATGCGAACGTGCCGAAGCTCGCGAGCCATCTGCACCTGCCCGTGCAGAGCGGATCGGACCGCGTGCTCGCGCTCATGAAGCGCGGCTACACCGCGCTCGAGTACAAAGAGAAGGTGCGCCGCCTGCGCGACGCGCGTCCGGGCATCAGCATCAGCACGGATTTCATCGTCGGCTTCCCGGGTGAAACCGAGCGCGATTTCGCAGCGACGCTGAAGCTGACGCGCGATGTGAACTTCGATCAGTCTTTCAACTTCATCTACAGCCGTCGGCCGGGGACGCCCGCCGCCTCGCTGCCGGATGAGGCACCGTACGAAGTGAAGCAGCAGCGCCTCGCGCGTCTGCAGGCGGTCCTCGACGAACAGGCCCGTGCCATCAGCGAATCGATGGTCGGCAGCGTTCAGCGCGTGCTCGTCGAGCGTCACGCCCGCAAGGACGCGCGCGAGCTCGCCGGCAAGACCGAGAACAATCGCTGGGTGAATTTCGCGGGCCCCGAGTCGCTGATCGGGCATTTCGCCGACGTCGTGATCACCGAAGCGAAGCCGCACAGTCTGCGCGGCCGCCTGCATGCCGTGCCCGAATTGCATGCGACGCCCGCACGAACCGCGCACGGCGCGCCGTCCTCGAGCGCCGCCGCGCCGGAGCTCCCGCCGCGGGCCGCCGTCGGCACCTGAGTCACGTGGCCACCAACACAACCAGCGCGCAATCGCGCGAATTCGATCTCGAACCGCCGGACAACCTGCGACTCGCGAACCTCTGCGGGCCGCTGGACGAGAACCTGCGCCTGCTCGAGTCGCGGCTCGACGTCGAGATTCGCCGCCGCGGCGGCAACTTCCGCGTACGCGGGGCGCGCGCGGCGCAGGCCGAAGACACGCTACGCGAGCTCTTCAACGTGGCGGACGAAGAGGAAGTGACGCCCGAGCGCGTGCACCTCGTGCTTCAGGAGCACGATGCCGGCGCGGCACCGGCCGCAACCTCGAAAGACGAGATGACCGTGCGCGTCGCGCGCGGCGGCATCCGCGCTCGCGGTACGCATCAGCGCGAATATCTCGCGCAGATCCGTCGCAGCGATCTCACGTTCGGTGTTGGGCCGGCGGGCACCGGCAAGACCTATCTCGCCGTCGCGTGCGCGGTCGAGGCGCTCCAGACCGACAGCGTCAGACGCATCGTGCTCGTGCGTCCCGCCGTCGAAGCGGGGGAGCGGCTCGGCTTTCTGCCCGGCGATCTCACGCAGAAGGTCGACCCGTATCTGCGGCCGATGTACGACGCGCTCTACGAGATGATGGGCTTCGATCGGGTGGCGCGTTTCATCGAGCGCAACGTCATCGAAGTGGCGCCGCTCGCCTTCATGCGCGGCCGCTCGCTGAACGACTCGTTCATCATCCTGGACGAAGCGCAGAACACGACGCCCGAGCAGATGAAGATGTTCCTGACGCGCATCGGCTTCGGCTCGCGCGCCGTGGTCACGGGCGACATCACGCAGACGGACCTGCCCGTCGGAAAACAATCGGGCCTGTCGCACGTGCTCAGCATCCTGCGCGGCGTCGAGGGCGTCTCGTTCACGTTCTTCGATTCGCAGGATGTCGTGCGCCATCCGCTCGTGCAGCGAATCGTGAAGGCCTACGAGTCGCGAGGCGATTCGAAATGACCGGGCCCCACGTGGACATGCAGAAGCGTGTGCGCACGTGGTCGCCTCGACGAGCGGAGATTGCGGCCTGGACGCGCGCGGCGCTCGGCCGGCGCGCACGCAACCGCGAGCTGAGCGTGCGCGTCGTGGGGCGCGCGGAGAGCCGCCGTTTGAACGCGCGCTACCGCGGCGAGGATCACGCAACGAACGTTCTCTCCTTTCCCGCGCCGGCGTTGCCGGCGCGCGCCGCGGCCCCGCAGCCGCTCGGCGATCTGGTCATCTGCCCGCACGTCCTGCGCAGCGAAGCGCGCGAACAGAAGAAGAGCCTGCGCGCCCATTGGGCGCACCTCGTGGTGCACGGCGCGCTGCACCTCATCGGCTACGACCATGAACGTGCGGCCGATGCCCGCCGCATGGAGCGGCGTGAGATCGCCGTGCTGCGCGCGCTGGGCTTTGGGAATCCGTATCGGAGCACTCGATGAGCAACAAGGAAATGAACGCGACCGGCCGCTGGTTGAAGAAGATCACGCAGTCGTTGGGCGAGCCGCAGGATCGCGACGATCTGGTCGTGATGCTGCGCGCCGCGAACGAGCGCGGCGTCATCGACGACGACGCCTGTGCGATGCTCGAAGGCGTGCTCGAAGTGTCGGACCTGCAGGTCCGCGACATCATGGTGCCGCGCGCGCAGATGGTGTCCGTGCGGCGCGACGATCCGCCCGCGCGCATCCTGCCGACCGTCGTCGAGTCCGGCCACTCGCGCTTCCCGGTGATGGACGAGGATCGCGACGACATCGTCGGCATCCTGCTCGCGAAGGACCTGCTGCGCATGTACGCGAGCGGCTCCAAGGAGCGCTTCGACATCCGCGAGTACATGCGCCCGGCCGTATTCGTGCCGGAGTCGAAGCGGCTGAACGTGCTGCTGAAGGAGTTTCGCCGCAACCGCAATCACATGGCGCTCGTCGTCGACGAGTATGGCGGCGTGTCCGGTCTCGTGACGATCGAGGACGTCATCGAGCAGATCGTCGGCGAGATCGACGATGAGTTCGACGTCGAGGACGATCAGAACATCCGCCGCGAAGGCGATCGCGAGTTCACGGTGCGCGGCATGACGCGCATCGACGAGTTCAACGAGTACTTCGGCGTGGCGCTCGAAGACGAGGAGTTCGACACCATTGCCGGGCTCGTGATGAAGCAGCTCGGCCGGCTGCCGCGCCGCGGCGAGACGATCACGATCGACGGGTTCGAGATGCGTGTCGTGCGCGCCGATCGGCGCCGCATCGAGACGCTGCGCGTGACGTGCCCCAAGGGCGTCGTGCCGGCGGACGAGCGCCCGACGAACGGGGGATCATGAGCGCGACACACCGCCGCCTTCGACCGCCTGATGCGAGCGGCGGCTGCGCGGCCGCGCCGGCCTGCGATTCGAACCCGAGCCTCGCACGCGTCCCGTGAGCGCCTCCTCTCCCGTCTCCATCGCGGCGCCCCGCGCCCCGCTCGCCGCTGTTCTCGATGACCGGCTGGCCCGCGTCCACCCCTATCTTCTGCGGCTCGGCGCGTTCGGCGTTGGCGCGCTCGTCGCGTGCAGCTTCGCGCCGCTGCAGTGGTGGCTGCTCGCGATCCTCGGCCCCGCCGTGCTCATGTTCCTGTGGGAGTCCGCGAGCCCGCGCGCGGCCGCCTGGCTCGGGTTCTGGTTCAATTTCGGGACGTTCTTCTTCGGCACCATCTGGCTCTACACCGGCTTGCACGTCATGGGCGGCGCGCCGGCCTGGATGGCCTTCGGTCTCATGCTCGGGCTCACCTCGATCATGGCGCTCTATCAAGCCGGCGTCGGTTACGCGATCGCGCGCTGGTTACCCGAAGGTCCGGTGCGGTGGCTCGTCGGCATGCCGGCCGTGTGGGTCTTCATCGAGTGGTGGCGCGGCTGGTTCCTCTCGGGGTTCGCCTGGCTGTCGCTCGGCTATTCGCAGACGGACACGTGGCTCGGCAACTGGGCGCCGATTATCGGTGTGTACGGCATCAGCGCGTTGCTGCTCGCAAGCGCAGGTGCGCTCGTCGCGATGGTGCGCGGCTCCACGCGGGTCCGGGTGATCGCAGCGGCGGTGATCGTTGCGCCGTGGCTCGCGGCGCCCGCGCTTGGAAGCATCGAGTGGACGCGACCCTCCGGTCCGCCGGTTGCCGTCGCGATCGCGCAGGGCGCGATCCCGCAGCAGCAGAAGTGGCTCGAGTCCAATCACGACCACACGTTGAATCTCTATCGCAAGCTCGCCGAAGAGGGCTTCGGCACGCCGCTGATCGTGTTCCCGGAAGCGTCGCTGCCGGACCTCGCGAACGAGCTGCTGCCGTATCTGCAGTCGCTTTATCGAGACGCGAGCAGCGCGGGCTCCGCCGTCGTGCTCGGGATTCTACGTGCGGACGTAAAGGGCGCGACGGAGCAGTACTACAACTCCGTGCTGGCGCTCGGCGACCAGGTCCAGTGGTACGACAAGAGCCACCTCGTGCCTTTCGCCGAGTTCTTCCCGGTACCGCAGTTCGTGCGCTCGTGGCTGCGCCTCATGAACCTGCCGTATTCCGACTTCACGCGCGGCGATGCGCACCAGCCCCCGCTGCGCGCCGGCGGTCTCAAGATGGCGACGACGATCTGTTACGAGGACGGCTACGGCAGCGCACAACTGCCGGCGCTGCGCGAAGCCGACACGCTCGTGAACGTCACGAACGACGCCTGGTTCGGCCACGGCAGCGCGCGCCATCAGCACTTCCAGCTCGCGCGCATGCGCGCGATGGAGGCACAGCGCTACATGATTCGAGCGGCCAACGACGGCATCTCCGCCGTCATCGGGCCGCACGGCGAGATCGTCGCGCGCGCCCCGGATTTCCGGCGGTTCCTGCTGCATTCGGCGGTCACGCCGCGCACCGGGCTCACGTTGTATGCGCGCGTCGGCAACTGGCTCGTCATTTCGCTCGCAACACTTGGAATCGTGGTCGCGGTCGCCATGCGCACCATCGCGGCGCGCGGGCGTGCCAAACTGCGGACACGCGATCGCGGCTGACTTTGCGACGTATGACGATCTCGGTGCATCGAAGCGCACACATGAGCCAGGGAACTTCCGGACCCGCTCGTCAATTCCACTACCGTCGGGCCCCCGGAACCTCTACAGTGACCTCCGGTCTTATCGCCACGCTAGGCCCCCGGGGCCCCTCTCACATTGTTCAATCGGAGTGACGCATGACCCTCTCGAGCTCGGCCCGCCGGGCCATATCCGTCCTCACGTTGTCGATTCTGATGAGCGCCTGCTCGCTGGATTCCCAGGCGCAGCAAGCCGCGCCGGCCGCCGCCGCGCCCACGGCCCAGAGCTCCGCACCCAGTGCGCCGGCCAGTGCGTCCGGTGTGGTCGCGTCCCTTCCGAACTTCGCACCGCTGGTCGAGAAGTTCGGCCCCGCAGTGGTCAACGTGGATGTCGTGCAGAACCCGCGCTCGGGGGCGAGCGGCCCCGGCGGCGACGACGGCGACGATCCGTTCGGGGATTTCTTCCGGCGGTTCGGAATTCCGGGTCCGCAGGGTCGGGGGCAGCCCATGCCGCAGCGTGGCTCGGGCTCCGGCTTCATCGTGACCTCGGACGGGTACATCCTCACGAATGCACACGTGGTGGCGGACGCCGATCAGGTCACCGTCAAGATGAACGACCGCCGCGAGTATCCCGCGAAGGTCATCGGCATCGATCAGGCGACCGACGTGGCGGTCATCAAGATCGACGCGAAGAACCTGCCGACTGTGAAGATCGGCGATCCCTCGAAGCTCAAGCCCGGTGAATGGGTGCTCGCCATCGGCTCGCCGTTCGGCTTCGAGAACAGCGCCACCGCAGGCATCGTCAGCGCCACCTCGCGCTCGCTGCCGAGCGAGAGCAACAGCAACTACGTGCCCTTCATCCAGACGGACGTGGCGGTGAACCCCGGCAACTCCGGCGGTCCGCTGTTCAACCTGCAGGGTGAAGTGGTCGGCATCAACTCGCAGATCTTCAGCCGCACGGGCGGCTACATGGGTCTGTCGTTCGCCATTCCGATCGACGTGGCGATGGACGTGCGCGAGCAGCTCGTGAAGACCGGGCACGTCACGCGCGGCCGCATCGGCGTGACGATCCAGAACGTCGACGGCCAGCTCGCCGAATCCTTCGGGCTCGATCGGCCGCGCGGCGCGCTCGTGAGCTCCGTCGTGAAGGACGGGCCGAGCGAGAAGGCCGGCGTGAAGCCGGGCGATGTGATCCTCGCGGTCAACGACAAGCCGGTCGAAGTCTCGTCGGAGCTGCCGACGGTGATTGCACGCATGAAGCCCGGCTCGAACGCGACGCTCACCGTGTGGCGCGCCGGCAAGGAGCAGAAGCTCGATGTGAAGATCGATCAGCTGCCGGAGCCCGAGTTGAAGACCGCCTCGCTGAAGGGCAAGCGCGGCGCGGACCAGGCGAGTCAGCTCGGCCTCGCAGTGCGGCCGCTCGAGCCCCAAGAGAAGCAGCAGGTGGAGACCGAGGGCAACCTCGTCGTCGAGCAGGTCAGCGGGCCGGCGCTCGCCGCGGGCGTGCAGCAGGGGGACATCATCCTTGCCGTCAACGGCAAGAAGGTGAAGACGGTCGCCGAGCTGCAGGCCGCCGCGAAGACGGCCGGCAAGACGGTGGCGCTGTTGATCCAGCGCGGTGACGGAGGTGTGTTCTTCCTGCCTCTGCGGCTGAGCTGAGCTTCACGCCGCTTCCGGTGTCCGACTCCAGGCCGCCGCGGCTCGATCGCGGCGGCCTGCGCGTTTTGGGGGGCGCATCGGCCCGAGTGAACGCGCCGGTCGTTCGTGGCGGAGGCGTGTTCGTGTATCCTGCCGAACCCTCAAATCTCTGAGATTCCAGCTGTTTCCGAATGGACGAGCTCTACAACGCAGCGGCGGTCGAGCGGGCCGCGCAGGCCCACTGGACGGCGCGCGACGCCTTCCGCACGCGCGAGGACGCCTCGCGGCCGAAGTACTACGCGTGCTCGATGCTGCCGTACCCGTCCGGCAAGCTGCACATGGGGCACGTCCGCAACTACACCATCAACGACGTGATGTACCGGAGCCTGCGCATGCAGGGCCGGAACGTTCTCATGCCGATGGGCTGGGACGCGTTCGGCTTGCCGGCGGAGAACGCGGCCATCGACAAGAAGGTGGCGCCGGCCGAGTGGACGCGCGCGAACATCGCGGACATGAAGTCGCAGATGCAGCCGCTCGGGCTGGCCTTCGACTGGTCGCGCGAGATCGCGACCTGCGATCCCTCGTACTACCGCTGGAATCAGTGGCTGTTCCTGAAGATGCTCGAAAAGGGCATCGCGTATCGCAAGACGCAGGTCGTGAACTGGGACCCGGTGGACAACACCGTGCTCGCCAACGAGCAGGTGATCGACGGGCGCGGCTGGCGCTCGGGCGCCATCGTCGAAAAGCGTGAGATCCCCGGCTACTACCTCGCGATCACCCAGTACGCCGAGGAGCTGCTCGACTATACGCAGCACAAGCTGGACGGCTGGCCGCACCAGGTGCGGACCATGCAGGAGAACTGGATCGGGCGCAGCTACGGCGTGACGCTCGGTTTCCCATACGAGATCACCGGGCCCGTGACGGATCTGCCGCCGAAAGGCGTGCTGCGCGTGTTCACGACACGCGCGGACACCATCATGGGCGTGACATTCGTCGCGCTCGCGGCGGAGCATCCGCTCGCGACGCATCTCGCGCGCAGCAATCCCGCGCTCGCGGCCTTCATCGAGGAGTGCAAGAAGGGCGGTGTCGCGGAAGCGGAAGCCGCGACGATGGAGAAGAAGGGCATGGCCACCGGCTTCTCCGTCGCGCATCCGCTGACGAACGAGCGCATTCCCGTCTGGGTCGGCAACTACGTGCTGATGGGCTACGGCGAAGGCGCGGTCATGGGCGTGCCGGGTCACGACGAGCGCGACTTCGCGTTCGCGAAGCGTTACGGCTTGCCGATCAAGCAGGTGATCGCGGACAAGACCGGGCAGCATCAGTACGACACGAGCGCCTGGCAGCCCTGGTATGGCGACAAAGAAGTCGCCGTATGCGTGAACAGCGGCAAATACGACGGGCTCACGTACGAAGCGGCCGTCGATGCGGTGGCCGCCGACCTGGCCGCCAAGGGGCTCGGCGAGAAGCAGGTGCGCTGGCGCTTGCGCGACTGGGGTATCTCGCGGCAGCGCTACTGGGGCACGCCGATCCCGATCATCCACTGCGCCGACTGCGGGCCGGTACCTGTACCGGAAAAAGACCTGCCGGTGGTGCTGCCCGAAGATCTCGTGCCGGATGGCACCGGCAATCCGCTGAACAAGGACGAGCGCTTCCTCGCGTGCACTTGCCCGAAGTGCGGCAAGCCGGCGCGGCGCGAGACGGACACGATGGACACGTTCGTCGATTCCGCCTGGTACTTCATGCGCTACTGCTGTCCCGATGCGGACCGCATGGTCGATCAGCGCGCGGACTACTGGATGCCGATGGACCAGTACATCGGGGGCATCGAGCACGCCGTCCTGCACCTGCTGTACGCGCGATTCTGGACGAAGGTGATGCGCGACCTTGGGCTCATCAAGTTCGATGAGCCGTTCACGCGTCTCTTCACGCAGGGCATGTTGCTCGCGGAGTGCTACTACCGCGAGGACGCGGCGGGCCGCAGACGCTGGTACTACCCGAGCGAAGTCGACGTGAAGTACGACGAGAAGGGCCGTCCGGTCGGGGCCGTCGCGCTGGAAGACGGGCAGCCCGTGCTCTTCGGCGGCATCGAGAAGATGTCGAAGAGCAAGAACAACGTCGTCGAGCCGCGCGACATCATCGAGCGCTTCGGGGCGGATACGGCGCGTGCGTATGTGATGTTCGCCGGCCCGCCGGCGGAGAGCGCCGTGTGGTCGGATTCCGGCGCCGCGGGCGTGCAGCGCTTTCTGCGCAAGCTCTGGACGGTGTGCCGCACGATTCACGAGTCGTCGGCAGCGCAGGCTGCGGCGCGCTTCACGCCCGTGGACCAGAGTGCTTTGACGCCGAAGCAGGCGGACGTCCGCCGCGCCGTGCACACGAGCCTGAAGCAAGCGCTGCACGACTACGACCGCATTCAGTACAACACCGTCGTGTCCGCGTGCATGAAGATGCTGAACAGCATCGACAGCGAAGAGGCGCGGAGCAGCGTGCCGCTGGCGTTCGAGAGCATCGGCATTTTGTTGCGCACGCTGTATCCGATTGCGCCTCACGTGACCCATGTGCTGTGGTCCGAGATGGGATTCGCCGAGAAGTACGGCGACCTGCTCGATGCGCCGTGGCCCGTCGTCGACGAAGCGGCGCTGAAGCAGGACGAGATCGAGGTCGTCGTGCAGGTGAGCGGCAAGCTGCGCGGTCGCGTGATCATTCCCGCGGATGCGGACGAGAACGTTGCGCGCGATGCGGCGCTGGCGGACGCGAACGTGCAGAAGTTCGTCGGCGGCAAGCCGGTGCGCAAGGTCGTGTACGTGCGCGGCAAGCTGGTGAACATCGTCGTATGAGCAACGGCATTCGCGGGGTCGAGCCGAGCGGCGACGTTGCACATTTCGCCGATCTCAGGCGTTTGCGCCGGCCGCTGCGCACCGCGCGCATGCGTGCAGGCACCGCGGACGCGTGTGCGCTCGCGGTGGTGGCGGCAGTGTTTCTGAGCGGCTGCGGCTTCCGACTACAGGGGCGCATGCCGCTGCCTGCGCCGCTCGCGGTGACTTACGTGATCGCGCCGAACGATCAGAGCGATTTCGTGCAGGGCTTGCGCAAAGCGCTCATCACGAACGGCGGCAAGCTCGCCGAGGACAGCACCTCCGCCACGGGCACCGTTCGCATTCTCACGGACGACGTCACCTCCAAGATCCTGTCGGTCTCCGCGAACAACATCCCGCGCGAGTACGAGCTCACCTACACCGTCGAATTCTCCGTCAGCTCCAAGAACGCGGAGCTGCTGCCGGCGCAGAAAGTCTCCGTCACCCGCGACTACAGCTTCGATGAGCGCACGCTGCTCGCCAAGGAAAACGAAGCGGCGATTCTGCGCGAGGGGATGGCGCGCGATCTGGTGAACATCGTGATGCGCCGCTTAGCCAGCCTGTGACCGCGCCGGCGCCGTCCGCCCCGAACGCAGACCGCGTGTTGCGACTCGGCTCGGTGGATCGGGTCGCGGTCGCGCTGCTGCTGAATCGCTACGGGCTCGAGTTGCAGCTCGTCGCGCCGAACGAAGTGATCCCGGGCTCGTACTGGGGCGAGAGCGAAGCGGGGCTGCAGGACAATCGCCTGTTCGCCCGGCTCGACACGCCGGTGCACTCGGTGCTCCACGAGGCGTGCCACTACATCTGCATGACGCCCGAGCGGCGCGTCGGGCTCGATCGCGACGCGGGCGGGGACGATCCGGAAGAGAACGGCGTCTGCTATTTACAGATTCTGCTGGCCGATCAGCTGCCCGGCGTGGGCCGCGAGCGGCTGCTCGCGGACATGGACGCCTGGGGCTACAGCTTCCGGCTCGGCAGCGCCCGCGCCTGGTTCGAAAGAGATTCCGAGGATGCCCGCATCTGGTTGCTCGCCTGCGGCGTAATTGATGGCGAGAACCGACCGACGGGGTCCCTTCGATGCTGACCATTCGCAAGCTGCTTGCACGCGCGGGTGTCCTGACGCTCGCCGCCTCCAGCGCGGCGTGCACGAGCGTCTCGTTCCTCATCGCCAATGTGCCCGCGTCCTTCGGCCCGTACGAGCGCACGACCGATATCGCGTACGGCAGCGACAAGCGACAGAAGCTCGATGTGTATGTGCCCGCCGACGCAACTGCGCCGGATATGCGCGAGGCGACCGCCTCGCTCGTGCCGACCGTGCGCAGTGGCGCCGTCGGCGAGGCGGCGGACGCGCGCCGTTCGCTGCGGCCCGTCGTGATCTTCTGGTACGGCGGGTCTTGGCAGAGCGGCTCGAAGTCTTCGTATCGGTTTGTCGGTGCGGCGCTCGCCGAGCGCGGCTTCATCGCCGTGCTTCCGGACTATCGGCTCTACCCGAAGGTGAAGTTTCCCGAGTTCGTCGACGATGCGGCGCAGGCGGTCGCATGGGTGCAGCAGCACGCGCAGGAGTTCGGGGGCGATCCGCGACGCATCGTGCTGATGGGCCATTCGGCCGGCGCGCACATCGCCGCGTTCCTCGCACTCAAGCCCGACTTCCTGGTCAAGGCCGGCGCCAATCCGCAGTGGATCGCAGGTCTGGTCGGTCTCGCCGGTCCCTACGCGATCGCGCCGAACACGCGCGCGCTGCGCCGAATTTTCGGCCGGCCGTACGTCGCAGCGGACTACCAGCCCGTGCGCTTCGTAACTCCCGCCGCGCCGCCGGCCTTCCTCGCGCACGGTCTGGACGACCACCTCGTCTCGGTCCACCAGACCGAAGCGCTGCGCGACGCCCTTCGCCGCAACGATGTTCGCGTCGATACGGAGCTCTATCCCGACCGCGGGCACGCGGACATGGTCGCAGCGTTCTCCGTCCCCGCGCGCCACCGCGCGCCCGTGCTCGACGACGCAGTGAAGTTCATCGACAGCGTGACGGGTTATCGGCGCTTGCCGAATCGATCGGTCGCCGCGACGAGCTCGCTCGTGATGCCGGGCTCGAACGCGGAGTGACCCGCGTCGGGCACGATGCGCAGGTCGGCTTCGGGCCACGCCTTGTGCAAATCCCAGGCGCTGCGCGCCGGGCACACGACGTCGTACCGTCCCTGGACGATCACCGCCGGAATGTGGCGGATCTTGCCCACGTCCTCGATGAGCTGGTTGTCGCTGCGAAAGAAGCCGCGGTTGACGAAGTAGTGGCACTCGATGCGCGCGAAGGCGCCCGCATACGCACCGTCCTCGCGAAACTTGGTGACGTACTCCGGGTTCAGCCGCAGATAGCTCGTCGCGCCTTCCCAGACCGACCAGGCGGTCGCCGCGCGGCGCACCTCAGCCGGATCGGAGCTCGTCAGGCGCTTGTAGTACGCGGCCATCACATCGCCGCGCTCTTCCTCGGGAATGACGGATATGTATTCCTCCCAAAGGTCCGGAAAGAGCGAGCCGGCGCCCTGGGGGTTCTGGTAGAACCATTCGAGCTCCGAGCGGCGCAGCAGGAAAATCCCGCGCAGGACGATCTCCGTGACCCGCTCGGGATGCGTTTCCGAATACGCGAGCGCAAGTGTCGAGCCCCATGAGCCGCCGAACACGAGCCACTTCTCGATGCCGAGGTGCTCGCGCACGCGCTCGGTGTCCGCGACGAGATCCCACGTGGTGTTCTGCTCGAGGCTCGCGTGCGGCCGGCTCTTGCCCGAGCCGCGCTGATCGAACAGCACGATGCGGTAGCGCTTCGGATCGAAGAAGCGGCGCATCTTCGGGTCGGTGCCGCCGCCCGGGCCGCCGTGCAAGAAGACGGCCGGTTTGCCGCGCGGATTGCCGCATTCCTCGTAGTAGATTTCGTGCAGGTCGGAGACCTTCAGGTAGCCGCTGTTGTACGGCTCGATCGGCGGATAGAGCGACCGCAGCGTTTGCGGCTGCGGTGAGCGTCGTGTTTCGCGCGCTGCGCGTGCACGGGTGGGGCGCGTCTGCTTGCGCGTGCTGCGGGTCCGCGAAGAACCTCTGCTCTTTTTCTTCGTCTTCTTCGCCTTCTTCGCCATTCGACTCCACCAATCAGTATTCGTAGCGATCGACCGCCGTGGCTGCGAGCGCATACGCCGCGGTGCCGAGATCCGTCGTGCGACTCTCGACGCGCATCTTACCCGTAACCCAGTACGCCTCGTGGATCGCATCCGCCGGAATGCCCGCCGTGCTCTTCACGTACACCATCTGATTCGGCGGCGGCGGCGGGACGTGAATGCACGCGCCGATGTACGGAACGAGGAAGAACTCGGTGATGAGCCCGGCGCGCGGCGGCCCGATCGGCACGACGAAACCGGGCAGGCGCACGACCATGTCGTTCAGGTCTTCGTTGAAGGTCGTCGTGAGTTTCTGCACCGCCGGCGGTCCGCCTTCACCGAGCGGGCCGTGCTCCGGCGGCGGTGCCGAGGCGCTGTAGTGAGCGCGCTCGTTCTCCGGCAGGAGGTCGCGCCAGTCGACGTACAGCACTTCGCCCGGCTTCTGTTTGGGTTTCGCTTTCGGCGCGACTTTCGTGCCGCCGTTGGTCCGTTTCGATTTGGACGCGGTGCTGTTCGGGGCAGCCTTGGGTGCCGTTTGGGTCCCGCTGCCGGCGCTGGCGGGGACCGCCTTGGCGGCCGGTGTCGCGTTCGACTTCGCCGGCGGCGCCGCCGGTGCGGCGGCCATGGCGAGCGATGCCGCGAGCAGCGCGGCCGGGGCGAGGAGCCGCGGCAGACCTGAGAGCCATCCCATGGGTCCGCCAACTATCTCCGGCGGCTGGCGAACCTTCAACGACCAGTTCGCCGGAACGCGATGTTTCTCACGCGCGACAGGCGGACAGCGGCCGCCGCAGCGGAAGTGGCTCGGGCGGCGGAAAGTCGACCATAATCCCCCGTCAGGAAACCCATCGTTGAAGATCAACCCCGACACACTCGGCGCCCATCTCGAGCAGCAGCTGCTGCCGTCCTACCTCATTTCGGGTGATGAGCCGCTCCTCACCGGCGAAGCGGCGGATGCCGTGCGCGCCCGGGCGCGCGCCGCCGGGTTCACGGGGCGCGAGACGTTTTTCATGGAGCGCGGCGCGGACTGGAACGACGTGCGTGCGTCCGCGAACAATCTGTCGCTCTTCGCCGAGCGCCGCATCGTCGAGCTGCGTCTGCCGACGGCGAAACCCGGAAAGGAGGGCGGCGCGGCGCTCGTCGCGCTGCTCGAGGCGCGCGATCCGGATCGCGTGCTGCTGATTCTGGCGCCGCGCCTCGATCGCGATGCGCAGAGCGCGGACTGGGTGCGCGCCGCCGAAACGCACGGTGGTTTCGTGCAGGTGTGGCCGATCGACGCAGGCAAGTTCACCGGCTGGCTGCGCGCGCGCTTTCGCAAGGCGAAGCTCGACGCGGACGACGACGCGCTCGCGCTGCTCGCCGAGCGCACCGAGGGCAATCTGCTCGCCGCGCATCAGGAGATCGAAAAGCTGCGACTGCTCGTGCGCGGCGCTCGCGTCACGGTCGACGACGTGCTGAACAGCGTTGCCGACAGCGCGCGCTTCGACGTGTTCAAGCTCGGCGAGTGCGTGCTGGCCGGCGATGCGAGCCGCACGCTGCGCATGCTCGATGGCCTGCGCGCGGAAGGCGTCGAACCCACGCTCGTGCTCTGGTCGCTTGCGAAAGCGATGCGCGACGTGTCGGGAACGCTCAGCGGAGGCGGCGGCCCGGCGCGAGCGTGGTCACGACAGAGCGCCGCGCTCGACCGCGCGAAGCGCCGCGCGCCGCAGCTTTCCTTTGCGCGGCTCACGACGCGCGCCGTACGGGCCGACCGCATGATCAAGGGCCGGCTCGTGGGAAACGCCTGGGATGAGCTGGCGCTGCTCGCCGCCGATCTGTGCGCGCAGCGAACGTTTGCGCTTCCGAGCGATCCGCTGCCGCGGCCGCCCACTCCCTAGCTGCCGCGGCCCCCATCCGACATGTTGAAATAGCTTCGCAATGCAACCGATGCAACCGATCGGCCTGTTCGGCGGAATGTTCGACCCCATTCACTATGGGCACCTGCGTACCGCGTTCGAGCTCTTGCAGGCACTGAAGCTCGCGGAGGTGCGCTTCATGCCCGCGGGCAGCCCGCCGCACAAGCAGATGACGCACGCGAGCGCGGAGCTGCGTCTTGCGATGGTCAAAGCGGCCATCGCCGATCAGCGCGGCTTCATCGTCGACGATCGCGAGATCCGCCGCAAAGGCGTCTCCTATTCGTACGACACGCTCACCGAGCTGCGCGCCGAATATCCGGACCGCTCTCTGTGCCTGCTGCTCGGCATGGACGCATTCCTCGGACTCCCGGACTGGCACCGCTGGCGTGAGCTGTTCGATCTCGCGCACATCGTCGTTGCGCACCGGCCGGGCTGGAAGGCGCCGACGATGGGGCCGCTCGGCGAAGTGATGGTCGATCGCGGCACCGGTAGCATCAGGGACTTGCACGACACCCTCGCCGGCCGCATCTACATCCGGGCCGTGACCCAGCTCGAGATCTCTTCGACCGATTTGCGCCAGGTCATTACGAGCGGCCAGGATCCGCGGTATCTCGTGCCCGAGGAAGTCCGCAAGATCATCCGCGAGACGGGGTGCTATGCTCCGGAGCGCTCATAGTCACGAGATCGATTAGCCACGAGTTCGAATAGTCACGAGATTGCACACGCTGCAGGAGACACTCCCCCACACATGATCACTCGCACCCGCTCGCGCCGCGCTCCCGATCGCGGCCCGCCCCTGGAAGGAATCGTCACGGCCGCGCTGGAAGACATGAAGGCCGTCAACGTCAAAGTGATGGATGTGCGAGGGCTCACCGACATCGCGGATGTCATGATCGTCGCCTCGGGAAATTCGGACCGGCACGTGCGCTCGATCGCCGATCGCGTCATCGAGAAGGCCAAGGAGCGCGGCGTGCGGCCGCTCGGCGTGGAAGGCGCACGCGAAGGCGAGTGGGTCCTCGTCGATCTGCACGACGTCGTCGTGCACGTGATGCTGCCCCGGGTGCGCGAGTTCTACAGCCTCGAGCGCATGTGGGAGCAGGAATCGCCGGCGGCGGTCGCGAACGCGGCGCCGGTCGGTCTCACGGTGCCGAAGGTACCGGCGCGCAAGCGCGCCTCACGGCGCAAACCCTCCTGAAGATCCGGATTCTCGCCGTCGGCTCCCGCATGCCCTCGTGGGTGCGCGAGGCGGTCGAGGACTACCTGAAGCGCTTCGGCGCGGCGCTGCGCGTCTCGCTGGTCGAGATCGAAGCGGGCCCGCGCTCCGGCTCGAGCACGCATCGTGCCATCGAGATCGAAGGCGAGCGGCTGCTCGCCGCGCTTCGCAAGGACGAATACGTCGTGGCGCTCGATGAGCGCGGCACCGAGATGACGACGAGCGCGCTGGCCCAGTGGCTCGCTGCCCGCATGCGCGATGGCCGCGATCTGGCGCTGCTCATCGGCGGGCCCGACGGCTTCGCCCCCGAAGTGCGTGCGCGGGCGGATTTCACGTGGGCGCTCTCGAAGCTCACTTTCCCGCATGCGCTCGTGCGCGTCGTGCTGGTCGAGCAGCTCTATCGCGCGCACAGCTTGCTGAGCAATCATCCATATCACCGTGAGTAATCCGCCCATTCTGCGACTCGCCTCCGTCTCGCCGCGCCGGCGCGAGCTGCTCGCGCAAATCGGTGTACCGCACGTCGCGACGGGTGCGCACATCGACGAGTCGGTGCGGCCAGGCGAGACGCCTCGCACCTACGTACAGCGCATGGCTCGCGCGAAAGCGCAGTCCGTGTGGGACCGCGACTCTTCATTGCCGGTGCTCGCTGCGGACACGACGGTCGTGCTGGACGGCGTCATTTTCGGCAAGCCCGCCGATCGGGACGATGCGCTGCGCATGCTCGGCGCGCTCTCCGGCCGCACGCACGAAGTGCTCACCGCCGTGGCGCTCGCCACGGCGAGCGGGGTGGCGCTGAGTCTCAACGAAAGTCGCGTCACCTTCCGCGAGCTCACCGCCGCGGAATGTGCGGCGTACTGGGAGACGGGCGAGCCCCGCGACAAAGCCGGCGCCTATGCCGTGCAAGGTTTCGCCGCGGTATTCATCGAATCCCTGACGGGCAGCTACTCGGGCGTGATGGGGCTGCCGCTGTTCGAAACTGCGCGGCTGTTGGCCGCGGCCGGGCTCCCGCTTTGGTGCACAATGGGGCAATGAGCCTCGAAATCCTCGTCAACGCCACGACGCGCGAGACGCGAGCCGCGTTCGTCGAGAACGGGGTGCTGCAGGAGATCCACATCGAGCGCGCGAGCCGCCGCGGGCTCGTCAGCAATCTCTACAAAGGGCGCGTGTCGCGCGTGCTGCCGGGGATGCAGGCGGCCTTCGTCGACATCGGTCTCGAGCGCACGGCGTTCCTGCACGCCGCCGACATCGCCTACATGCGTCCGGACGACACGGTCGTCGCGCTGCCGGCGATCGACGACATCCGCCGGCTCGTGAATCCGGGCGACGAGATCCTCGTCCAGGTCATCAAGGACCCGATCGGAACCAAGGGCGCGCGCCTCACGACCTTCGTCGCGCTGCCGTCGCGCTATCTCGTGTACATGCCGCGCGGCGAGGGCGTCGGGGTCTCGACCCGTATCGAAGAAGAGGCCGAGCGGCTGCGCCTCAAGGCGCTGGTCACGGAGCGGCTGCGCAGCAGCGCGGACGGCGGCGGCTACATCGTGCGCACCGCCGCGGCGGGCGTGTCCGAGGAGAGCCTCGCGGAGGACATGAGATATCTCGACAAGCTGTGGGCCCACGTGCGCGAGACGGCGCTCCGGGCCCGCCCCGGCGAGATCGTCCACGAGGATTTGCCGCTCACCCTGCGCCTGCTGCGCGACGAGATGGCGCGCGGCGTGGCCCGCGTGCTCGTCGATTCGCCGCGCGAGCACGAGCGCATGATCGACTTCGTGCGCACGTTCATCCCCGGCTCGACCACGACGATCGAGCTCTATCAGGGACAGCGGCCCATCTTCGATCTGCACGGCATCGAGGAGGAGATCGGCCGCGCGCTCGATCGCAAGGTGTCGCTGAAGTCCGGCGGCCATCTGATCATCGACCAGACCGAGTCGATGACGACCATCGACGTGAACACGGGCGCCTACGTCGGCACGCGCAATCTCGAAGAGACCATCTTCAAGACCAATCTCGAAGCGGCCGTCGCGATCGCGCGGCAGCTGCGCCTGCGCAACTTGGGCGGCATCATCATCATCGACTTCATCGACATGAAGGACGAGTCGCACCGCCGCCAGGTGCTCGCCGCCCTCGAGCGCGCGCTCGCGGGCGATCGCGCCCAGACGCACATCGTGAGCTTGTCGCCGCTCGGGCTCGTCGAGATGACGCGCAAGAGAACGCGCGAGAGCCTGGAACATCTGCTGTGCCAGCCTTGTCCGAGTTGCGAAGGCCGCGGCTTCGTCAAAACACCGGAGACGGTCTGCCACGAGATCTTTCGCGACATAGTGCGACAGAGCCGGCAGTTTGCCAGCAAGGAGCTGCTGATACTGGCGCACCGCGACGTCGTGGACCGCCTTCTCGACGAGGAGTCGTCGGCCCTCGCGGAGCTCGAGCCGCAGGTCGGGCGGCCGATCCGGCTACAGGCGGAAGCCCTCTACGGGGTGGATCAATACGACGTGGTTCTCATTTAACCCTCGATCGCGATGCCCCCTGCCGCGGCTTCCCGGAGACAGCGCATGACGCCTGACCAGGCGAATGACGGGAACGATCGGGCGGAGCCCGTGCAGGCGGCGAGGCTGCGCGGCGCCGTCGCACGCTTGCGCGCGCCGTTCCTGCATCGGCGCGGCGTCCGGACGGCGCTTCTCGCGTGCGCGGCCATCCTTGCGATCACAGGCACGGTCGTCGTCGCCTACGAGCTTGCGCTCGCACGGGTCCCCGAGCACCGGGCTGCGCTGGAGCGGCTCATACGCGTGCAGACGGGCTTGGACGTGCGCTTCAACGAGCTGGGGCTGCGCTGGGGTTGGTACGGTCCCGAGGCCGTCTTCCGCAGCGTCGAGCTCGGCGAGCCGGGTCGCTCCAATGTCCTGCTGCGCGCGCCGGAGCTCGTCGTCGGGTTCGATGCGTGGCGCACCATGCAGACGGGGCAGCTCGCCGCCGGGCGCATCACACTCGTCTCGCCGGACATCGATCTGGAGCGTCTCTCGCGCGGCGCGCCGGCCGAGGCGCCGCGTGCGCGCATGCCCGGCGAGTCGGCCGAGGCGACGGCACTCGCTGCGCGCCTGCGCATTCTCGAGCGCTGGCGCGGAGGCCGCATCGATCTGCAGGGCGGCACGCTGAAGCTGCCCGACCCGAACGGCTTCGCCAATTCCATCACCGTGCAGGTGCGGCGCGCGTCGCTCCGGCACAGCGAAGGGGAGTGGAGCGGGTTCGGGCTCGTCTACCTGCCGGAGCGCCTCGGGCGCGCGGCGCGCGTGGTCGTGCAATTCAAGGGCGATATCGCGGACCCGCGCACGCTGAGCGGCGGGTTGCGCTTCGAAGGCATGCGGCTCGCGTTCGCGGGCTGGCGCGAGGTGCTGAAGGATAGGCCCTGGCTCGCGCGCAGCCTGCCGGTGAGCGGCTCGGGCGACATCACGCTGCAACTCACGCTGAAGACCGGCAAGGTCGAGAAGGCCAACGGCCAGATCAAGGCGCACGACGTCACGTTCGGCACGCCGCCGTGGCTCGATCCCGCCCACGCTTCGCTGGCTGCGTATGGTGTGCTGCCGCTCGAGTACCTCGCGGGCGAGTGGCGCTTCGCGAGCCGTCCGGGCGGCGCGCAGCTGCAGATCGAAGATCTCGCGCTCAGTCGCGAGGACAAGTCCGCGCCGCTGCCGCGCATCGCCATCGAGATCGGCGCGGGGCACGTGCATGGCGCGGTCGAGAGTGCGCCGCTGCGCTCGGCCGCCGCAGTCGCGCGGTGGCTCGCGCCGCAGCTCGTCCCGGATGGCATCGAGCTCGAAGGGGCCGCGGAGAACGTCGACTTCGATTGGAACGCCGCGCGAGCCGAGGGCGAGCGGTTCGCGGCGAGCGCGCGCGTCGCCGATGGCGGGGTTGCCGCGCCGGGCCGGTTCGTGTTGCGCGGGCTGCGCGCGCGGCTGTCCGCGAGCGAGAGCCGCGTCGGTATCGAATTGGAGGCGCCGGCGGCGGAGCTGCAGCTGTCCTCGTTCCCGGAGCAGCCGCTGGCAGGCCTGAAGGTCGCCTCCGTCCTCGAGATCACACGCGCGGAGGCGGGCTGGCGTCTCTCGACGGAGCATCTCGACGTCGATCACGAGAGCGGCCGTTTGACGTTGCGCGGCACGCTGACGGGTGTCGACGGCGGGGCACCTGTGCTGGAGGCGCACGTCACCGTTCCTCACGCGGACCTCTCGAAGCTGCACAGCGCTCTCGGTGCGCAGCTCGCGCAGGTCCTCGGCCCGATGGCGGCCCGGGTGACGGACGGGCATGTCGAGGACGCCAGCATCGATCTGGATGGCGACACGTCCAAGGGCACGCTGGACGTGCGAGACGCGAAGCTCGCCGGGGACGATGTATGGCCCGCGGCGCACGCTGCGCGCGCAAGGCTCGAGTGGAGCGGCTCACACGTGAGCGCGACCCTCGACGAAGGCCGCGCGGGGCCCTTCGATCTCGCCGACGTGCAGGCCGAATGGGATGCCGACGGTGCGCGCGGTGCGCACTTCACCGGCCGCGCCCGCGCGCGCCTCGAGGAAGCGCTCGCGTGGCTGCGCGACCATCCCGAGCTGGAGGAGCAAGCGCCGCATCTGCAGGACATCGTGGCGCGCGGCGATGCGCTGCTCGATTTCGACGTCGCAGTTCCTGCGCGTTCGACGCATGCAGCGCGCAGCACGCCGCCGCCAACGCGGACGCACATCGCCGCGATGCTCGATGGCGTCGAGCTCAAACTGACGAACGATCTGCCGCCGATCGAGTCGCTGCGCGGCACGCTCGCGCTCGACTCGGGGCGTTTGCAGCGCTCGACGCTGAACGGCGAATGGCTCGGGAGCCCGCTCACCCTGAAGGTCGCCGAGCGTCGCGATCGACGAGGCAGCGTCATCGCCGTGCAGGCACAGGGGCTCGTCGATGCGCGCAAGCTCGTCGCGCTCTCGGAGCTGCGCGATTTGCCCGAGGTCCGAGGCCTCACGGCATGGAGCGGCGAATTTCTGTACACGGCCGCGTCGGAGACACAGCCGGTGCACTGGCAGGGACGGGCCGACTCGAACCTGATCGGCGTCGCGAGCGATCTGCCGGCACCGTTCGGCAAGCTCGTGGAGGCGACCCTGCCGCTGCACATCGAGATCTCCGGCACGACGGACACGACGGAGCTGCGCGCGAGCCTTGCGGAGCGCGTGCGCGCGGCGTTCGCCTTGCAGCAGCGCGGCGATAACTGGCAGATCGATCGCGGCGCGGTGCGCCTCGGCGGCGGCGCAGCGCTCCTTCCCACGGACAACGTGATCGCGGTGGAGGGTCACCTGAAGCGGCTCGATCTGCCCGCCTACTTGATCGCGTGGGAGCAGGTCGCTCGACTCGCCGACGCGACGCCCGCATCGGTGAACGTGACGGCCGACGAGCTCGCGATCGGCAGTCGCGTGCATCCCAATGCAACGGTGCTGGCAAGCAGCGCGGAGGCCGGCACGGCGATGCGCATCGAAGCGGCATCGCTTGGCGTGCTGAGCGGCACGCTCGTCGCCCGCGCGCCACGCGTCGCGTTCAAGGACGTGCAATGGACGCGCGAGAACCTCTCAGGCGAGGGCAACGTGCAGTGCGCGCCGGGCCTCACGACGTGCAGCGTGAAATTCACGTTGAGCACGGATTCGGCCGCGCGTGCGCTCGCGGATCTCGGCTTCCGTCCCGATATCGCCGCTGCGAAAGGCACGCTGCGAGGCGAGCTCGCGTGGGCGCCGCGCGAGGCGGGCTCCTGGCTCGAAACGGCTTCGGGCACCGTCGAGATGCGCTTCGAGGATGGCATCGCGCGCGGCGCACTGGGCGTGCCCGGCCAGCCGTTTGCGCTGCTCACGGTGCCCGCGCTGCTGAGCGCCATGGCGAGCCCGGCGGGGCCGGAGGCCTTGCCTGCGGACGAGCTGCGCTTCAAGCGGCTCGCTGCGGAATTCGAGCTGCGCGGCGGTCAGGCGATCACGTCCGATCTGCACTTCGACGGCGACGCCGAGATCCTGATGCGCGGTCGCACGGATCTCCTCGCGCACGACTACGATTACGAGGCCTGGGTGTTGCGCGGCGAGGAGCGCATCCCCGCGTCCCTGCGCCGTCTCGCGGCTACACCGCGAGTCGCCGCCGCCTGGATGGCCCTGCGCGAGCTGCTCGGCCGCGGCGGCGACGACGCGGAGCATTCGCACGTGACGCTTCATTTGCGAGGCTCGTGGAACGAGCCCGCGGTCAGCGTGGAGTAGAGTCGCGCCCATGAAAGTCGCAGCGATCCAGATGACGTCCGGCCCCGACGTCGGCGCAAACCTCGAGCAGGCGCGCGAGCTCCTGCGCCAAGCGCGCGAACGCGGTGCGGTGCTGGCCGCGCTGCCCGAGAACTTCGCATTCATGGGTCTCAAAGACGCGGACAAGCGTGCGGTCGGCGAGGCCGACGGCAGCGGCCCCATCCAAGACTTCCTCGCGAGCACCGCGCGCGAGCTGAAGCTCTGGATCGTGGGTGGGACGGCGCCGCTGCGCGCGGGCGCCGACGGGCGCGTCGCCGCCGCATCGCTCGTGTTCGACGAGCGCGGCCGTCGCGTCGCCCGCTACGACAAGATTCATCTGTTCGATGTGGACATTCCCGGCAAGGCCGAGACGTATCGCGAGTCGGCGCACGTCGCGCCCGGTCGCGAGCCGGTGGTGGTCGATACGCCGGCCGGCAAGCTTGGGCTGACGGTCTGCTACGACGTGCGCTTTCCGGAGCTGTTCCGCCGCCTGAGCGCGGCAGGTGCGCAGCTCTTCAGCGTACCCTCGGCCTTCACCGCGCCAACGGGCCGCGCACACTGGGAAACGCTGCTGCGTGCGCGAGCGATCGAGAACCTCTGCTACGTCATCGCACCCGCGCAGTCGGGATTTCACCCGAACGGGCGGGAAACGTACGGCGACAGCCTGATCGTCGACTACTGGGGCGCGGTCCTGCAGCGCTTGCCTCGTGGCCGCGGCTGCGTCGTGGCCGACGTCGACTTGAATCGGCAGAACCAAGCCCGCACTAGCTTCCCTGCCCTCGACCATCGTGTACTGTAGCTGAATGAGCCATTCCACCGATCTTGCAACGACCGCGGCGTCCGATCCCTTGAGCATCGCCCGCGACGTCATCCTGCGTCCGGGCGGTCTCGACGACAGCCGTCTGGACCGTGTCTTCGGCGAAGTCATGCGGCACTCCGTGGATTTCGCCGACGTGTATTTCCAGCTCTCGCGCGAAGAGTCGTGGGCCCTGGAAGACGGCATCGTGAAGGACGGGAGCGCGAGCATCGAGCAAGGCGTCGGCGTCCGTGCGCTCGCAGGCGAGAAGACGGGCTTCGCGTACTCCGATGAGATCGTGCTGCCGGCCCTGGAGGAGGCGTCGCGCGCGGCGCGGGCCATCGCTGCGCAGGGCGGTGATGGACGGGTGCAGGCGTGGCAGCCGAAGTCCGGGCACAAGCTCTATCTGCCGGTGGACGCGACGGCGTCGATGCGCGACCCCGACAAAGTGGCCTGGCTCGAGCGCGTCGATCGCGAGACGCGCAAGATCGATCCGCGCATCGTGCAGGTCATGGCGAGCGTCTCGGCCGTGCACGAGGTCGTGCTCGTGGCGAACAGCGAGGGCGAGCTCGCGGCGGATGTGCGGCCGCTCGTGCGCTTCAACGTCTCGGTCATTGCGGAACACAACGGCCGGCGCGAGCAGGGCTACGCCGGAGCCGGCGGGCGCTTCTCGCTCCAAGAGCTGGTGGCCGGCGAGCGGCCGCTGAAGATCGCGCGCGAGGCGGCGCGTCAGGCACTGCTGAATCTCGAATCCATTCCGGCACCCGCAGGCCCGATGACCGTCGTGCTGGGGCCGGGCTGGCCGGGCGTGCTGCTCCACGAAGCCATCGGCCACGGGCTCGAAGGCGACTTCAACCGCAAGGGCACGTCCGCTTTCGCGAACCGCATCGGCGAGCGCGTGGCGAGCGAGGCGTGCACGATCGTCGACGACGGCACCCTCTCGAAGCGGCGCGGCTCGTTGAACATCGACGACGAGGGCACGCCCACGCAGTGCACGACGCTGATCGAGAACGGCGTGCTCGTCGGCTACATCCAGGACAAGCTCAACGCCCGGTTGATGGGCGTGAAGCCGACCGGCAATGGACGGCGCGAGTCGTTCGCGCACGTGACGCTCCCGCGCATGACGAACACGTACATGCGGCCGGGGCCGCACTCGCCGGAGGAGATCATCCGCTCCGTCGAGCGCGGCATCTATGCCGTGAATTTCGGCGGCGGGCAGGTGGACATCACCTCGGGCAAGTTCGTGTTCTCGGCGAGCGAGGCATATGCCATCGAGAACGGCAAGATCGGCGCGCCGCTGAAGGGCGCCACGCTGATCGGCAACGGGCCCGATGTGCTCACGCGCGTGAGCATGGTCGGCAACGACCTGAAGCTCGATGACGGCGTCGGAACCTGCGGAAAAGAAGGGCAAAGCGTGCCGGTCGGCGTGGGCCAGCCGACGCTGCGCATCGACAACCTGACGGTCGGCGGCACGGGCTGAGCGGCGTCCCCGACCCGCATTTCTCTACGAAACCAACGCGAATCCAAGTCGAGCGGCGCGCGCTCGACTTGCATCCTACGTGCGCGGATGAAAACAGCAGTGCGCCTGTCGCGAAGGACCGCGCATCCGCTTCGTCAAGCAGACGGCTGGGCACGTGCGATGCGCTCGCCCTCACGCGTGCGCCGTGCCCGCCGTCTGTGCGATGAATCGACACGCCGTGATGTGACGCGCCCTGCACGCAATGGGCGCAATGCGTCACCTGACGCACCAACCGGGCACGTCGCCGCGCGGACATAACGCTCGGCGCATGACGGAATTCCGTCTGCGGCTTGCGACTTCACATGACCGCTCGCGAACCTGTGACCCGTTCCACTCCGCGCCTGCGCGTGGGTCCGTAGTTTGCTCACCCGCGGTCCATGCGGACTGCAGATTCATCACCCGACGTTCCCCCGACCGACGAGGACACGACGATGCACGCCGAGCGTCTCAACGACACCGCGAAGTTCGAGTTGCCCAAGGATCTGGTTGCCGAGATGAGTCGCCGGAACACCGCGCGCACGGCGGAGTACTACCACGTCGAGGCGTTCAAGCCGTCCTTCTTCGGGCGCGTCGCGCAACTGCTGACCGGCAAGCGCCGCTAAAGCCCTTCCCGTTCCGCAAAACCCTCCGCGGTCACAGTTTGCGACCCGGGGGGTTTCGGCGCAGCCAAGGCGCCGCTAGCATCTCGCAATGAGCGCGCGTCCCTACCGCGTTTCCAGACCGATCTACGAGGCCCTGCCCTACCTTTACATCGTGGGCGGTTTGGCGGCGCTCGCCGCGAGCTATTTCCACGGGTCGAAGGCGTGGAGTCTCGTGCTGGGACTGCCGGGCCTCGTCGGGGTGCTGGGCGGCTTCGTCGTTGTGCTGCGGCGGCGCGATTTCCGGCAGATGAAAGCCGACAACTACTTCACGGACGATTCGTCGCGGGACGAAAAGCCGTAGCTCGCTTCGGCCACCGGTTCGGCCGACGGCGGCATTCCCGGTAGCGTTTCAACGAAGGGCGCCCGCGCCCGCGGCAGCCGCTCATCGATGTAGATGAGCTCGTGCTTGCCGATCAGCACCACGTCCCCGTCGTTCAGGTAGTGACGGCGCACGCGCTTCGACTTCACGTAGATGCCGTTGGTGCTGTTCAAGTCCTCCACGACGCAGGCCTGCGGCGTGGTGATCACCTGGCAGTGATGACGGCTGACGAAGCGGCTGTCGATCTGGATGTCGTTGTCGCTGGTGCGCCCGACGATGACGCGCCCCACCTTCAGCGGAATCTCCTGCACGGTGCGCCCGTCGGTGGCGACGAGCAGCCGCCCGACCGGCTGGGACGCCGCGTCCGTCGCCGGCGTCGGCGGCGGCACGCCGATGATGCCCGTGGCCGTCGAGCTCGGACTGGTGGCGGAGTTGCCATGACCGTCCGCGGCGAGGCGCGCAGCCTGCTGCTGCTGGCGCACCGAATACTCCACCCACTGCAGCTCGTCGATGGCGCTCGCGACGTCTCCCAACGTCACGACGTCGCGATTGGCGGCGAACGCCGCCATCATCGCGGTATCGCACAGCGTGTTCACGAGCCGCGGCACACCGCCCGTATAGCGATAGATCTCGGGGTACGTGTCCTCCGCGAAGATCTGCCGATCGCCGGCGCCCGCCACTTCGAGCCGGTGCTGCATGTACGCGCGCAGCTCCGGGGCGCTGAGCGTCTGCAAATGAAAGCGCAGGCGAATGCGTTGAGCGAGCTGGATGAGCTCCGGCGCGTCGAGCTTGTCGTTCAGCTCGGGCTGGCCCGCGAGGATGATGCGCAGGACCTTCTCCTTCGTCGTCTCGACGCCGGAGAGCAGGCGGATCTCCTCGAGGACGCGCAGCGAGAGATTCTGCGCCTCGTCGACGATCAGCAGCACCTTGCGGCCCGCGCCGTGCTGCTCGATCAGAAAGTTGTTCAGGGTTGCGATCAGCTCGGCCTTCTTCATCTTGAAGGGCGAGAAGCCGAACTGCACCAGCACGGCCTGCAGGAAATCCACGGCCGAGACCTGCGTCTGGTTGATCTGCGCGACCACCACGTCGGCCTGGATCTCCTTCAGGAAGGACTCGATGAGGGTGGTCTTGCCCGAGCCGATCTCGCCGGTGATGACGACGAAGCCATCCGTGAACCAGATGGTCGACTCCATGTACGCCTTGGCACGCGCGTGCTGCTTGCTCAGGTAGAGGAATTGCGGATCCGGGCTCAGCCGGAACGGCAGCTCCTTCAGTTTGAACAGGTCCAGGTACATGAGTGCGTATAGTTCTGTTCGGGCCTGAGTGTGTGCCCATCGAGCGCATCCCGCGGGGTAGCACGAATCGAGCGGGCCGTGCGCAGCTGGCGCGCCCGATATTACGGGATGGTCAACTCAGGGGCCAACTGACCCAGCAACCGCCGTGCCCGGCGGTCGCGGCGTGCGGCCGAGCGCTCGACCAGTGTCAAATGCCCGAGTTTGCGGCCCGGGCGCGGGGACTTGCCGTAATCGTGCAGATGCACCCCGTCGGCGGCGAGAACGGCGGCGCGCGCGGGCATGTCCCCGATCAAGTTGATCATCGCGCAATGGCCGCGGGCGCGCGTCGCGCCGAGCGGCAGGTCGAGGATCGCGCGCAGGTGGTTCTCGAACTGGCTGGTCTCGGCGCCCTCGATGGTCCAGTGGCCCGAATTGTGGACGCGCGGTGCCATCTCGTTCGCGATCAGGCGGCCGCGCCGGACGAAGAATTCGATCGTCAGAATGCCGCGATATCGGAAATGGTCCAGCACGCGGCGGAGCGCACGAGCGGCGGCGCGCTGGAGCGCAGGCGAGCCGTACGGCGCGCGCGTGAGTCGCAGGATGCCTTGCGCGTGCACGTTGCCGTTGAGCGGATACACGACCACTTCGCCGCGCGCGCTGCGTGCGCCGATAATCGAAACCTCGTGCTGGAACGGCACCATCTCTTCGTATAGCAGGGGCGCATTGCCGAGCGCGTGCCACGCGCGGTCGATGTCCGTCGCGTGACGCAGAACGAACTGGCCCTTGCCGTCGTAGCCGAGGCGGCGCGTTTTCAGCACACCTGGCAGCCCGATGCGTGCGACTGCGCGCTGCAAATCTGCGAGCGAATCGACGGCAGCCCAGCGCGTCGTCGGAATGCGCAGGCGCTCGAACAGCTCCTTTTCCTTCACGCGATCCTGCGCGGCCGCGAGCGCAGGGACGGGCGGACAGATGCGCGTGTCCTTCGGCAGCTTGCGAAGCGCTTCGACCGAGATGTTCTCCCAGTCGAACGTGAGCACCTCGGTCTCGCGCGCCAATTTGCCGAGCAGCTTCGCGTCGGTGAACGCGCCCGTGAGCTGCGGGGCGACTTGCCCCGCCGGTGCGCCTTCGGCCGGATCGAGGAACAGGAAATCCAGCCCCAAGGGATAGCCCGCCAGGGCCAGCATGCGACCGAGCTGGCCGGCCCCCACGATGCCTACGGTCATTTGGGAGTCGGCGTCTTACGAGGATCGGGATGCTCGAGCACGCTCGCCGTCTGCTCCGCGCGAAACGCGTCGAGCGCGGCCGCGATCGCCGGGTACTTGTTGCCCAGAATGGAGGCGGCGGTGAGCGCGGCGTTCGTCGCGCCGGCCGCGCCGATGGCGAACGTCGCGACGGGCACGCCCGCGGGCATCTGCACGATCGAAAGCAGCGAATCCATGCCGTTCAGCGCCTTCGACTGAACCGGCACGCCGAGCACGGGCAGCGAGGTCTTCGAGGCGGTCATGCCCGGCAGATGCGCCGCTCCGCCGGCGCCCGCGATGATGGCTTCGAGGCCGCGCTGCCGCGCGGTCGATGCGTACTCGAACAGCAGGTCCGGTGTGCGATGAGCGGACACGATCCGCACTTCGTACGGGATGGCGAGCTTGTCGAGGGTCGCGGCAGCGGCGCGCATCGTTTCCCAGTCCGACTGCGAGCCCATGATGATGCCGACGAGAGGTTTCATTCGGGGATTGTAGCGCGGTCGAGCAGGGCCCGGAGCGCTCTGAAGAGCTCGCGCGAGGCCGCGCCGCCGCTGCCGAGGCGGGCGCGTTCGGTTTGCGCGGCGGCGACGCGACGCAGCCACTCGGCCCGGTCCAGGCCCGGCCGCCATTGCATCAGCTCATCGAGCGCCGGCGCGCCCTCCGCGATCAGCCGGTCGCGCCAGTGCTCGACGCGCTTGAAGCGCTGGGTTTCGCGCGCCGCGTGCTCGCTGCGCGCGGCGAGCGCGGCGCGAATGGGCTCGAGGTCCACGCTGCGCATCAGCTTGCCGACATATTGCCGCTGACGCACCAGGCCGGCGCGACTCTTGATCCGCCGCGCTTCGCGGATCGCATCGACGAGCGGCTCGGGCAGGCCCAGCGCGTCGAGATCGAGACCCGTGAGCTCGATGAGCGCTTCGCCAAGCTTCTGCGCGTCGTGCGCGTTACGCTTGCGCTCGCTCTTGCTCGGGCCGTGATATTCGCTCTCGTCGTCGTCGGGAGTGTGGGACATGGCTACAATTATCGCATGCAGCCGCAGATCGAAGAGTTGAAGAAGGTCGTCAGCCTCGCGCTCGACGAGGCCCGCGCGCGCGGAGCTTCGCAGTGCGAGGCGGACGCGAGCCAGAATCGCGGCCTCTCCACGACGGTGCGGCTGGGCGAAGTGGAGACCGTCGAGTATCAGCGCGACCGCGGCGTTGCGGTCACCGTGTACTTCGGCAAGCGCAAGGGCTCCGCGAGCACCGCGGACCTGAGCGCGCAGGCGGTGCGCGACACGGTGGAAAAGGCGTCCACCATCGCGCGCTACACCGCGGAGGACGAGGCGGCGGGTCTCGCCGATCCCGAAGAGCTCGCGCGCGACATTCCCGATCTGCGGCTCGATCATCCGTGGGAGCTCGGCCCGGACGAAGCCGTGTCGCTCGCGCGATCGACCGAAGCAGCCGGCCTCGCGGTGGATGCGCGCATCACCAACTCCGAGGGCGCCACCGTCAGCAGTCAGCGGGACGTGCGCGTCTACGGCAACTCGCACGGCTTTCTCGAAGGCTACGCGAGCACCTCTCACAGCTTGAGCTGCGTGCTGCTCGCCCAGGAAGGCGACGACATGCAGCGCGACTACTGGTACAGCGCCGCGCGCAACCCGAACGCTCTGCAGAATCACGAGGAGATCGGGCGACGAGCGGCCGAACGCGCGCTGCGCAGGCTCGGGGCTCGTCGTCTCACGACGCGCAAGGCGCCCATCGTGTTCGCGCCCGAGCTGGCGCGCGGGTTCTTCGGGCATTTCACCGCTGCGATTCGCGGCAGCGCGCAGTATCGCAAGTCATCGTTCCTGCTCGGTGCGGCCGGACAGCAGGTGCTGCCGGAGTTCATGCAGCTCGACGAGCGTCCGCACATTCCGGAGGGCCTTGCGAGCAGCCCGTTCGACGACGAAGGCGTCGCGACGCGCGATCGCGCGCTCGTGCAGAACGGCGTCTTGCAGGGCTACGTGCTCGGCAGCTACTCGGCGCGCAAGCTCGGTTTGAAGACGACCGGCAACGCCGGCGGCATTCACAACGTGCTCGTCGGCGCACCCGGCAAGTCGATGGATTTCGATGCGCTGTTGAAGCTGATGGGCACCGGGCTCTTCGTGACCGAGCTGATGGGCCAGGGCGTGAATGGCGTGACGGGCGACTACTCGCGCGGCGCGAGCGGCTTCTGGGTCGAGAACGGCGTCATCCAGTATCCGGTGCACGAGATCACGATCGCGGGCAATCTGAAGCAGATGTATCGCGACATCGTCGCTCTCGGCACCGACGTCGATATCCGCGGCGCGATCCGCACGGGCTCGGTGTTGATCGGCGAGATGACGATCGCCGGCGAGTAATTGCCGGCGGGCAATCGACCGGCGTTGCAACTGCGGCGCCAATGCGATGCCTTCGAACCGAACCCACCTCGGGCGAGTCCGCCTCGGCGAGCCTGGCCTCGCGAGTCCACGTCAGCGGGCCCGCACAGGCAAGTCGGCCACCGGCTGAAGCCACATCAGCGAGCGCGCACCGACATGCGCTAGATGCGCGCGCCCGCGCTACGGCGCGGTCAACAGCGCCACCGCCTTGTCGAGCCGGTCGCTGTACGCCGTCAGCGCATTCGCCGTGACCGTCGCGTACTGATTCGCTTCGGCCCACCGATTGTCCTCGATCGCCTCGCGCACGCCCGGGACGGTCTTCACGCCATAGCCGGTGAGCAGCCCCGGCGCGTAGATCAAGTGCTTGTACCACTCGCGCCCCGGCAGGCCGCGCGCATCTGTGAGCGTCTGCTCTATCCCTTGCAGCAGCGCGTTCAGCTCTTTGCGCTTGCCGGCACTCAGATTCCCGGCGAGCGCCTTCGCTTGTGCCTCATCGTAGGCCCGCGCGCTCTTCTTCAGCCGCGTCACGGCGTTGTCGAGCGGCGCCAGATCGAGATAGGGCACCTCGGGCTCGCGCTCCGGTGGCTGCACCACGCGCGTCGGATCGGCCGCGAGCTGGAAGGCGTTGCGCTCGAGCAGCTTCGCAAGCTCCTCGGACTTCCTGCGCTTCTCGTCGGCGAGCTGATGGAGCTCGTCGACATAGCCGCTCACTGTCTCCGCAAATCCGCCGAAGTAGTGGGGCAGCACGTCCGCGTTCGCCATGCGCAGCACGGTGCGACCCGCCGTTTGCGCCTCGGCGATGCCGTACGCGAAGGTCGGATCGCCGAAGCGCACGTAGTGCTCGAACGTGTCGTACTTCGAGTGATACACCCCGTTCTGGTCGGCTTCGCCGCCGTACTCGATGGCGAGCGAGGCCACTCCGAGGTGTTGCAAGAACGGCGTGTAGTCCGAGCCCGACCCGAGCGCACCGATCGGCAAGTCGCCGCCGCCCGCGACTTTCTTGGCGGTCTTCTTCTGCTCCTCGCTCGCGCCTTTTTCGTAGCCCCGTACCAGAATGCGCGCACGCAGTCGCTCCTGCGCGCTGACGCCGGTCTCGGGGTCCTTCACGCTGGCCGCGACCTCGTTGAGCATGCGTTGCAGGGAGTGCGCTCCGCCTGCGTTCAGGAAGCCGCGCGTATTGGTGTCCGAGTTGAGGTAGAGCACGGCCTTGCGCTGCAGCTCCGCCGCATGCGTTTCCGCCCATTCCGTCGAGCCGAGCAGACCGGGCTCTTCGCCGTCCCAGCTGGCGTAGACGAGCGTGCGCTTCGGCTTCCAACCGGTCTTCAGCAGCGCACCGATCGCTTGCGCCTCGGCCATCATCGCGACGTGACCCGACAGCGGGTCCCACGCGCCGAACACCCAGCCGTCGCGATGGTTGCCGCGAATCACCCACGCGTCCGGGCTCTCCGCGCCCGGGATCTTCGCGATCACGTCGTAGAGCGGCTTCAGGCTCCAGTCGGATTCGATCGCGAGGTGTACCTTCGCCGGTCCAGGTCCGATGTGATACGTGATCGGCAGGGCGCCGCGCCACCGGCCCGGCGCGACAGGACCCGCCAGCGCGGCGAGCAGCGGCTGCGCATCCGCGTACGAGATCGGCATCACCGGAATCTTGAGGATCGACTTCGCTTCGGCAATCGGGAGGCGCTTGGCTTTCTTCGTGGCGCCCACGCCGGGCGTGAGCGGGTCCCCTGCGTACACGGGCATGTCGGCGACGGAGCCGCGCTGCACGCCCTCGGACGGGCGCCAGCCGCCTTTCGGGTAGACGTCGCCCTCGGAGTACCCATCGTCGGCCGGATCGGAGTAGATCAGGCAGCCGACCGCGCCGTGCTCCCACGCGAGCTTCGGTTTCAGGCCGCGCCAGCCCGCGCCGTAGCGCGCGATGACGATCTTGCCTTTCACGTCGATGCCGCGGCGCGCGAGGTCCTTGTAGTCGTCCGGCATCCCGTAGTTCACGTACACGAGATCGGCAGTGACATCGCCGTCCGCGCCGTACGCGTGATAGGGCGGGATTCCGTCGCTGCGTGCGGAGGTCGCGTCCCCCTCGATGGGCGGCTCCTCGAGGCTCGCGACGAACTTCGTCGGCGCGACCAGCTCCAGTGTGTGATGTTTCAGCGTCGGGTAGAGCACGTCGAACTGCTCGATTTCCGTGTTCCAGCCCCATGAGCGCAGCTGCGCGGCGACGAACTCTGCGTTCTGCTTGTTGTGAGGCGCGCCGACGTGATTCGCCTCCGAGGACATCTGCTTCATCCAGTCGCGCAGCTGCGCGGGATCGAGCTTGCTATCGAAGCTCTGCTCGAGCGCCGCCTCGTTCGCCGCGCCGGCGGCCGTGAAGCCGATCATGCTCGGTGCTTCCGGGGTGCTCGCGGCTGCCGCGGCACAGGAGACGAGCGCCGCTGCGGCAACGATGCTCCATCGTGAAACGAGGTTACGGTTCATGAAGCGTCTCCTCTCAAGCCGGTTCTTCGATCAGATCGCGCAGCGTGCGGCCGGCGCAGCACTCGCGCCAGGCCGCCTCGAGGCGCTCGCCCAGACGGTCCACGGCCGGGAGCTCGGGGCCGCGCGGGGCGAAGTGGCCGCTGCGTTGATTGCGCGCGACTTCGAGAATTTCCTGGACCGAAATACGGCCGACGTCGCGGCCGGGTACGAACTCGTCGTCCTCGGTCACGATCAGCAGCCCTGATTTTTCCAGCGCGGAGGCGATCTGCGCGACCGCCACACCCGGCAACCCCAGCTCGGACGCGAGGCGATTGATGGTCCAGCGCGGCCCGCCCTGCACGTGCGTGCGGCCCACGAGGTACATCACCCGCATCGCGAGCTGCTCGACCTCGGCGCACGAGAGCCGCACTTCTTGCAGGCCGATGCGCAGGTATGTCGGGTTCTGGATGTAGAACGAGAGCTGCGTGCCGGCGAGCAGGATGAGCCAGCCGAAGTACGTCCAGAGCAGCGCGGCGACCATGAACGCGAAGCCCGCGTAGACGATCGTCAGCCGGATCGAGACGGCGACGAATGCCGTGAAGATCTTGCCGACCGCGGCCCAGAGCACGCCGGCTGCGCACGCGCCGATCAGCGCGGGACGCCATTGCACGCGCGTGTTCGGCACGAACATGTACAGCACCGTGAACAGCGCGGTCACCATGACGTACGGCGAAAGCACGATGAGCACGCGACTGAGCTGCTGCGCGAGCGGCAGACTCGAGAGCTGCGAGCCCAGCGGCCCGCTCACGGCCGCATGCGACAGGCCGATGAAGCCGACGAGCAGCAGCGGCCCGAGGATCAGCAGGCTCATGTACTCCGCGACGCGCCGCGCGAAGCTGCGCGGCTGCTCGACGCGCCACAGGAAATTGAAGCTGTCTTCGACCTTCTTGATGGTGCCGAGCAAGGTCCAGATGAGCAGCGCGAAGCCCACGGACCCGACGAGCCCGGTGCTGACGCGATCGGCGAACTGCATCACGCGCTGCGTGATCTCGGAAGCGCCGCGCTCGCCCATCGGGCGGAAGAATTCGTAGATGACAGGCTCGAGATCGCGGTGGGCGCCGAAACCCTTCAGCACGGCGAAAGCGAACGCGATGAGCGGGATCAGCGAGAGCAGCGTCGTGTACACGAGGCCCATCGCGCGCAGGTTGATGGCGCCGCCCCAGAGGTCGCGCACGACCGCGTAGGGGTAGCGCAGCACGCGGAGCAGTACCGCCATCGGACGCGTGCCCATCGAGGCCGGCCCGAAGAACACGCGATCGAGGAAGCTCCAGAAGCGCACCCACATCAGCCCATGATACCGTCGGCTCCGCATGAGCCGCACGCGAGAAGGCTTTCCCGAGCGCATCGTCTGCCTGACCGAAGAGACGACGGAGACGCTGTATCTGCTCGGGGAGGACTGGCGCATCGTCGGCATCTCGGGATTTACCGTGCGCCCGCCGCGGGCGCGGCGAGAGAAGCCGAAGGTCTCGGCGTTCACGAGCGCGAAGATCGAGCGGATCGTCGCGCTGCGGCCCGATCTCGTGCTCGGGTTCTCCGATCTGCAGGCGGACATCGCCGCACAGCTCGTGCGCGCGGGCATCGAGGTGCACGTGTTCAATCAGCGCAGCGTGGCCGACATCCTGCGCACCATTCGCGTGCTCGGCGGCATGATCGGCTGCGAGGCGAAGACGGATGCGCTCGTCACGAAGCTCGAGGCGGGGCTCGATGAGATTCGTGCGCGCGCGGCGGGCTTGCCGCGCCGGCCGCGCGTCTACTTCGAGGAGTGGGATGAGCCGCAGATTTCCGGCATTCGCTGGGTCTCGGAGCTGATCGGCATCGCGGGCGGGGACGATTGCTTCCCGGAGCTCGCGCGCGAGCCGCTCGGCAAGAACCGCATCATCGCGGATGGGCTCGAGGTGCCGCGGCGCGCGCCCGACATCGTGCTCGGCTCGTGGTGCGGCAAGAAATTCCGGCCGGAGAGCGTCGCAGCGCGGCCCGGCTGGCAGGACGTGCCGGCCGTGCGCACGGGCTTTCTGCGAGAGATCAAATCGTCGCTGATTCTGCAGCCCGGGCCGGCCGCGTTGACCGACGGGGTCACGGAGATCCAGAACGTGATTCTGGAGTGGTCGCGCGCCGGCGCGCTCAGCTGATGCCGCGGCGCTCTTTGATCAGCTCCCACGCTTCGATGATCTGCTGGGTGCGCTCCTTCGCATGCTCGATCATCGAGTCGGGCAGGCCGTTCGCTTTCAGCTTGTCGGGGTGATGGCGGCTCAACTGCCGCCGGTACGCCTTCTCGACCTCCGCGTCGCTCGCCGTCGCCGAGATCTCGAGCACCTGGTACGCCATCGTGAGCTGCTGGGCGCCGTTCGCGGCCTGCTGCTGTTGCTGATCGCGCCGGAAGTTTCCGCGCTGCATGCGCAGGATCGCTTCGATCTGCGCGAGCTCGAACTCGGAGAGCCCGAGGGTTGCGGCCACGCGCTTCACATATTTCCGCGCGGGGCCCTGCATGTTGTTGCCGGCGAGCGAGGCGCGCACCTGAATCTCGACGAACGTGCGCACGAGATCCGGCCGCCCTGCAAACGCGCGCCGCAAGGTCGCAAGCTCCGCGGCCACGTCGAAGCTCGGCTGCTTGCCCCGCGTGAATTCCTCGATGGCGACGGCCACCTGCATCGAATCGAGCCGCAGGGCCGCCATGATGCCGCGCGCGGCCGCGATCTCCTGCTCCGAGACGCGTCCGTCGGACTTGGCGATGTGGCCCATGATGCGGAAGGTCGAGCGGAAGAATTGCTCGGCGATTTCCGCAGGCGCGAAGGCGGGTCCGCTCGCGGCGGGCTCGTCTCCGGCCGACGCTTCGTCGAACAGGTGGCCGAGCAAAGCGCCAATGGCCGCGCCCGGGACACTGCCGACGAGCATCCCGACCACTCCACCGAAGACTTTCCCCGTCCAGCGCATCATCGTTGCTATAGTACCAAGACCCCCGTCCGGCTCCGGCTCATCATGGCGACGCCCACCGTCCACCGTACCGCGCTTCGCGGCTTGCAGAAGATCAACGAGGGCAAAGTGCGCGACATCTACGCGGTAGATGCGCAGACCATGCTCATCGTCACCACCGACCGGCTCTCGGCCTTCGATGTGGTGCTGCCCGATCCGATCCCCGACAAAGGCCGCGTGCTGAACCAGATTTCCAATTTCTGGTTCGAGAAGACCCGCCACATCATCCCGAACCATCTGACCGGCCGGCCGCTCTCGAGTGCGGTCTCGGATCCGGACGAGCTCGCGATGCTCGAGGGGCGCGCCGTCATCGTGCGCAAGCTCGAGGCGCTGCCGCTCGAAGCCGTGGTGCGCGGCTATCTGATCGGCTCCGGCTGGAAGGACTATCAGAAGACCGGCGCCGTGTGCGGGATCACGCTGCCGCCCGGCCTGCAGCAGGCCGAGAAGTTGCCGCAGCCGCTGTTCACACCGGCCACGAAAGCGGCCATGGGCGAGCACGACGAGAACATCTCGTTCGCGCAGGCCGAGCGTCTGGTGGGTGCCACGCTGGCCGCGAAGGTTCGCGACGCCGCGCTCGCGCTCTACGAGTTCGCGTCTGCGCATGCGCGCGAGCGCGGCATCATCATCGCAGACACGAAGTTCGAGTTCGGTGTCGATGCCAACGGGCAGCTCACGCTCATCGACGAGGTGCTCACGCCGGATTCCTCGCGCTTCTGGCCCGCGGATACGTACCGCGTCGGCACGAGTCCGCCGAGCTTCGACAAGCAGTACGTGCGCGACTACCTGGAGACGCTCGACTGGGACAAGAAGCCGCCGGCTCCGAAGCTCCCGCCCGAGATCATCGAGCGCACGAGCGCGAAATACCGCGAAGCGTTGCAGCGCCTCACGAGCTGAGCGCCGTGTCGTCGCTGGGACACGCGCCGCGTCGGGTGACGAAGTCGTGCTCGGCCGCGGTTCCGTGGCTAGACTAAGGGCCATGCAACCCGCCTGGATCGCCCCTTCGATTCTGTCCGCGAACTTCGCGAAGCTCGGCGCGGAGGTGGACGCCGTGCTCGAAGCGGGCGCGGACCTCGTGCACTTCGACGTGATGGACAACCACTACGTGCCGAACCTCACGATGGGGCCGCTCGTGTGCGAGGCGCTGCGCAAATACGGCGTCGACGCGCCCATCGACGTGCACCTCATGGTGAAGCCGGTGGACCGCATCATTCCGGATTTCGCCGCGGCCGGCGCCACGTACATCAGCTTCCATCCGGAAGCGACGGAGCACATCGATCGCACCATCGAGCTCATTCGCGAGCACGGGTGCAAGCCGGGGCTCGTGTTCAATCCGGCGACGCCGCTCGACTATCTCGACTACACGCTCGAGAAGCTCGATATGGTGCTGCTGATGTCGGTGAACCCGGGGTTTGGCGGGCAGAAGTTCATTCGCAGCGCGCTGACGAAGCTCGCACAGGCGCGCAAGCGGATCGACGCGTCGGGTCGTGCAGTGCGGCTCGAGATCGACGGCGGTGTGAAGACCGACAACATCGGTGAGATCGCGCGTGCGGGCGCCGATACGTTCGTTGCGGGGTCGGCGATTTTCGGCAGCTCGGACTACCGCGCGACGATCGCGGCGATGCGTAAGGAGATTGGCGCAGGCGGGTGATTGTGAGGCCCGTGTCGAGTCCCTGTTGGGCGCCGCGCGACGATCGCGCGATGCGCAGGGAGATTGGCGCGGGTGGCTGTTGTGAGAGAGGCCGTGTCGAGGCCGTGCCGGGCGCCGCGCGACTCGCGAGGGGCTTCTCGGCAACGGCCGTAAGACCGGTCCATCGGGGCCTCGGGCAAATGCATCCATGCATTTGCACGTGCCTCGAAACCCCTCACGAGCCGCGCGTCGCCTGATGCATTGGCTGTCGCCCCGAGATGCACCAGACCCGAAGTAGCGGCTGTCGCCCTGGGCTGCACGTCAGCTCACGAGGCGTGTGTCGTGGCGAGCTGCACGTCGGCTCGATGTAGGGAATACGGAGCCGAGACGAACGCCAACTCACGCGTTGGCTGTCGCCCCGAGATGCACTCCAGCTCACGCGTTGACGTCGCCCCAACAAAAAAGCCCGCGTCTGCGGGCTTTTTCGTCGACTGGCCGGAGCTCGCTCCGGCAAGCGAATGTCTATTCTTCGTCCTCGTCGTCCAGATCGTCGTCGTCCATCTCGTCGGACTCGAGGCGCGTCTTCGCGGCGGCGGTCTTCGCCGGCACGATGACGGGGCGCGTCTTCATCTTCGGGCGCGCATTGAACACGACGATCGTCTTGCCGGTGGCGCGCAGCAGGCCTTGCTCTTCGAGCACCTTCAGCACGCGTCCGGCCATCTCGCGCGAGCAGCCGACGAGGCGCGACAGCTCCTGCCGGCTCACCTTGATCTGCATGCCTTCGGGATGCGTCATCGCATCGGGCTCGCCGCAGAGGTCCATGATGGCGTGCGCGACGCGCCCGGTGACGTCGACGAAGGCGAGGTCGCCGAGCTTGCGGTTCGTGCGATCGAGTCGCGTCGCGAGCTGCGTGGCGAGCTCGAAGATCAGGCCCGGGCTCTCGGCGGCGATCTGGCGGAAGCGCGGGTAGGTCATCTCCGCGAGCTCGCACTGATTGCGCGTGCGGACCCAGGCGCTACGCGTCGGCTGCTCGTAGAACAGGCCCATCTCGCCGAAGAACTGACCGCGGTTCAGGTAGGCGAGCACCATCTCGTTGCCTTCCTCGTCCTCGATCATGACTTCGACCGAGCCGCTGATGATGTAGTAGAGAACATCCGGCAGGTCGCCGGCGTGAATGACAACCGTCTTCGAGGGCACGGTGCGAATCCGGCAGTAGCTCAAGAAGCGATTGATTGCCGGAATATCACTCAGCGGCTTGATGTTCTCTTCCATTAACCAGCTCCCCAGAGTTGGCGCGTGCGCGAGCGCTTTGTATACATAAGCCCGTATAACTGCAAGCGATTACGGGCAAGAAGCGTCAAATCCGACTCAAATCCAGTACGCACTTCCTCAAATCCAGTACGCAGTTCCCGTCATGACCCGCGCCGTGTGCTTCATCAGTACGCGAGCGGGTGCGGGCAGATCGACGCCGCCGGCGGCTCTCGCCGCCGCGCCGTGCGCGATCTCATCGGTGCGCATGGCTTCGAGGATCGACCGGCTGCGCGTATCGCGCGCGGGCAGCCGCGCGATCTGATCGTCGAGATGGCCTTCGACCTGGCGCTCCGTCTCGCTCACGAAGCCGAGGCTCACGCGGTCGCCGAACGCGGCTGCGAGCGCGCCGATCGTGAACGACCCCGCATACCAGAGCGGATCGAGCAGGCTCGGTCGGGATCCGAGCTCGGATAGACGCGTCTCGCACCAGGCGAGATGGTCCGTTTCCTCGCGGGCCGACCGTAAGAGCATCGCCCGGGTCGCTTCCGACCGTGCCACCAGGGCTTGGCCGTGATAGAGCGCCTGCGCCGCGACCTCACCGGTGTGATTCACACGCATGAGAGCGCCGGATTCGCGGCGTTCGGCTGCGGACAATTCGGGCGGGGCGCCGGCAGGGGCGGGCAGCGGTCGGCTGGCTCGAGCGGGAGCGAACACCGCGCGTAAGCCCCTGTCCGCAACGGAAATTATCGTGTCGAGCGAAGGGGGCTCGGGGACTCGGAAAGGGAGTCTGGGACGGTGCACCGGCGCCATGCTCTCTATTATAGGGGGCAAGCGCGCCCGCATTGGCAGCGGTCTTTGCAATGAGGGGGGTGCTTCAGTAAACTTCCGCGCCTTTTTTGGGGTTCACCGCCGCGCCCCGCGCCCCGGGACCGCGGCTTTTCGGATCTGCCATGACTACCCTTTCAGCGACTACTGCATTCACCAAACCGGCCGCCGTTCGCGGCGACTGGTTCCTCGTCGACGCGAGCAACAAGACGCTCGGTCGGCTCGCGTCCCAGATTGCCCACCGCCTGAAGGGCAAGCACAAGGCCGACTACAGCCCGCACGTCGACATGGGCGATCACATCGTGGTCGTGAACGCCGACAAGGTGCGCGTCACCGGCCGCAAGCTCACGGACAAGATCTACTACTGGCACACCCAGCACATCGGCGGTATCAAGCAGATCGCACTGCAGAAGCTGCTGGCGGAGCACCCGGAGCGGGTCATCGAGTTCGCGGTGAAGGGCATGCTGCCGAAGAACCCGCTGGGGCGGCGCATGTACAAGAAGCTCCACGTTTTCGCGGGGGCGAATCACCCGCACGCGGCTCAGCAGCCGAAGCCGCTCGACCTCTAATTACAGGACCAGACTCTCATGGCAGCTACTCCCAATTACGGCACCGGTCGGCGCAAGACGGCTACCGCTCGCGTTTACCTGCGCGCCGGCAAGGGCGAGATCACGGTCAACGACCGGCCGCTCGACCAGTTCTTCGGCCGCGAAACGGGCCGCATGATCGTCCGCCAGCCGCTCGAAGCCGTGCAGCTCGTGAACAAGTTCGACATCTCGGTGCGCGTCAATGGCGGCGGCATCACGGGGCAGGCGGGTGCGATCCGTCATGGCATCACCCGTGCGCTGATCGAGTACGATGAGAGCCTGCGCAAGCCGCTGCGCGCTGCCGGGTTCGTCACGCGCGATGCGCGCGAGGTGGAGCGCAAGAAGGTGGGGCATCGGAAGGCCCGCCGCAGCGGTCAGTACTCGAAGCGCTAACGCGGATTGGTTACGCTGATGCCTACAGTGAGTAGCCGGCGAAAGCCACGCTTTTTGCCGGCGGCAACCGTGTAGGGTCTCGAGAAAATCGTCTCGACGATTTTCTCCAGTCAAGGTGGGGGATCGTCTAGTGGTAGGACAACGGACTCTGACTCCGTTTACCTAGGTTCGAATCCTAGTCCCCCAGCCAACACCGAAGGCCCGCCTGGTTCGACAGGCGGGCCTTCTTGCATTTGGGGCCGAGTGGCGGGTTCGGCTGAGTCGCTTCGCGGCGAGAGCGCTCGCAGCACGGACGCGCCGGAGTGCCGGTGCTGACCTCCCCGGCAGAGCGCCGACACACATATGCGTGTCGATGGCACATGCGGCCGACCCGTCGACATGCCCATCGCATCAGCAGGTGCAGCAGCTCAGCCAAGCGCACCCTGCATCAACGATGCGCACCCTCCATCGGTACGCGCACCGCCATCAGCGGGTGCGGACCGCTCAGCTCAACGCACCCGCATCAACGAGCGCACGGCCATCGGCAACGAGCGCACCGGGCCATCGGCAACGAGCGCACCGGCCATCGGCACCGCGTCATCGTCGGGCCGGGGTTCTCAAAGAATGTCGACGCCCTTGTCGCCCGCAACGATCAATACATCGGCACCGCGCGCGGCGAACAAGCCGACGGTCACGACGCCAACGATCTGGTTGATGGTGCACTCCATCGCGACGGGATCGCGAATCGTGAGCCCGTGCACGTCGAGAATGTGATTTCCGTTGTCGGTGACGACGTTCTGACGCCATACGGGCCGCCCACCGAGATTCGTTAACGCATCGCTAACGTACCTGCGGGCCATCGGGATCACTTCGACGGGCAATGGAAAGCGCCCGAGGGTCGTCACGAGCTTGCTGTCGTCGACCACGCAGACGAACTGCTTCGATGCGGCGGCGACGATCTTCTCGCCGGTCAATGCGGCACCGCCTCCCTTGATGAGATGCCGTTCACGCGTGGCTTCATCGGCCCCGTCGACGTAGACCTCGAGCGACCCGACTTCATTCAGGTCCATCACCCTGATACCGGCCCGCTCGAGTCGGGCGGTCGATGCGTTGGAGCTCGAGACCGCGCCGCTCACGCGCACGGTGCTCGCGGCCAATGCATCGATGAAGAAGTTGACGGTCGAGCCGGTACCCACGCCGAGGATCATGCCCGCACGCACGTACTTCAGAGCGGCGTGCGCGGCCTGTTTCTTCTTTTCGTCGGCGCTCGGAGCCATAGCGGAAGTCCTATGAAAATAGGGGTTGGAGCGATGATGCGCGCAAAACGCGAGCTGCAGAAACGACTGAGCCCGCTTGCGCGGGCTCCAGTGTCGTTTTGGGTCCGGTGAGCGCGGAAAAAATTTCCGCGCTCACCGAATTTCAAGGGCCTTACTTCTTCTTGGAAGCTTTCTTCTTGCCCTTCTTTTTCGCCTTAGCCATGTTGGCACTCCAGTTACGGGTTAGTCCGGGGTCGAAGTATACGCACGCGAATCAAAAAAACAAGCAAGCACATGAGCGATGTGCTACGCGCGTGCTCATCATCATCACAGCAACGAGCGAATGAACTTCCAATGCGCCGCCGCGACCGGCATCACCGATAAGCGATTGCCCGGACGCAGCAACACCATGCCGGCGAGCTCTTTGCTCGCGTGCGCGCGCAACTCGGCGAGCGTGATGATGCGCGGGAAGCGCTCTTTCAGCTTCACATCGACCATGAACCAGCGCGGGTTGCGCGGATCCGAGTCGGCATCGTAGTGGTCGTGCTTGCGGTCGAACGCCGTGGGATCGGGATAGCCTTCCTTCGTGATCTCCATCACACCGACGATGCCCGGCACCTCGGTGCTCGAGTAGTAGAGAAAGGCCTCGTCGCCCTTCTTCATCTGGTCGCGGAGCATGTTGCGCGCCTGAAAATTGCGCACGCCGTCCCATCCGGTCGTCTTCTTCGGGGCCTTCGCCAGATCGTCGATGCTGAAGGTGCTCGGCTCGGTCTTCATCAGCCAGTACGACATCGAATGACCCCTTTCTCCGTGACCACCGCGTCCATGCGCACGTCGTGTGCGGCGCAAGCGACGGCGGGCAGCTGTTGGAAGGAATACGCGATCCCGACGAGGAGCGGCCCGCGCCACGTCGAGTGAACGTTGCGGAACGCGAAGGTGCGGTCGTAGTAGCCGCCGCCCATGCCGAGGCGCGCACCGCGCTCGTCGAAGCCGACGAGCGGCATCAGCACGAGGTCGAGCCAACGGGCGGGTACGCTGGCGGTCCCTGTCGGTTCGAGGATGCCGAGGTGATTGGTGGTCTGCGGCGCGCCGGGAAGCAGCTCATGGAAATCGACCTGCACCGTGCGGCGGTCGATGCGCGGCAGGAACACGCGGCACCGCCGTGCGAGCGCAAGCTCGATCAGCGGCGTCGTATCCAGCTCTTCCCGCATCGCTGCGTAGATGGCGACGCGCTTGCCCGCGCGGAGGCGGAACGCGCGATCGACGTGGCGCGCAACGAGGCGCGCGGCCTCTGCACGCTGTTCGGGGGGGACGGCGCGCCGCTTGGCGCGCAGCTCCGCCCGCAAGGACTTGCGGACGGAGCCGAGCGAGGAATTCAAGAGCGCCACCCGCCTGTGCCGGTGCTAGCCGTTGCTCTCGACCAGAGCAACATGTGGGACGAGCTGAAGCAGGTAAGGCTTTCCGCTCGAGGCGGACTTGCACAATGCTGCACTCAAGCCCATGTGTCCCGTGGGTGTTCCAATTAGGGTCGAGAGGTAACCCGACCAGCTTGTCGAACACCGCAGGCGACGCCGGGATTCACTGTACACGAATCCCGCTCACGCTGTGTGATGCCGGGTTTCAAAATTCCAACTGCTGGCCCTTGGCAAGCTCGGCCTCGACCCGCTCGCGGAGCGCCTTCACGCGGCCGCTCGCGTCGCTTTCGAGCTTCGCTTCGCGCTCTTTCAGCTTCAGATATTCGTTGGCGAGGTTGAGCGCGACCATGACGGCGATGCGATCGGAGCCGACCACCTTGCCGCTGTCGCGCACTTCACGCATGCGTGCGTTCAGGAACTCGGCCGAATCGAGCAGGGCCGAGCGTTCCTCGTACGGACAGACCATGGCGTATTCCTTCTCGAGGATACGCACGCTCACCCGGGCGGGCTCGCGAGTGTCGGTTCGCGCGGTTTCTGACTGGCTCATGCGCCGTGTTCCATGGTTTTGAGACGGCCGATCATCGCTTCGACGCGGGCACGGACCTGCTCGTTCTTCTGCAGCAGGCCGGCGCGGTCGTTGACCAGAGTCTCGTGGCGCTGACGAAGCGCACGATTCTCTTCTTTCAGCTCTTCGATGCTGGCGAGCAGCTCTTCGATGCGCTTCTCGAGCCGCGCCAGCTCGAGATCGAGGTGCGTCTTCGTTGTGTCGTTCATGCCAAAGATTATGAAGTCGCGCTCGCAACGCGGTCAATCGCAGGCAACACGCGCCAATGAGGCATAATCTCCCGGTCATGCAGACAGCGAGCTACGCCGATATTCAAAGGGTGCTCACCGACGAGCGCTCGATGACGGACGCCGCGGAGGCGCACGGCACGCTGGTGGGCGCGCTGTGCACGATGACGGCGTATCGATTCGAAGACTGGCTGCAGGAGATTCTGCCCGATGGCGCGCACTCGCAGGCCCTCTCCAGCGGTGCGCTGCGCGCGCTCTACTTCGTCACGACGGAGACGCTCGCAGGCATCGAGCTCGAGTTCCAGCCGCTCCTGCCCGAGGATGCCCAGCCCCTGAACGAGCGCACCGCAGCGCTCGCGCAATGGTGCGTCGGGTTTCTTTACGGCCTCGGCTCCGGCTCGCTCCAGGACCTGAAGTCGCTCCCCGGCGAGGTCGGCGAGGTGGTGCGGGACTTCGATGAGATCACGCGGGTCGGCCTCGACGCCGGCGAGTCGGACGAGCAGAACGAGAGCGCGTATGCGGAGCTCGTCGAGTTCGTGCGCGTGGGCGTGCAGCTCGTCTTCGAGGAGCTCGGTCCGATGCGCGAAGCGCCGGATGACTCGGACGATCCAGGACCGTCCGGGCCGCCGCCCCTGCACTGAGGAACGCGTGCCCGCCGCAGTCCGAACCCGAGCCGCACCGAAGCGTGCCCGCGCCATTCCGCGAGACGAATTTGCCCGCCGCCGCCGCCAGCTCATGAAGCTGATGGGGCGCGACTCCATCGCCGTCATCGCCGCCGCTCCCGTCCGTCTCCGTAACAACGACGTCGAGTACCCGTACCGGCAGGACAGCGACTTCTTCTATCTCACCGGCTTCGACGAGCCGGAGGCGGTCGCCGTGCTCATCCCCGGGCGCGAGCAGGCCGAGTACCTGCTGTTCGTGCGCGAGCGCGATCCGACGCGCGAAGCCTGGGACGGCAAGCGCGCCGGCCCCGAGGGCGCCACGCGCAGCTACGGCGCCGACGATGCGTTCCCCATCACCGATATGGACGAGATCCTGCCCGGGCTGCTCGAGAACCGCACCAAGGTGTTCTACACCATGGGCGCGCATCCCGAGTTCGATCAGCGCATCGTCGCCTGGGTGAACGGGCTGCGCTCGCAGTCGCGGCCCGGGCGCAGTGCGCCGCTGGAATTCGTCGCGCTCGCGCACTTCCTGCACGACATGCGGCTCTTCAAGTCGCAGAACGAGATCGATCTCATGCGCGAGTCGGCGCGCATCGCGGCCGCTGCTCATATCCGAGCGATGAAGGCATGCCGGCCGGGACGCAAGGAGTACGAGATCATGGCGGAGCTCGTGTACGAGTTCCGCGTTCACAACGCCGACATCTCGTATCAACCGATCGTCGGCAGTGGTGCCAACACCTGCGTTCTGCACTATCGGGCGAATGATCAGACGCTGAATGACGGCGACCTGCTGCTCGTCGACGCGGGCTGCGAGTACCAGTATTACGCGTCGGACATCACGCGCACTTATCCGGTGAACGGCGAATTCACGCCCGAGCAGCGCGCGCTGTACGAGGTGGTGCTCGAAGCCAATCGCGCCGCGATCGCGAAGGTGAAGCCCGGGAACAACTGGAACGACCCGCATCTCGCCGCAGTACGCGTCGTGACGCAGGGTCTCGTGAGACTCGGGCTGCTGAAGGGCCGTGTCGCGGCGCTCGAGAAAGACGGCGCCTACCGGAAGTTCTTCATGCATCGGACCGGCCACTGGCTGGGTATGGACGTGCACGACGTAGGGGAATACAAGGTCGGCGACGAGTGGCGCGTGCTGGAGCCGGGCATGGCAATGACGATCGAGCCGGGCATCTACATTCCGCCGGGCATGAAAGGTGTGCCGAAGCGGTTTCGCGGCATGGGGATCCGCATCGAGGACGATGTCGTCGTGACGCGCACGGGCGCCGAGGTGCTCACCGCCAAAGCACCGAAGGATCCCGACGAGATCGAAGCCTTGATGGCGCACGGCTGAGAGGCTGCGATGCGCGAGGTGGACGTGGTCATCGTCGGCGGGGGAATGGTGGGGGCGAGCCTTGCCCTCGCGCTCGCCGGCACCGGCCTCGACGTCACGATGATCGAAGGCGTGGTGCCAGGCACGCAGGCGCAGCCGAGCTTCGATGACCGCACCACCGCGCTCGGGAACGCGAGTCGCCGCATTTTCGAAGGACTGGGCGTGTGGGGCGACATCGCGCCGCAGGCGGCGGCCATTCGCACCATTCACGTCTCGGACGCGGGCCGCTTCGGTTTTGCGCGGTTGAACGCGCGCGAGCAAGGCATCGATGCGTTCGGCTATGTGGTGACGAACCGCGTCATCGGCGCAGCGCTGTGGGCGAAGCTCGCGGCGGCGAAAGGCATCACGGTGCGGGCCCCGGCGCATCCGCAGTCGATCGACATCTCCGCGGACGCCGTGCGGCTCACTGTCGTCGACGATCGAGGCCGCAGCGCCGGAACACGCGAGGGCGGGGCGAGCAACGGCGCGGCCGGCAGCCCTGCGCAGGAAGAGATCAAGGCCCGCCTCATCGTGGCAGCGGACGGCGCGCACTCGAGTGTGCGCGCGGCGGCCGGAATCGGCGCGACGATCGAAGACTACGAGCAAGTCGCCATCGTCGCGAACCTCGCGGCCGATCGCCCGCACGACGGCACGGCCTACGAGCGCTTCACACCCACCGGTCCTCTGGCCTTGCTGCCGCTGTTCGATGGCAGTTACGGACTCGTGTGGAGCAAGAGCCCGCCGGAGGCGAGCCGCGTGCTCGCGCTCGACGATGCGTCGTTCCTCGTGGAGCTGCAGCAGTGCTTCGGTTGGCGCGCCGGTCGTTTCACCCGCGCCGGTCGCCGCGCGTCTTATCCGCTGAAGCTGACTCGCGCAGCGACCACCGTGGCGCGGCGCGCCGTTCTGATCGGCAACGCGGCCCAGGCATTGCATCCCGTGGCGGGGCAGGGCTTCAATCTCGGCCTGCGCGATGCGGCGATGCTCGCTGAAGTGCTCGCCAGCGCGCCGGCGGAGGGCAGGGACGCCGGGAGCGAGGACTTGCTGGCGCGGTTCGAACGCTGGCGCGCGGGCGATCGCAGCGGTGTCATTCGCTTCACGGACGGCTTGATCAAGCTCTTTGGCGATACGCGTCCGGGCATGACGCTCGCACGGAACTTCGGCCTGCTGCTGTTCGATCTGACGCCGCCGGCCAAGAGCGCTCTCGCGCGCGTGAGCGCAGGGTTCGCGGGCCCGGCACCGCGGCTGGCGCGAGGCTTGGCGCTCCGATGAACGCGACTGCGGCGAATTCAATTCTGGATGTGCTCTTCGTCGGCGCGGGCCCCGTGGGCGCCGCGGGCGCCGCGTTGCTCGCGCACGCCGTGCGCGGCGATCGTGCGCCGCTGCGGATTGCGGTTCTCGAGCCGCGCAAGCCTGCCCCGCTGGCGCCGGATGCGCCGATGGAATTGCGCGTGTTCGCATACTCGCGTGCCAGTGAGCGCATCTTGCAGACCGCGGGAGCTTGGGAGGCGATCACCGCCGTTCGCGTGAGCCCGTACGAGCGCATGCGCGTGTGGCATGAAAGTGTGGTGCCCACCGCTCGCGAGGCCCTCGTCTTCGACGCTGCGGAAGTCAACGAGCCCAACCTGGGCTACATCATCGAGACGCGCTTGGTGCAGCGCGCGCTGCTCGATGCGGCCGAGGCCGCGGGCGCGACACTCGTGAACGGTGAGTTCCAGGCGCTCTCGATCGGTGAGGATCACGTCCACGTCGAAACGAGCGCCGGCGTGCTGCGGACGAAGCTGATCGTGGGAGCCGATGGTGCGCAATCGGCGGTACGCGCCGCAGTGGGGCTCACGGCGGACGTGTCGCCTTACGAGCAGACGGCCATCGTCGCGAACGTTGCGACGGAGCGTTCGCATGAGCGCACGGCCTGGCAGCGTTTCCTGCGTACCGGGACCCTGGCGTTCCTGCCATTGAGCGACGGAACGAGCTCCATCGTCTGGTCGGCGGACGATGATGTCGCCAAGGGACTGCTCGCAGCTTCTCCCGAGGGCTTTGCGAAGGCGCTGGACAGCGCCTCGGACATGGCGCTCGGCGCGACGCGGCTCGTGAGCGAGCGTGCGTCCTTCCCTTTGCGGCGGCTCTCTGCGCATCACTACGTCGCCAACCGTTGTGCGCTGATCGGCGATGCCGCTCACGTCGTGCATCCATTGGCGGGGCAGGGCGTGAATCTCGGCTTGCTCGATGCCGCCGCGCTCGCGGAATTGATTGCCGTGGCCCGGCGCGAGGGCGAGGACCCCGGCGCGATGCGCGTTCTGCGCCGCTACGAGCGCTGGCGCAAGACGGAGACCCGCATGATGAGCACGGCGATCGACGCGTTCGATCGGATGCTGGCGCACGGCACGGGCCCGTTGTCGCGCCTCGCCCAGCGCGGGCTCGGATGGGTGAATCGCAGCCAGGAGCTCAAGCGGATGTTCATCCGACGTGCCCTCGGCATGGCCGGCGAGCTGCCGGCGGCGGCGAAAATGCAGCGCAGCGCGTAGCGCGATGGCGCCCGCGCACGCCACTCGCGACGCGCGGCGCTCCGGCCTTCAACGGAGCGGAATGCGGTCGATCTTCGCCGCGCAGATGAAGTCGTTCTCCGACAGCCCCCGGATGGCGTGTGTCATGAACGTGACGCGGCAGTAGCCGTAGCCGACCTCGAGGTCCGGGTGATGGTCTTCGACGTTCGCGATGTGCGCGAGCGCGTTCACGAAGCTCATCGTGCGGTAGAAATCCTTGAACTTGAATTCGCGGCGGATCGAGCGGGCATCGGCCGCGAGATCCCAATCGGTATGCAGCTGCGACAGCAGCTCGCGGGCGCGCGCGGGCGTGAGCGGCTCGACGCCGCCTTCGCACGGCACGCATTTCATCTCGTTGAGCTCGGTCATGCGGTCTCCTTGCGAGCGTACTTACGGGCCACGTACTGCTCGACCAGCTCCTGGAATTCCTCGGCGATACGGTCGCCCTTCAGGGTGACGGTCTTCTCGCCGTCCTCGTACACCGGCGCAACCGGGCGCTCGCCGGTGCCCGGCAAGCTGATGCCGAGGTTCGCGTGCTTGCTCTCCCCCGGGCCGTTGACGACGCACCCCATCACCGCGACCGTCATGTCCTCGACGCCCGCGTACTGCCTGCGCCACTCCGGCATGCGATGGCGGATGTGCGATTGGATCTGCTGCGCGAGCTCCTGGAACACGGTGCTCGTCGTGCGCCCGCAGCCGGGACACGCGACGACCATCGGCGCGAACGAGCGCAGCCCCATCGTCTGCAGGATTTCCTGCGCGACGATGACTTCATTGGTGCGATCGCCGCCGGGCTCGGGTGTGAGCGAGACGCGAATGGTGTCGCCGATGCCCTCTTGCAGCAGCACCGCCATGCCTGCCGTTGAGGCGACGATGCCCTTCGAGCCCATGCCCGCCTCGGTGAGCCCGAGGTGCAGCGGGTACTCGCAGCGCGCAGCGAGATCGCGATAGATCGCGATGAGGTCCTGCACCCCGCTCACTTTCGCGCTGAGGATGATGCGATCGTGCGGCAGCCCGAGCTCCTCGGCGCGTCGCGCGCTGTCGAGCGCGGACATCACCACGGCCTTGCGCATGATCTGCTGCGCGGAAAGCGGCTGCTCGAGCGAGTTGTTTTCATCCATGAGCCGGGTCAGCAAGTCCTGATCCAAGCTGCCCCAGTTCACGCCGATGCGCACGGGCTTCGCGTATTCGCACGCGACCTCGATCATCTCCGCGAATTGCGGATCGCGCTTGCTGCCGCGACCGACGTTGCCCGGGTTGATGCGGTACTTCGCGAGCGCCTGCGCGCACGAGGGGTGCTCGCGCAGGAGCTTGTGCCCGTTGAAATGAAAGTCGCCGATGAGCGGCACGTCGACACCGAGCTGTGCGAGGCGGTCGCGGATGGGCGCGACGGCCGCGGCCGCTTCGCTCGTGTTCACGGTGATGCGCACCAGCTCGGAGCCGGCACGCGCGAGCGATTTCACCTGCTGCGCCGTGGCCTCGACATCCGCGGTGTCGGTGTTGGTCATCGACTGCACGACGATCGGATGCGTGCCGCCGACGCGCACCGCGCCGATGCGAACCGTAGTGGTGTGACGTCTCGCCGTCATGGAATCCGCGTCGATTGCCAGGTCACGAGCTGCCAGCGGCCGCCGCGCTTCGCATAGACGTCGGTATAGATGCCCTGGAAGTGCTGTTCCTTGCCTTCGGAGACCACGCGGATGTCCAGCTTGCCGTTCACGACCACTGCATCGCCGATGAGCCGCGGCTTCATCTCGATGACATCCATCGCCAGGTACTTGTTCGTGCCGGAGGTGACGAAGCCGATGAACTGCTCCTTGTTCTGACACACCCCGCTCGAATGGCAGTAATAAAGATCGTCCGCGAGCATGGACCGCAGGGTCGGTACGTCCATCGCGATCTGCGCCTGGAACCGGGCGCGCTCGAGCGCGGCCACTTCCTTCAACGGGTCCTCCGAGGCGCCTGCCGAGCCCCAGAGAAGGACGAGGGTCGAAACGAGAGCTGTGGTTTTTTTCATAGGCACGAATTGTGCGCCGAGCGCGCGCCAACTGGTATCATCCGCGCGCCCGTTGAGGTCTCTGTCCGGAGAGTGTTCGGCCCCGCAAGCCGAGCCGCCGAAGGCGCAAGTTCCGCCCGGAAACGCTCAGGCATCGAGAACGGCAGATTCGGAGCGCTCCAAGGGGAGCCTCGCAACGGGCTCTGGAGAGCGGTGAGCACCGGCCATGGGCCGCGTGTCACCCACCGAAGGGGTGCGGCGTACAGGGTTACGCCTGATCTCTCAGGTCACAGGACAGAGGGGCGGCGGAAGGCGTTTCGGTGTCGAAACGGTTTCCGCCGCCCTTTTTCATTGGCGCGCGTGGGCCGACACGCGGGTCGTTGTGACCGAGAGGGTGGCTCCCATGGGACGACGCACTCCGCTTTTCGATCTCCATCATGAGCTCGGCGCCCGCATGGTCGACTTCGGCGGCTGGGACATGCCGGTGCAGTACAGCTCGCAGATCGGCGAGCACCACGCCGTCCGGCGCGGCGCCGGGGTGTTCGACGTGTCGCACATGTGCGTCGCCGACCTGCACGGCGCCCGCATCCGGGCTTTCCTCGAGAAGCTCCTCGCGAACGATGTCGGCAAGCTCCGCGAGCCGGGCAAGGCGCTCTACAGCTGCATGCTCACGGAGAGCGGCGGCGTCATCGACGATCTGATCGTCTATTACCTCGACGAGTCGCGCTTTCGCATGGTCGTGAACGCGGGCACGCGCGACAAAGACCTCGCGTGGATTCGCCGACACGCGGCGGAATTCGCGGTGGACGTGCAGGAGCGCACGGACCTCGCGATGCTTGCGATTCAAGGTCCCGAGGCGCGGCAGAAGGTGGCGAAGCTGCTGTCGCCGGCCGGGGCGCAGGCGGCGCTCGCGCTCGGCCCGTTCGTCGGCCGCGAGATCGACGGCTGGTTCATCGCACGCACCGGCTACACCGGCGAGGACGGCTTCGAGGTGATGCTCCCCGCGAAAGACGCGGTGAAGACGTGGCGCGATCTGAACGCGCTCGGGGTCGCCTCGTGCGGGCTCGGCGCGCGCGACACGCTGCGGCTCGAAGCCGGCATGAATCTCTACGGCAACGACATGGACGAGAGCAAGAATCCGCTCGAGTCGGGCCTCGCGTGGACGGTCGCGTTCGAGCCGGCGACGCGCGATTTCATCGGCCGCCGCGCGCTCGAGGACATCAAGGCGCGCGGCAACATCCCGCGGCTCGTCGGCCTCGTGCTCGAAGATCGCGGCGTGCTCCGCAGCCACCAGAAAGTCATCGTGCCCGGAGTCGGTGAGGGCGAGACGACGAGCGGCACGTTCTCGCCGACGCTCGAACGATCCATCGCCTTTGCACGGGTGCCTGCCGCCACGGGCGAGCGCGTGCAGGTGGATATTCGCGGCAAGCTTCTCAATGCGCGGGTGGTCAAGCCGCCCTTCGTGCGCCTCGGCAAGGCGCGTATCGATCTCGGAGACAAAGTCAGATGAGCAACGTTCCTGCCGATCTCAAGTACACGCGCACTCACGAGTGGGTGCGATCCCTCGCGGACGGCACCATCGAGGTCGGTATCACCGATCACGCGCAGCACTCGCTTGGGGATCTCGTCTACGTCGAGGTGCCCGAAGCCGGCCGTCAGGTCGGCGCGGGCGAGCCGTGCGCGGTCGTCGAGTCCGTGAAGGCGGCCTCGGATGTCTATGCGCCGATCGCCGGGGAGGTCACGGCCGGCAATGCCGAGCTCGCGACGACTCCCGAGCTCATCAATCAGGACCCGTTCGGTGCGGGCTGGCTGATGCGGCTGAAGCCCGCGAACGCCGCGCTGCTCGCGGAGCTGATGTCGCCGCAGGAATACGAGGCGCTGCTCGAGGCGGAAGGAGCCTGACATGGCCTTCATTCCGCACACCGAAGAGGACATCGCCGCGATGCTCGCCGCCATCGGCGTCGAGCGTATCGAGCAGCTCTTCGACGAGATTCCCGCGAGTCTGCGCGTGAAATCGCTCGCCGGCGTGCCGCCCGCCATGAACGAGATGGAGATCGGGCGGCTCATGTCCGCGCGTGCGCGGCAGGATGGCCGGCCGCTCTGCTTCATCGGCGCGGGCGCGTACGAGCACCACATCCCCGCGGCGGTGTGGGCGATCACGACGCGCGGTGAGTTCTACAGCGCGTACACGCCGTACCAGGCCGAGGCGAGCCAGGGAACGCTGCAGCTTCTGTACGAATACCAGTCGATGATGGCCAGCCTCACCGGCATGCCGGTGTCGAACGCGTCGCTGTACGACGGCGCCTCGGCCGTTGCCGAGGCGAGCCTCATGGCGGTGCGCGTGAACCGCAAGTCGAAGTCGCAGCGCATTCTCGTCCCGACGACGATGCATCCGCACTATCGGCGGGTTGCGATTGCGGCGGCATCGAATCAGGGCCTGCGCTTCGAGGAGCTGCCGTATTCGGCGAGCGACGGGCGCACGATCGTGGAGGCGCTCGCGAAGTACGATGGACAGGACGTCACGGCCATTGCGCTTCAGCAGCCCAACTTCTTCGGCGTGCTCGAAGATGTCGATGCGATCACGGATTGGGCCCATGCGCGCGGCATTCTGGTCATCGCCGTGGTCAACCCGACCTCGCTCGCGCTGCTGAAGCCGCCCGGCGAGTGGGGGACCAAGGGTGCGGATATCGCGGTCGGCGACGGCCAGCCGCTCGGCGTGCCGCTGTCCTCCGGCGGGCCTTATTTCGGATTCATCACGACGCGCATGGAAAACGTGCGTCAGATGCCGGGACGCATCGTCGGCCGCACGGTCGACGTGACTGGCAAGGAGGGGTTCACCCTCACGTTGCAAGCTCGTGAGCAGCACATTCGCCGCGCCAAGGCGACATCGAACATCTGCACGAATCAGGGGCTGCTCGTGACGGCCGCGACGATCTACATGTCGCTGATGGGCGCCCAAGGGCTGCGGCGCGTGGCGGCGGCATCACATGCAAACACGCGCGAGCTCGTCACGGCGCTCACGCGGATCAAGGGTGTGCGTACGGCTTTCACCACACCGTGCTTCCACGAAAGCGTGCTGCTGCTCGATCGGCCGGTCGCGCCGGTGCTGAAGTCGCTCGCTGCGCAGGGCGTGCTCGGCGGCTTCAATCTCACGGAGCACTACCCTGAGCTCGGGCAAGCGCTGCTCGTGTGCGCCACCGAGACGAAGACGAGCGCCGACATCGAAACCTACGCGCGCGCCCTGACCGAGGCGATGAAGTCCGCGATAGCGGCCTGACCGCGTGCCGAACCGAAGGAATTCCACCGCCATGCGCGAAAAACTGATCTTCGACTACTCGCATCCGGGCCGCGGCGCCACCGATCAGTGGCCGACTCACGCACCCGAGCCCACGGACATCCCGCAAGCCTTGCGCCGCAAGTCCGCGCCCGCGCTCCCCGAGGTCAGCGAGCTGGAAACGGTGCGTCACTTCACGCGCCTCTCGCAGCTGAATTTCTCCATCGACACGCACTTCTACCCGCTCGGGTCGTGCACGATGAAGTACAACCCGAAGGCGTGTAACCAGTACGCGATGCTGCCGGAGTTCCTCGCGCGTCATCCGCTCGCGCCGGAATCGCACAGCCAAGGTTTTCTCGCCTGCATGTTCGAGCTTCAGGAAATGCTCAAGGAAGTGACGGGCATGCAGGCCGTGTCGCTCACGCCGATGGCGGGCGCGCACGGCGAGTTCGCGGGCGTCGCGATGATCCGCGCATACCATCGCGCACGCGGCGATCTCGCGCGCAACGAGATCATCGTGCCCGAAGCCGCGCACGGAACGAATCCCGCCTCGGCCACGATGTGCGGCTGCGTCGTCAAGGAGATCGCCGTCAATGCCGACGGCGATGTCGACATCGAGGCATTGAAGGCGGCGGTGGGTCCGAACACCGCGGGCATCATGCTCACCAATCCCTCGACGCTCGGCGTGTTCGAGCGCCGCATCGAGGAAGTCGCGCGCATCGTGCACAAGGCCGGCGGCCTGCTCTACTACGACGGCGCGAACCTCAACGCCATCCTCGGCAAGGTGCGCCCGGGCGATATGGGCTTCGACGTCATCCACATGAATCTGCACAAGACGTTCTCGACGCCGCACGGCGGCGGCGGGCCCGGTGCCGGTGCGGTGGGTGTGAGCGCACGCCTCGCGCCGTTCCTGCCCATTCCGATCGTGGGCAAGGACGGCGAGACGTACCGCTGGCTCAGCGAGGCGGACCTGCCGCAGAGCATTGGCCGGCTGTCGGCCTTCATGGGCAATGCCGGCGTGCTGCTGCGGGCGTACATCTATATGAGGCTGCTCGGCCGCGAAGGCATGTCGCAGGTGGGCGACTTCGCCACACTGAACGCGAATTACATGCTGGCGCGGCTCAAGCAGGCCGGCTTCGAGGCGGCGTATCCCGAGCGGCGCGCCAGTCACGAATTCATCATCACCCTGAAGAAGCAGGCGCGGGAGCTCGGGGTGACGGCGATGGATTTCGCCAAGCGTCTGCTCGACCACGGCTTTCACGCGCCGACGACGTATTTCCCGCTCCTCGTGCCCGAGTGTCTGCTGATCGAGCCGACGGAGACGGAAAGCAAGGACGTGCTCGACGCTTTCATCGATGCCATGGTCCACATCCAGCGCGAAGCGACGGAGGAACCCGAGCATGTCCAGGGCGCACCGCATACCATGCCGGTTCGCCGTCTCGACGACGTGCGCGCAGCCAAGCAACTGGACCTCACGTGGAAGCCGACCGGACCGTAAGCCTCGAACGTCCCAAACCACGCGGCATCGACCGCATCCTGCGTGCGACGCGGGCCAGCTGGCAGGGGCTCAGCGGCGCATTCCGTAACGAGGCCGCGTTCCGCCAGGAACTCGCCCTGGCGCTGGTCGTCATACCCCTCGGCCTGTGGCTAGGGCACACGGGCGTCGAGCGAGCGCTGCTGGTCGCTCCGATGTTGCTGATTCTCGTCGTGGAGTTGCTGAACAGCGCCATCGAGGCGACCGTGGACCGCATCGGGCTCGAGCGTCATGCGCTCGCCGGCCTGGCGAAGGACATCGGATCCGCCGCAGTTCTCATGTCTTTCATCCTGCTCGGATTTGTCTGGCTGCTGGTGCTCATCGGCCGCTAGACTCGAAGGCCCGGACCGCCCACGGGCTCTTTCTCCAAGGTGTGTTACAGGACCCCTATGCGACGAGTACGACTGCTGCTCCTTCTTTTGCTCGCGCCGCTCGCCGCGATCAACGCTCAGACTCCGCCCGCGTCCGGATCGAAGCCGCAGGCAACGCCCCAGCAGGAAACGGCGCCGCCCGCACCGTCCCCGCCGTCGCAGCAGTCCTTGCCGGACTCGCCGTCCCAGCCACAGCCCGTACCGGCGCCCACTCCGCCGCAAGCGCCCCCGAACGGCAGCGGTGAGAAGCAGGCCCATGAGGTGGCCCAGCAGGCGGCCGCGGTCGAGGAAGATCCCGACTGGGCCGTCACGCTCGAGCGCATCGCGACCAGCGTGGTCTCGATCGAGGTGGATTCGACGCGCGCGTTCGACACCGAGTGGAACAGCTCCGCGCAGGCGACCGGGTTCGTCGTCGATGCCGAGCGCGGGCTCATCCTCACGAACCGGCACGTCGTCACCCCCGGGCCGGTGACCGCCGAAGCGACGTTCCTGAATCGCGAGGAAGTGCAGCTCTACCCCGTGTATCGCGATCCGGTGCACGACTTCGGGTTCTATCGTTACGACCCCTCGAAGCTGCGCTTCATCAAGCCGAAGGCGCTGGCGCTGTATCCGGAAGGCGCGCAGATCGGGCGCGAGATTCGCGTGGTCGGCAACAACGCCGGCGAGCAGCTCTCGATCCTCGCCGGCACGCTCGCGCGCCTCGATCGTCAGGCGCCCGAGTACGGCATCGCGAAGTACAACGACTTCAACACGTTCTATTTGCAGGCGGCCTCGGGTACCTCGGGCGGCTCCTCGGGCTCGCCGGTCATCGACATTCGCGGGCGCGTCGTCGCGCTGAATGCCGGCGGCGCATCGAGCTCGGCCTCGAGCTTCTACCTGCCGCTCGGACGCGTCCGCCGCGCGCTGGAGATGATCCAGAAGGGTCAAGTGCCGACGCGCGGCACGTTGCAGACCGTGTTTTCGTACACGCCGTACGACGAGCTGAAGCGCCTCGGGCTCACGGCCGGTACGGAAGCGGCCGTCCGCAAGCTCTTCCCGCAGTACACCGGCATGCTCGTCGTGTCCGAAGTGCTGCCTGGCTCGAAAACGGACGGCAAGCTGCAGCCGGGTGACATCCTGGTGAAGGTGAACGGCAAGTACATCACCCAGTTCGAGCCGCTCGACGAGATCATGGATACCTCGGTCGGCAAGAACGTGCAGATCGAGGTCGAGCGCGGCGGTACGCCCGTCACGGCGACGATTCCCGTCACCGACCTGCACACGATTACACCCAGCTCGTACGTCGAGTTCGGCGATGCGATCGCGCACACCCTCTCGTATCAGCAGGCGCGCCACTTCAACGTGCCGATCCGGGGTGTGTACGTCGCGAATCCGGGCTATGTGTTCGGTGCGAGCGGCATTCCGCGCGGCGCGGTGATCAGCTCGTTCAACTCGAAGGACATCACCAACATCGGTGATCTCGAGAACGCGTTGCGGGACCTCGGCGATGGCGATCGCGCGAGCGTGCGCTTCTCGACCATCGACGACCCGAACGGCAGCCAGCTGCGCTCCATCCGCATGGACCGGCGCTGGTTCCCGGCGCACCACTGCGTGCGCAACGATGCCGAGGGACTCTGGGACTGCAACCAGCTCGCGTCCGGCCCGCCGCCGAAGGCGGTCACGGGCGGCTCGACGGAGTTCCCGACGTTCAAAGATCCGCGCATGAACTACATCGCGCCGTCGCTGGTGCAGGTGAGCTTCGATATGCCGTACTCGGTGTCGGGGATCACCGAGCGCAACTATCACGGCACCGGCCTCGTCGTGGACGCGGAGCGCGGGCTCGTCGTCGTCGACCGCAACACGGTGCCGGTCTCGGTGGGTGATGTGAGCATCACGTTTGCGGGCACGCTCGAAGTGCCCGGCACGGTGAAGTACATCCATCCGCTGCACAACCTCGCCATCGTGCAGTACGACCCGAAGCTCATCGGCACGACGCCGGTGAAGAGCGCGCGGCTCGCGCCCCGTGAGATCTCCCCCGGCGAGCAGGTCTGGGTGATAGGGCTCGGGCGCGATGCCGAGCTGCGCTCGCGCAGCACCGAGATTGCGGAGGTCGAGCCGCTCGTGCTGCCGCTCTCGCGCACGATGCGCTTCCGCGACAGCAACCTCGACGCCATCGAGCTCGTGAACCCGCCGACGGACTACGACGGCGTGCTGGTCGAGAAATCCGGGCGCGTGATCGGGCTCTGGTCGAGCTTCGCGTACGAGAACGGCCGCGAGCTCACGCAGGACAACCGTGGCGTGCCGATCGATCTCGTCGACGACATGCTGAAGCGCGTGCAGGCGAACGCGCCCATGCACTCGCTCGAAGTGGAGCTTGCGACCTCGCCGCTCGCGAGCGCGCGCGAGTTCGGGCTGAGCGAGGAATGGGTGAAGAAGCTCACCGCGCACAGCCCCTCGAAGCGCGAGGTGCTGACCGCGGTCCGGATGGTCGGCGGCTCCCCCGCCTCGCGCCTGCTGAAGCAGGGCGATCTCATCCTCGCGATCGACGGTCAGGTGGTCACGCGCTTCCGCGAAGTGGAGCGCGCGACCGCGGACAAGAAGCACGTGCAGGTCACGGTGTGGCGCGGCCATGCCGAGCAGAACATCGAGGTCGACACGGTGGAGCTGCCGAGCACGGACATCGACCGCATCGTGCAATGGGCAGGGGCGACGCTGCAGGCGCCGCATCGCGCGATGAGCGCTCAGCGCGGCATCCCGCCGGTGGGCGTGTACGTCGGCTACTTCTCGTACGGCTCGCCCGCGACGCGGTACGGGCTGTACCCGGGGCGCCGCATTGTCGAGGTCGATGGCGTGCCGACGCCGAATCTCGATGCGTTCCTCGCGGCAGTGACGGGGCGTCCGGACCGATCCTCCGTTCGCCTGCGCACGATCACCTGGAACAACGCGCCCGAGGTCATCACCCTGAAGCTCGACAAGCACTACTGGCCCGCGTACGAGCTCGTTCGTACGCCGGACGGTTGGGAGCGCAAGACGCTCGAATGAGCCCATGAGGGCCCTGAACGGTTGCGCGGCAAAGCCCGCGAAACCGTTCAGGCCCACCTACGACCTACTGTCAAGCTGTATCGCGCACGCGACGCGGTTCGCGATTGAGCATATTCGTGCCCGGTGCACCCCGGTACCCTTGCTAGAATCACGCTCACTCATGGTCCGCATCGTCCGAGCAACACAAGTCGAAATCGAAGCCGCCGTGCAGGCGCTGCGCGACGGCGAGCTGGTCGCCTTTCCCACCGAGACGGTCTACGGCCTCGGGGCGAACGCCCAGAATCCCGCGGCGGTCGCGAAGATCTTCGCGGCGAAGGGCCGTCCGCATACGCACCCGGTCATCGTCCACCTCGATACGCCGCGCTTTCTGCACCGCTGGGTCGCGGAAGTGCCCGAGGTGGCCGGCAAGCTGGCCGAGAAGTTCTGGCCTGGGCCGCTCACGATCGTGATGAAGCGCGGCCCGAACGTGCACGATATCGTCACCGGCGGGCAGGACACGGTCGCGATCCGGGTGCCTTCGCACCCGATGGCGCAGCAGCTCCTGACGGCATTCGGCGGCGGCATCGCGGCTCCGTCCGCAAACAAGTACGGCAAGCTGAGCCCCACGCGGCCGGAGCACGTCCGCGATGAGCTGGGGGATGCCGTGCGTGTCGTGCTCGACGGCGGCGAGAGCCAGATCGGGCTCGAGTCGACGATCGTCAGCTGTGTCGGCGAGCACGTGCAGCTGCTGCGTCCCGGCGCGGTCACGGCCGCGCAGCTGCGCAGCGTCGTGGGCGATCTCCTGATGGGCGCGGACCTCGAGTCGCCGCGCACCCCGGGCAGCACACCGTCGCACTACGCGCCGAGCACGCCGATGGTCATCGTGCCGCCGGGTGAGATCGACGCGCAGGCGGCCGCGCTCAGCGAAGGCGGCGTGCGCATCGCCGTGCTCGCGCAGCGCTTGCCCTTGAAGTCGCACAAGTACGTCACGTGGATCAACGCGGGTCGCCGCCCCGATCAGTTCGCGCACGACCTGTACGCAAATCTGCGCACGCTCGACAAGGCGGGTTGCCAGAAAATTCTCGTGCAGGATGTGCCGCAGGACGAGCGCTGGGATGCGATCCGCGACCGTCTCGTGCGCGCCGCCAGCAGCATCAGCGAGAGCGACGATACGGGCTCGATGGCCGTGCTGCCGTGAGCGCGAGCGCGGTGCCGTGATCGTCTGCGAGTCGGAGCGGCTGATCCTGCGCTTGCTCGATCCGCAAACCGACGCCGCCTTCATTCTCGATCTGCTCAACCAACCCTCGTTCATCCAGAACATCGGCGATCGCGGCGCGCGCACGCTCGCCGACGCCGCTCGCTACATCGAGACCGGCCCGGTCGCGATGTACGCGCGGCACGGTATCGCGCTCTTTCGCACGGAGCTCAAGGATACGCACGAGCCGATCGGCATGTGCGGCCTGCTGCAGCGCGACTGGCTCGACGACGTCGATATCGGCTTCGCGTTCCTGCCGCAGTACTGGTCGAAGGGTTACGCCTTCGAAGCCGCCGCAGCGGTGATCGCGTGGGGCCGCGAGCGCCGCGGCATCAGGCGCGTCGTCGCGATCACGGCGCCCTTGAATACCGCCTCGCAACGCGTGCTCGAGAAGCTCGGGATGCGGTACTCGAAAACGATCCACTCGCCCGAAGGGCAGGAAAGCCGCCTGTACACGCCCGACGGGGCGTAAAAACAACAGCGCCAGCCTGTCCGGTTCGCGACGCAACGTGCGTCCTCTCCTGCATATAACACAGGGTAGGACCTTCCTATGTCGCACGATTTCTCCATTCGGCGTGCGGTGCGCCGCGCGTTGCTCGCCAGCCTCACGACTCTCGGCGCCATTCCCGCGATGGCGCAAGAGGCAGCTCCCGTCGACACCGGTGAGGTCGTCACCGTCACGGGTTCGCGCATTCAACGACACGATTACGAGGCCGAGAGCCCGCTCGCGACGGTCACCGCCGAGGCGATTCAGGCGACCGGCCGTCTCAACACCGAAGGCGTGCTGAACACGCTGCCCCAGGTAGTGCCGGGATTCACTGCGTTTTCCAACAATCCCGGCGACGGCACCGCCACGGTCGACCTGCGCGGGCTCGGCCCGACGCGCACGCTCGTGCTGGTGAACGGACGGCGCCTCAACCCGTCCGTGAACAACGGCACCGTCGATCTCAACAACGTCCCGACGCATCTGATCAAGCGCATCGAAGTGGTCACGGGCGGCGCTTCCGCCGTGTACGGCTCGGATGCGCTTGCGGGCGTCGTGAACTTCATCCTGCAGGACGATTTCCAGGGCGTGGATCTCAGCACGCAGCTCAGCCAGTCGGCTCGCAACGACGGCCGCGAGCGACAGGTCGATCTGCTCGTCGGCGGAAACTTCGCGGACGATCGCGGCAACATGACGGCGTACGCGAGCTGGTACGACCGCGCGCAAGTGCTGCAGTCCGAGCGCGATTACACGCGCGTCAATTTCGCGACGAATCCTGCTGCTCGCGGCTCGGCGACGGGCGCGGCGGGCCGCTTCGACGTGCAGCCGAACGATTTCTTCACAAACGCGAACGGCGACCCGATCGGCTCGCGCGTGGTGAATCCCGACGGCAGCGTACGTCCGTTCGTCGGGCTGCTTCCCGAAGCGAACGACGGTCTCGCGCCGCCCGGCGTCGGCGACCGCTACAACTTCAATCCCGTGAACAATCTGCTCACGCCCGCCGAGCGCGTGTCGATCGGCGCCCTCGGACACTTCGACCTCTCCGACTCGGTGCGCGCGTACACGGAGCTGCTCTATGTGGACAGCAAGAACTCACATCAGCTCGCCGAGACGCCCGCGACGGGACTGCACGTGCTGCCGAGCAGCCCGCTGCTCAGCCAGGGTGTCCGCGACCTGCTCGCGAGCCGCATCAACGCGGACACGGGTCTGCCGTCCGATCCGAATCTGCCCGCGATCTTTCGTCGGCGCATGACGGAGATGGGTCCGCGCATTCAGAGCTTCGACTCGAAGCTGCAGCAGATCACGCTCGGCACCAAGGGCGACCTGCCGCTCGAGAGCTGGAAGTTCGACGTGTATTACGAGTACGGACGGACGGAGTTCAACAGCTTCACGCGCAACGACGTGTCGCGCTCGCGGCTCGAAGCGGCGATCAACGGCTGTCCCGAGGATTTCACGCGGTTCGTGCCCGGCTGCGTGCCGGCGGATATCTTCGGTGCGAACAGGATGTCGCAGGCCGCGGCGGATTTCGTGCGCCTGAACTTCAGCGACGAGCTGGTGTTCGAGCGGCAGCTCGTCGACGCCTCGGTGAACGGCAATCTGTTCGCGTTGCCTGCAGGGCAGGTCGGCTTCGCCGCCGGCGTCGAATGGCGTCAGGATCAATCGGCGTACACGCCCGATCAGGCCAAGGATCGCGGTGACATCCTCGGCTTCAACGCCGCGCATCCGGTCGCCGGCGAGTTCAACGTCAAGGAGGTGTTCGTCGAGGGCTTCGTGCCGATCCTCGCCGACAAGACCTTCGCCAAGAAGCTGGACTTGTCGGTCGGCGCACGTGCGTCCGACTACTCGACGGTCGGAAGTGTGAGCTCGTACAAAGCCGGCCTCACGTGGGCGCCCATCGACGCACTCAGCTTCCGCACGATGTTCCAAGCCGCGACGCGCGCGCCGAGCGTGTTCGAGCTGTTTCAGGCCGGCGACCAGAACTTCCCGCTGTACAGCGATCCGTGCGCGGGAGCGACGGACCCGCAGACCGTCGCGTTCTGCCATGCGCAGGGTGTTCCCCACCCGGACACTTATCAGCAGCCGAACGCGCAAATCGAGGCGTTCAACTTCGGCAATCCGCAGCTGAAGCAGGAAAGCTCCGACACGATCACCGCGGGCTTCGTGGTGCGGCCGCAATCCATCGAGACGCTGCAGCTGTCCATCGACTACTGGCACATCAAAGTCGACGACTACATCAACTTTCTCGCAGGCGGCGTGCAAGGGATCATCAACAACTGCTTCGCCTCGAACGACCTGAACAGCCCGGCGTGCTTCAGCGATCTGCTGCACCAGCCGCTCATCTTCCGCGACGAAACGGGCGAGCTGAAGGCGCGCGTGCCGCTCGTGAACACCTCCAAGCTCACGACTTCGGGCGTCGATCTGCAGATCGACTACGGCATCCCGTTCGCGTTCGCGCGCGGCCACGAGCGCCTGAACGTGAATCTGCTCGTGTCGTACCTGAAGAACTACATCCTCGACGACATCGACTACGCGGGCACGAGCGGCGCGTACAACATCGTGGGCTCGTGGCCGCGCTTCAAGGCGAACGCACGGCTCTCCTACGGCTGGGGTCCGGTGGATGTCACCTGGAACATCCAGTACGTCGATGCGATGCTGAATCAGGGGTTGGTCCCGGCCTTCCAGGATCCCGGGCCGTACGTGAGCCCCGGCACGCGCGTGTATCACGACTTGAGCGCGCGCTGGCGCGCGACCGACGCGATCGAAGTGGCGCTCGGCGTGCGCAACCTGACGGATCGCAAGCCGCCGCTGATGGACAACCCCATCGACCAGAACAGCGATCCGAGCACGTACGATGTGCTCGGCCGGGCCTACTTCGGGTCCTTCAGCGTGAAGTTCTGATCGCGCTCCGAACGCGCTTGCCGCGGTCGCAATCCGTCGACCGCGGCGGGCTCGGCGGCCTTGGATGCTTCATCATCGCCGCGCCGCGCGAGAAGCATCCTCTCGCGAGGTCGGAAGGCAAGTCTATCGACAGCGTCGATAGAATTCGGGGCCTGCGCGCGCAGGGCGCGATCGAAGAGAGTCTTCAGTCCGCCGGCACGGTGCGATCGCGCGCCCACGCTCGCAGACCGTTCACCTGCTCGGCCATGACGACCGACAACGGCTGTGTCGCGCGCAGCTCGTGCAGGATGAGCGCCGCGCACATGGGCTGCTTCGTGGAGTGCGCCGTGTAGAGCGCGGCGACGATGCCTTGCTCCAGCTCCGCGCCCGAGAAGCCTTCGCTGTGAGCGGCGAGGGCGCCCAGCTCTTCGGGCGTGAGCGTCACGCCGCGCTTGCGGGCGTGAATCGCGAGGATGGCCGCGCGCGCCGCGCGGTTCGGCAGGTCCACGAAGAAGATCTCGTCGAAGCGGCCCTTGCGAACGAGCTCGGGCGGCAGTGCCTGGATGTCGTTCGCCGTTGCCATCACGAAGATGCGCGCGCGCTGCTCGGCGAGCCAGGTGAGAAAGGTTCCGAGCACGCGGCGCGAGACGCCGCTGTCGCCGTCGCCTGCCGCGAGCGCCTTCTCCATCTCGTCGACCCACAGCACGCATGGCGCGAGCCCTTCGGCCGCGCGCAGCGAGTCGCGCAGATTCTTTTCGGACTCGCCGTGCCACTTGCTGTACAGGCTGCCGAAGTCGAGGCGCAGTAACGGCACACCGAAGATGCCGGCCGCAGCGCGCGCCGCGAGGCTCTTGCCGCAGCCCTGCACGCCGAGAAGCATCACGCCCTTCGGCGGATCGAGCTCGGGCGCGCTCCCATCGAAGGCCGGCTTGCGGCTCGTGAGCCACTGGCGCAGGCGCGCGAGCCCGCCGATGTCTGCGAACTTCGCGGTATCCGGTTCGTACGAGAGCGTGCCGCCGCGGTTCAGCAGCTGATACTTCGCGGCCAGCACGCCGGGCAGATCGGCCATCGTCAGCGCGCCGTCGTTGAAGATGGCCTGGCGCGCGAGGCGCTCGGTATCCGGCGTCTCGAGACCGGCGAGATTGTCGACGAGGTGATCGAGCGCCTGCGGGTCGACCTGCGCCGCGCGTCCGGCATTCGCCTGCGCCCACTCGCGCGCGACGCGCGTGACGACGGCGAGGCGCTCGTTGCGCGTCGGCGTGCCGAGCGTCAAGCGCGCCGTCAGGTGCTCGAGCTCCTCTGGCACGAGGACTTCGTGGCTCATGAGCACGATCGTTCGCGGGACCTGCTCGTAGCCCTGCGCGATGTCCTTGATCATGCGGACGTTGATCGGATCCGACAGGTACGGATGGAAATCGAGCAGCAGGTAGACGCCGGCGGTCGGTGTCGCCTTCAAATGCCGCAGCAGTTGCGCCGGGTCCGCGACGGTCTTCTGCGCGGCGCCGAAGTCGATGTCGACGCGGCGCAGCCCTTCCGTGACGGTCCACTGGAAGATGCCCCACCCGCGGCCACGCCCGGCCTTGATGCCGGCCTCGCGCACGAGCTGCAGCACGCGCGCTTCCTCGCGCGACTCGATGACGATGAGCGCGAATCGCGAGGCGAGCAGCATTTCCAGCTCGCGGCGCGGGTCCGGAGTGAGGGGTGGCGTGGCCATGCCCGGCCAAATTAGCAGATGCTCGAGCGTCGCCGATGAGGCGAGGGTCTCACCGCGCAACGGCGGGGAGCGCGCCGCGCACCGGGTTTTCCGGGCGCCGCGTCCCCAATCCGGCGAGCGCCGAGTAGAATCCGCGCCCATTTATCCTTTCGGGCCCCGGGAAAACCAGTCTCCATGCTCATGCCGCGCACGGCTCGCCGGAGCCGCTTCATCGATCCCTTCCAGCCCACGGAGATCCGCCGGCTCGTGAAGGAGTTCGGCTCGCCGCTCCTGATCGTCGACTGCGAGCGCGTCCGCGTGCAGCTCCGCAAGCTGCGCAAGGCGCTGCCCGGCGTCGATCTGCACTACGCGCTGAAGCCGTTGCCGCACCCGGCGGTCGTCAGCACGGTGTGCGAGGAGGGCGCGTTCCTCGATCTCGCGACGAGCGGCGAGGTGCATCTCGCGAAGCGCCTGGGGATCGATCCCAAGCGCTGCATTCACACGCACCCGATCAAGCGCGATCAGGACATCCGCAACGCGCTCGAATTCGGCGTGCGCACGTTCGTTGCCGACAATCCGGACGAGGTGCGCAAGTTCGCGCCGTACGCGGAGCGCGCCGAGCTGCTGCTGCGCGTGTCGTTCCGCGCCCCGGGCGCGGTGTGCGACCTCTCCCGCAAGTTCGGCTGCGACCCGGAGAACGCCGTGGCGCTCGCGAAGCTCGCCGCGGAGCTGGGCATCGACGTGCGCGGGCTCTCGTTCCACGTCGGCTCGCAGGCGCCGGACGCCGTGAAGCACGTCGAGGCCATCGACGCGTGCGCGAAGCTGCTTGCGACGGCGCGCAAGGAAAAGCTCGGCACCTGCGATACGCTCGACATCGGCGGGGGCTTTCCGATCGACTACATGAGCCCCGTGCAGGACATCGGCCGCTTCTGCGCGCCGATCCGTGCGGCGCTCGGGAAGCTGCCCAAGCGGGTGCGCATCATCGCGGAGCCGGGTCGCTTCATCGCCGGACCGTCCGCGATCGGCGTCGCCTCGGTGATGGGTCGCGCGCAGCGTGAGGGACATTGGTGGTACTACCTCGACGACGGGCTCTACGGCTCCTACAGCGGGCAGCTCTACGATCACGCACGCTATCCGGTGGAGCCGCTGCGCGACTCGGACGAGAAGCTGCCGTCGGTGCTGGCGGGGCCAACCTGCGACAGCATCGATGTGATCGCCGAGAACCTGATGCTGCCGGAGCTGAAAGCCGGCGACCTGATCGTCGGGCGCGCGATGGGCGCGTACACGTGGGCGAGCGCATCCGAGTTCAACTTCTTTCCGAAGGCGACGGTCGTGGCGGTGAATACGCATCCGGGCGACACGGGGAGCGTGAGCCCGTTTCCACTCTGACGGCGGCCGCGCCATGAAGCGCACGCGAGCAGCCGGCGCCGCGGCGGACGGCGCGAGCACCACCGAAGGCCACGCTGCCACGAAGGCTGCCCCGGTCCGCGCCTCCGCCAGCGTCCCCGCAGGCCGCGCCGCCCGGAGCGCTTCCACCTGCAGGGACGCCACCGCCCGCGCCGCCGCAGCTCATAACGCCGCCCGCGTTGCCACGCCTTGCGCCACTCCAACCGGCGCGACGCCTCGCGCCATCGCGAGCGCAGTCGTCGCTCCCACCACCGCGAGCGCCGCCGCAGCTCACGCGAGCGCCGCGACACGTCGCCTCTTTCTCTTGTTCGCGTGCATTGCCCCCGTAAGTCTGTTGCGGGCGCCGCGAGCGCAGGCCGCCACCGCGCCCGTGGACTGGCTGGAGCTCCACAACACTCACACCGACGCGACGCTGCGCGTCACCTTCCGCAACGCGGCCGGCTTCATCCCCGCCGCGCTCGCGCAGCTCGATCTCATTCTGTTCGACCAGCGCAGCGGCGAGCATCGCGCGATGGACCCGCAGCTCTTCGTGCTGCTCGCGGACCTCGCGGCGGCGGCCGAAGTGGAGCCTCGTTACGACATCATTTCCGGGTACCGCTCCGCCGCCACGAACGAGACGCTACGCAAGAACGGCGGCGGACAGGCGAAGCAGAGCCAGCACATCCAGGGCAAGGCCATCGACGTGCGCCTGAAGGGCGTCAGCACCGAGCGCCTTCGCGACCTCGCGGTTGCCCTGGGACGGGGCGGCGTGGGGTACTACCCGAAATCCGATTTCGTGCACGTCGACACAGCACGCGTGCGCTACTGGGAAGGCTGATCACACGGCGCGCGAAGGCCGTATGCTAATGTCATTGGCATGCCGGCCATCCTTCCGACAACCCTGCTGCTGGTCGCGTCCAACGTCTTCATGACGTTCGCGTGGTACGCGCACCTGCGGAATCTCGCGGACAAGCCTTGGTACATCGCCGCGTTCGTGAGCTGGGGGATCGCGCTGTTCGAATATCTCCTGCAGGTCCCCGCCAATCGAATCGGCTACACGCAGCTGTCGCTGCCGCAGCTGAAAATGCTGCAGGAAGTCATCACGCTATCGGTGTTCGTGCCGTTCGCCGCGTTCTACATGCAGAAGCCCGTGAAGCTCGACTACCTGTGGGCGGGCTTGTGCATGGTGGGGGCGATCTACTTCGTCTTCCGCTCACAGGGCCCATCATGAAAAACGATCGGATCGAGCCGGAAACCGTCATCCACGAAATGGTGCACGCCGCGCGCGAGGGGCGCGAGCCGCGCGTCATCACGCGGCTGTACTCGGGGTGGGTGCTGTTCGGCAAACAGCAGTTCGTGCGCGGCTATGCGTTGCTGCTGCCCGATCCGGTCGTGCCGACGATCAACGCGCTCGGCGCGAAGGAGCGCTCGCAGTTCCTGCTGGACATGACGAAGGTCGGCGACGCGTTGATGAAAGTGGCCGGCGCCGTGCGCGTGAACTACGCGATCTTCGGCAACGTCGAGCCGGCGCTCCATGCCCACGTGGTGCCGCGCTATGTGGACGAGCCGGAAGAGATGCGCGCTGCGCATCCGTGGGCGTACGACTGGGACGCGGCGCCGGTTTTCGATCGCGCCGCGATGCAGGATCTTGCGGAAGCGCTGCGACGCGAGCTCGGTCGCATGGGCGTGACGAAACCGATGCGGTTCTCCCCTGGCGAAAACGCCTGACGAGGTCGCGGCGTCGCTCGAAGCCTGCGCGTGCTGTTCTGCACGCAGTCGTACCGACGCCAGTGTCGTCCGTGCCCGGAAGTGCTCCACGGCTGCACCGACGGCAGCTAAGGGATGTGCGCGTCGGTCAGCAATCGCCGCCGGCGCAGTGCGTATCACCGCACGATTGTCCGTCGCGTTCGATCTGAATGGTGACGTGCTCGATGCGATGATCCCTCGCCAGCATCTCGCGCAGCGCCTTGAGCGTGCCGCTCCACTCCGCCACCTCGTCGATCTCCACGTGCGCCGTCAGGAGCGGCATGCCGCTCGTCAGCGACCAGATGTGCAGATCGTGAATCGCGCAAACGCCCGGGACCGCCAGCATGGACGCAGACACGGCGCGATGATCGATGCCCTCCGGCGTACCCTCCAGCAGCACGTGCAGCGCGGATTTCAGCAGCGCCCAGCCTCGCGGCAACACCCATAGCGCGATCAGGATCGCGATCAGCGGATCGATCCAGAGCGCGCCGGTCCAGCGGATCAGCGCCGCGCCGATGAGCACGCCGAGCGAGCCGATGAAGTCCGCCCACACTTCGAGGTACGCGCCGCGAACATTGAGGCTGTGCTCGCGACCACCGTGGAGGATGTACATCGCCACCCCGTTCACGAGCAGACCGACGGCGGCCACGACGATCACCCCCAGGGTCGCGATAGGCTCGGGATTCCGGAAGCGGCCTACCGCCTCCCACAAGATGTAGCCGCCGATGATGAAGAGCGTGCCCGCATTCAGGGCGGCCGCGACGATCTCGAGCCGCCGATACCCGTAGCTGCGGCGTGCATCCGCCTTGCGTGAGCCGAGCTGCACGGCGAGCAGCGCGATGCCGAGCGCCGCCGCGTCCGTTGCCATGTGCGCAGCGTCCGAGAGCAGCGCGAGGCTGCCTGTCACGAAGCTGGCGACGGCCTCGATGACGAGAATGAACGACGTCAGCGCGAGCGCGACGACCAGCTGCCGGCGTGGCTTGCCGGTGAGATCGTGAGAATGACCGTGCGCGGCGCCGGACTGTCCGTGCGTGCCGTGTGAGTGCCCGTGCGCGGCGTCGGCGTGCGAGTGCGGCTCGTGGGAATGCCTTTCGTGCCCGCGTCGCCGTTCCGCGCCGTGCGTGGGATGAGAATGGTGGTGTGAATGAGGCTTGGACATCGCTCTAGCCGCCGGGGCTGAGAATACCGCCGATCGGCCCATCGTTGCGCGCCAGCGCGCGACCCGCCGGCACGGTAGATTACGCGGACTTTGCAGTCGGGCATCCCACAGTGCTGATCCTGGAAAACCTGTCACGCAGCTTCCGTGAAGGCGGTCGCGAACACCGGGTGCTGGACGGCGTCAGCGCGCGCATCGCGAGCGGCCAATCCGTCGCCATCATCGGACGCAGCGGCTCCGGCAAATCGACGTTGCTGAACGTGATCAGCGGGATCGATCGCGCCGACTCCGGCCGAGTCGAGCTCGACGGCCGTGAGGTGTCGAGCCTCGCCGAGCCGGAGCGCACGCGCTTTCGCCGTCAGCACATCGGGTTCATCTATCAGTTTTTCAATCTCGTACCGACATTGAATGCCGAGGAGAACGTGCGTCTCGTGCTCGAGCTGAATGGCGTGCGCGGCGCCGAGGCCCGCCGGCGCAGCGCCGCCATGCTCGCGGAAGTGGGGCTCGGCGATCGCCTCGGCAGCGCCATCGATACGTTCTCGGGCGGCGAGCAGCAACGTGTCGCCATCGCGCGGGCGCTCGTGCACGAGCCGCAGCTGCTGCTTGCGGACGAGCCGACGGGCAATCTGGACGAAGAAACCGCACGGCAGGTGTTCCCGCTCGTGCTCGCCCTCGTACGCAAGCGCGGTGCGACGCTGGTGCTCGTGACGCACGATCGTACGCTCGCCGCGACCGCCGACCGCACGCTCGTGATGCGCGACGGCCGGCTGCTCGAACCCGCGGCCGCGACGCTCGAATCGTGAGCGCAATCGGCGCACCGACGCTCTGGGCCGCGAGCGCGCGGCATCTGCTCCGGCATCCGGCGCAGCTCGGTCTTGCACTCTTGGGACTGGCGCTCGGCGTCGCGACGATCGTCGCAGTGGACATCGCCGTCGCGAGCTCGGGGAAAGCCTTCGAGCTGTCGATGGAAGCGGTGAACGGAGCCGCAACGCACGAGATCACCGGCGGGCCCGGCGGCATCGACGAGCAGGCGTACCTCGCGCTCCGACGCGCGGCCGGTCCGATCGCGCTCGCGCCGGTCGTCGAAGGCTACGTCGACGTGAACGATCAGACGATGCAGCTGATCGGCATCGATCCGCTCGTCGACACGGCTGTACGAGGGGACACCACGAGCCTCGGCAACGTGCGTGTCGAATCGGCACGCGCAGATCAGGCCGGCACCGCCGTGCCGGCGGGCGGCGGCTCGGCGCCAACAGTCGTACGAGGCGCGGACGCGCCGCCGTCGCGCGACTCCGATGGGCGCGCCGGCAAGCTCGCACGCTCGGCGTCGGGTGCGGAGCAGCCGCCCGCACGCGCCAGCTTCGATGTCGCCTCGCGCTGGTTCACGCAGCCCGGCACGGTCGTGCTCGCCGCGTCGACGGCGCAGCGGCTCGGCATCACGCCCGGTGGAACGTTCACGCTTTCCATCGGCGGGCGCGACTACACGGCGACGCTTCTCGGTCAGCTCGAAGGCACGATGACCGGCTACGAAACGCTGATCCTCACGGACATTTCGCAAGCGCAGGAGTGGCTCGGGCTCGTCGGCAAGCTCTCGCGCATCGACGTGCGCGTACCGGCGGGCGCAGAAGGTGAGCGCGCGCTCGCTCGGCTGCGCGCCAGCCTGCCGAGCGGCCTCGAGCTGCATCCGGCGCAGCGGCGTACGCGCCAGAGCCTCGACATGACCGCCGCGTTCACGACGAATCTGCAGGCGATGAGCCTGCTCGCGCTGCTCGTCGGTGTGTTCCTCATTTTCAGCGCCATCAGCTTCGCGGTGGTGCAGCGCCGGCGGACCCTCGGCGTGCTGCGCGCGCTCGGCGCCACGCGCACGGGCGTGCTGCTGATGATCCTCATCGAAGCCGCGATTCTCGGCATTGCCGGCGCGGCGGTTGGACTGCTGCTCGGCATCGCGATCGGCCGTGAGCTCGTCGCTCTCGTGTCGCGGACGATCAACGACCTCTACTTCGTCGTCGCCGTGAACGAGGTGCTGATCCCGCCGTTCGCCATCGTGAAGGCGCTCGGAGCCGGGCTCGGTGTGGCGTTGTTCGCGGCGGCGCTGCCTGCGCTGGAAGTGGCGAATAGCGCGCCGCAGCTCGGCTTGCGGCGCTCGGTGATCGAGCAGCGCGCGGCGGATGCCTCTCGTTGGCTGCTGATTGCCGGCGCAGTGCTGAGTGGCGCGGTTGCCGCGATCGTGTATCTCTCCGAGCGAAGTCTGCTCGCGGGCTTCATCGCCCTGTTTCTGCTGCTGCTCGCGGTGGCGGCCATCACGCCGGCGATGCTGCGCGCTCTCGCGCAAGGTGCCGCGCGCCTTGCGGGCCGCTTCAGCCCGATGGCACGGCTCTCGCTCGGCGATATCTCTGCATCGCTCAGTCGCACGGGCGTTGCCGTGTCTGCGCTCGGTCTCGCAGTGGCCGCGATGATCGGCGTTTCCGTGATGGTCGAGAGCTTCCGCGAGAGTCTGCGCGCGTATCTCGAGCGCACGATTCGCGCCGATCTCTACGTCACCGCGCCGGGACCCGGCTTCGGCCGGCCCGAGCGCCGTCTCGACGAAGGCATCGTCGCCGCGATCCTCGCGCTGCCGGCGCTCGCGGATCACACCGAGAGCCGCCGCGTAGTCGTCGACTCGCCTCGCGGTCCGGTGCCGATCGATGCGCTGCGGCTCGCGAGGTCGAGCCACTCGTCGATTCCACTCACCAAGGGTGATCCCGAGCGGGTGTGGGCGGCGTTCGAGCAGGGCGCGATCGTCGTTTCGGAGCCGCTCTCGTGGCATCTGCAGATCGGCGTGGGCGAGCGACTCACGCTGCAGACGGACCGCGGCCCGCACGATTTCCCCGTCGCCGGCGTGTATCGCGAATACGGGAACGATCGGGGCAACGTGCTGATGAGCCGCGCGACCTATCGCGAGCTGTGGCAAGACGACGCTATCACGGCAATGGGGTTGTATCTGCGACCCGGCAGCGATCTGTCGGCGGCGAAAGAGCAGATCCGCGCGATCAGTCGCGGTCGACAATCGCTGGCCGTCACGTCGAACGCGGACGTACGAGCGCTCTCGATGCGTATCTTCGATCGCACGTTCGTGATTACGCGCGTGTTGTACTGGCTGACCGCAGGCGTATCCGCAATCGGTCTTGTAAGTGCGCTGCTCGCGTGGGAGCTGGAGCGATCGCGCGAGCTCGCGATCGTGCGGGCGCTGGGCCTCACACCGCGCGGCGCCGCTGCGGTCATCGAAGCGCAGACGGGATTCATGGGAGTGGCCGCGTGGCTCGCGGCGATCCCCGGCGGGCTGCTGACGGCCGTGTTGCTGATCACGGTAATCAATCGGCGTGCATTCGGCTGGATGATCGATCTGCACATCACCGGCACGCAGCTCGCGAATGCATTCGCGGTGGCGATGATCGCCGCGCTGGTGGCGGGCATTTATCCAGCGTGGCGCGCGGCGCGCGCGCCGCTCGCGAGCGACATCCGGGAAGAATGATGACAGCGGTGCAACGAAAGAGGTGCGGTCGACCTCTGAGCGCGCGCGCCATTCCCCTTGGGGCAGCGGCGAATCGGCGCGATGAGGCAACTTTCGCGGCCGCTCGCCGCTCGTGCATGCCGATATCTCTTTTTCGGACCGTACCCCGTGCGCTCGCAGTGTTGGCGCTGATAGCGCTCGCCGCGTGCGGGTACGGGCCGCCGAGCGATCGCGCCACGCATCACACCGGCACGACGGCTAGCGCGGCCGCCGATGCCGAGACCGCGCAACCTCCGGGCAACGCGGCAGCGCCCGCGCAAGCGACGCGGCTCGATGCGCTCAGCAGCGAAGGAATGCCCTCGGGTTTCGCTCTCGCCCTCGAGCCGCGCCCGTTCGAGTTCCCGCGCGATCACGGCCCGCATCCTGAGTTTCGCCACGAATGGTGGTACGTCACCGGCCACCTCGACGCGAACAGCGGGCAGCGCTTCGGGTTCGAGCTGACGTTCTTCCGGTTCGCGCTGGCGCCGCCGAGCGCCCAGCTCGCGGATCGCGCCGAGCCGCGCTCCGCGTGGCGCACGCGCCAGATCTACATGGCCCACTTCGCGGTCACCGACCTCGATCGCGGGCAATTCTTTTCGTCCGAGCGTTATGCGCGCGATGCACTGGGCCTCGCGGGGGCGCAGGCCGAGCCTTTTCACGTGTGGCTCGACGATTGGTCGCTAGGCACACCGGCGGGGGAAACGGGGCCCGAAGGCTCGTCGTATTGGCAATTGCGCGCGGCGGCGAAGGGCTACACGTTCGATCTGCAGCTCCGCCCTGTCACGCGGCCCGTGCTGAACGGCGACGCCGGCCTGAGCCGCAAGTCGAGCGCGCCCGGCGCCGCGAGCTACTACTACTCGATCCCGCGCCTCGCCGTGATGGGTCGGATCGATCGCGACGGCAAACCGCTCGACGTGCAGGGCCTTGCGTGGCTCGATCGCGAATGGGGCAGCGGCTCGCTCGGGTCCGATCAGCAGGGCTGGGATTGGTTCGCGCTGCAGTTCGACGACGGCGCGACGCTCATGTTCTACGCGCTCCGCAGACGCGACGGCGAGCGCGATCCGCACAGCGCCGGCACATGGCTCGCGCCCGACGGTACGACGCGCGCGCTGGCGAGCGACGAGGTGCTCATCGATGTGAAGGACTATTGGAATAGCCCGCGCGGTGGCCGCTATCCCGCTCGCTGGCAGGTGCGCGTGCCCTCGCTGAAGCTGGATGTCGACGTGCGCCCGCGCCTCGCAGATCAAGAGCTCGACACGAGTCCGCGATACTGGGAAGGAGCCGCGACCGTGCAGGGCACACGCGCGAACGCGAAAGTGGCAGGCCGTGCGTATGTCGAGCTGGTGGGTTACGCAAAGTAGAGCGGCGCTTATTCGCGCTGAGCTCAGCTCATGAGTGCGAGCGTCCACGCAATCGCAACCAGTGCGAGCGCCGCGCCTCCAGTCACCCATTGCGGCACGGCCGTCAACGCCCGCCGCACGCGCGGGATCGCGACCAGCGTCCCGAGGCTCGTGCCCACGACGAATCCCGCGACGTGCGCGACGACATCCGTGTGCTCGCCCTCCGAACCCAGCCAGCCCAGCAGGAGAACGCCTGCGACGATCGGCGCCCAGCGCCGCGCCCAACGCTGCGGATAGCTGAAGCGCGTACGCCATGAATACGCGGCAAGAATTCCGAGCGCGGTGAACACCGCAGTGGATGCCCCGACGGACTGATGCGTGGCCGGCCCCAGCAACGATTCGAGAAGATTCGCCAGGCCCGCGCCGAGCACGGTGAGCAGCCAGGTCACACCGCTCCCGAGCTGACGTGCGGCGAGATACGCGAACCAGACGCCGCCGGCGAGATTCGCGGCGAGATGCTCGCCGTTGACGTGCAACGTCAGCGCGGTGATCGCGCGCCACCACTCACCGCTCTTCACGCGTGCCGCATCGATCGCCCCGAGGTCGAACGCGTCGAGCCGCCACAGCCCGCCGGACACCGAGAGCCCGACGACCAGCAGCACGACGATGTAGAACGCGGCCCCAACCCAGGCGAACGGATTCAGGCGCGGCGGCGGGGGCGGCGGGGGCGCCGGGCGACTCTCGGCCGCATAGCGCTCGAGATGCTCGAGCGCCGGCTCCGCGAGCGACGCTTCGACGCGGATGACATATTGAAAGCCGTCGAAATCGATGACGTTCGGAATGCCGACCGCGGTGAGCACGAACGCGCGCTCCTCGCACTCGGCGCTGCGGGGCGAACGAAAGACTTCCAACAGCGTCGGCAACATCGCGGGATCGGGCATCGGGCGGCTCACGTTAGCGGATCGTTGCGGGTTGGCGTCTGTCCGTATCCGGCACGCGAGCCGAGGTCTGCAACCTTGCGGCGGCAACCGGCGCTTTCAACTCGCCGGCACGAAATTTCGCCGCCGTCCTGCCGGTCTTGATCGGCACCCCCGCAAGACAGGAATAGTCACATGAGAGGTTCGTTCGCATTCGCGCTGCTGGCTTCGCTGCTCTCCGCCTCGGCGCTCGCCGCGCTCCCGGACGGCGCCAAGGCGCCGGACTTCACGACGCAGGCCTCGCTCGCCGGCAAGACCTTCACCTTCTCGCTGGCGGACGCGCTGAAGAAGGGGCCCGTGGTCCTCTACTTCTATCCCGCCGCCTTCACGCCGGGTTGTACCGTCGAAGCGCACAACTTCGCCGAGGCCACCGACAAGTTCAAGGCGCTCGGCGCCACGGTGATCGGCGTCTCCTACGACAAGATCGACACGCTGAACAAGTTCTCCGTGAGCGAATGCCGGAACAAGTTCGCGGTGGCTTCCGATGCCGATCAGAAGATCATGAAGGCCTACGACGCCGTGCTTGCGCAGAAGCCCGAGCTTGCCAACCGCACGTCCTACGTGATCGCGCCGGACGGCCACGTTCTGTATTCGTACACCGACCTGAACCCCGACAAGCACGTCGAGAACACGATGGCGGTCGTGCAGAAGTGGGCCGAGTCCCACGGCCAGAAGTCCTGAGGCACGCGCAATTCTAACGCACATGTCCTCCCGTCGGCCCCGGCCTCGTCCGAGGCCGGCGGGCAGGCGCAGCGATCGCGCGCCAGCAACGTGAGCGGATAGGCGCCGCTTTCGCCGCTCGCGGCCACGGAAGCAAGCCATGCCTCGCAGGCGCCCGACTGTCGCCGCGCCGCTACGCGGGCCGCATCTCGGCCCGCCACGACGCGCTGGCGAGGCCTGCGGCTTCGTCTGCCCGCGTGTTGTGCGTTTTCCGCCGGCACCGTAGCATCTTCGGGCAAATGACAACGGACCTTTGAAGTCCAGGGGATTGCCCGATGAGTGCTTTGGAGCGAGAGGTCGCGTCGAGGACGGACCGTACCGGCCGCACGCCGCCTTCCGAGGAGCCGACGGTTGCGCCGCCGCCGGCGGCGCGCGGCACGTCCGTCGAAGGCAAGCTGCTCGCGCGGCTGCTGTCGTTCGTCGGCAATCCGCCCGTGGAGTTCGTCTTGTGGACAGGCGAGCGCGTCACCACGGCGACGGCCCCCATCGTGGCGCGCGTGCGCATCACCGATCGCGCCACGCTCCTCGGCATCGTCAAGGACCCGCACGTTCGCTTCGGGGATGCGTACAGCGAAGGCCGCATCCTCATCGAGGGCGATCTCGTGCACTTCCTCGAGGTGATGTATCGCTCCGCGCCGGAAGCGCCGAAGGCCGCGCGCACGCTCGGCTCGATCCTGCGCGGCGCGCATCGCTCGCGCCGGAACACGCTCGCGGGCTCGCGCGAGAACATCCATCACCACTACGACATCGGCAACGACTTCTACTCGCTCTGGCTCGGCGACACGATGGCGTACACCTGCGCCTACTACCCGCACCCGGACGCGACGCTCGACGAAGCGCAGCTCGCGAAGTTCGAGCATGTCTGCAGGAAGCTGCAACTGCGTGCGGGCGAGACCGTCGTGGAGGCGGGCTTCGGCTGGGGCGGGCTCGCGCTCTACATGGCGCGCAAGTACGGCGTGAAGGTCCGCGCGTACAACATCTCGCACGAGCAGGTCGTGTACGCGCGCGAGCGCGCGCAGCGCGAGGGCCTCGCTTCGCAGATCGAGTACGTCGAGGACGACTACCGCAGCATCTCCGGCCACTACGACGCGTTCGTTTCGGTCGGCATGCTGGAGCACGTCGGCGTCGAGAATTACGCGCAGCTCGGGGGCATCGCGCATCGCGTGCTCGGCAGCAACGGCCGCGGCCTCATTCACTCCATCGGCCGCAACCGGCCCGCGCCGCTGCATCCGTGGATCACGAAGCGCATCTTCCCGGGCGCCTATCCGCCCTCGCTCGCCGAGTTCATGCAGATCTTCGAGCCGTGGGACTTCTCGGTGCTCGACATCGAGAACCTGCGCCTGCACTACGCGAAGACGCTCACCCACTGGCTGGAGCTCTACGAAAAGTCCGCGGAGCGCGTGCGGGCCATGTTCGACCAGAAGTTCGAGCGCATGTGGCGGCTGTATCTGGCGGGCTCCATCGCAGGCTTCACGACGGGCACGCTGCAGCTCTTCCAGGTGGTCTTCGCTCCGAAGCAGAACAACAACGTGCCGATGACGCGCGCGCATCTGTACGCCTGATCGAGAGTCACGGTGCAAACAGTCGATGTGCTGATCGTAGGCGGGGGGCCTGCGGGCTCCTCCGCCGCCCGTGTGCTGAAGCGCGCCGGCGCGGATGTGCTGGTGCTCGACAAGGAGCAATTCCCGCGATTGAAGCTGTGTGCCGGCTGGATCACGCCGGAAGTGGTGAAGGACTTGGAGATGGACATCTCCGAATATCCGCACCGCTTCCTCACGTTCGATCGCCTGCACGTGCACGTGAAGGCGCTGTACGTGAAGCTGCCGTGCGTGCAGCACTCGATTCGCCGCATCGAATTCGATGCGTGGCTGCTCGAGCGCTCCGGCGCACCGGTCGTGCAGCACACGGTGCGCAACGTGCGGCGCGAGGGCGACGACTTCGTCGTCGACGACGCGTATCGCTGCAAGTACCTCATCGGCGCGGGCGGCACGCGCTGTCCCGTCTATCGCACGCTGTTCAAGGAGGCGAATCCGCGCGCGGCGGAGCTGCAGACGGTGACGCTGGAACACGAGATTCCGTACGACTGGAAAGACGGCGATTGCCACCTCTGGTTCTTCGACAAGGGCTTGCCGGGCTACTCGTGGTACGTGCCGAAGGAGAACGGCTGGCTGAACGTCGGCGTCGGCGGCATGGCCGAGCGCATGAAACGCAGCGGCAAGGACATCCGCTATCACTGGTCGCACTTCACCGAGCTGCTGGACAAGTCGCTCGCCGCCGGCGCGCGCTACGACCCGACGGGGTATAGCTATTTCCTGCGCGGCAACGTCGACGTCGTCCGCATCGGCAATGCGTTCATCACCGGTGATGCGGCGGGCCTTGCGACGCGCGACATGGCCGAAGGGATCGGCCCGGCGGTGCGCAGCGGCATCCGCGCCGCGGAGGCGATCCTGCTGAAGAAGGAATATCGGCTCGACGATGTGACGGGCGCGAGTCTCGGCGGCGGCTTCGTGAGCCGCATGTTCGACTGGGCGATGACGCGCGGCGCCGGGCAAGTGCGTCCCGCGGCGCGGGGCGACCTCGCCGTGCGCGGCTAGGACGGGGCGGCGGACGTAATTTCGCTCGGGTTCAGGGTGAAGTAGAACGTCGCGCCGCGATCGAGCTGCGCTTCCGCCCAGATCCGGCCGCCGTGCCGATGCACGATCCGCTGCACGGTGGCGAGCCCGATGCCGGTGCCGGGAAATTCGGACTGCGTGTGACAGCGCTGAAAGGGCCCGAAGAGCTTGCCCGCGTAGCGCGGATCGAAGCCCGCGCCGTCATCGCGCACGAAGTAGACACGTTCGCCTGCGGCGTTGGTGGTGGCGCCCATTTCGATGCGCGCTTCCGGCCGCTTCGAGGTGAATTTCCACGCATTGCCGAGCAGATTCTCGAGCGCGATGCGCAGCAGGCCGCCGTCGCCTTCGGTCACGAGATCCGGCGCGATCACGAATTCGACGCGACGCTCGGGCGCCGTCTGCGCGAGACGTTGTGCGATGTCACGCGCCGTGGCGCTCAGATCCACGGTCGTCAGGCGCATCGGCGTGCGCACGATCCTCGACAGGCCGAGCAGGTCTTCGATGAGCTTGTGCATGCGGCTCACCGAGCTGCGGATGTGGCCGAGGTGCCCGCGGTCGGCGTCGTCCAGCCGATCGCGCAGCGAGTCTTCGAGCACTTGGGTGAAACCGTCGATGGTGATGAGCGGCGCGCGCAGGTCGTGCGCCACGGAATACGAGAACGCCTCGAGCTCGCGGTTCAGCAGCTCGAGCTCGGTCGTGCGCCGCTTCAGCTCCGCGGTGCGCTCGGCGACGCGCTTCTCGAGGTTCGTGAAGACATCCACCGCTTCCAGCGCGATGGAGGTGCTGTCCGCCAGCGCCTGCAGCAGGTTCACTTCTTCCGGCGTGGCCCTGCGCGCCGTGGCCCAGTAGGTGCCGATCGCGCCGATCGGCTCGACCCGGCGAATGGGCACCATCACGAGGCTCTTCACGAAGGTCGGGCGATATGCGTCGTGCGGAATGCGATCGTCCGCATAGATGTCCTCGACGACCGCCGGCTGGCGATTGAGCATCGCCCAGCCGCTGATGCAGACCTCGAGCGGAAAGCGCTGGCCCTTCCAGAGCGGCGAGATTGCGTCCTCGTCCGCGTAGAAGCAGCGGTCGCCCTCCCGCAGGACGAACGTCGCGCCGTCGGCCCCGGTCAGCTCGCGCGCCGCGCGGCGCACGATGGCCATGACGGTTTCCAGATTGCGTGCGAGCGAGAGCTTCTGCACGACGGTGACGAGATGCTGCATGCTGCGAATATAGCGTTCGCAGGCCGCGACGGGCGGGCGTCGCGATGCGCACGCGCCGTGCAGCGGCTGCGGATTTGCACGTTGAGTGTGCGGAGGGTCCGCGCGGCAGGTCGAGGCGTCAATGCATTGTTCTCTTTTTGAGACTTGCGCACGGTGCTGCCGCGGCGTGCGCTACGCGGTCCGCACTGGGCGCGACGGGTCCGCGCGGTCCGGACCGAGCCCTCGTCGTCGCTTTCCTGCGTATTTGGCGTCGCGGTGCGCGCTGCCACTAGAATGGCCGCCGGAGGGCGCTACGTGAACACCACCTGGAATTCCGAGGATTCATTCTGGAGACGGACCATCCTGTATTCGGCGATCGCCGCGGCGGTGGTGATCGGCGGGGGTGCCCTCTACTACTACAACTTCATGAAGCCGAAGCCGGTCGCCGCGCCGCCGCCGCCCGTGGCCGAGGCGCCGCCGGCGCCTGCCGCGCCGGCCGAGCCCGAGCACCATCCCCTGCCGCCCGCACCGGACACCAAGCCGCTCCCGTCGCTGAACGAGAGCGATGCACCCCTTGCGGAGGAGCTCGGGAACGTGTTCGGCAAGAAGGCCATCGAGCAGCTCCTCGTTCCCGAGCAGCTCGTGCGGCACATCGTCGTCACCGTGGACAACTTGCCGCGCACCAAGGTGGCCGTGGAGCAGCGACCCGTGAGGCCCACTCCCGGCGAGACGGTGACGGTCGCGAACGGCGACACGATCACGCTCAGCGCCGACAACTACGCGCGCTACGCGCCGGTCATCAAGATTCTGCAGAACACGAACATCCAGGAGCTCGGCGCGCTCTATCTGCGCTACTACCCGCTGTTCCAGCAGGCTTACGAGGACCTGGGCTACCCGGGGATGTACTTCAACGACCGGCTCGTGCAGGTGATCGATCACCTGCTGCAGACGCCGGACCTGCGCGGACCGATAGAGCTCCGGCAAGGCAAAGTGTTCTACGAGTACGCCGATCCGGCCCTCGAATCGCGCTCAGCGGGACAGAAGCTGCTGATGCGCATGGGTCCGGACAACGCGGCGGTCATCAAGAAGAAGCTGCGCGAGCTGCGCACGTTCGTCACCACCTCGCAGGACCCGCCGCAAGACACGGACAGCTCGGCGGCGACCGGCGAAGGCGCGCAGACGCCGAAGCCGCTGCCGGACGACGAAGCGAAGCCCGCAGGGTCCGCGCGCTGAGCCCGTTCTCGCCATGCTGATGCCGTCTCCGGATCCCGCGATTCTCGCGCGCCGCGGCGAGCTGCTCGCACGTCTGCGTGAGGTCGTTCCGGGTGGTGTCATCGAGGACGAAGCGTCGCGACGCGCGTACGAGCAGGACGCGCTCACTGCGTACCGCCAATTGCCGCTGCTGGTCGTGTTGCCGTCCTCGACGGAAGAGGTTGCGGCGGCGCTGCGCATCTGCAGCTCGCTCGGCGCGAAGGTCGTGCCGCGCGGTGCGGGAACCTCGCTGTCGGGCGGGGCGCTGCCGCTCGCGGACGGCGTGATCCTCGGGCTCGCGAAGCTCAATCGCATCCTCGATATCGACTACGACAATCGCACCGTCACGTGCCAGCCCGGGGTGACGAATCTTGCGATCTCGAAGGCCGTCGAAGCCCGCGGGTTCTACTACGCGCCTGACCCCTCCAGTCAGATCGCGTGCACCATCGGCGGGAACGTCGCGGAAAATTCGGGCGGCGTGCACTGCCTGAAATACGGCCTGACGACGAACAACGTGCTCGGTGTGCAGCTCGTGACCATCGACGGCGAAGTGCTGCGCGTGGGCGGCAAGCACCTCGATCCGGAAGGCTACGATTTGCTCGGCATTCTGACCGGCTCGGAGGGCCTGCTCGGCGTCGTCACCGAAGTCGTCGTGCGCATCCTGCCGAAGCCGCAGACGGCGCGCGCGCTGCTGATCGGATTTGCGTCGAACGAAGCCGCCGGCGACACCGTCGCGGCGATCATCGCGGCCGGGATCATTCCGGCCGGCATGGAGATGATGGACAAGCCGGCGATCCACGCGGCCGAGGCGTTCGTGCACGTCGGGTATCCGCTCGATGTCGAAGCGCTGCTCATCGTCGAGCTCGACGGGCCCGGTGCCGAAGTCGACCATCTGTGCGGCGAGGTGACGCGCATCGCGCAGTCACACGGTGCCGTGAGTTGCCGAATGAGTCGCGACGAGCGCGAGCGGCTCTCATTCTGGGCGGGGCGCAAGGCGGCGTTCCCTGCCGTGGGGCGCATCAGTCCCGACTATCTCTGCATGGATGGCACCATTCCGCGCAAAGCGCTGCCCGGCGTGCTCGCGCGCTTGCGCGACTTCGAGCGCGAGTTCGGTTTGCGAGTGGCGAACGTGTTCCACGCAGGCGACGGCAATCTGCATCCGCTCATCCTGTTCGACTCGAACGTGCCGGGTGAGCTCGAGCGCGCCGAAGCGCTCGGCGCGGCGATTCTGCGGTTGTGCGTGCAAGTGGGCGGCGTGCTGACCGGCGAGCACGGGGTGGGCATCGAGAAACGCGACCTGATGCCGGAGCAATTCAGCGCGACCGACCTGGCGCATCAGCAGCGCCTGAAGTGCGCCTTCGACCCGGGCGGGCTGCTGAATCCGGGCAAGGTGTTCCCGGTGCTGCACCGGTGCGCGGAGCTCGGGCGCATGCACGTTCATCAGGGTAAGCTCGCGTTCCCCGATATCCCGCGTTTCTAGCGCTTTCCGACCGGTGACCACCTTCGCTCCCCGAACGGCCGACGAGGCGACCGAGGCACTGCGCTGGGCGCTCGCGGCCGGCGAAGCCTTCGAGATCGTGGGCTCGCAGAGCAAACGCACGCTCGGTCGGCCGGTCAACGTGGCGAATGTGCTCGACGTGTCCGGGCTCTCCGGCATCGTGAGCTATGAGCCCGCCGAGCTGGTGCTGACGGCGCGTGCAGGAACGCCGCTGCACGTGATCGAGGCGGCGCTCGCGGAGCACGGACAGTGTCTCGCGTTCGAGCCACCGGACTTCAGGAGGCTGCTCGCGGCGGACGTGCCGGGCGCGACGGCGGAGGACGCGCAGGCCGCATCGGGTACGCTGGGAGGCGTCGTCGCGACCGGGTTGTCGGGGCCGCGGCGCTTCAAGGTGGGCGCCGTGCGCGATCACTTGCTCGGGATTGCGGCGGTGTCGGGACGCGCCGAAGCCTTCGTCGCGGGCGGCAAGGTCGTCAAGAACGTCACCGGCTATGACATTCCGAAGCTCATGGCAGGCTCGTACGGCACACTCGCGGTGCTCACCGAAATCACCATGAAAGTGCTGCCCGCGCCCGAGGACGTGCGCACGCTGATCGTTGCGGGTCTCGATGTGCCCGCCGCCGTTGACGCGATGACTCGAGTCCTGCAGTCCGCGCTCGATGTGTCCGGTGCTTGCCATCTGCCGGCCGAGATCGCGCTTGCCGGCAAGCCGGCGGATGTGGTCGCCACCGCGTTCCGGCTCGAAGGATTTGCCGTGTCGGTCGAGTTTCGCGCGAAGGAGCTGGCTGCTCGCTTGGGCTCGCTGGGCGCCGTCACCGTGCTGCGCGACGCCGAATGCGCGGCGTTCTGGCGCGACGTGCGTGATGTGGCTCCTTTCGCTGAGAGCGCTGACTGGGTGTGGCGCCTCTCAGTGCCGCCCGCTGCTGCACCCGCCCTCGTTGCGCGTATCCAGCGTGAATTCCCAACGGCTAAATGGTTTCTCGACTGGGCCGGCGGCCTCGTCTGGCTGGCTGTCTCGCCCAACGGCGGCAGTGCGGGCGATTCGAGCGCGCCGCGCGGCGTGACGGACTCCGTCGCGCAGATTCGTGGATTGCTCGGCGACGGCGGAGGCCATGCCACATTGTTTCGCGCACCGGCGCGCGTGCGCGCCGTGGCCGAGGTGTTCCAGCCGCAGCCGCTCGCGCTCGCCGCGCTGTCGCAGCGGGTGAAATCACAGTTCGACCCGCGCGGCATTCTGAATCCCGGCCGCATGTACGCGGACGTTTGAGCGCATGCAAACCCATTTTTCTCCGGCACAGCTCACCGATCCGCAAGTCGCGGAGTCCGATCGCATCCTGCGCAAGTGCGTGCATTGCGGCTTCTGCACGGCCACGTGTCCGACGTACCTGCTGACCGGCGATGAGCTCGATGGCCCGCGCGGACGCATCTATCTCGCGAAGGACA
>DASTRY010000095.1:0-48559 GCA_035760965.1 Steroidobacteraceae bacterium | reverse complement strand
GCACGGCGTGAGATTGGCCCAGGTCGAGGCGATGCCGATCTGCGGCTTGCCGAAGTCGCCTTCCTCGAAGCCGACCGCGCGGAGCATCGCGCGCGCGGGCGCCTGCTTCACGCCGTCGACGACCAGGCGCGAGTACGCGCGCGTGTCGGCTTGCCGCTGCGCGCGGGGGCGCGAGCGCTTGGCGCTCGGTCCGTCGGCGGTCATTTGTGCAGCTCTCTTCGCATCAGGTTGAAGCCGATGGCACCGAGGGTGGTGAGAGCGAGCGGCAGCACGAGCGCGTAGCGTCCGGCGCCGGCACGAAGCGTTTCGAGCGCCTCGTAAAAGAGAATCCCAAGCGGTGGCGCTATCGCCCCGCGCACCCCGGTCAACGTAACGTGAACCCCCATGTAGTGCTGGGCTCGGCCGATGGATGCGAAATCATTGTGGCCGAGATTCCAGCCAAGATTAGCACCTGCGTTGGCCGAGCCGAGCACGATCGCACCGAACCAGAGTAGAGGCAGCCATCCAGTGAACGTAGCTAGGCACATAACTATCGTCGCGATGACCAGCGCCCAACCCTGCCGTGCACGGTACGCAACAACGTGAGAACCGTCGAACAGTCGTGCCCACCAGGGCGTGAAGAGCGGCAAGGCCAGCATGGGAACGACGGAGAGCAGCCCGATCTGGACGCCGCTCGAGAGATGCAACTGATCGGCAAATATGACTACGAGTTGTGCGATGAGCACGAGGTTCCCGGCCCCGAAGAGCCCCATCCAGAACATGTACTCCCGATACGACGGATCCTCCGCCAGGATCTGGCGGACCATGCGCAGGCTGAAGACCTGCCGGCGCGCGCCGCTCGTCGTTTCCTCGGCGAGCAGGCGGAATTGACGCCGGACACGTGTCTCGCGGTAGAGCCAGGCCGCGAGCAACCCTGCCAGCGCGCCGCCGGCGTACACCCAGCGCGGATCCACCCGGGATTTCTGCAGCGCCCAGCCCACCAGACCGGCGGACGCGGCCACGGCCAGATAGCTCACGACGACGATGCGGCCGGTGATGCGCGCGAGGACGTTGCGCGGATAGTTCGCGGTCCACATGGCCGCGCGCACCGTGAGCACGCCGGACCACATCGAGCGCGCGAGTAGCACGGCTACAACGGTCAGGCCGAGGCCGCCCGCGCCGCGCGGCGCGAGGCTGATGAGCCCCACGAGCAGCGCGAACGCCGCTTGCAGTTGCGACATCAACCGGACGCGCTCCCGGCCGTACGCGACGTTCGCCCACACGAAGCTCACGACGTTGGCCATCGCCGGCGCCCCGCTCACCACCGCAACCGCGAGGTTGAGCACGGCGGGCGGCACCGCGCCGGCGAAATCGCGCTTCACGAGGACCGCGGCCGTTGCGCCCTCGACGAGGCCGAGCGTCAACCCAAGCAATGCCCAGGGCGCGATCTCGCGGCGATAGATCGCTTCGGCGACCGCGGTCGGGCGGACGACGGCGCTCACACGCCGGGATCCACGATGCGCCGCTCGCGCAGGGTGATGATCAGCACGCCGACGAGGGTGCATACACCGCCGAGGGTGATGCGCCAGGTCAGGTGATCCCCGAGCAGCGCGACGCCTAGCACGATCGAGAACACGGGCGAGAGGGTCGTCAGCGGCGCGATGCTCGTGACCGGGTAGCGCTGGACGAGATGAAAGTAGCCCGTGTGCGCGATCAGGCTCGCGACGATGGCGGAGAAGAGGAGCGCGCCCCAGGCCTGCCAGGAGATGGCGCCCCAGCCGCTGAAATTCGGATGCTCGAGCACCAGCGAGGTGACGATCAGGGCCGGCAGGCTGATGAGATAGGTCCAGCCGAGGATTTCCGCCGGCGTGAAGCCCTGCAGGCGCTTCACGACGATGAGGCCCAGCGCACCGAAGAACGCCGACGCGACGACGAGCGCGACACTCTCCCAGCGATCCCCGATCTGCGGGTCGAATCCCATGATGATCACGCCGAGGAACGAGAGCGCGATGCCCGTGCGCCGGCGCCAGCGCACGACCTCGCCGAGCATCGCCACGGAGAGCAGTGTCGTGAACGGCACGCCGAGCTGCGTCATGATGGCGACGGAGGAGACGTTCGTCGCGCGCCGCAACCCCGCGAAGTTCAGCCCGAAATTCAAGGCGCCGGAGAGCACCGCGGCCGCCGTGAGCGTCCCCATCTGGCCGCGATGAATACGGAGCACCGGCACGAGCAGCAGCGCGACGATCGCAAAGCGCAGCACCGTGAAGAGGATCGGCGGGATCTCGCTCACCCCGACCTTGCTCGTGATGAGATTGACGCCCCAAATGAAAGTGATGCCGATCAGCAGGAGAAGATCGCGCAGCCGGACGGCGATCATCCGCAGCGCGCGCGAATGAAGCGGTAGAGCCCGCGGATGCACTGAGCTTCGGCGCCTACCGGCCGTCCGGGCCGCTCCTTCGCATTCCACGCATAGAGATCGATGTGCAGCCAGCGCGGCGTCGCGGTGACGAAGCGCTTGAGGAACAGGGCCGCGATCGGCGAGCCCGCGAACGGCGCCGCCGAGACGTTGCCGACATCGGCGATCTTGCTCGTGAGCTCGTCGTCGTAGCCGGACCAGAGCGGCATCGGCCAGATGGGGTCGGCTTCCTCGTCGCCGGCGGCGCGCAGCGCATCGAGCAGCCCCGGGTCCGTCGAATAGGCCGCGGGCAGCTCGGGGCCGAGCGCGACGCGCGCGGCGCCGGTGAGCGTGGCGAGATCGATCAGCAAGTCCGGCTTCTCGGCGTCGGCATCGGCGAGCGCATCCGCGAGCACGAGCCGGCCTTCCGCATCGGTGTTCCCGATCTCGACGGTGAGGCCCTTGCGCGAGGGGATGACGTCGCCGGGCCGGTACGAGTGGCCGTCGACGGAGTTCTCCACGGCCGGGATCAGCACGCGCAGCTGAATCGGCGCGTTCAGCTGCATGAGCATCTGCGCGAGCCCGAGCGCACAGGCGGCGCCGCCCATGTCCTTCTTCATGAGCAGCATGCCGCTCGAGGGCTTGATATCGAGACCGCCGCTGTCGAAGCAGACGCCCTTCCCGACCAGCGTGACGCGCGGCCCGGAATTGCCCCATCGAAGATCGATCAGGCGCGGCTGCCGCGGGCTGCCCGCGCCGACCGCGTGGATCAGCGGATAGTTGCGCAGCTTCAATTCGTCGCCGCTGATGACGTCGAGGGTCGCCTCGAAGCGCCGCGCCAGATCGCCGGCCGCCTGAGCGAGCTCCGCCGGTCCCAAGTCGTTGGCCGGCGTGTTGATCAGGTCACGTGCGAACGACGTGGCTGCCGCGGTGGCCTCGGCGAACGCCATGTCGGCTCCGGCCGGCGCGACGAGCGTGGCGCGCCCCGCTGTCGGGGCGGCTTTATACCGGGTGAAGCGGTAGGCGCCCACGAGCCAGCCCACCGCGAGCTGGGTAGCCGCCGCCGGCGGCAGGCTGGACGCGAGATGGTATGTATAAGGAGGAAGCCGATCGGCGAGCCCAGCGACGTGCCAGAGCTTGAGATCGGCGAGCGATCCCAGGGCACCAAGACCGACGACCGCGCCCGCGATGCTCCCGCCCGCGCCCGGCAGTGCGAGCACCCGATGGCGCTCGGCCTGGAACGCGTTGGCCCGAACCCATGCGCCGACGTCGGCGGGCTGCTCGTTGAGCCACTTGGGTAATTCCGAATCGCTCAGCAGCCACACGGGAAGGCTGGCGGGCGCAGCGTTGACGATCAGCATCTTCGGCGGTGACGGGGGAGCGAGTTGGGGGGTGGCGCGGCCGGAAACGGACGCGAGATTAGCGAATCCCCGGAAGATACTCACGTCCCGCTGGCATCCGGTCGCATGCCCTGCCGATGCGAGGCGATGATTGGCGTACGTGCCGAGTTTCGTTGACAAGCCCGCGGTCTATATGCTGACATCCTGGCATCTTCACCCTTTTTGTTGAGTCTCCGCACGTGGCATCTGTAGCAGCACCGGTCGCACTGTCGTCCCCGATTGCGGGTCGCGGCGTCGGTCTGCTCGTAGCGCCTCTCGTACTGCTCCTCCTTAGGAGCCGTCAGTGCGGGGCACTCGTGCGCGCCTGAGTTAGGCGAAAGCGAGAGAAGCTGTAAAAAAAACCCCGCACCGGCCAGGCGCCGCTGCGGGGTTTTTCGTGTTTGCGGATCAGAGCTTGGGTACCAACCCCTTCGGGAGCAGATTGATGAAGCTGTATGGGCAGAAAGACGTCGACAAGAAGGCGCTCAAAGGCGCTCGGATTGCCATCCTCGGTTACGGCAGCCAGGGCCGCGCGCACGCGCTGAACCTGAAGGACTCGGGCTTCGACGTCGTCGTGGGCGTGCGCAAGAACGGCAAGGGCTGGAAGAAAGCGAAGAAGGAAGGTCTCGCCGTCGCCGAGCCCGTCGCCGCCGCCCAGGGCGCGGATCTCGTGGCGATGTTGGTGCCGGACCTCGCCCAGCAGGCGCTGTACGCCGAAATCGAGAAGAGCCTGAAGAAGGGCGCCACCCTCCTCTTCGCGCACGGCTTCAACATTCACTTCAAGCAGATCACACCGCGCAAGGACTTGGACGTCGTGCTGATCGCGCCGAAAGGTCCCGGCGATCTCGTGCGCCGCCAGTATCAGCAGGGCCGCGGCGTGCCGTGTCTCATCGCCGTTTCGCAGGATGCCACCGGCAAGGCGCACGGCAAGGCGCTCGCTTATGCGCACGGCATCGGCGGCACGCGCGGCGGCGTGCTCGAGACGACCTTCGCCGAGGAGACGGAGACCGACCTCTTCGGCGAGCAGGCCGTGCTCTGCGGTGGTGCCACCGAGCTGGTCGTGAAGGGCTTCGAGACGCTGGTGGAAGCCGGCTATCAGCCCGAGGTGGCGTACTACGAAGTGCTGCACGAGCTGAAGCTCATCGTCGACCTGCTGCACGAAGGCGGCATCACGAAGATGCACGAGTTCATCAGCGAGACGGCGAAGTGGGGCGACCTCATCAGCGGCCCGCGCGTCGTCAACGATCGCGCGAAGAAGGAGATGGGCAAGATTCTCGACGACATCCGCAAGGGCCGCTTCGCCAAGCGCTGGATCGAGGAGAACAAGGCCGGCAAGCCCGTCTACAAGGAGCTCATGAACAAGGACCTGAACCACCCGATCGAGAAGGTCGGCGCGCAGCTGCGCGCGCGCATGCCGTGGCTGAACGACAAACGAGCCTGAACGAGCCGGCTCGGTAACGGACATCCTCGATGGACATCGCCGAACAAGCCCGAGACCTGACGCCGACTCTCGATCGGCGACTCGGCGATGTCCACTTCGACGATATCGTGGCCGCGCGCCGGCTCTTGTCGCGCAGCCTCACGCCCACTCCCCTCGTCACTCATCCGCTGCTCTCGAAGCGCGTCGGTGCCGAGGTGCACGTGAAGCTCGAGAACGCTCTTCCGCTCGGTTCGTTCAAGCTGCGCGGTGGGCTGAATTTCATCGCCAATCTCACTCCCGAGCAGCGCGCGCGAGGCGTCGTGACGGCAACGCGCGGCAATCATGGCCAGTCGTTGGCCTACGCCGCGCAGCGTTACGGCGTGTCCTGCGTGGTGTTCGTCCCCGAAGGCAACAATCCGGACAAGAGCGCGGCCATCGAAGCGCTGGGCGCCACCGTCCGAGTCGCGGGCCACGACTTCGATGCGGCATGGGACGCCGCCGTGGAGCATGCGCAACGCACCGGCGCCATCGCGGTGCATCCCTCGCGCGAGCCGCACCTCATCGCGGGCTACGCGACGGTCGCGCTCGAGATGCTCGATCAGGCCTCGCAACCGCTCGATTCGGTGTTCGTGCCGGTGGGCGGCGGCAGTCTCGCGGCCGGCATGGGTCTCGTTTTCAAGGCACTGTCACCGCATACCCGGGTAATTGGCGTGCAGTCGAGCGCCGCGCCGGCGATCGCCCGCGCCTGGCGCACCGGCGAGATCCGTGAAGTGCCGGTCGCAGAAACGATCGCCGACGGCCTCGCCACCCGCGTCCCCTCGCCGCACACGGTCGACATCCTGCGGGAGGTTCTCGACGACGTCATCGAAGTGAGCGAAGCGGAGATCGCGGGCGCCATTCGCACGCTCGCGGAAACCTTGCATCAGCTCGCGGAAGGTGCAGGCGCGGCCGCGCTGGCCGGGGCGCTGCAGCTGCGGCGCCGGCTCGTGCGCCAGCGCGTGGGCGTGGTGCTTTCAGGCGGCAACATCACTTCCGCCCTCTTGCTGAAGATTCTTCATGGTGAGCTGCTCGGCGGCGCTCAGCGCGGCGCGCAGCTCGCCGAGACGCTCGCCGACATGGAGTACGGCGCACGTACGAAATGAGCGCGGGCATCACTCTCCAAAGGACCTCAGATATGGCTCCCAATCCCGACCAAGTCCTGATCTTCGATACGACTCTGCGCGACGGCGAGCAAGCGCCGGGCTGCAGCATGACCCGGCCCGAGAAGCTGCGTGTAGCGCGCGCGCTCGCGGAGCTCGGAGTCGACGTCATCGAAGCGGGCTTCCCCGCCGCCTCGCGCGGCGATTGGGAGAGCGTCAACGCCGTCGCACGCGAGGTGCAGGGCTCGATCATCTGCGGTCTCGCGCGCTGCAATCGCGACGACATCGAGCTTGCCGCGAAGGCGCTGCGCGATGCGCCCCGCCATCGCATTCACGTCTTCCTCGCGACGAGCGCGATTCACCGCCAGTACAAGCTCAACATGGCGGAGGAACAGATCCTCAAGACCGCCGTCGAGGGCGTGAAGATCGCGCGGGACTTCTGCGAGGACGTCGAGTTCTCCCCCGAGGACGCCTCGCGCACCGAGCTCGAGTTCCTCGCGCAGGTCGTCGAAGCCGCCATCGACGCGGGCGCGACCACCGTGAACATTCCGGACACCGTGGGCTACACCGTGCCCGATGAGTTCGCGGAGCTGTTCCGCTATCTGCGCAAGAACGTGCGCGGCATCGACCGTGCGCGCCTCTCCGTGCACTGCCACGACGATCTCGGCATGGCCGTCGCAAACAGCCTCACGGCCGTGGTTGCCGGCGCTCGGCAGATCGAGTGCACGATCAACGGCATCGGTGAACGGGCCGGCAACTGCTCGCTGGAAGAAGTGGTGATGGCGCTGCGCACGCGCGATGCGTTCTTCAACGTGCGCACGAACATCCAGACGACGCGGCTCTATCCGACTTCGCGCCTCGTCTCGAACATCACCGGCATGCCGGTGCCGCGAAACAAAGCAGTAGTAGGCGAGAACGCTTTCGCGCACGAGTCCGGCATTCACCAGCACGGGATGCTGAAGCATCACTCGACGTACGAGATCATGCGTCCCGAGGACGTCGGTCTGTCGCGCAGCAGTCTCGTCCTCGGCAAGCACAGCGGGCGGCATGCGTTCCGCGAGCGCGTGAAGAGCCTCGGCTTCGAGCTGGACGAGGCCGAGTTCAATCGCGTGTTCGAGGAATTCAAGGCGCTCGCCGACAAGAAGAAGGAGCTGTTCGACGGCGACATCGAGGCGCTGGTGCTGCGCGCGGAAAATCACGCGGAGGGCCCCTGGAATCTCGGCGAGCTGCGGATCGCCGCGACCCTGAACGCGCCCGCCGAAGCCTACGTCCAGCTCACGCATGCGGACGGCCGCTCGGTCGAGCGCACCGTGACGGGCGATGGCCCGGTCGACGCCGCGTTCAAGGCGATCGAAGCGGCCACCGGCATCAACGTGGCGCTACGCAAGTTCGAGGTGCGCGGCGTGACCGAGGGCGAGGACGCGCAGGGCGAGGCCGTCATCTACGTCGAGTACAATCAGCGCACTTATCGCGGCTCGAGCGTGAGCACGAACATCGTCGAATCGAGCACGAAGGCGTTCCTCGAAGTGATCAATCGCATCGAGCTCGCGCTGAGAACCAGCGCACGCGTGCGCGACGAGCGACGGACCGAGGCGGCCCGCGCGGCGCGTGCGGCGATCTAATTCACGGAGCTTCCATCCATGCCCATACCGGCCACTCAGTACATCTGGTTCAACGGCAAGCTCGTTCCGTGGGAGAAGGCCACGGTGCACGTGCTTGCGCATGCGCTTCACTACGGTTCTTCGGTTTTCGAAGGCGTCCGCGCCTATCAGACGGCGAACGGCGTCGCGATCTTCCGCTTGCAGGATCACACGAAGCGGCTGTTCGACTCGGCGAAGATCTATCGCATCCACATGCCCTACACGCCCGAGCAGATCAACGAGGCGTGCCGTCAGGTCGTGTCGATGAACGGCCTCGCGCGCGGTGCGTACCTGCGGCCGGTCGTGTTCAAAGGGTATGGCGAGATCGGGGTTTCGCCGAAGGTCGATCCGCCCACCGAGGTCGCGATCGCCGCGTGGGAATGGGGCAAGTACCTCGGCAGCGAGAGCGAGGAACAGGGCGTCGACGTCTGCGTCTCCTCGTGGAATCGCGTCGCGCCGAACACCATTCCGGCGCTGGCGAAGGCCGCGGGCAACTACTTGTCGAGCCAGCTCATCGGCGCGGAAGCGCGCCGCCTCGGCTTTGCCGAGGGCATCGGGCTCGCGCCCGACGGCACGGTGAGCGAAGGCGCGGGCGAGAACCTCTTCGCGGTCAAGGACGGTGTGCTGTACACGCCTGCCCTCGCCTATTCCGTGCTCGCGGGAATCACGCGCGATTGCGTGATGCGCCTCGCGCGCGACAACGGCATCGAAGTGCGCGAAGGCCCGATGCCTCGCGAGATGCTGTACATCGCGGACGAGCTGTTCATGACCGGCACCGCCGCGGAGATCACGCCGATCCGCTCGGTCGATCGCATCACGGTCGGCAGCGGCAAGCGCGGGCCGGTGACGCAGTCGCTGCAGGAGGCGTTCTTCGGCCTCTTCTCGGGCAAGACTCCCGACAAATACAAATGGCTCGACCCCGTCGACATGTCCCAGCGAGTAGCCGCAGTCAGTTGAATGTCCATGCAACCGAAGACGCTGTTCGAAAAGGTCTGGGAACGGCACGAAGTCGTTCCCGAGACCGCCGATACCCCGGCCGTTCTGTACATCGATCTGCACCTGATTCATGAAGTGACGAGCCCGCAGGCGTTCGCCGAGCTGCGCAAGCGCGGGCTGCGGGTGCGCCGCACGGATCTCACGCTCGCGACGATGGATCATTCGACGCCGACGCGCACCGAGCAGGTGTTCGGCGGCGCGCCCATCACCATCGAATCGGCCGCCAAGCAGATTCGCGAGCTCGAAAAGAATTGCGCCGAATTCGGCATCGAGCTTCTCGGGCTGCAGAGCGCATCGCGGGGCATCGTGCACGTCATCGGGCCGGAGCTCGGAGTCACGCAGCCGGGCAAGACCGTCGTCTGCGGCGACAGCCACACGAGCACGCATGGCGCCTTCGGCGCGCTCGCCTTCGGCATCGGCTCGACCGAGGTCGGCCACGTCTTCGCGACTCAGTGTCTGCTGCAGCGAAAGCCGAAGACGCTGGCAGTGAACGTGAGCGGCAAGCTGCGGCCCGGCGTCACAGCGAAAGATTTGATCCTCGCGATCATCGGCAAGCTCGGCGTCGCCGGCGGCACGGGCTACGTCATCGAGTATCGAGGCGAAGCGATTCGCGCGCTCGACATGGACGAGCGCATGACCATCTGCAACATGTCGATCGAAGCCGGTGCCCGCGCCGGGATGGTCGCGCCGGACGAGACGACCTTCGCGTACCTGAAGGATCGGCCGCGCGCCCCCAAGGGTGCGGCGTGGGAGGCGGCGCTCGCCGACTGGCGCCAGCTCGCAACGGATGCCGGCGCCCGCTTTGACAAGGAGATTGAAATCGACGCGTCCACGCTCGAGCCGATGATCACCTACGGCACGAACCCGGGCATGGTCATTCCGATCACAGGCGCGGTGCCCGTGCGGCAGAACGATGTCGCCTTCGAGAAATCGCTGGCCTACATGGGCTTCGATGCCGGCACGACGTTGCGCGACAAGCCGGTCAACGTCGTCTTCATCGGCAGCTGCACCAACTCGCGATTATCGGATCTGCGGAGCGCGGCGCGCGTGCTGCGAGGTCGCAAGATCGCGAGCGGCGTGAAGATGCTGATCGTTCCCGGCTCGCAAGAGGTCAAGCGCGCCGCTGAAGCCGAAGGCCTGCATCGCGTCTTCATCGATGCGGGTGCCGAATGGCGCGAGTCCGGCTGCTCGATGTGTCTCGGCATGAACGGCGATACGGTCGCCGCCGGGCAGTATTCGGTGAGCACCAGCAATCGCAATTTCGAAGGGCGCCAAGGCACGGGTGCGCGTACGCTACTTGCGAGCCCGTTGACGGCCGCCGCCTCGGCCGTGCGCGGCCGCATCACGGATCCGCGCGAGCTGTTGGCCGGCTGAGCGGAGGCGCAGAACCCATGGAACCCATCAAGAGCATTCGATCGCGTACGGCGGTGTTGCCGCTCGAGAACATCGACACGGATCAGATCATTCCCGCGCGCTTTTTGCGCGCAACCACGCGCGAGGGATTCGGCAAGAATCTGTTCGCCGATTGGCGCTACGACGCGAACGGCGCACCGAAGCCGGACTTCGTGCTCAACCAGCCGCAAGCGCAGGGCTGCACGATTCTCGTCGCGGGCCGCAATTTCGGCTGCGGCTCCTCGCGCGAGCATGCGCCATGGGCGCTCACGGATTACGGTTTCCGCGCGGTCATCAGCACCGAGTTCGCGGACATCTTCCGCAACAACTCGCTGAAGAACGGCCTCGTGCCCGTGCTCGTCGACGAAGCGACGAGCGCGTGGCTGCTCGCCAATCCGGGCGCCGAGATCACGGTCGATCTGGAGACGACGACGGTCGCGCTGCCGAACGGCACGCGCGTGCGCTTTCCACTCGAGCCGTTCGCGCGCTACTGCCTGATGAACGGCGTGGACGAGCTCGGCTTCCTCCTCAGCAAACAACCTGAAATCGACGCCTACGAGCGCCGTCGGTCCGCCGCATGAAAGCGAACATCACGGTTCTGGGCGGTGATGGCATCGGACCCGATGTCGTCGCCGAGGGAGTGCGCTGCCTGCGCACGATCGGTCAGCGTTTCGGCCACACCTTCGAGCTGGTGGAGGCCGATTTCGGCGGCATCGCCATCGACAAGCACGAGGATCCGTTGCCGGCGAAGACGCTCGATCTGTGTCTCGAAGCCGATGCCGTGCTCCTCGGCGCCATCGGTGGGCCGAAGTGGTCGGCGCCGCACGCGAAGCTGCGACCCGAGGCCGGCCTCCTGCGCTTGCGGCGCGAGCTGGGCGTGTACGCGAACCTGCGCCCGGTCAAAGTCCTCGGTGCGTTGATCGATTCCTCGACGCTGAAGCCCGACGTGCTCGAAGGCGTCGACCTCGTGTTCGTGCGCGAGCTCACCGGCGGCATCTACTTCGGCGATAAGCGGCGCACGCCGCTCGAAGCGTCGGACCTGTGCCTCTACACCGTCGCCGAGATCGAACGCGTCACACGCGTTGCCGCGCAGCTGGCGCGCAGTCGCCGCGGCAAGCTCACGTCCATCGACAAATCGAACGTGCTCGAGACCTCTCGCCTGTGGCGCGAAGTCGTCACGCGAGTGATGAAGACCGAGTTCCCCGACGTGCAGCTCGAGCACATGCTGGTCGATGCGGCGGCGATGCACCTCATCCGCCGGCCGCGCGACTTCGACGTGCTCGTGACGGAGAACATGTTCGGCGACATTCTGACCGACGAGGCGTCGATGCTCTCGAGCTCGCTCGGCATGCTGCCGTCGGCGTCGCTCGGCGATACGAAACGCGGGCTGTACGAGCCGATCCACGGTTCGGCGCCGGATATCGCGGGCAAGGGCATCGCGAACCCGTACGGGACGATCTTCAGCGTCGCGATGTTGTTGCGGCATTCGCTCGGATTGACGAACGAGGCCGACGTGCTGGAGCTGGCGGCGATTCACTGCATCGAGAACGGCGTGCGCACACCCGACATTGCCGAGCCCGGCGCGCGCAGCTATTCGACGCACGAAGTGGGCGACGCCGTCATCGCCGCGCTGACCCACTGAGCGCCGCCGGCACTCACTGGACCACTAAGACCGCAGACAACCGGACCGGCTCAGACCGAGGGGCCGCCGGCTCGGTTGGGATCGCGGACTTCACAGGGGCCGGCGGGCTCGCTAAGAATCGCGGCCTCACTGAAGGCCGGTGGCTCACTGAGGGCGCGCAGCGCCCAGTGCGGGCTCTCTGAAGACCGCCGGGCCGAGACGAGCGCATCACACACGTGACGGCTCGTCTCGGTGCCGTTAGCAATACGCCGCGACCGCGATCACTTTCGGCTCGCGAACCGCTTCCTTCGGCAGGACGGCTGCGGCGCGTTCGAGCCCGGCAGCCAGGTCCGCCTGCAGGTCTTCCAGCGCTTCGATGCCGACCGACAGCCGCAGCAGTCCGTCCACCAATCCCGCCTTCTGACGCGCGACCGGATCCATCGCCGCATGCGTCATCGTCGCCGGATGCGCGACGAGGCTCTCCACTCCCCCGAGAGACTCCGCAAGCGAGAAGCACTTCAAGTCGCTGACGAACGCCCGCACGGCATCGTGTCCGCCGGCCAGATCGAACGTGACGATCGCGCCGAACGCACGCTGCTGGCGCCGCGCGACGTCATGCCCCGGATGCGTCGGCAAACCCGGGTAATACACCTTGTTCACGTTGGGCTGCGCCTGCAGCCACTGCGCGAGCGCAAGCGAGTTGCTCGCATGCTGCTGGAGGCGGACATGCAGCGTGCGCAGACCGCGAAGCGTGAGGAAGCTATCGAACGGCGCACCGGTCACGCCGAGGCAGTTCGCCCACCACACGAGCTGCTCGTGCAGCGCCTTGTCTCGCGCTACCACGGCGCCACCGACGACATCGCTGTGACCGTTGAGGTATTTCGTCGTCGAGTGGAGCACGAGGTCCGCGCCGAGCTTCAGCGGCTGCTGCCAGGCGGGCGACAGGAACGTGTTGTCGACGAGCACGATCGCCCCGGCGGCATGGCCGAGAGCGGCGATCTTCTCGATGTCGGTGATCCGCAGCAGCGGATTGCTCGGCGTCTCGATCCAGAGCAACGCGCACGGGGTCGCGAGCGCCTCGCGCACCGCCGCCTCGTCGTTGAAGTTCACGAACTCGACCTTGCGCTCGCCGCGCTGGTTCCACGCGTTGAACAGCCGATAGGTGCCGCCGTAGCAATCGTGCGGAGCGACGATGCGCGCGCCCGCGGGGATGAGATAGCCGACGAGCGTGATCGCCGACATCCCCGTCGACGTCACGACGCCGCCGGCGCCCTCTTCCAGCTCCGTGAGCGCGTTCGCCAACAGATCGCGCGTCGGATTGCCCGAGCGCGTGTAGTCGTACGCGCGCTTCTCGCCAAAGCCGCGAAACGCGAACGTCGACGTCAGGTGAATCGGCGGCACGACGCAGCCGGTGTGATCGTCGCACTCGAGCCCGGCGCGCACGGCCAGCGTGCTCTGCTGAAACTCGCACTCTTCCTGCGCAGCACCGAGCGCTGCGGACGCCTTGCGATCGGTGCTCATGGCGTGCTCCCGATGGCCGCGTTGAATATGGGGCGCAACTGTTCCGACTCCTTCAAGAAAGCATCATGACCATAGATGGACGAGATCTCGTGCAGGCGGCCCGACGGCAGTCGCGCCACCATGCCGCGCACTTCGGCGAGCGGCACGAGCTGGTCTTCGCGAATACCCACCGCCGCGACCGGAACGAAGATGCGCGAGGCATCGACGCGATGCAGGTCGATGGATTCGGAGAGACACAGAAACGCTTCGGGACGATGGCGCGCGGCGTAATCGGCGCCGCGCGCGAAGAGATAGTCCTCGACGGGAAACGTGAAGCCGTTGTCGCCCTGGCTCGGCAAGCCGGCGAACCGCGCGGCGAACTCCTCGCTGCTGCGATAGGTGGACATCGCGAGCGCGCGCGCGAGCTGCAGTCCTTCCTTCGCATTGCCGGTCTGCGCGGCGAAACGCACGATGCGCCGCTGCACGGTGCGCCAGGCCGTCGCCATCGGGTGGGCGCGATCGGCCGCGCCAATTGTGAGAACCTGCAGCACGCGCTCGGGATAACGCTCGGCGAAGGCGAGCGCGACCATGCCGCCGTACGAGCCGCCGGCAATGGCGCGCAGCGACTTGATGCCGAGGTGATTGAGTAGACCGACCAGTACTTCCGCCTGGTCGTAGGTCGAAATGCTCGGGAAGCTTCCGCCGTCCTTCGGGCCGGTGGTGTCGCCGCTGCCGCCGAGGTAATCGAAGCTCAGAACGCGGAAGTGGTTCACGTCGAGCGCGCAGCCGGAACCGACGATCTGGGACCACCAGCTCTGGCGCGGGTCCTCCGTGACGCACACGCGACGGTTGGCCGAGATGCCCCCGAGCGCGCAGACGACAGGTGCAGTCGCCGGTCCCACCATGCGCCATGCGACGTGGATGCCACCGAGCTTTCCGCCGTGATACAGCGAGAGCTCGCCCGGCAGCTCCAGGATGCCTTCGCGTACCGTGAGATCGGACGCAGGCACGGCTTCGCGCGCAAGGCGCTGCCGCGTCTTGGAAGGAACCGTATCGACCGAGGCGTTCATCGGATGCTCCGCAGTCACCTGCCACACTGGCTCATCGGTAACTTCACAGAGCACCCGCTGTTGAGGCGGGCTGGTTCTGTCCATCCACCCGCGCGCCCGGATCGGGCTCCGCGAGGGCTACACAACCTGCTCATCTGCCGACCCAGCCGCTGTTTGGCGCTGGACCGCAGGAGTTGGCACCTTTCCGAACGGGTTAGGTTCGGCGGTTGCCCCGGCTTCAAAGGGCCTTTCCCTCAGCCGGTCTCGATGAGTGGCGGCGAGTTTAGGGGGTGTGTCGCGGATACGTCAACGGTTTGGTGCTGAGTTCAGGCTGGATGGTTATCAAACGACACGATTATGTGCTGCAGGTCCAGCCCGCGGCGCGAAGCGGTGCCCGATCCCGTGCGAGCTCGCCCGTCGTGCTGACGCTCTGACGCGTCGCACACGACGCCACGCTTCATTACTTCATGGGCGGCCAGGCACCCAGCTGGGCCGATCTGTCCAGTTCCGCAGGCACCCGCCCGCCCCGTAAGCAGCGGTTTTTTCAGTCCCACAGCAGCGGGGCCATCCAGTTTCTCGCATTTTCGTCTTCCAGCTCGCCCGGCCGGCCGCTTTCGTGCTAATGTGCTAGCGCGTTAATACATTGGAACGTCATGAAGCTCCATCGCAACGTCACCCCGCGCCAGGAACAGGCCGCCGAGCGTAAGCTCTACGAGGCGATCTCCGCCCTGCGCACGCCCGAAGAATGCCGGTCCTTCTTCCGCGACCTGTGCACACCCGCCGAGATCCAGGCCATGGCGGATCGATGGGCCGTCGTCGAACCGCTGCAGCGGGGCCTGCCCTACCGGGAAATTCACAAGCTCACCGGTGTCAGTGTCACCACGATCGGCCGCGTCGCGAAGTTCGTCGCGTCCGGCAACGGCGGGTATGAGCTCGCGCTCCGCCGCACCGCAGGCAGCGTCCGTCGCAGCAGCGACGGCGCGAAGCGCGCGGAGGCGGTGCGCCATGGATGACACGCGCCTGAAGCTCGCCGTCCAGAAGTCCGGCCGGCTCACCGATCCCTCGCTCGATCTGCTCCTGCGCTGCGGCCTCAAGGTCTCGCGCGGCAAGGATCAGCTCATGGCGTACGGCGAGAACATGCCGCTCGATGTGCTCTTCGTCCGTGACGACGACATTCCCGATCTCGTGCAGGAAGATGTCTGCGACCTCGGTCTCGTCGGCCTGAACGTGCTCGAAGAGAAGCGCCTCGAGCTCGCCGCCGCGGGTGCCAAGGCCCGCTTTCAGCAGATTCGCACGCTCGATTTCGGCCGCTGCCGGCTCTCCCTCGCGGTGCCAGAAGGCCTGTCGTACGAGGGCCCGACGTCGCTGCGCGGCAAGCGAATTGCCACGACGTATCCCTTCATGCTCGCGAAGTATCTGCGCGAGCGAGACGTGCAGGCGGAGATCGTCACGCTCTCCGGCGCCGTCGAAATCGCGCCGCGCCTGGGACGCGCCGATCTGATCTGCGATCTCGTTTCCACCGGATCGACGCTGCAGGCGAATCACCTGCGCGAAGTCGAAACGGTGCTCGAGAGCTACGCCACCCTTATTCGCACGCCGCTCGACCTGCCGCCGACGAAAGACGAGTGGGTCGAACGCCTGCTCATGCGCATCGATGGCGTCCAGCAGGTGCGCGAGAGCAAGTACATCCTCCTGCACGCGCCGCGCTCGGCGCTTGCGGAGATTCGCCGGCTGCTTCCCGGCAGCGAGTCGCCGACCATCATTCCGCTCGAGGGCTTCCCGGACAAAGTCGCCGTGCACGCCGTGTGCCGCGAGAACGTGTTCTGGGAGACGCTCGAGAGTCTCAAGAAAGCCGGCGCGAGCTCGCTCCTCGTGCTGCCGGTCGAGAAGATGCTGGCCTGACCATGCGCGTTCTCGACTGGAGCACGTTGGATGAGCCCGGCAAGCGGGCCGCCCTTGCACGTCCTGCGCAGGAGCTGCGCGCGGACATCGCCAACAGCGTGCGCGAGATTGTCGAAACCGTTCGCCGCGACGGCGATGCCGCCTTGCGCGCCTACACTAAGCGCTTCGATCGCGTGCAGCTCGAAGAGCTCGCGGTGACGCCCGAGGAGCTCAAAGCGGCACGAAGCGCGCTTCGCCCCGAGCAGATCGCAGCGCTCGAGCGCGCCGTCGAGAACGTGCGGGCCTTCCATGCGGCGCAGTTGCCGGGCGCGCTGTCGCTCGAAACGATGCCGGGCGTCACGTGCGAGCGGCTGATCCGCCCTATTCCCGCCGTCGGGTTGTACGTGCCGGCGGGATCGGCACCACTGCCCTCTGCGGTCGTGATGCTGGCCGTGCCGGCGCAGCTCGCGGGCTGCCCCCAGCGCGTGCTGTGTACTCCGCCGGCTGCCGACGGCGGCGCGAATCCCGGCGTGCTCGTTGCCGCGGAGCTCTGCGGCATCGAGACAATCTTCAAAGTCGGCGGTGCGCAGGCGATCGCCGCGATGGCCTACGGAACGCAGAGCATTCCGAAGGTCGACAAGATCTTCGGACCGGGCAACGCCTGGGTGACGGCGGCGAAGCAGTACGTTGCCGGTGACGCGGCGGGCGCGGCGTTCGACTTGCCCGCCGGTCCTTCGGAAGTTCTCGTCGTTGCGGACGACACCGCCTCCGCAGACCTCGTCGCCGCGGACCTGCTCGCGCAAGCCGAGCACGACCCGCAGGCGCAGGCGATTCTGATCACCCCATCGCGCGCGCTGGCGGATGCGGTGAGCGCCGCGGTGGACGCGCAGATGCGCGTGCTCTCGCGCCGCGCGATCCTCGAACAATCCGTCGCAGGCAGCCGCTGCATCGTCGTCCCGGACCTCGATGTCGCGATCGCTGTCGCGAACGAATACGCCGCCGAGCATCTCATTCTTCAGGTGCGCGAGCCGCGCCGCTGTCTGCCTCATATTCAGAACGCGGGCTCCATCTTTCTCGGCCCCTGGTCGCCCGAGCCGATGGGCGACTACTGCTCCGGCACGAACCACGTGCTTCCGACATACGGCTACGCACGCGCGTACAGCGGGCTGTCAGTGCTCGACTTCGTGAAGCGCGTGACGGTGCAGGAGCTCTCGCCGGCCGGTCTGCGCGCGCTCGGCCCCGTCGCCGTGACGCTCGCGGAGCTCGAAGGGCTCGACGCGCACGCCAGCGCCGTCACGAAGCGGCTCGCGCTGTTGAATTCCGGAGCGCTGCAATGAGCTGGATCACCGGGCTCGCGCGCCCAGAGATCGTGACGTTGAATCCGTACGAGCACGCCTCGTGGGAGCCGCATCTCGAACGTCTGCACGCGAACGAGCTCCCCTGGCGGGCAACCGGCGATGAGACCGACGCCGGGCTCAACCGATATCCGGAGCCGCAGCCGCGGGAGCTGGTCGCGCGGCTCGCCGCCATCTATGGCGCGGATCCGAGCGAGGTGCTCGTCGGACGCGGCAGCGACGAAGCAATCGACCTCCTCGTGCGCGCCTTCTGTCGCGCCGGTCAGGATGCGGTTCTCATCTGCCCACCGACTTTCGGCATGTATGCCGTCGCCGCACGCATCCAGGGCGCCGATGTCGTCAGCGTGCCGCTGCAGGCTGCAAACGGGTTCGCGCTGGATGCGGACGCCGTGCTGAAGGCTTGCGCGCCTTCAGTGAAGCTCGTGTTCCTGTGCTCGCCGAACAACCCGACCGGGAACCTGCTGAAGGTCACGGACGTGTTGGACATCGCGGCACGCCTCGAAGGTCGCGCGCTCGTCGTCGTGGACGAGGCCTACATCGAGTTCGCCAGTGTCCCGAGCTTGACCCGGCGCGTGAAGGACCTACCGCAGCTCGTCATTCTGCGCACACTGTCCAAGGCGCACGGGCTCGCCGGCGCGCGCTGCGGAACGCTGATCGCGAATCCGGAGATCGTCGCGCTCCTGCGCAAGATCATTCCTCCGTACGCGATCACGCAGCTCACCGTCGAGGCGGCGCTGCGCTTCCTCGCGCCGGCGGAGATCGAGAAGATGCATGCCCGGATCAGTGAGATTCGCCGGGAACGCGAGCGCATGAGTCAGGCAATCGGACAACTGGCCGACGTGAAGCGCGTGTGGCCCAGCCAGTCGAACTTCATCCTCGTGGAATTCGGGGACGCGGAGCGCGCCCTGACGCGCGCTCGCTCCGCGAACCTCCTGATCCGCGACGTGCGTGCACAGCTTGGCTTGCCGCGCATGGTCCGCATCAGCATCGGCACGCCGGAGCAGAACAACCGCTTGCTGGAGGCGCTGAAGTGAGCGGCGGCGCACCCATCCTGTTCGTCGATCGCGACGGCACGCTGATCGAGGAGCCACCCGATCAACAGGTGGACTCGCTGGACAAAGTGCGCTTCATGCCGGGCGTCTTCGCCGCGCTGACCCAGCTTGCGCGACGCGGCTACAAGCTCGCGATGGTCACGAACCAGGATGGCCTCGGCACGCAGAGCTTCCCGCAAGTGCACTTCGAAACCGTACAGACCTTCGTGCTCGAAGCGTTCCGCTCGCAAGGTATCGAGTTCGATGCGGTCTTCGTGTGCCCACACTTTCCGACCGACAACTGCGCGTGCCGCAAGCCGCGCACGCAGCTCGTCGAGGACTACGTTCGCGCGCAGAACATGGACCCGGCGGTGAGCGCCGTGATCGGCGACCGCCCGACCGACCTCGAGTTTGCCCGCAACCTCGGCATCCGCGGGCTCAAGGTGCATCGTAACGGCACGCCCGAGGAAACCTGGCCTGCTATCGTGCGCGAGCTCACCGCGCGCCGCGCGCGTCACGAGCGGCGCACGAAGGAGACACAGATCGAGGTAGCGGTCGATCTCGATGCGAGCGAGCCGATTCACGTCGCCACCGGCATCGGCTTCTTCGATCACATGCTGGAGCAGATCGCCAAGCACGGCGGCTTCTCGTTGCAGCTCACGTGCAAGGGCGACCTGCAGATCGACGAGCATCACACCGTCGAGGATTGCGCGCTCGCGCTCGGCGAAACGCTGCGCAAGGCGCTCGGTTCGAAGGCGGGCATCGGCCGCTACGGATTCCTTCTGCCGATGGACGAATCCCAAGCGCGCGTCGCCATCGATCTTTCCGGGCGCGCGTACGCCGTGTTCGAGGGTCGCTTCGGTCGCGAGCAAGTGGGCAGCCTGCCGACGGAGCTCGTCCCGCACTTCTTCCGCTCGCTTGCCGATGCGCTCGGCGCCGCAGTTCACGTCAGCGTCACGGGCGAGAACACGCATCACATGATCGAAGCGTGCTTCAAGGGCGTGGGTCGCGCGCTGCGGCAGGCGTTCCGCCGCGAGGGCGACGACCTGCCCTCGACGAAGGGCGTGCTCTAGCATGGACACGGTCATCATCGACAGCGGCGGCGCCAATCTCGCCTCGCTTCAATTCGCGCTCGAACGGCTGGATGTGCGCGCAGTGGTGTCGAACGATCCCCAGGACGTGACCCGCGCGCCGCGCGTGATCCTACCGGGCGTCGGTTCCGCGCAGGATGCGATGACTAAGCTGCGCGCCACCGGTCTGCATACAGTTCTGCCCACGTTGAAGCAGCCCGTACTGGGCATCTGCCTCGGCATGCAGCTGCTCTTCGCGCGCTCGGAGGAAGGGCCGACGGAATGCCTCGGCATCATTCCCGATACGGTGCGCCGCCTGCGTGCGGAACCTGGCCGCCCCGTGCCGCACATGGGCTGGAACCAGCTGACGGCGCTGCGCCCCGATCCACTGCTCGCGAACGTGGAGGCGAACGAGTATGTGTACTTCGTACACAGCTACGCAGCTCCGGTGTCCGACGTCACGCTGGCGGCGACCGACTACGGCTCGCAAGTTTCCGCCGTCGTTCGTCGCGGCAACTTCTGGGGCACGCAGTTCCATCCCGAACGCTCCGGTGCGACCGGCGCGAAATTCCTCGCAAACTTTCTCAGACTGAGCTGATGCTTCTCATCCCTGCAATCGATCTCCGCAACGGCCGCTGCGTGCGCCTGCTGAAGGGCGACTTCAACGCCGAAACGCGATATGAAACCGAGCCACTGGAGCTGCTCGCGCGATACCGCAGCCTCGGCGCGTCGTGGCTGCACGTCGTCGATCTCGACGGCGCGAAGAACGGCGTGCTCGCGAATCGCGCGACCATCGTCTCGCTCGCGGCGGCGAGCGGACTGCACCTGCAAGTGGGCGGCGGCATGCGTTCGCTCGCGGCGGTCGAAGATCTGCTGAGCAACGGCATCGCGCGTGCGGTCATCGGCAGCGCTGCTATCGAGCAGCCGCTCGAAGTTGCGAAATGGATCGAGCAGTTCGGACCGGAGCGCATCTGTCTGGCGCTCGACGTAAAGCTCGACGCGTTCGGCGAGCCATTCGTGCGCACGCGCGGGTGGACGGAAGGCACGTCCGTCACGTTGTGGCAGGCCATCGAACCCTTCCTTGCGGTGGGCCTGAAGCACGTGTTGTGTACCGACATCGATCGCGACGGCGCCCTCGCCGGCCCGAACATCGACCTGTACGCCCGCGCGCTCGTGCGCTTTCCGCAGCTCGCGTGGCAGGCATCGGGCGGCGTGCGCGATGCATCCGATCTCGCGGCGCTGGCCGAGGTGGGCGTCGCCGCCGCCGTCAGCGGCAAGGCGCTGCTCGAACAGCGCATGACTTCCGAGGAGTTGCGACCATTCTTGCCAAACGCATCATTCCCTGCCTCGACGTTCGCGACGGCCAGGTCGTAAAGGGCGTTCGCTTTCGCGAGCACCGCGTGGTCGGCGACATCCTCGAGCTCGCCGCGCGGTATCGCGATGAAGGCGCGGACGAGCTCGTGTTCTACGACATCACGGCGAGCCCCGAGGGGCGCTCCGTCGATCGCGAGTGGGTGCGCCGCGTGGCGCGCGGGCTCGACATTCCGTTCTGCGTCGCGGGCGGCATTCGCTCGGTGGCGGAAGCCGAGGCGGTGCTGAACGCGGGGGCCGAGAAAATCTCCGTGAATTCGCCCGCGCTCGCCGATCCGCCGCTCATCGACGCGCTCAGCAAGCGCTTCGGCGCCCAGTGCGTCGTGGTCGGCATCGACAGCCATCTGACGCCGGAGGGATATCGCGTGTATCAGTTCACTGGCGATCCGAACCGAACGCGCGACTCGGGACGCGATACGCTGCAGTGGGTGCGCGAGGTACAGGAGCGCGGCGCCGGCGAGATCGTGCTCAACTGCATGGGAAGCGACGGCGTGCGCCGCGGATACGACATCGAGCAACTGCAGAAGGTGCGTGCCATCTGCAGCGTCCCGCTCGTTGCGTCCGGCGGTGCCGGTGCGCCGGAGCATTTCCGCGATGTGTTCGTGCAGGCGGGCGTCGACGCGGCCCTTGCCGCGAGCGTGTTCCATTCCGGCGCGATCGTCGTGCGCGAGCTGAAGCAGTTTCTCCGTTCGGAAGGCATCGAGGTGCGGCCATGACTACGCGTTCGGAGCGCGGAATCGGTGCGGCCGATGTCTCGTCGCTCGACTTCGCCAAGGGCGACGGGCTCCTGCCGGCGGTCGTTCAGGACGCTGATACCGGCGCCGTCCTGATGCTCGGCTACATGAATCGCGATGCGCTGCGTACCACCTTCGAACGCGGTCGCGTCGTGTTCTTCAGCCGCAGCAAGCAGCGTCTGTGGGAGAAGGGTGAAACGTCGGGCAACACGCTCGATCTGGTCGAAGTCCGCACGGACTGCGATCGCGACACCCTCCTCGTCACGGCGCGGCCCCGCGGGCCGGCGTGCCACACCGGCACGGCAACCTGCTTCGGGGACGAGAAACCGTCGCAGGCGGAGCGCCTCGCCTTTCTCGGCGCCCTCGAAGGCGTCATCGAGAAACGCATCGCGGATCGGCCCGAAGGCAGCTACACGGCACGTCTCTATGCGCAGGGCGCGAAGCGCATAGCGCAGAAAGTGGGCGAGGAAGGCCTCGAGGTTGCGCTCGCAGCGGTCGCCGAGCCGGACGAGAAAGTGATCGCCGAGTCGGCGGACCTCATCTTCCATCTGCTCGTGCTGCTGAAGAGTCGCGGCGTTTCGCTGGAGCGTGTCGCGCGCGAGCTAGAAGCCCGCCATACCGAGAAGAAGACCGGCTAAGCTCTCGGAGTGCCGATACTCGCATTGGCAGCGGTGCTGCTCGCTGCGCTCACTCACGCCACCTGGAACTATTTCGCCAAGCGTGCCGCGGGCTCCCGCCACTTCGTGTGGCTGTACTCGCTCGGATCGCTCGTGCTGTACGCACCCGTCGTGCTGTGGATCGCCATCGTCGAGCGGCCGCACTTCACGACGGCGCACTGGCTCGCGCTCGTGGCGACCGGCGTGCTGCACACGGCGTATTCGATGCTCCTGCAGGCAGGCTACCGGGTATCCGATCTGTCGCTCGTGTATCCGATCGCGCGGGGCACGGGGCCGCTGCTGTCCTTCATCGCCGCAACGGTCTTTCTGAAGGAGCCGGCGAATTCGCTGTCGGTGCTCGGCGTGGTCCTGATCGTGAGCGGCATCCTGCTCGTATCGGGCTTGACCGGCTCGAGCCACAAGGCACCGCGCGCGGGTGTCGCGCTCGGGCTGGTCAACGGCTTCTTCATCGCGGGTTACACGATCAACGACGGGTGGGCGGTGAAGGCGCTCATGATCTCCCCCTTCGTGATCGACTTCGTCGGCAGCGCGTTTCGCGTCGTTTTGCTCAGTCCCATGGTAGCGCGCGATGGCGCCGGCGTGCTGCGCGAAGCGCGCGAGTTCCGCTTGCCGATTGCGGTGGTCGCACTGCTCGGACCCGTCGGCTACATCCTCGTGCTGTTCGCCATGCAAGTCGCACCCATCGGACACGTCGCGCCCGCGCGCGAGCTCTCCACTCTCGTCGGCAGCTACTTCGGCGCGACACTGCTCAAGGAGCGCGTGACTCCGGCGCGCGCGCTCGGTGCCGTGCTCATCGTCGTCGGCGTGAGCAGCCTCGCGCTGACGCGCCCGCAATGACGGCGCGCCTCTTCTGAGGGGTTCACCTTGGGGAGGAAGACTTCCCCAAGAGCGTAACCCCGTCGCTCAGAGCCCGTCGCTGAGATTCCCTAGCGCGGCGAGGCCTGGTTCGCGCGCTGATACGCTTCGGTGGCTTCGAGCACGCGGCCGCGGGCACGCAGCGCATCCCCCACCAGCCGCCAGGCCGCGGACTGCGCGTTCGGATCGCCGACGGCCAGGGCGACCGCCTTGCGTCCCATGCTCTCCGCCTGCGAGGTGTCCCCTTCGGCGAGGTGCACCTGACCGAGCTCGATCCAGAGCAGCGGATTGTTGGGCTCGATACGCAGCGCGCGCTCGACCGTCGCGGTGGCGGCAGGGAAATCGCCCTTGCTCGATTGCGCGTGCGCCTGCTTCACGAGCGCCGCGCAGGCGGAGCTCAGTCGAAACTGCTTCTGCGGCTGTGTGGGAGCCGGCGGCGCCGGTTGGGGTTGCGGCTCCGGCGTGCCCGGAGCGGGCTGCGGCGTGCCGGGCTGACTCGGCGGCGGAGAGGGTCGCGGCACCGGCGGTCCGACGAGCGACTGGCACGCGACGAGCAACGACGCCGCGAGTGCGAGCGCGAGACTGGACGAGCAATTGCGCAGGTTCATGCCCACATCATAAGCCGCGGCGCGCGCGCCTTCAGCGGCGGATCATGTCGCGCAACCACTCACCCGCGCGGTCGAGGAAGCCTTGCGCCCCGTTCGGCCCGCAGCCCGGCTTGAACGGCGGCTCGCTGCCGGCAGGGAGCGCGACGGTGACCACATCCTCCGCACATCCCGGAGCCGCGCGCAGCCCCGTCGTGAACTCTATGGGCACGTCGACGATGTTCTCAGGCACGCCCGGGCTCCGCGAAGTCGTATGCAGCGACGCCATGAGACGCGCCCACACCGCGAGTGCTCCCGAGGAGCCGGTGAATTCGGTGGGGCTGTTGTCGTCGTACCCGACCCACACGACCGCGAGATGCGAGCCCGAGAAGCCCGCGAACCAACTGTCGCGCTGATCCGACGACGTGCCGGATTTGCCCGCCACGACCAGACCCGGCGGCAGTACGGCACGCGCCGCGCGCCCGGTACCGCGCTCCATCACGAGCTCGAGCATGCGATTGAGCTGATAGACGGATTCCGAGTCCGCCACCTGATCCACCTCGAGCGGGAAGGCGCGCAGCGGCTTGCCATCTGCGCTGATCACCGCGCGCACCGCACGCAGCGGCGTGCGAAACCCGCCGTTCGCGAGACCGCCGAAGAGCTGCGCCGCTTCGATGGGCGTGACGCTCACCGACCCGAGCAGCATCGAGGGCACTTCGACCGGTCTGCGGGTGAGACCGAAGTCCATGAGCGTCTTCGTCACGTTCGGGAGGCCGACGTCGAGTCCGAGCCCGACTGTCGCCAGGTTCAGCGACTCCGCCAGTGCGCGCACGACCGGCACCGGGCCGTAGACCTCCTTCGTGAAGTTCACCGGCCGCCAGTGCGTACCGTTGCGGAGCTGCACGTCGACCGGCTCGTCCTGGATGATGGTCGCCGCCGTGTACTTCTTCGTTTCGAGCGCCGTGAGATATACGAACGGCTTCACGAGCGAGCCCATGGGGCGCACCGCGTCAAGCGCGCGATCGAAGCCGTTGTAGCCCACGCGCCGCCCGCCGACGATCGCGATGACATCGCCGCTTTGCGGACTGGTCACGACGACGGCACCTTCGAGCGGCTGGCTGTTGTCGTTCTTCGCGGCGCGCTTCTTCACCGCGGCCGCGTGCGTGCGATCGAGCCGCGCAAGCTCGTGCTCGAGCGTCTGCTCCGCGCTCTCCTGCGCGCGCGGATCGAGGTTCGTGAAGATCCGCAGGCCCGCCTGCGTCAGCTCTTCCTCCTTGTAGTCCCGGCGCAAGGTGCGGCGCACGAAGTCGAGATACGCCGGGTAGTAACCGCCGGAGCTGCGCTGGAGCACGCCGAGCGGCCGTTTCGCCGCGGCCTTCGCGGCCGCGTCGCTGATCACGCCCTGCTCGGCGAGGATCTTGAGCACGAGGTTGCGCCGCGCGAGCACGCGCTGCGGCCGGCGGCGCGGGTCGTAGTAGGACGGTCCGCGCACGACCGCGACGAGCAGCGCCACTTCGGACAGGTCGAGCTCTGCAAGCGGCTTGCCGAAGTAGAACTGGCTCGCGAGACCGAACCCGTGCACGGCGCGCTGGCCGTCCTGCCCGAGATAGATCTCGTTGATGTAGGCGTTCATCAAGTCCGCTTTGGTGAAGTGCGATTCGAGCGCGATCGCCATCACCGCTTCGCGAAACTTGCGGCTGAGCGTCTGATCGGTGGTCAGGAAGTAGCTGCGCACGAGCTGCTGCGTGAGCGTGCTGCCGCCCTGCGCGATGCCGCCGGCGCGCAGATTCGCCCACATGGCGCGCGCGATCGCGCTCGGATCGATGCCGTGATGCGTGTCGAACTTACGGTCCTCGACGGCTTTCAGCGCCGCGGGCAGGAGCGGCGGCACCTGATCGGGCGTCACGACGATGCGATCTTCGCCGTGTATCGGGAAGATGCTGCCGATGAGCAACGGCTCGAGGCGCACGATCGGCACCTCCTCGCCCTTGCTGTCGCGGATCGCGGTGATGGAGGTGGCGTCGGTGCTGATGGCGAGAACCTGCGCGGGCCGCATCTCGTCGGCGAATTGCGCGGCCCGCAGCGCCACGTCGATTCGCGAGCCCTGGCGTCGGAACGTGCCGGGGCGCTCGAGCTTTTCGACCTTGCGGTACTGCAGGCGCCGCAACTCCTGCTCGACGTCGTCCCCTGAGAACGCGAGACCGTCGTACAGCTCGAGAGGCGCCGCGTAAACCTGCGCGGGCAGCGTCCAGCGCCGGCCCTCGAACTGGCGCGTCACCATGCGATCGAGGTAGTAGCAGTAGATGCCGACGCCGACGACGGCGACGCCGAGCACGGCCAGCAGCGACAGGAGCAGACGGCGGCGGAACGGGCGGCGCGACTTGGCCATCACTCGCTGGGCATCGCGCTACAGACAGATCTCGACGGCCGGATCGCGCAGGTTGTAATGCGAGCTCATCGCGTGTCCGTACGCACCGGCATTCGCGATCAGCAGCACGTCGCCCTCGGCCGTCGGCGGCATGAGCCGATCGTGCCCGAGGATGTCGGCGCTCTCGCAAATCGGACCGACGATGTTCACCAGCTCCGTCCCCGCCTCGTCGAGACGCGTGAGATTCACGATCTCGTGATATGCACCATAGAGTGCGGGGCGGATGAGCGAGTTCATTCCGGTGCCGAGGCCCACGTAGCGCACGCCGCCTTTCGCCTTCAACTGCGTGACGCGCGCGAGCAGGACGCCCGCCGCCGCGACGTAGTACCGCCCGGGCTCCACCCAGATTTCGATCCCGCTGTTCGCAGCCTTGACCGCGGCGAGCACGGCGTCGAGCTTCGACAAATCGACGCCCGGCTGATCGGCACGCTCCGGCACGCCGAGGCCGCCACCGACGTTCACGACCCGCACATCGCGAAAACGGGCGGCGAGTCCGGCGAGCAGCGTCGCCGTCTGCTCCCAGTTGCGCACGTCGAAGACGCCGCTGCCGTTGTGCGCATGAAGCCCAACGATCTTCGTGCCGGCGCGCGCGGCGTGCTTCGCGAAGTGGTCAATGTCCGCCACCGGCACGCCAAATTTCGAGTGCGTCCCGGCGGTGCGGACGTGATGGTGATGCCCGCGCCCCGTGCCGGAATCGACGCGCACGAAAATCTCACGGCCGCGGAAGACCTCCGGCCATTTCTCGATCGCGTACGTGTTGTCGACGGTGACCTGCACGCCCTGCTCGAATGCCCACACGTACTCCTCGCGCGGCGCGAAGTTGGGCGTGTAAAGAATGTGCGCGCGGTCGATCTTCGGCAGCACTTCGAGCACGCGCTCGACCTCGCCGCGTGAGACGCATTCCGGATGGATTCCCTCGGCATCGAGCGCGCGCAGGATCTCCGGATGCGGATTCGCCTTCATTGCGTAGTGCGCGCGCGACACGGACGTCAGCCCGCGAACGCCTCGCGCAGCCGCGCGGATCGAAGCGAGGTCGTAGACGTACGCCGACTGGCGCCCGTCCATTGCAGCGAGCAGTGCATCGCGCTTCGTGCGCCACCAAGGCAGCGCGCGCGCCGCGCCGGCGGCCGCCGGCTTGGCGAACAGCTGATCCCACGTGGGCCCGAGCACGCGATCGCCGGGCACCGGCCGGATCAGCAGCTCGTGCAGCTGCTCGACGAGCCGATCGCCCTGGTTCTCATCCACGACGAACGTGAAGTTGAGATCGTTGGCCGCCTGGCTCACGAGATAGATCTTCTGCTCGGCGAAGAGCGCGAACGCATCGCCGAGCTGGTGCAGGATGGCGCGGATGTTGCGCCCAACGAGGCTCACGGACGCGCACGGCCCGATCACCTGCACGCGGCACAGCTTCGAGAGATCGCTCACGAGCGCGTCGAGCAGGCTCTGGTCCAGCGTGTTCGCCTGCGGATCGAGCGACACGGTGACGTTCGTTTCCGAGGTCGAGATCAGATCCACGGACATGCCGTGCTGCTTGAAGACCTGGAACGCGTCGGCGACGAACCCGACCTGATGCCACATGCCCGGACTTTCCATCGAGATCAGCGTGATGCCCTTCTTGATGGCGACGGCCTTCACTTGCGCAGCGCCGTCGCCTCCCTCGCCGGTGAGCACCGTGCCCTCGAAATCTGGCATCTGTGTGGCAAAGACGTACAGCGGAATGCCATATTGGCGTGCCGGCAGGATGCAGCGGGGGTGCAGCACCTTTGCGCCGTTGCTCGCGATTTCCTGGGCTTCGTCGTAGTGGAGCGCGCGGAGCAGGCGCGCCGTGGGCGTCGAGCGCGGATTGGCGCTGAACATGCCCGGCACGTCCGTCCAGATTTCCAGCCGCGAGGCGCTCAGCTTCGCGGCGAGGTACGCCGCTGAAGTATCCGAGCCGCCGCGGCCGAGCAGCACCGTGTTGCCGTCCTCGTCGCTCGCGATGAATCCCTGCGTGATCACGACGGGCGCGAGCGACGCGAGCCGATCCTGCAGCGCCGGGTCCGGCGCGAAGTTGCACGTCGCGGAAAGCATGCTCGCCTTCGCGGAGGCGCCGCGCGCTTCGGCTTTCAGCATGGTGCGCGCATCGGCCCACTTCACATCGATGCCTTGCGTGGCGAGATAGCGCGCGCCGAGCTCCGTGGCCATGAGCTCGCCCGTGGACAACACGCGCGCGCGCGTCTTGTCGCTCACCTCGCCGACCAGCGCGACGCCGGCGGCGATCTGCTTCAGCTCGGTGAAATGGCGCTCGATCTCCGGCCCGACGGCCACGCCCAGCTCGGCCGCGAGCTGGCGGTGACGGCTCTCGATGGCCGCCATCGCTTCGTCATGCTTCTGCTGGAACGCCGCATCGAGCAGCTTCTCGAGCTTGTCGGTGATGCCGCTGACCGCCGAGTGCACCACCAGCACGCGCGCGCCGCCCGCGACCCGCGCTTTGACGACCTTCGCGATGTTCTGCCAGTTGGTGAGCGAGGAGACGCTGGTGCCGCCGAACTTCAGGACGACCCAGGGAGAGAGCGCGCGCGCCACGGATTCAGACCCCACAACTTGAAAACAGGCCAAACGATAGACCGCGGCGGCTGCGCCGGCGCGTGCTCGAATACGGGATGGGCTGACGAGCGCAAGCCGCGGTCGCGGCGCTTACTCGAGGTCCTCGTCGTCGAAGCTGTCCTTCAGGTCCTTCTCGAGCTTGCGATCCGCGAGCACCTCCTCGAGCTTGCTCCAGGCCGCCTTGCCTTTCTTGCCCTGCGTGCGCACACGTTTGTCCACACGGTCGAGCAGCCGGTCGTAATCCGTGCTGTCCTCGCCCGCGTTGCCCAGGAACTCCTCGTCCAGATCGAAGCTCTCGTTGTCGCGCTCGGACATCGCCGTATGATTGAATTACTTTTTGGATCAGTGGGTTACGCGCCTACGAGGCGCGTAACGAGGCAGCGAATATATACGATTCGCCCGCCCTTTCAACTTCCCGGATTGGGGATTAGGAGGGGCTTTCGCGAACCGACACCGGCGCCCCGCGGCCTAGCCCAAGCCCGTCCGCGGCGCTCTGTTCGGCCCGGGCGATCTCGATGACCCCGAAGGAGTTCACGAGCGCGAGGTACTGGCCCGGCTGGGTATCCCCATAGGTCCGCAGCAGGGGGAAGACGTGGTTCCCCGCGTGCACGCGCGGATTGCTGAAGCCCTTCAGCAGCTCGGCGTCGATGTTGGTGATCAAGTTGCCGAAGTGATCCACCGTGATCACCACCCCGCTTACGACGCCCTGCTCGACCGAAGGCTCGTCGACCCACGCCGGGACCACGCTGTCGACGCGTTCGCCCAGGTCTGCGGGGACGCAGCGGCCGGCCGCCAGCTCCGCCGCGATGGGCGCGAAGATGTCGCGACCGTGGAACGTGGCGCTCGGGCTGTGGACGCCGAAGATCGCGAGTTTCGGAGCCGTCACGCGTACGACGCTCGCGTCCTTGTAGCGCCCGACGATGGGCGCGAGCAGCCCGTTGTCCGGCGCAACGAACCAGTGCCCGCCGGCCGAGACGACGATGATCTCGCGTGAGGTGCCGACGCCCGGATCGACCACCGCGATGTGCACCGTGCCCTGCGGGAAGTAGCGGAACGCGCGCACGAGCCAGAAGCCCGCTTCGGCCGGCCAGTGAACGACGATCTCGTGCGTCAGATCGACGATGCGCGCAGAGGCGAGGCGGCTCAGGATGACGCCCTTCATCACGCCTACGAACGGGCCCTGATGACCGAAGTCGGTGGTGATCGTGATGACGCCGGACGGTTTCATGGTTCACTCCCGCGGGTGCGTGGTGATTCTAGGGCCAAGCCCCTAGACTGCGCGCCATGCTCGTATCCGCTCGCCACCTGTGAATCGCACGGGCCGGTCTGTCGCGGCTGCCTCCCATGCAAGAGCGGACTCCCGGGACTCGGTCCTGACGGCGCTGCTCGCTGCCTGCTTTCTGCTGAGCGGCCTCGCCGCGCTTCTGTATCAGACGGCATGGACGCGCGAGTTCGCCCTCGTCTTCGGTACGTCCGAGCTCGCCGTCGCGACGGTGCTCGCGGCGTACATGGGCGGTCTCGCATTGGGTGCCGCGCTCGCCGAGCGCTGGCTGCCGCGGATCCGCCGACCGGTGCTCGTGTACGCCGGCCTCGAGCTGGGCATTGGCGTCAGCGCGATCGCGTTGGTCCCTGCCCTCCTTCACGTCAGTGACTGGACGTTGCGCTCGTTGTTCGGCGGTCAGCCCGCGCCGCCAGACAGCACGCAGACGTCCGTGTCCGTGTTCTACCTGGTAAGCGCCTTCATCGTGCTCGCGGTGCCTACCGTGCTGATGGGCGCGACGTTGCCTCTGCTTGCACGGCACACGGTCCACACAGAAACGCAGATCGGCTCGCGCATCGGCGCGCTCTACGCCGTCAACACGGCGGGCGCAGTTGCCGGTGCTTTGGCGACCGCGTTCTGGCTGCTGCCGAACTTCGGACTGAGCGGCACGGTGCGCATCGGCGCGGCGATCAATGTCCTCGTGTTCCTGTTCGCGGCCCTTCTTGCGCGCTTCGCGGAACCTCGCCGCGTCGAGTGGCGCGCGCCGCGCCCGCTGCGCGAGCGATCGGTGCTGAGCGTGCCGGGCATCCCGGCGCCCGGCTGGATCCTGCCGTTGATGCTGCTGTCCGGAGCGGTTTCTTTCTTTCACGAGGTGCTCTGGACGCGAATGCTGAGCCACGTCCTCGGCAGCAGCATTCATGCATTCGGCGTGATGGTGGCGAGCTTTCTGGCCGGGATCGCGCTCGGCGGCGGACTCGGGGCCTGGCTCGCGCGCTCCCGAAGGTGGGCGGTGCCGGCATTCGCGCTCAGTCAGCTCGCGTGCGGCATCACGGCGGCTGCGGCGTACCTGCTGATGGATCGCTTCATGCCGCCGCCGCATCGGTTGGCCGCCACCGCGTCTTTCGGCGTCGCCATCCTGATGCCGCTCACCTTCTTCATCGGGACGACCTTTCCGCTCGCGGTCCGCATCCTCGCGGATAGCGCGGACCAAGCGCCGCGCGCGAGCGCGCGTGTGTACGCATGGAACACGGTCGGCGCGATCGTCGGCGCGCTTGCCGCCGGTTTCTTCGTCATTCCGTGGCTGAAGTTCGAGGGCTCGATTCGCGTCGCGGTCGCCGGGAGCTGCCTGCTCGCAGCGGCTTCGATCTGGCTGCTCGCGCCCGCCACAAGAAAGCTCGCGTTTGCGGTAACGGCCTGCGCCATCGCAGCCGCCGCGCTGTTTCGGCCTGCGATGCCGGAGCTGCTGCTGCGGACCTCGCCGATGAACATCCTGAATACCGGGCGCATCCTCTATTACGACGTCGGACGCAGCGCGAGCGTCGTGATGCTAGAACAGGACGGCAGTCTGGTTCTGCGCACGAACGGCTTGCCCGAAGCGATGATCGACATGCCGGGCACGCCGCCACGATTCAGCGGGGAGTTCTGGCTCTCACCGCTCGCGATCATCGCGCGGCCGGCGGCCCGGAGCATGCTCGTCGTCGGATACGGCGGCGGTGTGGTCATCGAAGGCGTCCCCCCGAGCGTGCAGAAGATCGACGTCATCGAGCTCGAGCCGCGGGTGATCGATGCCAATCGGGCGACGAGCAGCAAGCGGCGACGCGATCCGCTGCTCGATCCGCGCGTCAACCTCATCTCCAACGATGCGCGCGGCGCGCTCGCTCTGACGAAGCGCAAGTACGACGCGATCGTGTCGCAGCCGTCGCACCCCTGGACCGCCGGCGCCTCGCATCTCTACACGCTGGAGTTCATGCAGCAGGCGCGCGAGCACCTGAATGACGGCGGCGTCTTCGTGCAGTGGATGAACGTCACGTTCCTCGACGAGGCCCTGCTGCGATCCCTCACCGCGACGCTTCTGCAAGCCTTCGGCGAAGTCCGGCTCTATCGCCCGGATCCGAACACGCTCGTGTTTCTCGCGTCGACGAAGCCCCTGCCGGTCGAGCCGGCGCTGGCCGTGAGCGGCATCCCGATTACCTACGCGCCCGCGCATTACGCGCGCGTCGGTATCAACACCGCCGAGGACGTGCTGACGGCGCTCGCAGTGGATGGCGAAGGAGCACGCGCTCTCGGAGCTGGTGCTCCGCTCATCACGGACGACCACAACCGCATGGCGACGTCGACCGTGTACGACTTCGGCGAAGGGCTCACACCCGATGCCGTCGGTCGCGTGCTCGCCCCGTACGACCCGCTGCGGCGCGCGGAGAGCTGGGTCTATCGCGACTATCGCGATCGTTTTGCCTTCGACTACATCGCCCGGCGTGAGGCGATGTTCGTCGGGGTGGACGCGAGCGCGGTCGATCGCCTCGAGGAAATGGCGAAGGCCTTGGGCGAGTCCGCCGCGGCGTACGTCGCACGCATCGCCGCCCTGAATGCGACGGGCGAACAAGAGCGCGCCCGCCAACTCACGCGCGAGGCGATGCGCCTCTTCCCGGACGATCAAGGCCTGCGGTACAGCTACGTGCGACCGTGGATCGATGCGATCGCGCGCGGGACCGCGTCGCCCGAGATCGCGGCTGCCGCGCGCGGGCTCGGCGACTCGGCCGCGGCAGTGATCAAGGCGGCGCGCTACAACGCGGAGCTCGATTTCCACTCCCTGATGCAGCTCGACCCGGTGCTCGCACGCGTCCCATGGACCGCGGCGTGGAAGCTCGATGCCGTGCAGGCGCGCGCTGACTGGCGCGGCAGGCTGTCCGGCGACTCGCGCAAGCAGGCCGGCGAGGAATGCGTCGCGCTCATCGACCAGGCGATCGTCGTGCAGCCGACGCTCATCCTTTATCAGGATCGAGCGCGCTGCGCGCTGGCGGCCGGGCGTCCGGACGTGCTAGTCGAGTCACTGTGGTACTTCGGCCAAGGCACCTACGCGAACAGCCTGCGCCTCACGCCGGACGATCGGCAGCGCGCCAAGCGCGATCTCGAAACGGTTGTGCGCATCCTGAAGCAAGTGACGCAGGCGCCGGAGAACGCCGCGCGGGTCGACGCGGCGCGCGTCACGGAAGTGCTGGAGAAGCTCCAAGCGGACATCGAGCGGTTAAGTCAACTGTAAGGTCTACGCGACAGGTGGCGCGGGTTGCGCTGCAGGTCACAGTTCGGTCACGCATAATCCGCGAGCGACCCTTCGATTGCATCCGCAAAGCGACACAGGACGTACTGAAAGCATATGGCGCCCAACAAGGCCACCCATCTCTCCGGCCAGACCGCAGGATCGATGCCGGAAGCCGATGCGGACGATGCGGAGCTCACCCAGCTCATTGCCGCATGCGCCGCTCGCAACGCACAGGCTCTTCGACGGTTGTACGACAGGACGGCTCCGCAATTGCTCGCATGCATGGTTCGTATCTTGAAGCGCAAGGCGCTCGCCGAAGAGGCGCTGCAGGACGTATTCGTCAGCATCTGGCAGCGGGCCGGACAGTTTGAAGCGCGCCGCGGACGGCCGCGCGCGTGGCTCATGTCGATCGCGCGGTACCGCGCCATCGATGTGCTCCGTGCGGAGCGCGCCGAGTTGTACAGGGAAGCTGAAATAGAACAGCTGCCACAGCTCATCACGGAAGGCGCGAGCGACTGGTCCGGCGCCGGCCGCTCGGCCGCCGCCCTCGCCCGCTGCTTCGAGCTGCTGAGCGCGGATCAGCGCCGTGGCATCGAGCTTGCGTTTGTCGATGGGGCCTCGCACGCTGATATCGCGCGCCTGACCCGGCAACCTCTCGGCACCGTCAAAAGCTGGATCCGGCGCGGGCTCGCCTCGCTCCGGCAGTGTCTCGAACGATGAAACACGACGACCCCAAACTGATCGATTCGCTCGCCGCCGAGTACGTCCTCGGTACGCTCACCGGGCGCGCCCGGCGGCGCTTCGAGCGCTGGCGCGCGAGCGAGTGGCACGTCGAACGTCGCGTGCAGGCATGGGAAGAGCGGCTCGTCGGACTAGCCCTGAGGTTGACGCCTATGCGCCCATCGCCGCACGTCTGGGACGAGATCGAGAAGCGCATCGGACGCACCGCCGCACCCGGTACGCGTCCGACGCACTCCACGTTGCCCGACGGCGCGCGGCGCATCTCCACGCTGCGCGCGCTTGCGGCCAGCATCGCGATCTTCGTCGTGATCGTCGGCGGGGTCATGGCCTGGCGCATCACGCATCCCGAGCTGCTCGCGCTCGCGACCATCACGAATCCGAACGCGGTCAATCCCGCGTGGGAGCTGCGCGCGGATGCGGACCTGCGCCACATTCGCGCGGTCGCGCTCGGCGGCGTGCAGCCGCAAGCGGGCAAGTCGTTCGAGTTGTGGGCTCTTCCGGACAACGGCGGCGCGCCGGTCTCGCTCGGCCTGATGCCCGACTCGGGCGAGCTGACGCGCACGCTCACCGAGGCTCAGCGCAACGCTCTCCTCGGCGCATCCAAGGTTGCGGTCAGTCTCGAGCCTGCCGGCGGGTCGCCAACGGGCGCGCCGACTGGACCGGTGCTGTTCGTCGCCGAGCGAGCGGCCCGCGCCTGAATATCAGCACGTCGCGGGCGCGCGTGAGAAAACGCGCGCCCGCAATGACTTCCTCAACCCTCCGGCGTATATAGGCGATTCGGCGCTTTGGTCGTTGCGCCGAAATCTGCTTGCCATGTGACTCATCGTTCCGCTGCAACGGGAACGGAGATTGCGTCGGGCGCCGCTCATGAACTCGAACAATGGTGGGTCTGGGGAGGAGCTCTCGCGCGAGACTTTCGCGCTGGTGCTCGCAGGGGGCAACGGAACGCGGCTCGGCGAATTGACTCGCTGGCAATGCAAGCCCGCCGTTCCGTTTGCGGGTCAGTACCGCAACATCGATTTCACGCTCTCGAACTGCGTCAATTCCGGTGTGCGCCGCATCGGCGTCTTGACCCAGTACAAAGCGCACTCGCTCATCGCCCACCTCGTCGGCGGTTGGAGCTTCCTGCCGCGCGCGCTCGGCGAGTTCGTGGAAGTGTGGCCCGCGCAGCAGCGGCTGCACACCGGCTGGTACGCGGGCACCGCCGACGCCGTCTTTCAGAACCTCGATCTCGTGCTCGCGCAGCGAAGCCGCTACACGCTGGTGCTCGCGGGCGATCACATGTACAAGATGGATTACCGCAAGCTGCTCGCGCAGCACGTCGCGAGCGGCGCGAGTGTCACCGTCGCCTGCGTGCCGGTGCCGCTCGAAAGCGCGAGCGCGTTCGGCGTGCTCGGCGTGGACGAACGACAGCGCGTGCAGAGCTTCATCGAGAAGCCGGCTCCGTCAACGCTGCCGGTTTCGACGTCCTCGACGGTGCTGGCCTCGATGGGCATCTATGTCTTCACGACGGAGCACCTCGTGCAGCTGCTCGAGCACGACGCGAGCCAGCTCGAGTCGACCCACGACTTTGGTCACGATGTCCTGCCGCACGCCGTTCGCGCGAATCAGGTGAGCGCGCACCTGTTCCTCGACGACGAGGGCCACCCAGGCTACTGGCGCGACGTCGGCACGATCGACTCGTACTGGCAGGCGCACATGGAGCTGCTCGCCGCGAAGCCGCCCCTCGATCTGTATGACACGCGCTGGCCCATCCACACCTTGGCCGAGGCATTACCTCCGGCGAAGCTTGCCGAAGACGGCAGCCGGCGCGGCTCGGTCGTCAGCTCGATGATCGGCGGCGGCGCGGTGGTCGGCTGCTCCACGGTCACGCGCAGCGTGCTGTCGACCAATGTGCGCGTCGGCGACGGCTCGATGCTGGACGAAGCAATCGTCCTGCCGAACGCGCGCATCGGCGCCGATTGCAAGCTGCGACGAGTGATCGTCGACAGCGGTGTCGATGTGCGGGACGGCACGGCGATTGGCTGGGCACAAAGCGGTGCACACGAGCGCGTCGGCTCCGCGCCGTACGTCACGCTCGTGACGGGGGACACGACGGTCGCCAAGGATTTCCGCTCTGTCGCTTGACTTGAATACACCCCGCGCGCGACGGTTCGCCGCGCGCATGAACACACCCGCCAAACCGGCGCCGCCCGTCGAGTCGCCGACGCCCGAAGAGCTGCTGGCGCTGCTCCAGCGGCTCACGCACGTCTCGCGTCTGGCCACCATGGGCGAGATGGCGGCCGGCATCGCCCACGAGTTGAACCAACCGCTCACGGCAATCGCGAGCTACGCGCAGGCGTGCGACTGGCTGCTGGCCCGCGGCAGCACCGATACGGCCGAGATTCGCGACGCGCTCCAGCAGATCACCGCGCAAGGGCTGCGGGCCGGCGAGATCATCCGCCGGCTGCGCAATCTCGTGCGCACGCCGGACACGGCGCGCGTCGAGACCGACGTGAACGAGCTGATCGAGGAACTGAAGGGTCTCGCGCTGACGGACGCTCGCGCACACAACGTGCGCCTCACGCTCGAGCTGGCCCCCGCGCTGCCGCGGATCGTCGTCAACCGCGTGGAGATTCAGCAGGTTGTACTCAACCTGGTACGCAATGCCGTCGAGGCGCTCGAAAGCGTGCCGCCGGAGCGGCGCGATGTCGTGCTGCGCAGCGAGCCGGGCCCTGACTCGAATGTGGAGGTGGCCGTCATCGACAGCGGACCGGGCGTGGACCCGGCGATCGTCGATCGGTTGTTCTCACCGTTCGTGACGACGAAAGCGACGGGCGCGGGACTCGGGCTCGCGATCAGCCGTTCTATTGTCGAGGCGCACAAGGGCACGCTACGCTACCGCCCTGCGGGTGCGGGTGGTGCCTGCTTCGTTCTCAGATTGCCTCACGCACAAGGTGGCGCGTGACGAAAGATGCCCAGGCTCTCGTTTTCGTAGTGGATGACGATGAGGCGGTGCGCAGCTCGACCAAGCTGCTGCTGAAGTCGGTGGGATTGCCGGCAGTCACATTCGCCTCCGCTCAAGAATTCCTCGACAACTACGATCCGCAGCAACCCGGCTGCGTCGTGCTCGACGTGCGCATGCCGCTCATGAGCGGCCTCGAGCTGCAGCAGCTGCTCAACATGCGCGGCGCGATCATTCCCGTGATCTTCATCACGGGGCACGGCGACATCCCGATGGCGGTGGAAGCCATGCAGCACGGCGCGTTCGACTTCCTGCAGAAGCCGTTCCGCGATCAGGACCTGCTCGATCGCGTGCAGAAGGCGCTGGAGAAGGATCGCGTGAACCGCGCGCAGCTGCGTGAGAAAGCGCGCATTCGCGAGCGGCGTGATTCGCTCACGCCGCGCGAGCGCGAGATTCTCGAGCTCATGACGCGGGGCAAGCCGAACAAAGTGATGGCAGCGGACCTCGGCGTCAGCCAGCGCACGGTGGAGATTCATCGTGCACGAGTCATGGAGAAGATGGGCGCGACGTCGCTCGCGCAGCTCGTGCGAATGGTGATGGATCTCGATCAGTCCCGCGACACGGGATCGTCGTTCCGCGAGCTGGCGCGCTGACTCGAGCGCCGCGAGACCCGCAATTCGCTCGGATGCGCGACCGCGGCAGTGGTGCTGCCGGCGATTTCGCAGCTAGCGCGCTGACTCGGACGGCTCACGACCGGCGGCGCTTCACGCGGATGCACGGCCGCGGCCGCGGTGCTGGTTGCGATTTCGTAAGCTAGCGCGCTGATTCGCGCGCCGTCAGATCAGCGTCTGCTTACTTCTCCGGGTGATCCGGCCCGGGTGCGACCGCACTCCCCGACTGCGACGGTTCCGCTGACGATGGCGTGCTCGGCGACGCGACCGCATGTGCGGTCGACGCTGCAGGGTCGCCGGCGGGGAACGTGCGCGCGCTCGACTCAGAAGGCGCGCGTGAGCTGTCCTCCGGCGGCAGTGCGGGCAACGCCACGTGCGCGCTTTGCGGTGGGGTCACTTGGGGTGGCGTCGCCGGCAGCGGCGTGACCGTCCGTTCGGTCGCCGCCGAAGAGGTCACGGCCGGCGCGGGCGGTGCGGCCGCGAGTGCTGGAGCGCTTTGCGCTGCGGTTGCTGACGCCGCGGCAGCGCTCGGTTGCGTCGGCGTCGGCGCCGCGGAAGCGGAGTCGCTCGGCGCAGCCTCGGCCACCGTCGCGGTTGCCGTTGATGCGGCAGGTGCAAGCGCGCTTCCGCCCGGCTCACTCGGCGAAGCCGCGCCGTTGCCGGCCGCATCCGTCGGCGCACCGGGCGCCGGTTCACCGGCGTCCGCAGTCTGTGTTTGCGGCGTGTCGAGATCGGCCTCGAGTCCCACGACCGTCGGCAAGCCATTCGCCTTTTGCATCACTTCGCGAGCCAGGTCCCAGTGCACGGCGGCCACCGTCGGGCCGAGTGCCTGATCGAGCAGCTTCGAGAACAGCTCGAGGTCCGGCTCGATCGTCTGCCCTTCGCTATCCACCGGCGGGTGAACTTCGAGCAGCAGCTCGCCATTGACGAACGCCACCTTCACCGGCTCGTTCACGATGCGCACTTTCGTGCCGACCGGGACGAGCGGATACAGCGCCTCGATGTCTTCCGGATACATGCGCATGCAGCCGTGCGTGACGGCCATGCCCACCGCGAGCGGGTTGTTCGTACCGTGAATCAAGTAGGCGCCCGGGGTGATACCGAGCCGCATCTTGTAGGCGCCGAGCGGATTGTCGGGACCCGGCTTCACCACGGCCGGCAGCGGCTCGCCGCGCGCCGCGTGCTCCTTGCGCACCGACTCCGGCGGATACCAGTTCGGGTTCTTCTCCTTGCTGACGATGCGCGTTTCGCCGAGGGGCGTATGCCAGTCCATCTTCGCGATGCTGACCGCGTACGTGATCACGCGCGGCTTCTCGCCCTTCTTCGGCTTCGGGAAATAGTAGAGCCGGTGCTCCGGCAGATTGATCACGATGCCTTCGTGCGGCCCCGACGGGAGGATGCGTTGCGTCGGGATCACCAGCTGCTTGCCGGCGCCGGGCACCCACGGGTCGATGCCCGGGTTCACGCGAATCAGCTCTTCCCACCCGAGGCTGTAGCGCCGGGCGATATCGGTGAACGTGTCCTCGTAGACCGTCGTGTACGTCGTCACCTCGCCGAGCACCTGCGGCGCGTTCTCGTCGAGCACGTACTCGGTGGCACGCGCAGGCAGCGCGAGTGCCGCCGCAATCAATAGCAGAAATACTCGCAAGGCTTTGATTCTGGTTGAAACGTCGACGGGATTCTCGCGTATCCTCAGCGGGTTTTGCAAACGCGCGACCCGACCAAATTCACGTCCCAGCGACATTCGGTAGCAAAGCTGCCGCGTGAGTTCTACGCACGCAGCACGCTCACGGTCGCGCGCCAGTTGATCGGTATGCATCTCGTGCACGAGGACCGCGGGGTGCGCCGCGTCGGTCGCATCGTGGAGACGGAGGCTTACCTGGGCCCGAAAGACCTCGCCGCGCACTCCGCACGCGGTCGCACGGCGCGCAACGACGTTATGTTCGGCCCCGCCGGCTTCGCCTACGTCTATTTCATTTACGGATTCTGGTACTGCATGAACATCGTGACGCGCGAAGTGGACGTGCCCCAGGCGGTGCTGCTGCGCGCGCTCGAACCCATCGCGAATCTGCCCGAGAAGACGTGGGGACCGGGCCTGCTCTGCCGCGCCATGCGCATCGATCGCTCGCTGAACGGCGAGGACCTGTGCGGCTCGCGGCTGTGGGTCGAGCGGCCGGCCGAGCTCACGCGGCGCGTGCGCGTGACTCGCGCGACCCGCATCGGCGTCGACTATGCCGGCGAGTGGGCGCAGCGACTCTGGCGCTTCTACGATCGCGACTCGCCGTTCGTATCGACGACATCCGTGGCCGCGCGCTCGCGCCGGCTGCAAGCGGCAGGGCTCAGGCGTAGTGCCAGTACGCCTGACTGACGCAGGGAATCTGTCCCACTTTCGCCGCGATGAGCGTCATGCGATTTTCCTCGAGGCCGGCGATGTCGACCTGGATGCTCATCGAATCGGTGGTGGTGAACTCCGCGAGCACGCGCCGCGGTAGCACGCCGAGATTCTGAAATCGTTCGAGGACGCGCATCAGCGCGCCCGAATCCGCCTCAGCAACGACCTTGAGGCGCAGGACAGAGAGTGAATTGGCCGACATGAAACCCGAGCTCCACACGAGATGAGACGAATGCACCGCTACTCCGGCTTTCCGCGAAAGCCGGGCTGGTAATTCGCCCAGTGATGGAGAGGAAGCGGGTCATGTGCGCGTTTGAATCGATTGCGAGGGCGAGCATCACCCGCGCGACGCCTCGCTGTCAACGCCGCGCCGACAGCGCGAAGAGCGCACGGACGGATGCCGGCACCCGCGAAACGATGGCGACGGTGTCGCGTTCGACTTTCGCGAGCGACGTGTGTCTTAGGAAGCGTCGACATACCACCCGGCTTCGGCCGAGACGAGGGACGCGAGATCGGCAGGCGTGGCTGGACTGCAGTCACTCATGATCGGACGTATCCGCTACAAGCCAAATGAATTGGCCGCGGTGATGGACCATGGCGTCGCGCTGCTGGTTGTGATTGGGAAGGCGCCCTTTGCTCAGCTGGCGCGAACGTTTGTGGCCACACGCACGCATATCGAAAGATTCGTCGCCGAGAACGAGCCGCCGTACATTGCCAAGCTCTATCGCCCCGATCCACGGAAGCTCAAGGACGACCCAGATGCGGAGCGATCGGTGTCATTGTGGTATCCGACCTAGGGCAGTGACGATAGGACGATGCCCAGGCTTCAGCGCCTTCGCCAACTTGCGCGCGGTCCGCAGGAGATGCCCCAAAGGGGGCGCGAGCGTTTTATGGACGATGTTCTCCCATGGCGGGAGATGAACCGCCAGATCTCGCCACCCCCGTACCCCTCTACGGCTGCGACTGCGGCAGGGTCAGCACTCTGCGCAGCAACGGCCCCGAATCGTGCAGCGAGCCGATGTTGAACAGGTCGGGCCGCAACGTCCTGTACCGCTCCACCGCAACGAACAGCGTCGACGGGTCGCGCTCGAGCCGCCGCGCGACTTCGGCGAGCGTCGCGACGCCGCGCTCCGTGGCGTACCACGTGATGAGCGCACGAGCGAGCGCCAGGCGCCGCTGCCGCGAGCGCGAAAGCACTTCCGTGCGTTCGAGCCCGAGTTTGCTCGACACCGTGTCGATGATCTGATCGAGTGAGTGCGTGGTGCGATACGTGCGCAGATGCCGCGGCACCACCTGCATGAACGCGCGGTCGCCGAGCACGCGCGGATCGTCCTGACACCCTTTCTCGAAGAGATCGTCGTCGGCGTGATCGCTCGCCTCGCTCATGAAGCGGCGGTATTCGTTGCGCGCATCTTCGAGGCGCGGCGCGAGCATGCGCATGGCGAGCCCCGTGGACAGCCACGGCACCGACGTCATGCCGAGGTACGCGTTGTGACTGCTCAGCGTGTACTCGCCCGGATCTTTCACGATGCCTGCGCGCACCGGTATCAGGTGGATGTACCGGATGAGGCGCATGAGGTACGTGTCCGGATCCACCAGCAACGCGTGATAGCGCTGCTGGAACAGATGCCCGGATTCACCGTGCTTGCGATGCACCTTGCGTGCGTACTGACTCGTGAGCCGCTGCATGAGCCGGCCCACCGGCAGGTCCGCGATCTGCACGGCGAAGTGAATGGCATCCTTCGTCCAGTAGAACGCGTGCACGCGAGTGCGACAGCGCACGACCATCGCAGCGAGGAGCTGCTCGAACGTGGCGTAATCGCTTGCGTCGGTGAAGATTGGTTGGCGCGCGTTGCCGCGCTGTACGACGTAATACAGTCCGCCTGGGACGTGCAATCTGGATCGGCGCGACATCCCTGCCCCCTTTCCCGGTGTTAAGCGCGAAGACTCGCGATAGCGATCAGGGTGATGCGCATCGAGCGGTTTCGCGTGGCCTTCATGGCCATTGGTGGTGACGTCCTTGTCTCATTCCGAGAACAGCTCTCTAACCGAGAGCGTCGACGAGAGGATCGTGCGACAACGCGACGCGATCCGCAACCCCTGTTTTTTCCCTCAGACGAGGCTCGAGGCAGTTACTGTCTCCGAGCCGAAGGTCTCCGGACCGAACATCCTTTTCGTCCGATTGACGAGGCGTTATATCCCTATCGTGCGGGTAACCGGTGTGCGCTGAATTCCCTGGACACGGACCGCTCGACAACGCTCTCGCCGGAGACAGTAACTGCCAATCGTGTATCTGCAGCAGTCGGGTGGAATATCTCAGTCGCTCGAAAAAATTTTTTCCGCCTCGAGTGTGCCGGCGGATTGTTTCAGGCCGTCGCGCATACAGCGTTCGGAGTCTTGCGGACCTGGATACCGGCGTCGCGTGTGGCGCTCGCTATGTCTTGCGTACGCCTGCGTGCGTTCGCTCGGGCTGGCGCCACGACTTGTCCGTGCGCGTCCCACCGAGACAGTCGCCGGGACACGGCCCCATGCGCACCGCCCGCGTGCGATGCCGCGCTCCATACGCACCGTCTGCGAGCCGTCGCGTGATGGCGCACCATCGAAGACGACTCGCGTTGGTTGTTGTCGTGGCCGCATCGGCCGCATCCGCCGTCGGGACGATCGCGCCGGCAATGAAACTGCTCGACCGCAGTTCGCGGCATCCCGCTGCGCCACGTAGCGCCGCACGAAGCATCGTGAGCGGCGAGTTATCTCAGGTTAAACCGCGCGGCTATGGCTCATCGCCGCTGAGACACATGGAAGCGCTCATGCTGAGGATCGGACATCCGCCCCGACCGTCTTGCCAACGCGGCTTCGCGTGCTACTGTATCCCCATACAGTATGAACACGGTACCTCCTGTTCCTTATTTCCTTTGCCGTACGTGCGGCTCGCGCGACTACGAGCGCGTCATCGTGCGGCGGCGAGATGGTCGGCCTTATGACACGCCCTTCTTTGCCTGCATGGGCTGCACGACGATGTTCGGCGACCCGACGAAGTACTCGAAGCCCCCGCCGGCCGAGAAAGTCACCCGTGTGGACGCGCCGATCTCCTTTCGCCGCTCGCGGGGTGCGAGCCGCTTCGATGCGCCGAAAACGGCGCGGGAGACCGGCCCTGCGCCAAGGGGGAACGGCCCTGCGCCAAGGCAGAACGGCCCTGCGCCTACAGCAGTTTCAGCGCCTCGGGCGGCGGCTCGACCGGCTGAGTGAGCGACTCGTCGTCGACGTTCGCGGAGCTCACGCGCGGGCTCACGGGCCAGGCGAGCATCGCCTCGTCCGCATAGGGCACGAGCACGTGGCGGGCCTCGTCCAGGGTTCCCGCCAACCACGCCTCGTGATCCTGCTCGCGAAGAATGGCGGGCATCCGCAAGCCGCTGTTGTGGATTTCGCTCAGGAGCCGATTGGCCGGCACGGTGATCAACGTGCAGGACTCGATCCAGCCCGCCTCCCCGCGCGAGCGCTCCCAGAGCCCCGCGAAGCCGAAGATCTCGCGATCGGCGAGCTTGATGAAAAAGGGCTGCTTGTACCGCCCGCGCTGCTGCCACTCATAGAACCCCGCCGCCGGCAGGATGCAGCGCCGGCCGTGCTCCCACGCGCCCCGAAACGACGGCGTCGATTCGAGGCCTTCGACCCGTGCATTGAACGTCGCGAATTTCGGCGGCACGCCGTGCGCCCAAAAGGGAATGAGGCCCCAACGTACGAGCGCGCCCTCGTTCGGGCGCTCGGGGTCGTCGGGGTGGCGCGCGCGGCGGATGATCGGCACGGTCGCCGTGGGCGCGATGTTGAAGCTCGGCGCCCACTTCGGAACACCGTGCGCACGCCAGTAACGCTCCGCGGCCTCCTGCTCACGAATGATGTAACGACCGCACACCAGCCATTCCTCGATCCATCCGATAGGTAGCTTGGAATACTTCGGCCGATCTTGCGAGTATTCCGCCCCGTCTAGAGGCCAGGGGGCTACAACGATGGGTCGAAAAGTTCTGGGCGTCGTGCTGGCGGTGATCGCCGCGTTTGCGGTCGGCGGGATCGCGCTCCAACGCGATGAACCCATCAACGCGCTGTGGATCGTCACGGCGGCGGTCTGTATCTACCTCCTCGGCTATCGCTTCTATGCCGCGTGGATCACGGCAAAGGTGCTGTCCGCGGACGATACGCGCGCCTCGCCTGCGGAGCGTCTGAACAACGGCCGCGATTTCGTGCCGACGCACCGCTGGGTCGTGTTCGGCCACCACTTCGCCGCGATCGCCGGCCCCGGCCCGCTCGTCGGTCCGACGCTCGCCGCGCAGTTCGGTTATCTCCCGGGCACGCTGTGGATTCTCGTCGGGTCCGTGCTCGGCGGGTGCGTGCAGGACATGATCATCCTGTTCCTGTCGATGCGGCGGGACGGACGCAGCCTCGGTCAGATGGCGCGCGACGAACTCGGCCCGATCGGGGGCATCGCGGCGCTCATCGGCACGCTCATGATCATGGTGATCCTCATCGCCGTGCTCGGTCTCGTCGTCGTGAACGCGATGAAGCACAGCCCTTGGGCGACCTCCACGGTCGCGGCGACGATTCCGATCGCGATCTTCATCGGCTTTTATCTGCGGCGCCTGCGGCCGGGGCGCGTGCTCGAAGGAACGGTCATCGGCGTTGCGCTGCTGGTGCTATCGGTGTGGGGCGGCGGGCTCGTCGCGCAGAGCGAGAGCTTGCGGGGCGTGTTCGATCACCCCGGGGCGCCGCTTGCGCTGGCCGTCATCGTGTACGGCTGGTGCGCGGCGATCCTGCCGGTATGGCTGCTGCTCGCGCCGCGTGACTATCTGTCGACGTTCCTGAAGCTCGGCGTCGTCGCGCTGCTCGCGATCGCGATCGTGATCATGCACCCGGTGCTCAAGATGCCCGCCGTTACGCAGTTCGTCGACGGCACCGGGCCGCTGTTCACCGGCAAGATCTTCCCGTTCGTCTTCATTACCATCGCCTGCGGCGCGGTGTCGGGATTCCATGCGCTCGTCTCGAGCGGCACGACCCCGAAGCTCATCACCAAGGAGACGGACGTGCGCCTCGTCGGCTACGGCAGCATGGCGCTCGAGTCGTTCGTCGGCATCATGGCGATGATCGCCGCGACGCTGCTCGATCCGGGCGTCTACTTCGCCATCAACACTGGCGCCGGTGTCGTCGGTGCCGCAGCCGCCGACGCCGTGCAAACGATTTCGAGCTGGGGCTTCCCGGTCACCGTCGACCAGATGCAGGCACTCGCGAAGGAGATGGGCGAGAGCACGCTCTTCGCGCGCACCGGCGGCGCGCCCTCGCTCGCCGTCGGCATGGCGAGCATCTTCGGCACCAGCTTCGGGCGCGGGCTGATGAGCGTGTGGTACCACTTCGCCATCATGTTCGAGGCCGTGTTCATCCTCACGACGGTGGACGCGGGCACGCGCGTCGGCCGCTTCATGGTGCAGGACCTCATCGGGCAAGTCTGGAAGCCGATGGCGCGCACGTCGTGGTATCCGTCCATCCTGATTTCGAGCACGCTCATCGTCGCGGGCTGGGGATACTTCCTGTACATCGGCGTCATCGATCCGAACGGCGGCATCAACATCCTGTGGCCGCTCTTCGGCATCTCCAATCAGATGCTCGCGTGCATCGCGCTCTCCGTCGCCACCGGCATCCTGATCAAGAAGACCAACTGGAAGTACGCGCTCGTGACGTTCGGGCCGCTCGCGTGGCTCGCCCTCGTGACGACCGTCGCTGCGTTTCAGAAGGTTTTCAGCGCCGATCCGAAGCTCGGCTTCTTCGCCGCCGCGAGCGACATGGCCGCGAAGCTCGCGGCCGGCGCGCTGCCGGCGGACCGCGCGGCCGTGGCCCCGCAGCTCATCTTCAATCAGCAGCTCGATGGCTGGCTCACCGTGTTCTTCACCGTCGTGCTGTGGGTCGTGATCGGGGACATGCTGCGCGTCGCGTATCGCAGCGTTCGCGGGCTGCCGGTGCCGCAGGGCTCGGAAGCGCCCTACGTTCGCACGCAGCTCAGCGGGGCCGCCGGCGAGTTGCATGGTGTAGGGACAGCCTCGGAGGCACGCGCATGAGACAGGCGATCGCAGCCGCGAAGACCGTGTGGGAATGCGTTCGCACGGTGTCGGGCGACAATGCGTATGAGCGCTATCTCGCGCATCATGCGCAGGCGCACCGCGGCACCGTGCCGCTCACACGGCGCGAGTTCTACGCACAGATGACCGAACAAAAGTGGAGCGGCGTCAGCCGGTGCTGCTGATCTGAACGTCGCGAGGTTGCGACGTTCGACCGCCGTCTGCTCGGGGGGCATGCTGAACGTATGCTGCTGCGCTATCTCGTTCGCCCGCTCGAGACCACGTCGCTCCTCGTCATCGGCTTCTTCATGCTCGGTTTCGAGTTCGCGCTGCACGGCGGCCTCTTCGCCCTGATCATGGGCTTTCTCATGCTGTCGTGGTTCTTCAAGTACGCGTACGTGCTTTTGGATGCCACGGCAAACGGCGTGACCGAGCCCCCGGCGCTCTCGACGGACATGTTGAATCCCGTCGAGCAGCGGCCGCTCATGCAGTTGGTCATCTGCGTGGCATTCGGCTGGGTGGCGTACCAGGTCGGCGGCACCGCAGGAATCGTGATCGGCGCGCTGGGGCTCTTGTACTTGCCGGCGTCGATGGCCGTACTGGGCGCCTCGACGCGCGCGCTCGACGCCATCAATCCGCTTGCGCTCACGCGCACCATCAAAGGGCTCGGCGTTTACTACCCGCTGATTCTCGCGATCATCGGCGGATACGGCGTCGCGATCGTGCTGCTCGCGCGTACGGATGTCTGGGAGCAGCTGAAGGTCGCCTTTCTCCTCTTCAGCATCTACTCGGTCTTCTGCGTGCTCGGCGGCGCGCTCTACGAGCGGCGGCACGAGCTCGGGCTCGAACCGACTCACACGCCGGAGCGCATCGCGGAACGCAAGGAGCAGGAACGCGCGCGGGAGCGGCACAAGGCCATCGACGAAGTCTACGGCGAGGCGCGCGGCGGCAATTTCGCGGCGGCGCGGGATTCGCTCCTTAGCTGGCTGCGTGGCGTCGACCCCGATCTGCTCGAGCGCGACGTGCGCTTCATCTTCGGGCAGGCGCGCGAGTGGCAGGACGAAGCATTCGTGTTCGTCTCGCGCTTCCTGATCTCGCATCTGATCGAGCTGGGCAAGACGGGGACCGCCGTCGAGATCGTCGATGGCGTGCTCGGGCGTGCGCCCGCCTTCAAGCTCGGCACCGCGAGCGACACGTTGAAGCTCGCATCGCTCGCGCGCGCGGCGGGCAAGCGCTCCCTCGCGTTGCGCATCCTCGCGCCATTCGAGACGCAGTTTCCCGGCGACGCGCACACACCGGAAGTCGTCGCGCTGCGCAGCGAAATCATGCGCTGACGTTCAGCGCTCGAGCGGGATACGCGCTCCACTCAGAGCGCGATCCTTTCGAGCCACGGATGCGGTTGATCGCGGCCCGTCAGGCGCAGCACGAAATCGAAGCGATCGACGTCGGTACAGAGCTCGAAGTCGGGCTCGGGCGCCCACGTGGCCGCCGGATCGAAGAACTTCTGCGCAGCGGGCGCGATGCGCAGACGCGCCCGGACACCCGCCGTGTCGTACGCACGGCCACTCAGTCGCGCGTGAAGAATCTCGGCACAAAGATCGTCCTCGGCGCAGCGCTGTTGCGCCGCCTGCCCCATGCGCACGAGCGTGACGTGACTCGGCGCGAGCGAGCGGATGTACGAACAGATCGCGCCCGCGTTCACGAGACTGCCCGTCAGCACGACGTCTGCGCCGGTCGCATTGCTGAGCCCCTGTGTGCCCGCGTGAGTCGTGTGCACGATCGTCTTGCCACGCAGGTCCGCGAGCGTGACCTCGTAGGGCGAGTTGCCCAGGTCGAAACCCTCGAGCTTCTTGCCGTAGCGTTCGCCGAATGCGAGCCACCCCGGATTCGCGCGCTTCAACGCGAGCGCGGCATCCGCATCGGCAAACGGAATCATGCGCCGAGCGCCGCCATGGAACGCGTAGCACGCGACCGAGAACGCGCGGAACACGTCGATGATCACCGCGACGCCGCGCGCCGCGCGCGCGCCGTCGACGAAATCCACGATGTCGATCTGCATGCTCACCTCGTTGCGCGCGGCCGGCGCGTGCCCTTGCGTTGAGCGCCGTTGCCTC
>DASTRY010000094.1:0-94283 GCA_035760965.1 Steroidobacteraceae bacterium | reverse complement strand
GCCGGGCACCTGATGGCGCCGGATGCCGAGCCACGCCTCGTCCTCGATCGGCCCTTCGTAGACCTCGCCCATGCCGACGCAGAGCGAGGGCATGTTGTTCATGAAGAAGTTCGCGAAGTGCTCGGCGGCAATGACGATGAGCGCGTCCGGGCGGGAGGCTTCGAGCGCGACACGCATGCGATCGAAGGCCGCGTAGAAGGCATCGCGGACCTGAGGATCGGCGCGTTCCTTGCGGCCGGTGATGCCCGGGGCATGACTGCAAACGCCTGCAAAGACGAGGCTCATCGTCGGCTCTCCGCGCGTGAGTAGAGGCCGGTGCGTACCGGGCCGTACTTCCGTTCGCCTTCTTTCATCGCTTCGATGTACGCGTTCCATTCGTAGCCGCGCAGCGCGGCATAGTGCATGAGCAGTTGCCCGTTCACGCCCATGACATAGAGCAGTCCGATGTCCGGTTTACGAATGGCTTGCCGCTCCTCCTCGGTGAGCTCGAACTCCGTGAGCAGCCCTTCGAAATCCTGCTCGTAGCGCCGGCGCACGGCCGGATCACGGTTCAATTGAAAAATGAGCTTTTGTACGCCGTAGAGACTCATAGGTGTCGATGTCAGCGTGCCCGACGCGCCGTCGGCGCGCGCGAGCGAGTACGAGAACGTGTGCTGGTGGATGGTGCATCGTCGTGCGCGCTCAGCGTCTGCTCGAGCTCGTGCAGGAGCGCGAACAACTGCGCGAGCTTCGCCGGACCGAACTGCTGCGCGATCTCATCGTAGATCCGTTCGGCGGTGGGCGCGTGCATGGCGATCAGCCGCAACCCTTTGCGCTCGAGGCTGATGACGCTGCGGCGCAGGTCCGAATCCGCTTGCCGGCGGCCGACGAGCTGGCGCCGTTCCATGTCCGGCAGGATGCGCGAGAGGCTCGGCGCGAGCAGGCATGTCGCCTCGGCCAGCTCGCTCACCTCGAGCGGCCCGGCATGCGCCAGCGCTCGCAGGATGCGCCACTGCTGTTCCGTGACGCCGTGAACGCGCAGCTCGGGACGGAAGCGGCGCATGACTGCTTCGCGCGCCTTGAGCAACTCCATCGGCAGTGACTTCGAGAATGCGCGCATCGGCAAGTCGCGGCTGGCCAGAGCGCCGCGCTCGCGCACTGCGCTTCCGTTCGTCGCGCGCGACGACTCACTCTGCCCGCCGCCGTTGCGAGATCGCCTAGGGCTCATCGTCCACCACCCTGTTGCTGAGCACTCCGACGCGGGAGACTTCGACCTGCACCTCGTCACCCGGCTTCAGATAGCGCGGCGGATCGAAGCGCGCGCCCGCGCCGCTCGGCGTTCCCGTCAGGATCACATCGCCGGGCTCGAGCGTGCAGAAGGTCGAGAGATAGTGAATGAGGTACGGCATGCGAAAGATCATGCGGTCGCTCGTGTCGTCCTGCCGCAGCTCGCCATTGACGCGCGTCGTCACGCGAAGCGGCGCGCTGCCCACTTCGTCGGCAGTGACGAGATAGGGGCCGATCGAACCCGAGCGATCGAAGTTCTTGCCTTGCGTGACGTTGAACTTCGAGTGCCGCAGCCAGTCGCGCACCGAACCCTCGTTCGCGCACGAATAGCCGAACACGTGCGCCATCGCGTTTGCCTCCGGGATGCGCCGTCCGCCCTGGCCGATCACGATGACGATCTCGCCCTCGTAGTCGAGCTGCTCGGACTCGCGCGGACGCACGATGGGCGCGCCGGGCGCGGCGAACGACGTATGCGAGCGCATGAAAATGCTCGGATACTTCGGACGTTCGCTGCCGTCCTTGTACTCCTCGTTGCGGTCCGGATAGTTCACGCCGATGCAGAAGTAGCGCAGACCGCGACCGGTGGGCGTCAGCAGCTGGATCTCATCGAGCGTGTAGTCTGCGGCGTCCATGCGCGCGAGACTGCGCGCCGGACCGAGCAGACCGAGACGCAAGAACGTCGCAATGTCGGTGGCGCCGCCCCGCAGTCGCGCGCCCAGGTCCATGACGCCGCGGGAGCCGAGTATCCCGAAGCTGTCGCGACCTTCGGCGCGAAAGTTGAGCAGCTTCACGCGGCGTGCTCCTCCAGCAAACCGGCGCGCTTCAGCACGCCGTCGAGCCGCCGCTCCAATTCCGGCGTGGCCGGCACCATCGGCAAGCGATGCTCGTTCGCCGGCAGAATGCCGAGCCGCTTCATCATGTACTTGATCGGGATCGGGTTGGTGTCGAAGAACACGGCCTGATTGATCTCGAACAGTCGGTGATGAAGCGCTTGCGCACGCGCGAGATCGCTCCGCCACACCGCTTCGCAAAGATCGGCGAGGATGCGCGGCTGCAGATTGCCGACGGCGTTCATGAGGCCGCACGCGCCGACCGCCATCATCGGAAAGCTGAGCTCCTCGAGCCCGACGAAGACCTTGAAATCCTGCCCGAGGTGCGCGAAACACTCGGAAACGAAGCCAAGATCGTTCACCGCGTGCTTCATGCCGACGAACGTCGGCGACTTGGCCCGCAGCTCTTTGAGCGTGTCGATGGTGACACTCACGGCCGTGCGGCCGGGGATGTGGTAGACCATCCACGGCAGATTCGAAATCAACGCGAGCTCCAGGTAATACGCCACGAGCCCGCGCTGCGGCGGCTTGATGTAGTACGGCGTCACGATGAGCAACGCGTCCGCTCCCGCACGGGCCGCGTGCTCCGTCAGCTTCCGCGTTTCGAGAAGCGACTGCGATCCGGTCGCGGCCACCACTGGCACGCGCTTCGCCGCGACTTGCACCGCGATGTCGACGAGCCTGTTGCGCTCGTCCACCGTGAGCGTGGACGGCTCGGACGTCGTGCCGTTGACGAGAATGCCGTGCGAGCCATTCTCGATCTGGAACGCCACGAGCCGCGCGTACGCGTCGTAGTCGACCTCGCCTTTGCGAAACGGCGTGATCAGCGGGGGAATCGAACCCTTCAGTGCATCGAGTACCATCGACCTCGTCCTCTCGCGAATCTCAGACGCCGAGCTTCGGCACACGATGCGTGCCGTGAGCCATGCAGATGTTCTTCGTCTCCATGTAGAAGTCGAAGCTGTAGTCGCCGCCGTCGCGCCCGATGCCGCTCGCTTTCATGCCGCCGAACGGCGTCGGCAGATGGCGATTGTTCTCGGAGTTCACCCAGACCATGCCGGCCTCCACGCCGTGCGCCATGCGGAAGGCACGCCCGGAATCGTTCGTCCAGATGTAGGCGGTGAGGCCGTACGGCGTGTCGTTCGCGATCGCCAGCGCCTCGGCCTCGTCCGCGAACGGGATGGCCGTCAGTACCGGACCGAAGATTTCCTCGCGCGCGATGCGCATGCTGTTCGTCGCATTCGCGAACAGCGTCGGCTGCACGAAATAGCCGCCCTGCACGACCTGCGCTCGCGCGCCGCCGACGCGAATCTCCGCACCATCTTCGCGCGCGATGCCGAAGTAGCTCAGCACCTTGTCGAGATGGCGCTGGTGGATCAGCGGGCCGATCTCGGTGGCGGGATCGAGCGGATGGCCGACTTTGAGCTTCTTCACGCGTTCGGCGACGCGTGCCACGAACTGATCGTAGATCGAGCGCTGCACGAGCAGTCGGCTCGACGACGTGCAGCGCTCGCCGTTCAAGCTATAGATCATGAACACGACGGCATCGAGCGCCCGATCGAGCGCCGCATCGTCGAACACGATGACCGGATTCTTGCCTCCGAGCTCGAGGTGCACACGCTTCAACGTCGGCGCACCCTGGCTCATGATGAGGCTGCCGGTGCGCGACTCGCCGATGAACGCGGTGGCCTTGATGGCCGGATGCTCGGTGAGCAGCTTGCCCGTCTTTTCCCCGACGCCGTTGACGAGATTCACGACGCCCGCCGGCACGCCCGCTTCCGTCATGATCTCCGCGAGCAGCATCGCGGTGAGCGGGCTCCACTCCGCCGGTTTGTGCACGACGGTACAGCCCGCCGCCAGCGCCGGCGCGATCTTCCAGGTCGACAGCATGAACGGCGTGTTCCACGGCGTGATGATGGCGACCGGCCCGATCGGTTGGCGCACCGTGTAGTTCATGTGCTCGGCCGCCGGCAGCGACAGGCCATCCGCCGCGCCGGGCGCACGATCCGCGAAGAAGCGAAAGTTCTCGGCGGCGCGCAGCGCGGCGCCGCTCATGAAGCGCAGCGGCTGCCCGGTGTCCATGCATTCGACGAGCGCGATCTCTTCGCGCCGGGACTCGATGAGGTCCGCGATCTTGTGCAGGATCGCACGGCGCTCGTCGCCGGACTTGGCGCGCCACGCCGGAAACGCCTGCTGTGCGGCCGTGGCCGCGGCGTGCACGTCGCGCTCATCGCCGCACGCCACTTGGTTGATCACGCGCGAGTCGACCGGCGAGACGTTGTCGACGAGCTCGCGCCCGGAGCCGCGCTCGGCCTTGCCCGCAATGAAGTGCCCGAGCGGCTGGTCGCGAAACCGCTGGAGATAGCCGCTCGCCTTCGCGATGTTCGCCGCGAGCGCGTCCGCTGCGGCTGCGCCGCCCGGCGCGTGCGCGTGTGCACTGCTCATACCTGTCGCCTCTTCACGTACTCGTGCAGATTGTTCTGCTTGAAAGTCAGCACCTCGTCCACCTCCTGCATCTCGAGCGAAATCCCGAGGGGAATGCGCGCGTAGAGGTCCGCGAGCTGCGCGCAGACCGCGGCGAAGATGGCCTCGCATGCGCGCTTGCGCGTGGCGAGATCCCGGCCATGCCCGACCCGCAGCATGATGTGGACGAAAGCGTTGTCCGGATGGCCGTCCGCGATGACGTAGTGATCCGCGCGGTACGCGCGCACCCGCACCCCGCCGATGGGGAACACACCGGTGGCGAGCGCCGCGTCCCGCAGCGCCGTGAGGAAGCGCGGAAAGTCGATCTGGGCTTCCAGATTCGCCGAATATTCGATGATCGCGTGCGGCATGACGGGTTGGCCGTGGAGATAATTAACATCATAATCATCTGCCCCCACGGAGGCTACTCGGCGGATGAAATTCGGGCTCGGAACGTTCTCGCGCAGCGGTGCGGCGCCCTTCCCGGGCCTCGCGCTCGGGGAGCGCGTCGTGCGGCTCGACGGCTTCGAGTCGGTGCTCGCGATCCTCTCCAGCTGGGACCGTAACTTCACCGAGCTCTGCCGCCTCGCCGAGGCGGATCGTGCCGCCGAGAGCGTCGACATGCGAGAGCTGCGCGTCCACGCGCCTCTCGAAATGCCGCGACAGGTCTTCTGTACGATCGCGAACTATCGAAGCCACATTCTCGATACGGTACGCGACCCGGGATCGAAACTCCGGCTCGGCGAGCCGGACACACCCGAATGTCGCGCACGCGCCGCGCAGGCCATCGCGGAACGCCTGCGATCGCCGCCTTATGTGTGCCTCAAGTTGCCGAGCACGGTGATCGGCCCGGACGAGCCGCTCACGCTTCCCCATGAGGCGCAGCGGCTCGACTGGGAGCTCGAGCTCGCGGTCGTCATCGGCCGGGCCGGACGTCGCATCGCGCGCGCGGAGGCGATGAGCTACGTCGCAGGCTACACGCTCGCCAACGACATCACGGCTCGCGACCTCGTCGTGCGGCCGGATCTGCCGCGACTCGGGTCCGACTGGCTCCAGTCGAAGAACGCCCCGGGATTTCTGCCGCTCGGGCCGTACATCGTTCCTGCAGCGTTCGTCCCCGATCCGTATGCGCTACGGCTGACCTTTCGTCTGAACGGCGAGGTCATGCAGGACGAGCTCGTCGGCGACATGCTGTTCGACATCGCGGCTCAGATCGAATACATCTCGAAATACGCGCAGCTCCTGCCCGGCGACGTCATCTGCACGGGCACGCCCGCGGGCTGCGGCTTTCGCTATCAGCGGTTCCTGAAACCCGGCGACGTGATGGAAGGCAGCGCGCCCGGCTTGGGCGTGTTGCGCACGTCGTGTGCCGGCGAAGCGAGCACTTGAAGCGACGATCCGTTGCGAGCGTGTGTGCGCCTCGGGCCGCGAGCTCATGCGCCTGGCGCCGCGAGTTCATGCGCCTGACGGCCGTGTGCTAAGGTGCGCGCCGCATGACGGCGGTCCTCTCGATCTCCAATCTCACCAAATCGTACGCATCCGGCCTGCAGGCGCTGAAGGGCATCGATCTCGAGATCCGCAAGGGCGAGATCTTCGCCCTGCTCGGCCCGAACGGCGCCGGCAAGACCACGCTCATCAACATCGTTTGCGGCATCGTCACGCCGACGAGCGGCAAGGTGCTCGCCGACGGGTACGACATCCAGCGCGACTATCGGGCCGCGCGCTCGAAGATCGGGCTCGTGCCCCAGGAGCTGGCGACCGACACGTTCGAGTCGGTCTGGGCGACCGTCACGTTCAGCCGCGGCCTCTTCGGGCACGCACCGAACGCGGCTTTCTGCGAGAAGGTGCTGCGCGATCTGTCGCTGTGGGACAAGCGCAAGGACAAGATCGTGACGCTCTCGGGCGGCATGAAGCGGCGCGTGATGATCGCGAAGGCCCTCGCGCACGAGCCGGAGATCCTGTTTCTCGATGAGCCGACGGCCGGTGTGGACGTCGAGCTGCGCCGGGACATGTGGAATCTCGTTCTCGGCCTGCGCAAGAACGGCGTCACGATCATCCTCACGACGCACTACATCGAAGAGGCCGAGGAGATGGCGGACCGCGTCGGGGTCATCAACAAGGGCGAGCTGATCGTCGTCGACGAGAAGACGACGCTCATGAAGAAGCTCGGCAAGCGCCAGCTCATCCTGCATCTGCAGGAGCGCATGGCGACCATTCCGACCGCGCTCGCGGAGTGGCCGCTCGAGCTGAAGAGCGACGGCACGGAGCTGGTGTTCACCTTCGACGCGCAGCAATCGGAATCCATTTCGGCGCTGCTGCGCAGGCTCGTCGAGCTCGGCATCGGCTTCAAGGACCTGAACACGCGCGAGAGCTCGCTCGAGGACATCTTCGTCAGCCTGGTGCATACGCGATGAAGCGCGGGACAGGTTATCCGGCGCGCTTCAACGCCTACGGCGTGCTGGCCATCTACAAGTTCGAGATGGCGCGCGCGCTGCGCACGATCTGGCAGAGCCTCGTGACGCCCGTCATCACCACCTCGCTCTACTTCGTCGTGTTCGGCTCGGCGATCGGCTCACGCATGACGGCCGTCGAAGGCGTGCCGTACGGGGCGTTCATCGTGCCTGGGCTCATCATGCTTTCGCTGTTCACCGAGAGCATCTTCAATGCCTCCTTCGGCATCTTCTTCCCGAAGTTCACGGGCACGATTTACGAGATTCTGTCGGCGCCCATCTCGTATCTGGAGACGGTGCTCGCGTACGTCGGCGCTGCGGCGACGAAATCCATCGTGCTGGGGCTCGTCATTCTCATCACGGCGTCGCTGTTCGTGCCGATCAAGATCCTGCATCCGCTCTGGATGGTCGCCTTTCTCGTGCTGACGGCGACGACCTTCAGCCTCTTCGGCTTCATCATCGGCATCTGGGCGAAGGGATTCGAGCACCTGCAGTTCATTCCGATGCTCATCGTGACGCCCCTGACGTTCCTCGGCGGCGCGTTCTACTCGATCAGCATGCTGCCGCCGCAGTGGCAGACCTTCTCGCTCTTCAATCCCGTCGTGTACCTGATCAGCGGCTTCCGCTGGAGCTTCTACGAGACCTCCGACGTCAGCATCGGGATGAGTCTCGCGATGACGCTCGGCTTCTTCTTCGTATGCCTCGCCGTCGTCGGCTGGATCTTCAAGACGGGCTATCGCCTCAAGAACTGACCCTGCGCCGGGCCCTCACCTGCGCGCTATCGGCGCGCGCGGCGCTCGCGAGCGAGTGCGAAGCGCACGCCGGCTCCGCGAGAGTGGCGCGCGACCGTCGGCCCTAGCCCCTAGTACTTCGCAAGTATTTCTTCCAGGTCGGTCCGGATGGCCGTCATCGCGCTTGCGATTGGCACGTGCACCATCTGCGGCCCGCCGTTCACGATGACTGCGAACGCGAGCCAGCCGTTGTCCCGCTTGCGCATGTACCCGGCCACGCCGCACACCGAGTGCGGCAGCTCCATCGTGCCCGTCTTGAGCGCGACACGATCGAGCCACTCGGGCGAACCGTTGCGCAGGAACTGGAACGGCGCATCGCGCGGCACCGTGAGCCCGCCGTAGAACGCGGGAAAGTGGCGCGAGTCTCGATACTGATACGCCAGCAGAGCCACGAGGTCATTTGCCGACAGCAGGTTCTCGGGCGTGAGCCCGCTGCCGCTCAGGATCGACGGCGCCGTTTCGAGCGCCGCGAACCGAACGGAGCGCTGCGCGCGGCTCACGAAGTCGGCGAGCACGGTACCCGCGCTGGACAGCCGCGCAGGCGGCTGCCCGGCGCGCTCGGCGGCAAGGTTGAGGGTCAGCACGTCCGCGATGTAGTTGTTCGAGAACCGCAGCATGCGTCCGAGCTGCTCACGCAGCGTGAGCCCCTCGTATTCCGCGAGGATCTCGAGCTTCTCGGGAAGCGTCGACGCCGTGACTTCGACCGCCCCGTCCATCCGAATGCCGATCTCACGCAGCGTCTGCCGGAACAGCAGCCCGACGCCCTGCGCCGGGTTGGACATCGAGCGATACAGCTCCTGCCCGCGATCCACCGGAATATTCCCGCCGACGCGCAGCACATCCGCGCCGTTGCGGGTGACGCGCTCGACCCAGAAGGTCTGGCGCGCGCTCGCGCTCACCGTCTCGATGGTGCCTTCGATGCTCATGGGCAGCGTCGCGACGCCGCAGCCCCGCACGGCCGCAGGCGCTCCGGGCGTTGCCGGTCGCACGCTGATGCACCAGTTGCCGAAGTCCACTCCGATCGCGGAGAGCGGCGCGTTGTACGCGGTGTCGCTGCGCTCGAGCGCTTTGCATCGGTCCTCCGTCTCGCACGCGACGAGCCCGAAGGGCGACGAGTTGACGATCAGCCGCCCGCGAACCGCAGTCACGCCCGAGCCGCGCAGCTGCGCCGCGAGACTCCAGAGCGCGTGATCGTCGAGCGAGGGATCGCCCGCGCCCTGCAGGACGAGGTCGCCCTGCAGCTCGCCTTTTTCGATCTTGGCCGCGCTCTGCAGCTGAGTCTTGAAGGCCTTGTCGGCCGGCCACGTTTCGAGGGCGGCCGCCGCCAACGTGAGCTTCGTGAGGGATGCCGGCGTCAGCCGCGATCCCGCGTTCAATCCCGAGAGCACGCGGTTCTCGGCAAGGTCGACCGCCGCGGCTGTGACGCGCGCGCCACGGTGCTCCAAGTCGGCGAGCTGCTCCCAGTCGGCGTGTGCCGGACGGGATAGCGAAGCGAGCAGCGCCAAGACCAGCGTCCCGGCCGCACGCGGCGCGCGTGAGCCGCGTTCACCGCAAGTCATACGATCGTGTCGATTATGCAAATTGCCCGCCTCCGCAGCGCGGTTGCCGGCCATTGTGACGTCGGCGTGAAATCGTGGCTATCGCGCCGCCATCGCCGTACAGGGCCGCCGAGTGTCCACAGACGGTCGAGCTTGCCGCGAGAGCGCTGACGGTAAAAAGCGACCTCGCCGTGCAGAGGGCCGCGCATGCTAGACTTCGCGCCCACAAGAGCTGAACGCCCCCTTTCCCCGTGTGTCGGTAGAAACCTTGACATTGCACGTGCTGGCCGCCGGTGAACGCGCGGCGGCGCTGGCACAGCTGGCCGCCGAAGACGACGACGGTCTGGATTTCAGGGTCAGCGTCATCCAGCTTCCGGACGAGAACCTCAGTCGCATCGGCGACCTCGCTCCCGATGTGATCGTCGTCGCTTCCGAGCCCGATGAACCGGGAATCGAGTTCTGCCGCTCGCTGAAGCAGCACCCGCGCACCGTGCTCGTGCCGGTGGTAGTGCTCGGACGATCCTCGCGCGGACGTGCCGCTGCGCTCGCCGCCGGTGCGGACGATTTCGTTTCGGGCGACATCAGCCGCGAGCTCCTGCGGACGCGCATCGAGACGCTCGTGCGCGCCAGCGCCGCGCGGCGCGAGCTCGCTGCCTCACAGCTCGGCGAAGAGATCCGCCGCCGCGAAGACCTGCGGCAGATGTTCCGGCGCTATCTGTCGCCGCGGCTTGCCGATCGCATTCTCGATGACGCGCACCTGCGCAGCACGCTGCTCGCGGGCTACGACCTGCGCGCGCACGCCGTGGTCCTCTTCGCCGACCTGCGCGGCTTCACGAGCATCGCCGAGCGGCTGAGCCCCGATTCGGTGGTCACGCTGCTGAACGAATATTTCTCGCTGCTCACGGACGTCACGTTCAAGCACGACGGCACCATCTTTCACATGGCCGGCGATTGCTTGATGGTGGGCTTCGGCGTACCCGTCGCGCAGCCGGACGCGCCGGAGCGCGCAGTGCGCACGGCGCGCGAGATGCTGGACCGCTTCGCCGTCCTCGCGGACACCTGGCGCGAGCAGCACGACATCGACGCGGGCCTCGGCATCGGCATCAACGAGGGCGATGTCGTCGCCGGCAACGTCGGCTCCGCGGCGTACATGAACTACACCATCATCGGGGACACCGTGAACGTCGCGTCGCGACTGTGCCAGCGCGCGCGGGCGGGTGAGATGCTGTTCTCGCGCACGTTCAAACGTTCGCTGGACGAGCGCGGCGTCGACATCGGCGCGCTCGAGCTACCGCCGATGACGCTGCGCGGCCGCAAGACCCCGATCGATATCTACTGCGTGCCGCTCGAGCGGCGCATCGATGCGGGCAGCGACTTCTTGAAGCCCGCATAGGGCCACTCCGAGCAACCCACTCCTAGAGCGGCGGTGCCGGCGGCGGCGGATCACCGGGCAAGGGGATGAACTCGTCCGAATCGCGATCCGGCAGCTTCATGCGGCCGGCGGCCCAATCGGACTTCGCCTGCTCGATGCGCTCCTTGGAAGAGGAGACGAAGTTCCACTCGATGAAGCGCGGTCCCACGGATTCGCCTCCCAGCGCCATCACCGTCGAGGGCATCGTCGCCTTCACTACGGCGTCCGCGCCTTTGGTGAACACCAGCATCTGTCCCGTTCCATACGTGCGCCCGCCGACTTCCACGGCGCCCGAGACGACGTAGGCTGCCCGCTCCGAGTACTCGGCGGGCAGCTGCGCGCGGACATCGGTTGCGAGCGTCCAGTGCGCATAGAACATCGGCGAATGCGTCTTCACATTCGATTTCACGCCGAAGGCTTCGCCGGCGAGGAGCCTCGTTCGCAGGCCCTTGCCATCGTCGAACACGGGCAGGTCGTCGCTGCCGTAGTGCGTGAAGGCGGGCGCAGTCTCTTCGTCCGCATCGGGTAGCGCGACCCACGACTGCAGGCCGTGCACGAAATCGCCGCGAGCGCGCGCCCTCTCGAAGCGCTCGGAGTGGGTGATGCCGCGTCCGGCGGTCATCCAATTCACTTCGGCGGGATGGATCGGCTGCTCGAAGCCGAGACTGTCTCGATGCATGATCTCGCCGTCGAAGAGATACGTGACGGTTGAGAGACCGATGTGGGGGTGGGGCCGCACGTCCACGCTGCGCGGAATCCCCGCCGGAAAATTCACCGGGCCGATGTGATCGAAAAAGATGAACGGCCCCACCATTTTCCGTGGCGCGGAGGGGAGCACGCGCCCCACTTCGAAGCCGCCGAGATCGCGGCGGCGTTGGTCGATGACGAGATCGAGCATGGCGACTCCCTGAGCGTGAGCGAAATGCGTTGGCCAGCGGCGATGCGGGCAGCCAGAATACGCGAGCCGGCCGCGCGAGCCATCGCGCCCAATCCTACCGCTTCGCGAAGTGACGCCACCATGAACGATCGTTTTCATCTCACCGTGCCCGTCACCGCGACGGATCACACTCTCGGGCCGGAACACGCGCCGGTCACCGTCGTCGAGTACGGCGACTTCGAATGCCCGAACTGCAAGCAGGCCGCACCGGCCGTAGAGCTGCTGCTCGAGCGCTTCGAGGAAAAGGTGCGGTTTGCGTACCGGCACCTTCCGCTCGTCGACGTGCATCCCCATGCGATGGCCGCGGCTCAGGCAGCCGAGTGCGCCGGCGAGCAAGGCAAGTTCTGGGAGATGCACGACCTGCTGTTCGCGCATCAGGACCATCTCGGCTCGAAGGCGCTGCACGGATACGCCGAACAGCTCGGGCTCGACATGGCGCGGTTCACGGCGGAGATGGACGACGAGGTTTACCTGCAGCGTGTTCGCGAGCACATCCACAGCGGGCTCGCGAGCGGCGTTCGGGGCACGCCGGGGTTCTTCGTCAACGGCGCGATTCAAGACGTCTCGTTCGGCATCCGCTCGCTCTTCGATGCCGTCGAGGCCGCGCTTCACCGTCACGGACGCTGAGCGCACGCTGCTCGACGCGTCCGCATGAAGCGGGAACTCGGCGCGAATCGCCGCGTTGAGGCGCATGGCTACACGAAAACGAACCTCGCCCGCGCGCAGCGCCACGAAAAGCGGCTCGCCACGACGCGGCTCGCGCAAGCTCGCCACCTACCGCGCCAAGCGTGACTTCACCCGAACGGAGGAGCCGAGCGGCGCCGCCCCGATCGCTCCCTCCGACCGCCTGCGCTACGTCATCCAGAAGCACTCGGCACGCCGCCTGCACTACGACCTGCGGCTCGAGCTCGATGGCGTCTTCAAGTCGTGGGCCGTTACGCGCGGCCCCTCGCTCGACCCGGCCGACAAGCGTCTCGCCGTCGAAGTCGAGGATCATCCGCTCGACTACGGCGATTTCGAGGGCACCATCCCACCGGGGGAGTACGGCGGCGGGACGGTGCTCATCTGGGATCGCGGCTACTGGACGCCCGAGGGTGATGAGCCGGCCGAAGCGCAGCTCGCCAAAGGCAGCCTCAAATTTCGCTTGGACGGCGAGAAGCTGCATGGCCGCTACACGCTCGTGCGGATGCGCACGGACCGTGAAGGCGGCAAGCGCACGAACTGGCTGCTGATCAAGCATCGCGACGAGTACGCGACCACGGGTCACGGCGATGCGATCCTCGACGAGGATCGTTCCGTCGCCTCGGGCCGCTCGATGGAGGAGATTGCCGCCGGCATCGGCCCCGGACCGAAACCGTTCATGACCACCGCGAAAACGCGCGCCAAGGCGAACGCGGTATGGCATTCGAAAGAGGTCGTGAAAAAGAGGGCACGGAATCTCGCGGCTTCAGCGGCAAACAGCGGCCGGGCCGCGTCCCGGCGCGCGGGCGCGGCGAGCGTCGATGAGCGGGACGACAGCCACGCGGACTCGGCTTCCCACACGACTCGGAGCACCTCGCGAGGCGGAGCCCGGAGCCGAACGCGCCGATCGTCCGCGACGAAGAAGCCGCCCGACTTCATCCCGCCGCAGCTCGCCAAGCTCGTCGACCGTGCGCCCGAAGGCGCCGGCTGGGCGCACGAGATCAAGATCGACGGTTATCGCCTGCAGCTGCGCGTCGCTGACGGCGAGGTCACGCTGCGGACGCGCAAGGGTCTCGATTGGACGAACAAATTTCCCACGGTCGCTGCGGCGGCCGCGAGCTTTCCGGACTGCATCATCGACGGCGAGGTCGCCGCGTTCGACGCGAACGGTGTGCTGAGCTTTCAGGCGCTGCAGGAAGCGCTGTCCGCGGGCGACGATTCCAAGCTCGTCTACTACGTCTTCGACCTGCTGTGGGAATCCGGTGCGGACCTGCGCGCGCGCCCGTATCGGGAGCGCAAGGAACGCCTCAAGAAACTGCTCGATCGGACGAAACCCGGCCCTGCAATCCAGTACGTCGAGCACTTCGAAACCGCCGGCGCAACGGTGCTGCGGCACGCGTGCGAGATGCAGCTCGAAGGTATCGTGTCGAAGCGGCTCGACGCGCCCTATCGTTCGGGGCGCAAAGACACCTGGACCAAGGCGAAGTGTCGCGCCGGCCAGGAAGTCGTGATCGGCGGGTGGACGCAGGAAGGCCGCGAGCTGCGTTCACTCCTGCTCGGAGTTCACCGCAATGGGCGCTTCGAATACGTCGGCCGCGCCGGCACGGGCTACAGCGCTGCGACCCGCAAAATGCTGCTGGCCAAGCTGCGCGAGGTCGAAAGCAAGACGAGCCCATTCGAAGGTCCGAACGCACCCCGCAAGGAGCCCGACGTGCACTGGACCAAACCGAAGCTCGTTGCCGAGATCGAATTCGCGGGCTGGACCGGCTCGGGGCACGTCCGACAGGCCGCGTTCAAGGGCCTGCGCGAAGACAAGCCCGCTTCCGAGGTGACGGCCGAGCGAGCTGCGCCCCCGCCCACCAAGGAAGCCGCGGCCTCTGACGACGCGCACCGAGGGACGGCGCGGCGGAGCACACGTGCGCGCACGCCAACTGCGCGCGCGACGGCACGCACGCAAAGCACGGCCGGGCAGTCCAGCGGCGCAGCGCACGGCGCCGGCCGGCATATCGTCATGGGCGTGCCCATCTCGAAACCCGACAAGGTCCTCTGGCCCGCGGACGGCGCGACTCGCGCCATCACCAAGCTCGATCTGGCCGAGTACTTCGAAGCCGTCGGCCCCTGGATGATGCCGCATCTGGCGGGCCGACCCTGCTCCTTCGTCCGCGCTCCCGACGGGATCAACGGCCAGCAATTCTTTCAGCGCCATGCGATGAAGGGCACCTCGCACCTCATCTCGCTGGTGCGAGTGCCCGGTGATCGCGAGCCTTACACGCAGGTCGATCGTGTCGAAGCGCTGGCCGCGCTCGCGCAGATCGCCGCTCTCGAGCTGCACCCGTGGAACTGCGCCCCGGGCAACGTCGAGATCGCCGGGCGCCTCGTGTTCGACGTCGATCCGGCCCCCGATGTCGCATTTGCCGAGGTCATTGCGGCCGCGAACGAGCTGCGCGAGCGTCTCGAAGCGGTCGGACTGGTCGCGTTCTGCAAAACCACGGGCGGCAAAGGTCTGCACGTCGTGACCCCGCTCGACACGACGCGCCAGAGCGGTCTCGATTGGCCCACCGCGAAAACGTTCGCGCAGACGATCTGTGCGCAGATGGCAGACGATCACCCCGATCGCTATCTCATCAACATGGCCAAGAAACAGCGCACCGGCCGCATCTTCCTCGACTACCTGCGCAACGACCGCATGTCGACAGCCGTCGCCCCGCTCTCCCCGCGCGCACGGCCCGGCGCGCCGGTTTCGTTCCCACTCACGTGGCAACAGGTGCGCAGCGGCCTGGATCCGATGCGATACACCGTGAGCACCGCGCCTGCGCTACTGGCGAAAACCGCGGCCTGGAAGGACTACGAGGAAGGCGCGCGCCCATTACAGGACGCGATTCGCAAGCTGACCGGAGAGAAAGCGACCGCGACGCCGCCGCGCCGGCGCCGCTCAGGAACCGAAGAACGCGTGAATGGCGTACGTCATTGAGAGGCTGACGGTGCACACCGCGGCGGCGACTAGGAACGCAGCGCCGAGCGCGCGCGCTCCGATCCCCCGCAGATCGGCGAGGGACACGTTCAACCCGATGGCCGTCATGCCGCACACGAGGAAGATGTCCGACGCGCCGAGCGCCACGCCGATGGCCTGCGACCACATGTGAGCGACGGCGGTGCCCGCGGTGAGCGAGTCACCGGCGGTGCGCAGAAGGGCAAGCAACACAAACGCAATCAGGAATGCAGGCAACACCTGCGAGCGCTTCACTTTCGCGTCGGAGCCCGAGCGGTTCCCGCTCCACATGGCAAAGAGCGGCACGAGGATCAGCAGAGACAGATTGCGCAGCAACTTCGTGAAGCCGGCCACCGCCACCGCATCGCTCGCATCGAACTGCTGCGCATAGATGAGCGACGCGCCCATCACCTGCGAAGTGTCGTGAATCGACGTGCCGAGGAACACGCCTGCCGCGTGCGTCGCGTTTCCGAACACGGCATGTGCGAGCCAGGGATAGAGCAGCATCCCGGTACATCCGAGCACTACGACGCAGGTCAGCGCGAGCCCGGTGTCCACGGCGCGCGCTTTCACGACAGGCGTGACCGCGCAAATGGCCGTGCATCCGCAGATAGCCGTGCCGGCCGCGAGCAACAAGCGCAAAGGCTGGGACAGACCGAGCACCTTGCCGATGAGCAGACTCACAACGAGCGCCGTCGTGATGCACGCGAGCACCACCGGAAGCGCCATGCCCGCCGTCGACGCGAGACCGCTCAACGACAGCCGCAGCCCGACGAGCGCGATGCCAAGTCGCAGCAGGTTGTTCGTGATCCACTGCAGCCCGGGTACGAAGCCGTCGCTCAGCCCGATGGTGTTACGCCAGGCCACGCCGAGAAGGACGGCGCAGAGCACGGGGCTGACGGGCGAAGGGCCGGACGGATTCAGCCAATCTTTGAGCGCGCGCGCTGCCAGCTCCGCGACGAGCGTCAGCGCGATAGCGAGGAGCGCGCCGTTGGCGAGAGTGCGCCAGGCCGGACGGGTGAATACCGGCCGCGCCATGCGCGATCAGCGAGCGGCGCTCGCGCGCGTGACCTGCAGCGCGGCAACCGAAGCCCCCGAGCGGCGACGGCGCATCATCTCGTCGTGAAGACGCTCGATGCAGTCACTGCCGGTGTGCTGGAAGGCAAACGGAAAGAGCGCGTGCAGGAAACAGGCGAGGCCGGCGCCGACCATGCGAACCGCAAACCCGCAGGCCTTACCGAGGTGCTGCAGGTAGGTCTCGCCAACCGAGGCCGGATGTTCAGTGAAGAGACGCCGTATTCCCATGCGGTCAGCTTAGGGAATCGGGCCTGTGATTCGGTTTCGTTGTGTCCAGCTGGGCAGCGCGGCGTGTGAAACAAAGTTGCGCCGTGCGCCCCGAAAAGTGCTTATCGATTTCGAGAAATGCGACTTCGGCGTTGCTGTGATGCGCGTCACTAGGTCATGATCGCGCTCATGGACAAGCTCGACCGCCGCATCCTCGACCTGTTGCAGAAGAACGGAGCCCTCACCGCCGCCGAGATCGCCGACCGCGTGGGACTCTCGAAGGTGCCGTGCTGGCGGCGCATTCGTCGCATGCAGGACGCGGGCATCATCAAGCAGATCGTCGCCGTCCTCGATGCGAAGGCGCTGAACGTCGGCACGACCGTGTTCGTGATGCTGAAGACCGGCAATCACAGCGCCGCGTGGTTCGAGCGTTTCCAGAAGGCCGTGCGCGACATCCCGGAGATCACCGAGATCTACCGCATGAGCGGCGACGTGGACTATCTGATGCGCGTCGTCGTGCCGGACATCGACGCGTACGACGTCGTCTACAAGAAGCTGATCGGCTCGATCGAGCTGCTCGATGTGAGCGCGAGCTTCGCCCTCGAAACCATCAAGTCGACCACCGCCCTACCCCTGCACTACGTGAAAACGGAATAACCGCGGGCGGAGGTGGGAGGTCGTCAGGGACGCGACGAGCCTTCGCGAGCTCAAGGTCTCTCGAGCGAACGCGTGCGTCAGGTCAGTGCGCGCGGCGCTTCGCCCGGCAACCCCTCCAAATGCGCTGCCCCGAAGGGGCATTAGCCGAAGGGGTGCCGCAGAACGATCGTTTCCTCGCGGTCCGGGCCGGTGGAGATCATGTCGATGCGCACCCGCACGAGCTCCTGCATCCGCTCGAGATAGCGCTGCGCATTCGCGGGCAGCTTGTCGTACGCCGTGATGCCGAGGGTCGATTCCTTCCAACCCGGAAGCTCCTCGTACACGGGCTGCACGTCCGCGTAACCGTCCACGAACATCGGCGGCTCCGCCGCGACTTTGCCATCGATCCGGTAACCGACGGCGATGCGAATCGTGTCGAGCCCATCGAGCACGTCGAGCTTCGTCACGCAAAGCCCCGTGACGCTCGAGTGCACGACCGAACGACGCAGCGCCACCGAGTCGAACCATCCGCAGCGGCGCCGCCGCCCGGTGACCGCACCGAACTCGTGGCCGACCCGCGAGAGATGCTCGCCGACGTCGTCGAACAGCTCCGTCGGGAACGGCCCGCCGCCGACCCGCGTGGTGTACGCCTTCGTGATGCCGAGCACTTCATCGAACACGCGCGGCCCGAGTCCCGTGCCCGTCGCCGCGAATCCGGCCGTGGTATTCGACGACGTGACGAACGGATACGTGCCATGGTCGATGTCGAGCATCGCGCCCTGTGCGCCCTCGAACAGCACGTTGGCGTTCTGCTCGCGCAGTGCCTGCAGCGCCGAGGTCACATCCGCGACGATGCCTTTGACCTTCTCGCCGTGCGCGAGCTGCTCGTCGAGCGTCTTCTGGAAATCGACGGCCGGCTGGTTGAAATAGCGCTGCAGGACGAAGTTGTGGAAGTCCAGCACCTCGCCGAGCTTCGCGGCAAAGCGCTCGCGCTGGAACAGGTCGGCCACGCGCAACGCGCGCCGCGCGACCTTGTCCTCGTAGGCCGGCCCGATGCCGCGCCCGGTCGTGCCGATGGCATTCGCGCCGCGCGCCGCCTCGCGCGCCTTGTCGAGCAGGATGTGCGAGGGAAGGATCAGCGGGCAGCTCGGCGACAGGCGCAGCCGCTCGAACACCGGCACGCCTTTGCCGATGAGCATCTGCGCTTCCTTCAGCAGCGCCTCGAGCGAGATGACGCAGCCGTTGCCGATGAAGCAGCGCACGCCATCGCGCAGGATGCCCGCCGGGATCAGCGAGAGAATGGTCTTTTGTCCACCGATGACGAGCGTGTGCCCCGCGTTGTGCCCGCCTTGAAAGCGCGCGACCGCGGCGGCCCGCTCGGTCAGGAGGTCGACGATCTTGCCTTTGCCTTCATCGCCCCACTGCGTGCCGATGACGACGACGAACTTGCCCACGTGCTTGCTACCGAACGATGAAGAGAATGGCGACGCCCACGAGCATGCTGCCGAGCCCGGCGATACGCAGCTCGCGGTCGCCCAGGGTGATGAGCTTCTCGAGCGCGCGCTTCATGCCATTGGGATTCAGGAACGGAACTATACCCTCGAGCACGAAAAACAGCGCGAGCGCGGCCAGCAGGTCGGATAGGTGGAACGTCACGGCGAGCCCTCGACGACGCGTCGCCGCGTCTACTTCTTGCTGGCGGGGTCCTTGAGATACTTGAAGAATTCCCCGTCGGGGGTCACGACCAGCACATCGCCGTCCTTGCCCAGCGAGCGCTCATAGGCCTGCAGGCTGCGATAGAACTGGTAGAACTCGGGATTCTTGGAATAGGCCCGCGCATAGATTTCGGCGGCTTCCTTGTCCGCCTCGCCGCGCACGGTGAGCGCCTTGCTCTCGGCCGCGGCAATGGTCTCGGTGCGCTTCTTCTCCGCCTCGGCGCGGATGGTCACGGCTTGCTTGGAACCCTCGGCGCGCAGCGTCGCGGCGATCTTCGCGAAGTTCTGCTTCATGCTCTCGTAGACGCGGCTGGCCACGTCCTCGGGCAGATCGATGCGCTGAATACGGACGTCGAGCAGATACATGCCGAGGTCCGCTGCGCGCTCACGTGCCTGACCGAGCATCTCGCCCGTCGTCTTGCGGCGGTCCGACATGACGATGTCGCCGAGCGTGCGCTGTGCCACCACGCTCTTGATGCCGTCGCGCACGATCTCCGAGAGCCGCTCGCTCGCGAGGTCCTCGTTCCCGCCGGTCGCCTGAAAGAAGCGCGACGGATTCTGCACGCGCCACTTCACGTAGAAGTCGACGATCAGGCCGCGATTGTCGTTCGTGAGGAACGTCTCGCCCTGGTACGACTGCGACAGAATGCGCCGCTCGAACTTCACCACCTGATCCCAGGGCCACTTGAAGTGGAGCCCCGGTACATAGCCTTCACCGATGATGGCGCCGAACTGGGTGCGGATCGCGAGCTGCTGTTCGGCCACAGTGAACATCGAAGTGAGCGCCACGAGCAGGATGACGGCGATCAGGATGATGAGCGGAAAGCCGCGCGCGGGCATCAGCGCTCTCCTCGCGTGCGGCCGTCGACCGTGACCGATTCAGGCTCCGGTGAGACGCGCACGGACGGCTCGTTGTTGTCCGACGAGGTGTCGCGCGTGTTCGAGCGCTCCATCAGCTTGTCGAGGGGCAGATAGAACATGTTGCCGTTCCCGCCGGTCTTGCTGTCGACGATCACCTTGTGTGCGCGGCTCAGCACCCCTTCGACGGTATCGAGATACAGTCGGCGGCGCGTGACTTCGGGCGCCGCCTGGTAGGCGTCCAGCAATTGCGAGAAGCGCGAGGACTGGCCTTGCGCCTGCGCGATGACCTGGGCGCGATACGCCAGCGCGTCCTGCTCCAGGCGCGCTGCGGCGCCTTCAGCCACCGGCAGAATCCCGTTCGCGTAGGCCTGCGCTTCCTTGATGAAGCGCTCCTGATCCGCGAGCGCCTTGTTCGCGTCGCGCTGCGAGGGAATGACGGCCTCGGGCACCTGCACGTCCGTGAGGTTCACCGTCGAGACGACGATGCCCGTGTCGTATTGCCGTAGGGTCTCCTGAATCAGCTCCTTGGTGCGTGCCGTGATCTGCGGGCGCGTTACGCCGATCAGCACCTCATCGAGCTTGCTGCGCCCGATGACTTCGCGAATGGAGGCCTCGCTCACTTCGCGCAGCGTGGCTTCCGGATCAGCAACCTTGAACAGCTTCTTGATCGGGTCCGCGTAGCGATACTGCACGGCAAAGCGCACTTCGATGAGGTTGATGTCGGAGGTGAGCACGCGCGACTTGAAGTCGCTGCTGCTGACGTTCTCGACGTTGACCTTCGTGATCGTCTCGATCGGCCACGGCCAGCGCCAGCCCCAGCCCTCTTTCCGCAACGGCAGCACGAGCTTGCCGAAGCGCTGGATCACGCCGCGCTCGGCGGCCTTCACCTGGAAGAAGCCGCTCGCGAGCCACAGCACCAAGATCAGCAGCACGACGGTGACGATGAGCGAGCCGCCCTCGCCGCCTTTGGCCCCGCCCGGACGAAACAGCGATTCGAACCGGCGCTGCCAGTCCTTCACGCGCTCATCCAGACTGGAGCCGCCACCGTTGGGGCGTCGCCCCCAAGGTTGCTTGTTCGGACCGCCCGGTTGATTCCACGCCATAGCAGCGAGTGCGCTTCACTTTCAGAAAAGAGAAAAAAACCCAAGAGATTCAGCGCAGTTTGGTCGCGCTCAAAACGGGGCCCGATTGTAGGTAGGGGTTCCCGGGGGCACAAGGCATATCGCCTTCGCGCACTTCGAGGATCTCCACGCCCGGCGTCCGCGCCAATGCGACCAGCTCGGTGTCCGGCAGTTCCACTTGCAGCTCGAGCGAGCCGTCTTCGCCGACGAGCTCGCCCCGTACGGCGCCCGCTGCGTAGAGGCGCGAGCGCAAGGCGCCAGCGCTCGCGGGCACGCGAATACGCCCCTGGCGCGCCACGCGCGCGAGACGCTCGGCGATGATGGTCTGCAGAAGGTCCAAGCCCGCGCGCTTCGCGGCGGAAATCCACACGGCGAGCGCGCGCCGGTCGGCATCGCGATCGACGCGCGGCGCGATTTCGAGTCGATCGATCTTGTTGTAGACCATCACCTGCGGGATCGTGTCCGCGCCGATCTCGGCGAGCACGCCGTTCACCGAGGTGATGTGCTCTTCGCGGCGCGGGTCGCTCGCATCGACGACATGAAGCAGGAGCGTCGCCTGGCGCGCCTCGGTGAGCGTCGACTGGAACGCCGCGACGAGCTCGTGCGGCAGCTCGCGAATGAACCCGACGGTATCCGCGACGACGACCGGCGTGCCACCCGGCAATGTAATCCGCCGCACCGTCGGATCGAGCGTCGCGAACAGCTGATCCGCGACGTAAGCGTCCGCGCCGGTGAGGGAACGAAAGAGCGTGGACTTGCCCGCGTTGGTGTAACCCACGAGCGCCACGGAAGGCACCGGAATCTCCGCACGCTGCGCGCGTCCGGTATCGCGCTGCTGCTTGATCTTCTCGAGCCGGCGCTGGAGCACGCGCATGCGCTGGCCGATGAGACGGCGGTCGGTTTCGAGCTGCGTCTCGCCCGGGCCGCGCAAGCCGATGCCGCCCTTCTGCCGTTCCAAGTGCGTCCAGCCGCGGACCAGCCGGCTCGCGATGTGCTTCAGCTGCGCGAGCTCGACTTCCAGCTTGCCTTCGTGGCTGCGCGCGCGCTGCGCGAAGATATCGAGGATGAGCGTGTTGCGGTCGAGCACGCGGCGGCCCGTGTGCTTCTCGAGGTTGCGCTCCTGGCTCGGCGAGAGCGCGTGATCGACGAGGATCACATCCGCGGACTCGCCGGCGGCGACGTCCCGGACCTCGTCCGCTTTGCCGCTGCCCATGAAGAAGCGCGGGTCCGGGCGCTCGCGGCGTCCCGTGATGGTCGCTACGGGCTGCGCACCGGCCGAGAGCGCGAGCTGCGTGAACTCCTGCAGATCTTCCGGATCGACCTGTGCGCCCAGTCCGAGGCGCACGAGAACGGCACGCTCACCGCTGCGCGGGCGCTCGAACACTCGCAGGCTCCGTGAAGCGCGGCATTACTCGACGACGGGCTCCGAAGCGGCGCCACCGTCCTCGCCGGCCTGCAACCGCACGTTGCGGGCGGGCACGACGGTAGAAATGGCGTGCTTGTAGACCATCTGGCTCACGCTGTTCTTCAGCAGGACGACGAATTGATCAAAGGAATCGATCTGTCCCTGGAGCTTGATGCCGTTGACCAGATAGATCGACACGGGCACGCGCTCTTTACGCAGGGCATTCAGAAAGGGGTCCTGCAGCGACTGGCCTTTGGCCATCTCGTTTTCTCCTTGTTCTCTCGCGACTTCTAATTGTTCAACTCAATGGTTGGGCTAACGGACTGCGCGAGCCGTCCATGAAGCACAATCCAAGCAAGCAACGTGCCCCAGCAAGCTGTAGAGGCGACGCGGCATCTTATCATGGCGCTTTGCCCGACGCCCTAAACTGGCGTAACCAGTCCGCGACGTTTCGACTCCAGCTCGCGTACGCATCGCTCGCGAAGGGGTCCACCCATGTGAGACCCGGCTCGGAGCGAATCCAGGTCATCTGCCTTTTGGCCAATTGACGCGTGGCCGTGATGCCGCGTCGCACCGCCTCCGACAGTGAAATATGTCCGTCCAGATGCGCCCAAAGCTGCCTATACCCCACAGCGCGGACGGCGGGATGAGCGGGTGTCAGGTCGCCGCGCGTGTGCAAGCCACGCACTTCGTCGAGGAACCCGAGCCGCATCATTTCGCGGAAACGCCGCTCCAGGCGCGTGCTTAGAGTGTCGCGATTTGCCGGCATCAACGCCCAGGAGCCGAGCGGCGTATCCCCGAGGGGACTGCGCGTCGACTGCTGCAGCTCCGAGATGGGACGACCGGCCGTGTAACACACTTCGAGCGCACGCTGGATTCGCTGCGGATCGTTCGGGTGTATGCGGGCGGCCGATTGCGGATCAAGGCGCGCGAGCTCCGCGTGCAGCGCAGGCCAGCCCTCGCGCGCAGCCCGAGCGTCGATGGCTTGCCGTACATCAATACTCGCTTGGGGCAGCGGGGCAATGCCCCGCAGGAGCGCACGAAAGTAGAGCATGGTGCCGCCGACCAGCAGCGGCACGCGCCCGCGCTCGTGAATGGCGGCGATGAGGGCGACGGCGTCCTCGACGAAACGGCCCGCCGAATAACTTTCCGTCGGCTCACAGATGTCGATCAGATGATGCGGTACGCGCGCGCGCAGCTCGCGCGACGGCTTCGCCGTACCAATATCGAGCCCGCGATAGACGAGCGCGGAGTCGACGCTGACGATTTCGAGCGGCAGCTGCTCGGCGAGGCGCAGCGCCCAGTCGGTTTTGCCGGTGCCGGTCGGACCGGCCAGCACGAGCACGGGCTGGCCTTTCATGTGCGTTCTACCGTGCAGATCACTCGGCTCGGCGTCTGGATGAGGGCACCGCGCGGGCTCATCGGCCGCGTAAGAAGAGCGCGTCCAGGTCGGCCATGGACAAGCGGGTCCAGGTGGGACGACCGTGATTGCACTGGTTCGCGCGATCGGTGGCTTCCATCTGCCGCAAGAGCGCGTTCATCTCGGGCAAGGTCAGCCGGCGGTGCGCGTGGATGGCCGTACGGCACGCGAGCGTGCCGAGAAACTTGTCCGCCGCGCTGTCCAGATGGTGCGCGCCCGTGTCGAGATCGAGGTCGCGGACGACCTGATGGACGACGGCGGCGATGTTCTGTCCGCTCAACATCGCCGGGACCGACCGGATCGCGAGGGTCGTCGGGCCGAGCGCGTCGAGCGCAAACCCGGCGCTCTCCCAGTCGGCGCGGCTCTCGAGGACGCCGTCGAGCTCGTGCGCTTTCAGCTCCACCGTGATGGGCTCCATCAGGTGCTGCGAGGCCGGAGCCGAACTGCCTCGCTCTGCCTTGAGCTTTTCGTACAGCACGCGCTCGTGCGCAGCGTGCATGTCGACGAGCACGAGGCCGGTCCGGTTCTGCGCGACGATATAGATGCCGTGAAGCTGTGCGATCGCGACGCCGAGCGGCTGATCCTCCCCGGCATCGCTCGCATCCCGCTCCGGAGCCGCGTTGCGCAGGTGGTCGGCAATGTGCCACGGGCTCCGCGGCTCATCGCGTAGATCGAAGGTGCTTTGGCGCGCGGGAGGCGGCAACCGCGACTCATGCGAGGCGCCGGCGCCGCTCGCTGGCGCTCCGATTCGGACGCCGTAGTCACCGCCGAAGCGATTGAATTGCGCCACCTTGCCCGAGGCGCTCACCCCTTCCTGCGCTCCGAACGACGCCGACACGGAGGGCGCGCCCTCGACTTGCGGCTTGGTCGCGGCCAGAGCTCGCTCGCACGCTCTGAAGACGAAGTCGTGCACCTGCCGGCTGTCCCGGAAGCGCACTTCGAGCTTCGCCGGGTGCGCGTTCACGTCGACGAGCCGCGGGTCCAAGGTCAGGTAGAGCACATAGGCCGCGTGGCGGCCGCCGTAGAGCACATCGCGATACGCGAGCCGGACGGCGTTCATCAGCAACCGATCGCGAACGTTGCGTCCGTTCACGAACCAGAATTGCCGGTCCGGCTGGGCGCGCGCGGCGGTGGGCAGGCCGATCCAACCCGCGAGGGTCACCGTGCCGGCGGAGTGATGAACGGGCACGGCCTTCGCGAGGAACTCGTCGCCGAGCACCGCGCGAATGCGCGCCTCGGTGGTGCCCGCCGCGGTCGGGTCTGCGATCTCGCCGTCCGCCGAGACCGAGTGGTCGACCGGCGCATCGAGCAGCACGCGCGTGCCGTTGCGAAGGCGGAACGCCACGTCCGCCCGGGACAAGGCGAGGCGCTCGGCAAGGCGCGCGATATGTCCGATCTCGGTTACATCGCTGCGGACGAATTTGCGCCGCGCCGGAACATTGAAGAAAAGATCACGCACCTCGACGGTCGTGCCCGCGGGATGGGCGGCGGGCTTCACGGCGGCGACCGCGCCGCCGTCGACGTTGATCTCGGCCGCATGCTCCGCGTCCGCCGGGTGCGAGACGAGACGCAAGCGCGCGACGGACCCGATCGAGGGCAGCGCCTCGCCGCGAAAGCCGAGCGTGCCGACGGCTTCGAGATCATCGAGCGAGGCGATTTTGCTCGTCGCATGGCGCGAGATGGCGAGCGGAAGCTCGTCCGCCGGAATGCCGCGCCCATCGTCGCGCACGCGCACGAGGCCGATGCCGCCGCGCTCGATATCGATGTCGATGCGTCGAGCGCCGGCATCGAGCGCGTTCTCGACGAGCTCCTTCATGACCGACGCCGGTCGCTCGATCACCTCGCCCGCGGCAATCTGGTCGACGAGCTCACTGGGCAGGATTCGAATGGGCATTGCGGGCAGCACTCGCGGGGAGGCGCGCAGTATAGGCGGTGCCGCGCGCCGCCCGCCGCCCGCAACTTGCTGAGCCCGCGACGGCGCAGGCTGGACGGACTCCGGACGTTGCCTCTGGGGCCTCGGCTCCGGACTGCGATTGGTCGTGCCGTGGGCGCTACGCGATCGTGGAATGTCCGTCGGCGCGGGCACTTTTGCCAATAATCTGCGGACTTGTCTCGGTGTGCTCGCCGCACGAACCGGTCGGAGCCCCGGCGCGCACCGCCGCGTGATCGCCGGCCCTCGTTGCCGGTCCGCGGCGCGGGGACTTCTGCTAACAATCTGCGAGCTTGTCTCCTCGGTGTGCTCGCCGCGCGGACCGGTCGGAGCGCAGGCTCGCACCGCTGCGCAATCGCCGGCGCTGTGCTGCCTCAGGGCGAGGCAGGCGCGCTCGCGACTCCGGCAAGCGTTGAGCGGCGCATGCGGGCGAGGCGCGTGCCTGCGGGCGGATTGACTTCGAAGTAGCCGCGCAAGCCCGTGAAAATCGAGTCCGCGAGGCGCTGCTGGCCGCGCCGACTCTTCAGCCGCGCCTCCTCACCCGGATTCGAGATGTAGCCGGTCTCGATGAGCATCGAGGGAATGTCCGGCGACTTCAGCACCACGAGGCCCGCCTGCTGAACGCGCGACTTGCGCACGCCGAAGGTCTGATCCAGCTCCGCGAGCACGCGTTCCGCCGCGGTCATGCTGGCGGAGATGCTGGCCGTCTGCGAAAGATTGAGCAGCACCGAGGCCAGCGATTCGCTCTTGTCATCGAGCGACACGCCTCCGGCGAGGTCCGCCGCGTTTTCGCGCTCGGCCAACCAGCGCGCCGCTTCGCTGCTCGCGCCCCGCTCGGAGAGCACGTAAACCGAAGCTCCCGTGATGCTGCGATCGCGAATCGAGTCGGCATGGATCGACACGAACATGTCGGCCTTCGCCGCGCGCGCGCGAGCCATCCGATCGCGTAACACGACGAACGTGTCGCTGTCGCGGATGAGCGTGGCACGCATACCCGGCTCGTCGTTGATGCGTTCCGCGAGCGCGCGCGCGATGGCGAGCGTGACGTCCTTCTCCTGGGTGCCATTGCGGCCGATGGCGCCAGGGTCCACGCCACCATGACCGGCGTCGACTGCGATGATGATGTCGCGATCGTTGTCGATCGGTGCGTGCGCAGGCAGTACGGCTTTCGGCACAACTTTCGCCGGAGCGGTCTCGACGGTCGCCGTTTCGACGGCAGATGCTTCGTTCGCTGCCACCGTGGCGAACACGGAGGGCGCGCCCTTCCCCACCTCGATGACGAACTGCTTGCCCACGCCGACCGGCGACGCCATCCACTTGCCGCGCGCCGCAAGATCCGACTTCAGCTCGATGACGACACGAAGTGTTCCGCCCGGTCGATTTCCCGTGCGAATCGTCGCGACGACGCCGGATCCTTCCGGCACGCGCACACCCGACGCCAGGCGCGTGTTCTTCAGATCGACGACGACACGTTCGGGATGATTCAGCGTGAAGAACTTCGCGGAGGTCTGCGCAGAGGTGTCGAGCTCGATGCGCGCGCCGCCGTCGGCCACCGTCACGCCGATGCCGCGCAACTCATGCGGCGACACGGCCAGCGCCAGAGCCGGCATCGCGAGCAGCAGCAGAATCCCCTTTATGATGCGCACAAAAACGTTTCTTATTCATCGACTTCGAAGCAGAAGCTGCCGGCTAATCTACGAGCCGGCGGCGGCGAATTCAAGCCGCGATGCGGCTCAAGAACCCGGCGCCGCGCTCGGACACACCGCGCGCTTCGATGCGATGGCCCTGCGCGCCCACGACTAGATGCATGTCCAGGTCCGGCGGCGGCAGCCAGCCGGCGCCGCGCTCGGGCCACTCGATCAACCACACGTGTGCCGGACGCGCGAGATCGCGCAAGCCGAGAGGTTCGAGCTCATCCGGATCACGCAGGCGGTAGAGATCGAGATGGACGATCGTGAGTCCCGCCGCTTCGTACGTTTCGAGCAGCGTGTAAGTCGGGCTGCGAATGGACTCACCGATGCCGAGCGCATGCAAGAAGCCGCGCGCCAGAGTCGTCTTGCCGGCGCCGAGATCGCCCGTGAGATACACGACGACGAGATCTTTCGCAGGAATCGCCGCGATTGCCGCCGCAAGCTTCGCGCCCAGCGCTTCCGTGTCTGCGGGTGTGGTCGAGAGCCAGGACTTGCGGGGCACTAGAGATTCACGCACATGCGCAGCTCTTTGGCCACGTCGCTCGCGAGCAGTCCGCGCTCGCCCGTACGCGCAACCGCATCCCCCGCCATGGCGTGCGTGAGCACGCCGACGCGCGCGGCAAGCCACGGATCGCGACATTGCGCGAGGATGCCGGCGATGGCGCCCGTGAGCACATCACCCATGCCCGCACTCGCCATGCCTGGATTGCCGCGCTCGCAGACGGCGGCGATGCGTCCCGGTGCGCCAACCAGTGTGCCCGCGCCTTTCAGAACCACCGTGCCGCCATAGCGCTCGACGAGCGCGCCGAGCGCAGCGAGGCGATCCGACTGGACCTCACTCGTCCCGATGCCGAGCAGCCGTCCCGCCTCGCCGGGATGCGGCGTGAGGATCCAGTTCGCGCGCGTCTTCGGTGTGCCTTCCGCGATGAGGTTCAGCGCGTCGGCATCTACGACCAAAGGCTTGTCCGATCCGAGCACCGCGTCGAGCGCACGATGCGCCCACGCGCTGCGGCCAAGGCCAGGTCCGATCGCAACGACGTCCGCGCGCTCGATGGGCTCGCGCAGCGCGTCGATCTCCGACAGCGGCAGACAGATCAGCTCGGGTCGTCCCGACGCGATCGCCGCCACGTTCTCCGGTGCGACCGCGACGGTCACGAGGCCCGCGCCGACGCGCAAGCATGCCTCGCCGGCAAGCCGCACCGCGCCGGGCATGCCCACGCCGCTGCCCACGATCAGGACGCGGCCGAAATCGCCCTTGTGCGCCTTGCGCGCACGACGCGGGAGCGCCTGGAGAATCTCGGATTCCAGAATGCGCTCGAGCCGCGGCCGGAAGTTCTCGGTCGCGGGCGCGGTCACCTCGAGATCGTCGAAGTACACCGTGCCTGCGTATTCGGGCCCATCGCCGATCAGGAGCCCGGTCTTCAATCCGACGAAAGTCACCGTGCAATCGGCGCGCACGGTCGCGCCGAGCGCGACGCCGCGATCACTGTCGAGACCCGAAGGCACATCGATCGCAAAAACCGGCCTTCCTGCGGCGTTGATGGCTTCGATCACGGGCACGAGATCCGCGCGCACCGCGCCGCGCACGCCCGTGCCGAGCACGGCATCGACGATCACTTCGCCCTCGGCCAGCAGCGCTGCCGAAAACGCCTGGGCGCGGCCGCCGCTCGATGCGAAGTCCTCGAACGCGTGGCGCGCGTCCCCTTTCAGCTGATCGGGGGGTGTCGCCGAGAGCACGGTGACGGTGAGCCCCGCAGCCTGCGCGAAGCGCGCGAGCACGTAGCCGTCGCCGCCGTTGTTGCCGCTGCCGCAGACGATGACGATGCGGTACGCCGTGGGCCAGCGCGAGCGCAAATAGCGCAGCGCGGCCTCGCCGGCGCGCTTCATGAGTGTGTATCCGGGGATGCCCATCGACTCGATGGCGTACGCATCGAGCGCGCGGACCTGAGCCGCGGAGTAGAGGACGGTAGGCAGAGGCATGGGCTGATTATACTGACAGCACTCCGTATGCCTGTGTCAGTTGTGTCCCCTAAACCGCGCGTGACCGATCCCGACGCCCTCGATCTGCATGCCGTGAAGGCTGCGCTCGCCGCACAGGCGCGCGCGCTCGGGTTCGACGCGCTCGGCGTCGCGAGCATCGATCTCGCCGAGGACGAGCGGCATCTCCTCGCATGGCTCGACGCGGGTTTTCACGGCGAAATGGACTACATGCAGCGGCACGGCTCGATGCGGAGTCGGCCCGAGGAGCTGGCGCCGGGCACCATCCGTGTCGTGAGCGTGCGCATGAACTACTGGCCCGCTGAAGCGCGCGATGCACGCAGTGTGCTCGCCGAGCCCGCGCTCGGCTACGTCTCGCGGTATGCGCTGGGGCGCGACTATCACAAAGTCATGCGTCGCGCCCTGGCGCGGCTCGCCGAAGACATGGCACGGCAGATCGGGACCTTCGGCTATCGCGTGTGCGTGGACAGCGCGCCGGTGCTGGAAAAAGCGCTCGCGCGCAACGCCGGGCTCGGTTGGATCGGCAAACACACGAATCTGCTGGCGCGCGATGCGGGGTCCTATTTCTTCCTCGGCGAGATCCTGACGGATCTGCCGTTGCCGGTGGATGCGCCGGCCACCGCGCACTGCGGAAGTTGTACGGCTTGCATACCAGCTTGTCCGACGCAGGCGATCATTGCACCGTATCGGCTGGATGCACGGCGGTGCATCTCCTATCTCACGATCGAGCACAAGGGTTCGATTCCGCGCGAGCTGCGCCGGGGTCTCGGCAACCGCATCTACGGGTGCGACGATTGCCAACTCGTCTGCCCATGGAACAAATTCGCGCGCGCGGCCGCGCACCCCGACTTCAAGGTCCGCCACGGGCTCGACGCGCCGCGCCTCACCGATCTCTTCGCGTGGACGGCCGCCGACTTCGACGAGCGCATGCGCGGCTCGGCCGCGTATCGCATCGGGTACGAGCGCTGGTCGCGAAACATCGCCGTCGCGCTCGGTAACGCGCCCTCCTCACCGGAGGTGATTGCGGCTCTGAAGTCGCGGCGCGATGACCCTTCGCCGCTCGTGCGCGAGCATGTCGCGTGGGCACTCGAGCAGCACGACGCCACCGCTAGCTGATCTTCCGCACGCGTCCGGCGATGAGTCACCCGACGAATTGCAGATTGTCGATGAGGCGGGCTTTGCCGAGCCGAGCCGCAACGAGCACGACGAGATGCCGCGACTGCGTGCCGGGCGGCTGCAGCGTCTGCGCGTCCCGCACGGTGAAATAATCCGGCCGGAATCCGGCGCGTGTGAGCGCGTCGAGCTCGGCGCGCTCGATCGCCGCGAATTCCCGCTCCCCGGCCGCGAGCCGTTTCACCGCTCGCGTCAAAGCCGCGTACAGCTGCGGGGCCACGCGCCGCTCGGCAGCCGTCAAGTACTGGTTGCGCGAGCTCATCGCGAGCCCGTCCGGCTCACGCACCGTCGGTGCGCCGATGATCTCGATCGGGATGCAGAGATCGGCCACCATCCGCCGGATGATCGCGAGCTGCTGAAAGTCCTTTTCGCCGAACACCGCGATATCCGGCATCACGATGTTGAACAGCTTCGCAACCACGGTGCTCACGCCATCGAAATGCCCCGGCCGGAACTCGCCATCGAGCAGTCCCGAGAGCTCGGGTACCGTCACGCGCGTGCTGTGATCGAAGCCGCGCGGATAGATCTCCGCCACGTCCGGCATGAACATGAGATCGCAGCCTGCCTCGGCGAGCATCGCCTCGTCCTTCTGCGGCGTGCGCGGATACTGCGCGTAGTCTTCGTTCGGCCCGAACTGCATCGGGTTCACGAAGATGCTCGCGACGAAGCGGTCGCCGCGCTGGCGCGCAAGCTCGATCAGGCTGATGTGCCCGGCGTGCAGATTGCCCATCGTCGGCACGAACGCGACCCGCTCGCCCTCGCGATGCCAGCGGTTCACGCGCTCGCGAACGGCCGCGGTGGTCGTGACGGTTTCCATGACTACGGCGCGAAGTTGTGCTCGGGCGCCGGATACTCGCCCTTCTTCACGGCCTGCACGTAGCTCTTCAATGCGCTCAGATTGTCCCCCGCGCCTTGCATGAAGTTGCGCACGAAGCGCGGCTTGCGCCCGGTGGTGATGTCCAGCACGTCGTACAGCACGAGAATCTGGCCGTCGACGAACGGCCCGGCGCCGATGCCGATGACGGGCACGTGCACCGCCTCGGTGATGGCCTTACCCAGCGCCGGCGGAATGCATTCGAGCAGCACCATGTCCGCGCCGGCATCCTGCAGCGCCTTGGCGTCGCGCATCATCGCCGCCGCCTGCGCCTCTTCACGGCCCTGCACGCGAAAGCCGCCGGTCTTGTGCACCGATTGCGGCCGCAACCCGAGGTGCGCGCACACGGCGATGTCGTGGCTCGCGAGGAATTCGACGATCTCGCGCTGCCCGGCGCCGCTCTCGAGCTTCACCATCTTCGCGCCGCCCTCTTGCATCAAGCGCACGGAATTCGCGAGCGCGAGCTCCTTCGACGGATAGCTCATGAACGGCAGGTCCGCCATCAGGAACGGCCGGTTCAGCCCGCGCGCGACGGCTCGCGTGTGATACACGATGTGGTCCATGGTGACCGGCACGGTCGTGTCGTGCCCCTGGATCACCATGCCCAGCGAATCACCGACGAGCACCACGTCCGCGTCCGCCTCGTCCACCAGCGCCGCGAAGCTCGCGTCGTAACAGGTGAGGCAGGCGATCTTCTCGCCGCTCTCTTTCATGTTGGCGAGCGTGCTGAGCGTGACCGGCGGGCGCTTGGAGTCACGAAGCTGCAGGTGGGTGTACATAGCCCTATGTTACAGCGCGCGGTGGCGGAGGGGGTTGTAGTACAGGCGGCCGCGTTTCATGCGGGTGATCGCGGCAAAGAGCTCGTCATAGTCGCTCTGATTGTTCACCGGATCGATGTTCGCCGCGTTCACGATGAGGAGCGGCGTTGCGTCGTACTCGTGGAAGAAGCGCGCGTAGGCCTCGTTGAGGCGCGTGAGGTACTCGCGCTCGATGTGCTGCTCGAAGCCGATGCCGCGCTTGGCGATGCGCTCCATCAGCACGTCGACCGGCGCCTGCAAGTAGACCACGAGATCGGGCTTGGGCGCCTGGATATCGAGCTTCTTGCTGACTTCCTCGTAGAGGTTGTACTCGGCCTCGTCGAGCGTCACGCGCGCGAACAGCCGGTCCTTGTCGATGAGGTAGTCGGCGACCCGCACGCTCGCGAACAGATCCTGCTGTTTCAGCGTGGCGAGCTGCTGCGCGCGCTGAAAGAGAAAGTAGAGCTGCGCCGGGAACGCGCCGGCGCGCGGATTGCGATAGAAGCGCTCGAGGAACGGATTCTGCATCGCCTGCTCGAGCACGAGATCCGCCGAGAGGCTCGCACCGATGCGACAGGCGAGACTCGTCTTGCCCACGCCGATGGGGCCTTCGATCACGATGAAACGATGCGGTGAGGTGACCTCGTTCGTCATGTAGTGGAGGCGTCGCGTCGAATCGAACCCGCGCGGACCGCTCTAGCGACTGCCTCTTGCTCCGATTTCCGTCACCTGGACGCGCTCTCTAGTGGCCAGATTCCCGCTTGTGCGACACGCCGTTTGAGCTCGGCGACCCGGCCGAGCCCGGGCACGTCGAGGTCCGGGGCGATGTCCGCGAGAGGATACAGAACGAAGTTGCGCTCCACTATCCCCGGATGCGGCAGCGTCAGCTCGGGGCTGCGCAGCTGCTCGCGCCCATACAGCAGCAAGTCGAGGTCGATGATGCGCGGACCCCATTTTTCTCGCTGCGCGGGGCGACCCATGGCCGCTTCTATCTGCTTCAAGCGTTTCAGGAGCGCGAGCGGATCGAGCTGCGTGAGCGCGCCGACCGCGCCATTCACGAAGTCCGGTTGCGGGATGGGGCCGAAGGGCTTCGTGCCGTAGAGCGGCGAGACGGCGATGACGCGGAATTGCTCCGGCGCGAAGGCACGGAGCGTATCGACGGCCCGCAGGACTTGCGCGCGCGGGTCTTCGATGTTGCTGCCGACGCCGATGTAGACCGGAAACCAGTGCCCGCTCATCGCTGCGCGCTCGAGCGCCGGCGGCGTCGCCGCCGCGGGCCGCGCCGTGCGCCGGATCGCGGCGGGCCGCCTTGAGGCGCGAGCGCATCGGCCATGCGAGCGCGCTCCTCGCCCGAGACTTCTTGGATGCGCGTCCACCACTCCGCCATCTCGCGCGGCGCGAGTCCGTGCTCGGCGCGCAGCAGCAGCATGTCGTACGCCGCCCGAAATCGCGGATGCTCGAGCACGCGCAGCGAGCGGCGTCCGCGCGGGTGCTCGAGTCGCGGCTGCAACGCGAACATCTCGCGCACACCGAGCGAGAACCGCCGTGGGATCGACATGTGCTTCTGTGCTTCGCGAATCGCGCGGTCGCACGCGTCCAGGATGGTATGCAGCTCGTGCCAGCGCTCCGGTGGTGTCGTTTCGATCTCGTGCGCGATGGGGCCGTACAGGAGCAGCGCGAAGAGGAACGTCGGCGTCACGGGCTTGCCCGCTTGCGCGCGCTCGTCCGTGTTCTTCAATCCCTGGATCAGCAGCTTCTCGACGACGCCGCCAGGGTGCTTTTCGAGATATGCGTCGGTTGCGGGCAGGAGCACGCTCAGCAGCCCGTGCTTGCGCAGCACCGCGAGGCTTTGCGCGCCGTGGCCCGAGAGAAACAGCTTCAGCGTTTCGTCGAAGAGTCGCGCAGGCGGAACGTGCGCGAGCAGCCCGCGCAGCCGCTCGAGCGGCTCGGCCGTCTCCGGCACCATCTCGAAGCCGAGCTTCGCTTCGAAGCGCGCGGCGCGCAGCATGCGCACCGGGTCCTCGCGATAGCGGGTCTCGGGATCGCCGATGAGACGCAGGCGACGCGCCTTGATGTCTTCGAAGCCGCCGACGTAATCCCACAGTGAGAAGTCGGCGATGTTGTAGTAGAGCGCGTTGGCGGTGAAGTCGCGCCGCCAAACGTCTTCGTCGATGGTGCCGTAGACGTTGTCGCGCAGGATGCGACCCATGTGATCGAGCAGGCGATCGGTGTCGCCTTCTTCGTCGAAGCGATCGCGGCGACGCTCGCGGCGAGACGGGCCGGCGGTCTCGGATTCACCAGACGCACTGCGCTCGCGCTCAGCGGGGGTTGCTCGCTCGCCGAGGGAAGACTGCGCACCAGCCGGTTCGCCCGATCGCGCAGCGGCGGCCGGCAGGCCGCTCATGGTGGCGGTGCCTGGGGCCTCGGGCTCGGCGGCTGCCGTGTCGTCGGCCTCGGCCGCGTCCTCGTCAATCTCCTCCTCTTCCTCGCCGTCGCTGTCCTCGCCGAGCGAGGCCTCGAGCGCCGCCTCGATGGCGGCCGGCGTGTCGAGCTCGGGCGCCTCGCCGTCTTCCGGGTCCGCGTCCGCAAGTGGCTCCTCACCCTGCGACGGCGCGCTGGCGGCGCGGAAGGTCGCGACCTCGATCGTCTCGCGCCCGAAGAAGACGTGAGCCAGGCGGAAGCGTCGCCCGATCAGCCGGCAATTGCGGAAGAGCCGCTTGACGTCCTCCGGCTGCGCGTCGGTCGCGACGTCGAAGTCCTTCGGCTGGAGGCCGAGCAGCAGGTCCCGCACGCACCCGCCCACGAGAAACGCCTGAAAGCCGCCCTCGCGCAACCGGTGCAAGACGCGGAGCGCGTTGGGCGAAATGCCGGATCGGGACACGGTGTGTTCGGATCGCGGAATGATCCGCGGGCCCGGCGCAGGCGCGCGAGTGGGCGCGTCGGTGGAATTCAATGCAGTCTTCTTGGGTTTTAGGGGCGGCGACGAAGGGCGCATATGATACCGCCCCCGCGACGGCATGTAAGGGGTCGTTCCAGGCGTTCCGACCTTTAGGATTCAGCGACTTGCGTGAACTTGGCGGCGCTCGGGCGGTTGCCTCGAGATGCGGGCGGGGCGAGCGCGCGACAAGGGCATGGCGCGCGGTGGGTGCCCCTCTTGGGTATCGCTGTAGCGATCTCTCGGGCGTGGCGGGGCGATTGCTCGGTGGCGCGTGCCGCTCTGTCGCGCCGGCGGCCACTCGTGCTGCCGCCCGCGTCCTCTCGATGCTGGCGGGCCGGTTGCTCGAGCCACCGTCCCGTTATCTCGACGCGGGCAGGCCGGCCGTTCGTGCCGCCGTTCTAGTGCCCTCAAATGCGGGCGGGCTGCCAACCCGGTGCCGCCGTTCCCCTCGGTCGATGCGGCCAGTCCGATTGCTCGGCTTGAGCAATCGCAACGCCTCTCTATAATGCGCGCTCCCCCGGCAGGCCCGGCCCGCGCTCCCATCGTCTAGAGGCCCAGGACATAGCCCTCTCAAGGCTGTAACACCGGTTCGAATCCGGTTGGGAGCGCCATTCCTTTCAAGCACTGACGCTCGCTCCGCGTCGTTCGAAAATGAGTACGGCGAGTTTGCGGACATTTTCGCCAGCTGGCCTGCTTGCTGCGTGCGCGGAACCTCCCCGCGACTCCTTCGATTTCTGACGCGGCCCAGTGCCGCGTCGATGCATCGCGCATAGTCGGATCACGAGCTCGTGTTCTAACGGGCGCTTTCGCGCAAAGACACCACGCCGCTACTTGCAGCGGCCCACACCCGCCGTGTTCGTTCACGAAAGCGGGTCGAGTCCAATCTACAGATATGCACCCACCGCTGAGCCACTAGTGGATCGTTTCGGTATCGCATGTTATCTTGTCATGCAAGATGACTAACAAAACAAGCGAGGATCGATCGGACGGGCGCCAGGCGCAGGTGCTGAAGGGGCTTGCGGAGTTGGCGCTACTCAGCTTGCTGCGGGACCGTGCGCACTATGGGCTCGAAATTCTGGAGCGGCTGCGTAGCGAAGCGGGTGTCGATCTTGCCGCAGGGACGATTTATCCGATGCTGCATCGGTTGGAGAAAAGTGGCCGAGTCAGTGCGCAGTGGCGGCTTGAAGATTCGGACGCACGACCCCGGAAATACTATGCCTTGACTGCAGAAGGCAAACGCGATCTGAAGAGGCAGCTCGATGACTGGCAACGTCTCGCGTCCGCGCTCGGCAGGTTTCTCGACAGAGAGATGAAGCGATGAACTCGGATTCAGCAGAAATCGGGATGTGGCTACGGCGACTGAAGTGGTCACTCGCCTCGCTACCGTCGGCGGAGCGCGACGACATCGTTGAAGAAACACGCAGCCACCTCCGCGAGGTCGTTGCGGCAGGTCGCGCTCCTTCCGAGGCGTTGATGGCTTTTGGCGCTCCTGAAGACTATGGCCGTCGTTTCATCGACGAGATGAATATCGTTGCCGCGCTCGGGTCGCAAGACACTCGTGCGCTGCTCTACGTCGTCGCGCGACAAGTGAATCGCAGCCTGATCGCAGCGCTGGCCGTAATCTGCATCGCGGGTCTGGTTCTCCTGGCGCTCATCGCAATCTCGATGCTCGCGTTGAAGTTGTTCGATCCCGTGCACGTAGGCCTGTGGCGTGGTGCAAATCAGTTCTTTATCGGAAAAATCGACAATCCCGCGAACGCGACGGAACTGCTGGCGTTCTGGTTGTACCCCTTGTGCACCGGTGTATTGGCAAGCATCTGGTTGATCGGACGTTTGACCCTATTGTTCGTCGTGAGAAGACTCGCTCGTGCAGGCGCCCGAGGTTGTCCGCAGGAGCCGGCATGAACAAGGTCAATGTGCCGCTGTTCTGCATCCTCGCTTATCTGCCGAGCTGGTCGATCCAGATCGGCGTCATTCTCGCCTACGGCAACTTGGAAGATCCACGAGCTGTGCCTTGGATCATCGGAGTGATGTTCACGCCGGCCGTGGTAACGATCGGATTCGCGCTATTCAGCCGTGAAGCACGCAAGCGAATCAAGTGGCGCCCGAGGTGGGTCGCTTTGCCGACGGCGATAGTGGGCGTCGCAGTGCCGACAGTCATTGGTTTCGCCACGATCGCGCTGTTGGAAATCACTGGATGGGGACATTCCGATTGGTTCGAGTTCTCGACTGCCGGCGTCGCGATTGCCGCGGGCCCCTGGCTGCTTGGCCTGGGTCGGCAAGGCTGGTTCATATTCATGGTCAATGTTTTCGTGACGGGCGCTTCTTTCGCGGTACTGAATGGTCTGGCCGCCATGGGCGAAGAACTTGGCTGGCGCGGCTTCTTGCAGGGCGTGCTCGTCGAGAACCTGGGCACGACCCGCGGCATCGTGCTGCTCGGATTGATCTGGTCCTTCTGGCATCTGCCAGCGCTTCTGGCCGGATACAACTATCCAGCGCACCCTGTGCTTGGCGCTCTCGTCTTGTTTCCCGCGCAACTCATTGCGGCCTCGTTTTTTCTCGCATGGTTGACCATCCGCTCCGGCTCGTTTTGGCCTGCAGCCATCGCTCACGGTGCGGTCAATTCCATTGAGGAAGGCGTGACGCACAATATCAGCGTTGCGGTTCCACACCTTTACGAGGATGTCACGCGCGTGGTGCTGACGATCCTGTTCGGCCTCGTCTTCTGGTGGCTATTGCAACGGAATCGCGGCCGCGAGACCGCGCCAGAGACGGGGATCTCGGTTTGCAGATAGTCGCGCTTCAAGGCGTCTTCGACGGTGCGACTCTTCTTCGTAGCGGCTTCGTAGCGGCTTCGTAGCGGCCGGACAAGCAGCTGGGCCAAGTCTTCTTCTTCGCTGGAAAATCTCTGACGCGTTCAACGCGGCAATCAAAGCCGGCTGCGGAGCTTTCGCCACCATTTCGTGTGCGTGATGGATAGGGCTTCCGAGGCGTTGGTGAGCGCGAAGGTCACGAAGCAGAGGAAGAAGACCGAGTGTTCGAGCGAGTAGCCGAAGTAGCGCCAGAACGGGACATCCGGGCCGGGATAGTTGGCGGAGAAAAGCAACGTGAGCATGAAGATGGCGCCGAAAACGGATGCGACGCGTACCAACAATCCGCTGATGAGCGAGAGCGCGATCGCGAGCTCACCATACGTGGCGAGGATTGCGATGGCCGTGGCATGGCTCAGCACGAAGCCTTCGAGGATCGGCTTCATGAACGGATAGGCGCCGTCCTTGATGAAGAGGTTGATCCAGTACCGGAAGCCGCCTCCCCAGATGAATTCGGTGGAGAGGATCTTGTATTGGGCGAAGATGAGAAAGAGTGTGCCGACGGCGATTCGCAGGAATGCGAGTGCCTGAGCGGTGGTGAGAATCGAGCGGGCGGCCGCGTTCGCGGAGGCGAGCTGGCGGATCGGCATGCTCTGTTCCGTAGTTGCCATGAGTGGTCCCCTGTGTCGGCTTTTTCCTAGGTCATTCGATGCTTGCAATCCCCGGGGCCAGCTCGGTCTTGAATTTGGTGAAGACGGCCGGGTCGTGTCCGGGGATGATGTATTTCGGATCCGAGACGAGTGACTTCATGCGCTCCTGAGCGCGTAAGTTCGACGCGGGGTCGGACGTCTCGGTGATGGGAACGTGTTTCTCCACGTTCTCGTAGAGGTACACATTGTCGCTTGCGAGCACGACGGTGCCGACGGCCGTGTTCACGCCCAGATACTGCGACTCATACGTGTGTTTGCCGCCGATGTAGGCGGTGATGCCGGGCAGGATCTCTTCGCCATCGCCGCGGATCAGGTGAAGCCGGCCTTCGGTATTGAGTCTGACGAGCGGCAGGATGTCTTCGGCGTATACGCCCTCGACACCATCGGTCGCGGGATTTACTGCATCGCACGGCGCATCGGATTGCGTCTTTGCCGCGCGCCCGTTCTCACACGACTTGCGAAAGCTGTCGTAGGCCGCGGGCCAGGCTGCACCGACGTAGTAGTCGTACTCGTGCTTCTGAGTCCAGACGCGTGCTTTCGGGAAGAGATCGATGCCGTCTGCGTGATCCCAATGGAGATGCGTGATGATGATGTCGGTGATCTGTTCTGGTTTCAGTGTGAGCTTCGCGATAGCTGCGGTCGGCTTGATGTAAGCGATGGGCTTCCACGACTTCATGAAGCGATCGCGATAGAAGCCGGTGTCGACGAGAATGGTCCGGCCATTGCCACGGATGAGCCACATCATCAGCGCAGTGTCCATTTTGCGCGCGGGGTCGGCGCCGGGGACGAGAGCGTTGACGGGGATGTCCTTCAGCGTGCCATAGCGGATGGCGTAGACGTGGTACTTGGGTATTTGCTGTGCCTGCCCCGCTCCGTGAGCGGGAGATGAAGGCACCGCAGGTGAGGCGGCTACGACGGGCGATGCGAGCGTGAGGCTGAGTACGGCGGCAAGAACAATGTGGTGGATCATCGATGGCTCACTTCGGTGGGGCTCGGCCTGCGGCAGACATGCGCGCCGTCTCGACCCTGACGAAAAGTCGCGATGTAGGCCGCCGGCCAAGTCGGTGGGTTCGGATACGGAAGAATTTCCCGGCGAGGCGCGGCGGCGTGTTGATCGCGTCGATACGACCTGAGGTGGCCTGCGCGGCGCAACATCGCGCGCGAGCTCGATCTCCGCGCCGCAAAGAGACCAGGCACGCGGTGATGCTGAGGCGAGTCAGTGCTTCCAGGGCCATGTGGCTTCGTTGGAGGGCCGCTTTATTTTTGGGGCGCGCGGAGAGTTAAGACGAACGGGCGCGTCGAATCCGCTACGTCGAGGCACGTGAGCGAGCAGAAACGGCACGTGTTCGTTGATGAGGAGTGCGCTGTACAAATGCTCCAGCGGATTTGCTGGTTCGGTTGTTGAACAGCGCTTCTTACGTGGCGGTGGATACCGCTCGTGCGGTGAGATCGGGTCTAAACGTGTTGTTTTTTGTTATCGCGGCGTGACTTTGAGTGTTGAGGCGCTCTTGCGATTGGTGAGGCGCACAGCATGGGCGATGTGCACTCGAAGTTGCTGACGGTCAGGTGCTCGCGTCGAGGGCCTTTTCGAGATCGCCGCGCGCGCAGCGAGCGATCAAGAGGACTAGCAGGGGTTTCAGGTCTGCGTGGCGCGATACGTCGACGATGAGGCGACGACCAGCGCGTCGGCAGGTGCGTGAGAGGCGATCGCACGCCGAGAGCGAATGCCGCGCGCAAATCGGCACCGCTCCCGACGCAACGAGTTCAGCTCTTACTGATCCTCCGGAGGCGGCGGTGACTGCGGCGGCGCCGAGTTCGAGCGGTTCGTGGTGAACGAGGACATGAACTCGTCCTGCGTAATCGCGCCGTCGCCATTCTTGTCCGCTTTCGTGAAGGCATTGGCAACGACCGGATTGCCCTTCGCCTCATCCGCCGTGATGCGACCATCGCTATTCGTATCGAGCGACTGGAACACCGACATTGTCGAGGGTGCGGCCTCATCCCCAGCAGCGGGTGGGGTAGCCTGACTTTGCGCAAAGGTCGCGGTGCAGAATAAAGCGCTGGCGCTAAGCATGAGATAGCGTTTCATTGACACTCCTCCGCGGCAATCTGTTCGGACCGCGTCTACCCACAAGCCCTGAGCGTCCCGCGAGTTCCCCGTGCACCCTGGATGAAACTCCAGTGCACTCCCGGCGGCGCGGAGCTCTAGCGGTAGAATCCCGCGCACGCGGCACTCGAGGAGAATTCATGAGAACGAATTTCCGAACGGCACTCACGCTCATCCTCCTGGCAAGCCTGCCGGCTTTCGTGTCGGCGGCAGAGCCTCACATGGAAGTCATCGCGAAGAAGGACATCAGCGGTCAAGTATTGAAGCGCCTCGGACTACCGAACCAGGACTACTGTTGGGAGCAGTGCCTGGAGGACGCGCGCTGCACCGGCACGCGCTGGGCCGTGATAGCCGGGACCACAGCCGGCCAGTGTCAATTGATCAGTGGCGCGCTGAACGTCGCCGACCCTCACAGCCTCAAGACCGAGGACGGGCAGAAGATCGTCGTCACGGCGAGTCGCAAAGTATCCGACACCGCTCGCCAGCAGTGATGTCGTGAGAGAGTGCACGCAACCGCGACACGACGCGATCGCTGCTGTGCGCCCTCTTCTCATGCGAAAGCCGGCCGCGATAGCGCGCTCTGCAACGGCTTGTCGTCAGATGCCGACGAGCTCCGGTCGCGGCCGCTCCGGCAAGCGACACACTCCTGCACGATGAAGCGGAAGGAGACGTCGCTCACAAAACCCGCGAAGCGCTGACCCGCCGGGCGCTTGCGGCCTCCGCACCTCGGGGCTCTGCAGCCCGCGTCGAGCAGGCGCGGGTTCGCCGGCGCACGGAGAAGCCTCAGGAGCCGTCCGATGGGCGCCGCGCCCGCGACGCTCTTCAGATTCGGTTCAGGGGCGATCTGGCAGGATGCCGCCCCGCTAAAGGGTGGCTTATCATCGATGCCGCCCTCCAGAGATGGGAGAAATCGTTCATGAACAAGTCGCTTTTGATCGGACTCATCGTCGGCGTCGGGGTCACTGCGGGCGTTGGCGCGCTCGGCCTCGCGTTCAAGGGTCATCAGCAAGCGCAACCGCAGATGGCGGCGTCCGAGCAGCTCGCGGCTTCGGCCGATGAGAGCACGCCGGCCGAGGCCGCGAATGATTCGACATCTGCATCTCTCGCGCCGGAGGAGGCAGCCCCTGCGGCCGCGCCCGCCGAACAGGCGGCGTCCGGCAGCGCGAAGCCCGTACGTACGGCAGCGAGCTATGCGCGCGTCGTGAGCGTCGAGCCGCAGACGCGCACGATCACGGAGCCGCGCGAGGTCTGCAACGACGTGGAAGTCACCAAGCAGGCGCCCGTCAAGGATGAGCATCAGATCGCGGGCACGGTGATCGGCGGTGTGGTCGGTGCCGTGGTCGGCAACCAGATCGGCAGCGGCAAGGGCCGCAAGATCGCCAAGGTGGCCGGCGCGGTCGGTGGCGCATACGCGGGCAACAAGATTCAGGAGCGCATTCAGAATTCGCGCACCGTGACCGAGACGGAAAAGAAGTGCGAGACCGTGAATGAGCTGCGCGAGGTCCCCGACGGATATCGCGTCACGTACGAATGGAACGGCAGCACCCGCACGGTTCACATGGACAGCGATCCCGGCAAGCGCCTCCCCGTTCGCAACGGCAACGTGGTTCTCACAGCCGCTCGCTGAGACTCACCAACCACTGTCCCTCACGAACAGCCGCGCGCAAGCGCGGCTGTTTCGCTTTGCGCGCCAATAGTACTTTGGTGCTATCGCGTCGCCGGCGCGGCTCTGCTGTCATGACTGACGGCGATCCGCCAGCCCTCCGAGGAGCCCGACATGGGCACGCCGTCCGTCGACATGAAGCTCGAGGTCGTCGTCATTCCCGTCGCGGACGTCGATCGCGCCAAGCGGTTCTACACCGGCCTCGGCTGGCGGCTCGACATCGACTACGTCAAGGACGATGCGTTTCGAATCGTGCAACTCACGCCGCCCGGTTCGGCATGCTCCATCCACTTCGGCAAGGGCGTCACGACCGCCGCGCCGGGCTCGCTGCAAGGGCTCTATCTGGTCGTCTCCGATATCGAGGCGGCGCACGCCGATCTTGCGAGTCGCGGTGTGGATGTGAGCGACGTATTTCATAGCCCCGGTATCGGCGCGGCGCCCGTCAGCGGCGCGGACCCGGAGCGCCGCAGTTACAGCTCGTTCGTGACGTTCAAGGACCCGGACGGCAACAGCTGGCTGGTACAGGAGATCACTGCACGCTTGCCGGGACGCGTGGACGCGCACGAAACGATCTACACGTCTCCCGCGGAGCTCGCGACGGCACTGCGCCGCGCGGCGGCGGCGCACGGCGCACACGAGAAGCGCACGGGTCAGCGCGATGAGGACTGGCCCAGCTGGTACGCCGAGTACATGACGAACGAGCAGGCCGGCAACCCGCTCCCGAGTTGAGCCGGGCCCGCTACGCCGGCCAGGCGGCGCGATGGCGCAGCAGGATCTCCCGCAGCGGAGTCGGTTTCTTGCCCGTGATCCGCTCGACATGATCCGACTGGATCGCAAAGAAGCCTTCGCGGATCGCGCGCCCGAACGTCACCATATCGTCGCTCGACCACGGGATCGGGCCCGCCGGCACGATATCCGAGGCGTGTCGCGGCACGCCGAGCGAATCGAAGTACGCGAACATGCCCTCATCGTCCACGGGCTCGAGCACGATGGGCTTGCCCGCAATCTCCGCGGCCATCTGCAGCGCTTGGCCGATCGTGAGCAACTCCGGACCGGTGAGATCGTACGCACGATTCTCGTGACCCGGTTGCAGAAGCACTTCGGAGGCGCACGCCACGCAGTCGTCGCGCGAGACGAACGCGACGCGACCCTCGCCGCAGTTGTCCGGCTTGCGTCCGGCCATGAGTGCCGGCGGAACCATCGCGAGCGCAATGGCCTCGGCATATTGACTGTCGCGCAGGAACGTCCAGCTCATGCCGCTGCGCTCGAGATATTCCTCGGTCGCGCGATGATCGAGCTTCACGAGCGCCGGATTGTCGGGACGCGCCGCGCTCAGCACCGAGGTGTAGGCCACGTGCCGAACGCCCGCGGCGGCCGCTGCGTCGATCGCATTCTTGTGCTGGCTCACTCGTGTACCCACGCGCGCGGTGCTGATGAGCAGCATCTTCGTGCCGCCCGCGAACGCCGCGCGCAGCGAGCCCGGATCGTCGAAATCGGCGAAGCGCACCTGTGCGCCGCGAGCGGCGAAATCCGCGAGCTTCTGCGGCGTGCGCGACGCGAGGATCAACTGCCCGCGCGGCACGCGCTCGCGCAGCCGGCTCGCCGCCGCGCGCCCGAACGCGCCGCTCGCTCCCGTGACGATGATCACGTCGTCCGTCACGAGATCTCCCACGTCACTTCACCACTTTTCTCACGGCCGCCGCGATGCGCGCTTCATCCGGGATGACGAACGCTTCGAGCGGCTCGCTGTAGGGCACCGTCGTATCGTGCGCGGTGACCTGAATGATCGGCGCCTTCAACGACGAGAAGCGGTGTTCGACGATATCGGCCGCGATGAGCGCACTCACCGACGCGTGCCGCGGCGCCTGATCGACGAGCACCACCCGCCGCGTTTTGTCGACAGACTTCAGAATGGTTTCGAGATCGAGTGGCGCGACGGTGCGCGGATCGATGACTTCGACGTCGATGCCCTCGCCCGCCAGTGTCTTCGCTGCCGCGAGCGCACGATGCACCATCCAGCCCGTCGCAACGAGCGTGACGTCCTTGCCGGCGCGCCGGACTTCGGCCTTGCCGAGCGGCACGACATGCTCGCCGTCCGGCACCTCGCCGTGCTCGAGCGTGAGAATGTAGTGATGCAGGAACACGACCGGATTGTCGTCGCGGATCGCCGCGGCCATGAGCCCCTTCGCATCTGCGGCCGTGGAGGGCACGACCACCTTGAGTCCCGGCCAGCCCATGAAGAGCGCGGTGAGCGAGCCGGTGTGCTGGCCCGCCCAGCCGGCCGTGAAGCCAAACCCCGCCTTCAGAACGAGCGGCACCTTGACCTGCCCGCCCGACATGTAGCGGAACTTCGGGCCCTCGTTCACAACCTGGTCCATCGCGACCAGCATGAACTCCGCCATGTAGAGCTCGACCACCGGCCGCAGCCCCGCCATGGCCGCGCCGATGGCGATGCCGATCTCCGCGGTCTCGGAGATGGGCGTCACGCGCACGCGGTCGTGCCCGTATCGTTTGAGAAACTCGTGATTCTCCGTCGTGCCCAGGTTCTGCCCGAAATACAGCACGCTCGAATCGCGCGCCATTTCCTGATGGATGCCGGCGTCGACGGCGGCAATGAACGGTAGGTTCGCCATGTGAGTGATCCTCTTGCCGGCTTACGCGAAGTTGTAGTCGAGAGCGGACTCGTTCTTCGGAAACGGGCTCTGCAGCGCGAACTGCACGGCCGCTTCCATCTCGGCGGCCACCTGTTTCGCAAGCTCATCGGCTTTGGCCGAGGTGAGCGTCCCGTTCTGCACCAGCACGCCGCGGAAGCGCGGCACCGGGTCGCCTCGCAAGGCAGCCTCGTACTCTTCGCGTTTACCGAACACCGCGATGGCCTCGTGCTCCGGATAGTGCAGCGGCACGCCCGGCGGCGCGATGATGTTGCCGTGCGCCGAGAGGCGATAGACCTTCGACTCCACGAGCGTCGGCCCACCGCCCGAGCGCGCGCGCTCGATCGCTTCACCGACGGTCTGGTACACGGCGAGCGGATCGCCGCCGTCGACCGTCACGCCCGGCATCTCGTACGCAGTGGCCTTGATCGAGAGAGGATGGCCCGCTGCGGCGTTCGCATCTTCCTGCGCGGTGGTCGTGACGACGTTGTAGCCGTTGTTCTCCATCACGAAGATGACCGGCAGCTTCCAGAGCGAGGCGATGTTGAGCGTCTCGTGAAACGCGCCTTGCTTGGAGGCACCGTCGCCGAAGAACGAGAGCACCACCTCACCCTTCTTGCGAATCTGTGCGGCCCAGGCCGCGCCCGCTGCGTGCGGAATGCCTGCGCCGACGATGCCGGAGGTGCCGAGGAAGCCGCGCTTCACATCGGTCAGATGCATCGAGCCGCCGAGGCCTTTGCAGAGCCCATCGGCGCGGCCGTAGATCTCCGCCATCATCGCTTTCGGATCGCTGCCGAGCACGAGCGGGTAGCCGTGGCAGCGATACGTCGCAAGCGCTGCATCGCCCGGACGGAAGTTGGCAAGCGAGCCGACGATGGACGCTTCGGCGCCGTCCGCCAAGTGCGTGTGACCGCGGATCACGCCCGGATGGTCCGTGAAGGTGCGCTTCACACGCGTCTCGAACTCTCGGATGCGCAGCATCTGGGTGTACATCCAGATCTGCCGCTCGGCATTGGGTGCCTGAACGCTCATGTGCTTCCCCTCTGAATTGACGTAGCCATTACACGCGCCAGTCGTCGCCTTCGAGAATCTCCACCAGATACGCGAGGAATTCCGCCGCAAGCCGTCCGTCGGCGACCCGATGATCCACGGTGACACTGAGAGTGGATAGTGGCCGCACGTGAATGCCGCCGTTCAACACGACCACGCCCTCGCGCTGGCGACCCACCGCGAGAATTGCCGATTGCGGCGGGTTGATGAGTGCGTTGAAGCGGTCCGGCCCGCGTGCGCCGAGATTCGACAGACTGAACGTCGCGCCTTCCAACTCCGCCTGCTTCAGGCGGCCCTGCAGAGCGCGCTCGACCACCTCACTGCGCCGTCGCGCGAGCTCCGCGAGCCCGAGCCGCTCCACGTCGTGGAGCACGGGAACGAGCAGGCCGTTGTCGACCGCAACGACCAGACCGATGTGCGCGCCCACCGCCGGAACGATCGCGGCATCCGGCGATTCGGGATCGCCGCGAAAAGTCGCGTTCAGCGCGGGATATGAAAGTAGCGCGCGGGCGATGGCCTGCAGCAGGAAATCGTTGACGGACAGCTTCGGCGAGCCGGCACGCGAATCGCTCGCGAACCTCGCGCGCGCCGCCTGCACCGCCGTCCAATCGACGGAGCGCTCGACGGCGAATTGGGGAACGGTCGCGTTGCTCAGAGTCATCGCGCGAGCGAGCGCACGGCGCATGCTCGAGAGAGGCTGCGGCGCGGACGCCGCGCCGTTTGCGCCGGTCTGCAAAGACCTTGCTTGGATCGCCCGACGCACGTCCTCGAGTTGCACCCGGCCGCGCGGACCGGTGCCGACGACCGTACCGATATCGATGCCGCTCTGGGCCGCGAGACGACGCGCGACGGGCGAGCTGCGAACGCGGCCGTCGCCGTGCCCGTTCGCCGACGCGCTTGCGCCCGGTGGTCCAGCTGAGCGGGAGACGTCACGCGCGGGGGACGTGGGCGACGGGCTCGACGCGTGTGACGTAACGGATGGGCTCGACACGTGCGACGCGCCCGCCGACGCAACCGAGCCCAACGCACCGGTCGGGTGAGACGCGCGAGGTACTGCACCGCCCGCAGACGTGCCCGACGCAGATGCCTCCGCGCTTCCCGCAGCCGGCGCAGCTGCATGCGCCGACGCCTCCGACTCGCGCGATGTCGCAGCCGTCGGATGTGTCGCCGCAGACGAGGCGGCATCTGTTTCGAGCCAAGCCACCCGATCGCCGACCTTCGCCTCCTCGTCTACCTTCACGAGCTGCTCGACCAGTCGTCCGCTCACCGTCGCCTCGATTTCGACGACGGATTTCTCCGTCTCGAGCTCGAGGACGGGCTCGCCTTGCGCGACGAAGTCGCCCGGATTCTTCAGCCAGCGAACGAGCCGCGCCTGCTCCATGACGAGCCCGACCTTTGGGATTTCGAGCGCCACACGTGCCACGCTAGTGCCCCTGCCCGTGCACCAGTCCGCGCGCGGCACGCACGATGTCATCGCGACCCGGAAGCAGCGCCCGCTCCAGCTCCGGAGCAAATGGAATAGGCACGAACGGGCACGCAACGCGCGTCACCGGCGCATCGAGCTCATCGAAGAGCTCGCTGCCGATGCGCGCGGCGATCTCCGCACCCACACCGCCGTTCTGCACGGCTTCGTGCGCGATGACGACGCGATGAGTCTTGGCGACCGATGCAGCGATGGTTCGCATGTCGAGCGGCAGCAGCGTCCGCAAATCGAGCACCTCGGCGGAAATGCCGGCACGCGCCAACTCATCCGCCGCCTCCAGCGCGATGTTCACCATGGCCGAGTACGCAATCAGCGTCACATCCTTCCCTTCGCGTGCGATGCGCGCCTTGCCGATCGGCGGCAGCTCGGGATTCTCCGGCATGTCCTCGCGCATCGTGTAGAGCCGTTTGTGCTCGATGAAGAGCACCGGATCGCCCAGCCGGATCGCACTCTTCAACAATCCATACGCTTCGACCGGCGACGACGGCGCCACGACGACGAGCCCCGGCACGTGAATGAACCACGCTTCGAGACTCTGTGAATGCTGAGCCGCTGCGCCGCCCGCGGCGCCGGCCTGTGTGCGCACGACCATCGGAACCGCCAGTTGACCGCCCGACATGTATCGATATTTCGCGCTCTGATTGACCAGGCAATCGAGCGCCAGCGTGGCGAAATCGATAAACATGATTTCCAGCACGGGCCGCAGGCCGCACAACGCTGCACCCGTCGCCACGCCCGTGATCGCCGCTTCGCTGATTGGCGTGTTCCGCACGCGCTGCTCACCGTGCTTCTGCGCAAGCCCGCGCGTAACGCCGAAGGCGCCGCCGGCGGCAACGTCTTCGCCGAGGAGATGCACGGAGGCATCACGCGCCAGCTCTTCGTCCAGCGCACGCCGCAGGATTTCGATGAACGTCTGACTCATGGCACGTGCGCCAGAGAAGGAGCGCTGTAAACGTACTCCCCGACGGTTCGGGGATCCGGATGAGGCGCGACGCGTGCGCGTTCGACGGCTGCTTGCACCTCTTCTTTCGCTTGCTCGCCGAGCGAGTCGAGCTCGCTTTGCGCGACGCCTTGGGCGAGAAGGTGTCTCTTCAAGCGCTCGATCGGATCCTTCTCGCGCACCGCGGCCAGCTCTTCCTTCGAGCGATAGTGCTGCGCGTCGCCCACGAAGTGACCGGCCATGCGATACGTCATGCATTCCAGGAGATATGGGCCGTCGCCCCGGCGCAGCTGCGCGATGGCCGCGCCGGCCGCCGCGTAGACCGCGAGCACATCGTTCCCGTCGATGGTCTGCGCCGTCAAGTCGTACGGCGCGGCGAACGCGCTCACGTGCTTCACGTTGGAATGCTCTTCGCGACTCGTGAATTCGGCGTAGCCATTGTTCTCGCAAACAAAAAGGACTGGCAGTTTCCACAGTACCGCCAGGTTGACGGTTTCATGGAACACACCCGCGCCGGTGGCACCATCTCCGAAGAACACGACGCTGATGTGCTTCTCGCCCCGCGCCTGAGCGGCCCATGCAGCGCCCGCGGCCAGCGGCAGGTTGCCGCCGACGACACCGGTCGCACCGAGCACACCGTGCGCTGCATCCACCAAGTGCATGGACCCGCCGCGGCCGCGACACACGCCCGTCTCGCGACCGAGGATCTCGGCGAAAGTCGCTTCGATATCCGCGCCTTTGGCGAGCACGTGGCCGTGTCCGCGGTGGCTCGTGAAAAGAGTGTCCTGCGGCGACAGGTGCGCGCATACGCCCACGGCCACGGCCTCCTGCCCCGTCGACAAATGCGGAAATCCCGGTACTTCGCCGGCTGCAGCCAGCCGCTGCACCTGACCCTCGAAGACGCGTATCCGCCAGAGCGCGCGATACATCTGTAGCAGGTCGTTGATCGAAGGAGTCGCTGGCGGCGTCTGCAAGGTATGCATGGTTCGCTCGGATTTCTTTGCGACGCGAGTCTACCCTGGGAGCCGTGTAGCGGACCGCGGGCCTCGGGCATCATCGGGTGAAACATCCGCTTGCCGGCGCAGGCGATACGGTTTGCTGGTGCAACCGGGCTAGCTCACCAGCGCAACGAGCGCGCCCCACAGCTCGAAGCCCGCGCGCCAACCGATGGCGAACCGCCGCGCGCGGGATCGTTGACGCCCGGCGCGGCGCACAGCTCGAATCCGACGCGTCAGCCGCCAGCGATCCATCGCGAGCAAGATCGTTAACGCCCGGCCTCGGCGGCGGCCCATCCCGTCCAGCCGGGACCGCGCACGACCTGGCCCGGCATTGCGCCGGTGTGTCGGCCGTCTTTCAACACTTGCACGCCATTCACGAACACATGGACGACTCCGGTCGCGAGCGCTTGCGGATTGTCGAAGGTCGCGTGGTCGGCGATCTTCGCGGGATCGAAGATCACGATGTCGGCATGGCACTTCACGTCGAGGCAGCCGCGATCGCGCAGCTTCCAATTCTCAGCCGGAAGCCGCGTGAGACGTCGGATGGCATCCGCGAGCGACGTCACCTTCTCATCACGCACGTACTTGCCGAGAAAGCGCGCGAAGCTGCCGTACGCTCGCGGATGCGGCGCGCTGCGCAGGAACACGCCTTCCGGCGCGGGCGCGCCCTCGTCCGAGTCGATGCTCACCCAGGGCTGCGCGAGCCCGAGCTTCACGTTCTCTTCGGACATGAGGTAGTAGGCCGTGCCGACGCGCGTTCGGTCTTCGATTACGAGATCGATCGTCGCATCCTCGGGAGTGGTGTGCCGCAAGCGTGCGACTTCTGCGAGCGTCTTGCCCGTATAAGGCTTGAGCGCATCGGTCTTGAAACCGATGAGGACGATGCGCTCCGGAGAGCCGGCGGCGAGGTAGAGACTTTCCCAGTCCTTGCTCGGCGTGCGCATCTCTTTCAGTACGCGCTTGCGGATGTTCGGGTCCTGCAGCCGCGCAACCCAGTCGTCGATGCCGCCTTCCTGCACCCAGGGCGGCATTGCGGCATCGAGCCCCGTCGCGCCGGCAGTGTACGGATACATGTTCGCCGTGATCGGCAGGCCTGCGGCGCGCGCCGCCTCGATCTTGGCAATCGCCGCGCGCATCTTCGGCCAGTTCTGCTCGCCGGCCGCCTTCAGATGGTGAATCTCGCCATGCACGCCCGTTGCGCGCACGATCTCGATGAGCTCGTCGATGCCTTCGAGCAGGCGGTCGCCCTCACTGCGAATGTGCGAGGTGTAGCCGCCGCCCAGCTCGCCCGCAGCGCGCGTGAGCGCGATGAGCTCATCCGTGCGAGCGTACGTGCCGGGCGCATAGATCAACGCACTGCCCACGCCCAACGCGCCCTCGCGCATCGCCTGTCGCACCAGCTCTTGCATGCGTGCGAGCTCATCCGGCTTCGGTGCGCGATTCGCAAAACCGAGCTCGTGCGAGCGCACCGTCGCCGCGCCGACGAACGAGGCGACGTTGACCGACACGCCTTTCTTCACGAGGAAATCGAGATACTCACCGAGCGTGGTCCACGGGATGTCGAAGCGAATGTCGCCCTGGCGCTTCTGCATCTCTGCGCGGGTCGCGGGCGTCAGTGGGCCGTAGGAGTCGCCCTCGCCGAACAGCTCGAGCGTCACACCCTGCTTCACGTCGCTGAGCGCGCGGCCGTCCGCGATGAGCGTATCCGTAGCCCATGAGAGGGAGTTGATGAAGCCCGGCGCGACGGCGAGTCCGCGTGCATCGACGATCCGATCCGCGGTGTAACCGTCCAGCCCAGTGCCGACTGCAACGACGCGCCCTTCGCTGACGGCAATATCGCCGCGTATCGGATCGCCGCCGCGGCCGTCGAAGATGACGCCGTTGCGAATGAGGAGCTGCGCGTGAGGCGCCGCCCGCGGCGCCGCTGTCTGTTCCCGCGAACCGCAGGCGACGAGGCTCGCAGCGACACCGATCGTTACGACTGCGATCAGCGAGACGGCCAGCGGCGCACGAGGCCACACTCTGCGCAGACGAGCTCGGGTGCGCATTACCGCTCCACCGGCGAACACCAACGGAGCCGCTATCTTATAGATGCGTGCGAACCCAAGACCACAGCGTCTCGGGGGATTCGACGAGGACGTTGTGACCATACGCGCCGAGATCAGTGGCGCCCGGATCCAGGGCTCGCGTGTCTTCGAGCGTGACGAGCGGGTCGCGACCGCCGCGCGCCAGATGCACGGGGCAGCGTGCCGCGGCTCTGAGCTCGGCGAACGCAGGGCGTCCCGCGTCGTTTGCCGCCGGATCCATCGCGAGACGCCATGCACCGCCGTCGTGAACGATCCCGCGAGCCGCGACGGGCGAGCCGGCAGGTGCGAGCCCGTGCAAACCCGAGACTTTCAAGTAGCGCTCGCAGGCCTCCTGCTCGCTGGCGAATCGCTTGGCCGGCTGACTGGCGAAGGCGCGCATGCGCGCGATTTCGTCATCACGCCAGATGAGCTTGATACCGACGCCGAAGGTGACGCTCGGCTCCACACCGTACCGGCCCGACGCCAGCGCAAGCCCGATGGTTCCGCCGAACGAGTGACCGAGGATGACGAGGCGTCCGTCAGCGCGGATACGATCTCTCAGCACCTCGCCGAGCGCCGACGCCGCATCTTCGGCGAAGTAGCGAGCCGCGCGCCCCGACGCACCGTGACCCGGAAGATCCGCAACGAACCAGCGCCCGTGCCATTCTGAAGCCAGCAACGCGAGCAGTGGCGTCCAGACGGCGCCGGTCGCTCCGAGCCCATGGAGCAGCACCAGTAGATCCGCGCCGGACCCACCCTCTTCGCAATACAGGTTCATTGGGACGCGCTCGTCGAGCCAGCCGGGGCGAGAAGATTGGCCGGCGTGCGCACGCAAAGTCCAGTTCCACGTGTGCGGAAGGCGGCGGCGCCGAGTCGCCGTCGAGCGCTAGCTCAACGGATGAGATCCACCCGTGATGAAGCTGAGCCCGCTCGGTGCCGAGCGCGAGTCGTCGGTACGAGCAGGCATGAGTTGCCCTTGCCGGCGCTGCTCGCACCGACAAGGGCTAATGGCGACTGTTACGAGAGCGCAGTCGCCTTCGCTCACTCCGTTTGCAGATCGGCTCAGGGCGCCTGAGCAACGGCCGTCGCGCTCGGCTTGGCAGTGCTCGGCGTCGCGGCGTTGCGCTTCGACTCGTAGTACTTGGTCAGCACCGGCTCGTTCACTTGCGCGACGGCTTTCGCAACGGCCTCGTCGACGCACGCGCGGTATCGGCTGACGAGCTGCGCCGACTTGCCGTCGAGCGGGCTGCAGGCGCGTTCAGCCGCACCTCGCAGCCGGCCGTACAGCACTGCGGCGCCGACCGCGCTGATCAGGCGCAGATCGTCATAGCGGACGGTCTCGCTCTTGACGGTGACGACGTTGTCCGCCATCGCGAACGAGCTGGCAACGGAAGCAAGAACAAGCAAGAAAAGGCTGTGGATCGTCGTACGCATGGGGATCCCCTGCCGTTATGCAAGGTTCTCATTGCACAGCGAGCGGGCAACCCTGATTTGAAGACGCGTCACATATCGGCGACACCACAAACCCTCGTTCCCGGAGTTGTGATGGCCTACTCAGTCGCGAGGCGTTCTGTCAAACGAGTCGTCAGGTTCCGCAGAAGGTCTGCAGCACGCGTTCGGCGGGCTGCGGCGGCTGCTCGTATTCCACGGCATCGGACTGATCGTCGAAGGGCCGTTCGAGGATCGCGAGCAGGCGGCGAAACGGCGCGAGATCGCCGCGCTCGGACGCCGCGGCCAACGCCGCCTCCACGCGGTGATTACGCGGGATGAACCCCGGATTCACGCGCCGCATGCGCGCCGCGCGCTCGGCTGCGAATTGCGGCTCTTGCGCAAGACGGTCGCGCCACTCGCGCAGCCACGCGGTCATCGCGGGCGTCTGCGCGAAAAGCTCGGTGTCGTCGCCGGTGGCCTCGGCAGCGCGGGCGAGGCGACGGAAGGTCAACGTGAAATCCGCGTGCGCCTCGTGCATCGCGCTGAGCAGGCGGCGGATCAATTCGGCATCGCCGTCTGCCGCGGTCGCGAGCCCGATCTTCGCGCGAAATCCCTCGAGCAGATGCGCGTCGCACTGCGCTGGAAACCGCTCGATGACTTCGGATGCCAGGGCCACGGCCTTGTCGATGTCGGCGTCGATGAGCGGCACCAATGTGTCTGCGAAGCGCGCGAGATTCCACTGCGCGATGACGACCTGATTTGCATAGGCGTAGCGGCCGCGCTGATCGATCGAGCTGAACACGGTTTTCGGATCGTACTCGTCCATGAACGCGCACGGGCCGTAGTCGATGGTCTCTCCGGAGATCGCCATGTTGTCCGTGTTCATGACGCCGTGGATGAAGCCGACCAGCATCCATTGCGCGATGAGCTGCGCCTGTCGCGCGGCGACCTCGCTCAGCACGCCAACTGCCGGCACGGCGGCCTCGCGCGCGGCCGGATAATGTCGCGCGATGACGTAGTCGAGCAGCTCGCGCAGTGCCTCCTGATCGTCTCGCGCGGCGAAGTATTGAAACGTCCCTACGCGCACATGACTCGTCGCGATCCGCGTCAGAATTGCTCCGGGCAATACATCCTCGCGGAACACGTTCTCACCGGTGGCGACAACGGCCAGCGACCGCGTCGTCGGAATGCCGAGCGCATCCATCGCTTCGCTGACGAGGTACTCGCGCAGCATCGGACCGAGCGCTGCGCGTCCGTCGGCATTGCGTGAGAACGGCGTGAGTCCCGCTCCTTTCAGCTGCACATCGCGCAGCACGCCGCTGCGATCTCGAATCTCGCCGAGCAGGATCGCGCGGCCATCGCCGAGCCGGGGCACGAAGCTGCCGAACTGATCACCCGCATACGCCATGGCGATCGGCTCCGCATCCTCGGGCAGCTGATTCCCCGAAAAGAGCAGCGCCGCCTCGCGCTCGACCGCATCCACGTCGAGCCCGAGTTGCTGCGCGAGCCGCTGGTTGAAGATGACGAGCTGTGGCTTCGCGACCGGGGTTGGCGCGACACGCGCGTAGAAACGCGGCGGCAGGGCGCCGTAACTGTGCTCGAAGCCGAGTCGCATCGAACGATGCTCGCCGCGGCGCGGCGAATCAGCCGACCGCCGCTCGGATCTTTCCGGCCAGGGCCTCGGCGTCGCTATCGAGCTTCCGCGCCGGCCAGCCGATGCCGAGACCTTCCTGCGCGTTCGGCTTCGGAATGATGTGAAAGTGAACGTGCTGCACCACTTGATGCGCGCCGCGCCCGTTGTTCTCGAGCACGTTGTACTCCCGTACGCCCGTGGCCGCTTGAACCGCACGACAGAGGCGCGGCAGCACGCGGCCGAGCGCCGCGGCGGATTCATCCGAGAGCTGATCCAGCGTCTCGGCGGGTTCCTTGGGGATGACCAGCGTATGCCCGCGACTCAGCGGATTGATGTCGAGGAACGCGAGCACCTGGCTGTCCTCGTACACCTTGTGACACGGCAGCTCGCCCGCGATGATCTTCTTGAAGATGGTGTCTGCCATGTGAGCCTCCTGTGAATGCACCCTATTCTAGGGCCAGCTCACACGCATGTTCGAGACCTGACGAATGCCGCCATGACCGCGCACGCTCGGCGGCTCGCCGGTGAGCCTGAGCTGCGGCGTACGTATGAAGTCAGGAAGTCCTCGCGCGGCGCGGCGCGCCGGCTTGCAAGCGGCTCGCTGACGTACGCCATCAACTGTCCGGCGGCATCGACGATTTCCGCACCTCCTGTTTCGCAAAAGAAGGCGTGAGCGCGCGCGCCATCGTGTACACCCAGCGGGTGAAGCGAGGGAAACGGCGGCCTCACTCCCTGTGCCTCGATCCCGCGAGAATTGCACAGCAGCGGCCGCGCGGAACGGACCGAAGTGCCCTGCCGGGACTCACTTCGGTGGGCCCGGCTCCTTGCAGTAGGCGGGCGCCGCCGCGAGGGTCTTCTTGATCTCTGCCGCGAGGCGGTGCTCACGATAGCTGTGCAGCTCCGCGAGCACCCATTCGCGCTTTATCGTCTCGACTCGCGCCGCCAGCTCGTCGCACTTCTCGGCCGCTTCCCGCAGGATCGGTTCGCACGCCTGCTCGGCGAGGGCGCGCTTCTCGTCGGCAGACAAGCCGCCGTCCACTTCGATGAGCTGCTGGGCGAGCACGGTCCCATCCGGCAGAGCGCAGTTCGCCTTGATGAGGATGCGCGGTGGAGGTTTCTTCTCGAGGGGTTCGCGCTTGCAGTCCTTGCAGGAAGCCACCTCGAGGTCTTGGCCGAACGCCATCGGACCGGCCGACAGCACCAATGCCGCGAGAATCACGCGATACATGACGGGCCCGCCTTATCGTTATTTGAGACAGCTGCCTGCGTCGTACGGCGAACTGGCATGCAGCGCTCGTGCCCGCGTGCAGACCCGTCGGACGATCAAGCAGTTGTGGCGAGTGTCAGAGCCGCAAGAATCGGTCCGCGTAAACCTTTTCGACAGTCCGTGCGATTCAGTGGGGCCCGCTCGTCAGCAGCGAGGACGGCGGCGGCGGATCTTTTCGGATCGCCACCAGCGCCGCGCTCCCATTCTCGGCCACCGTCGTCAACGCGAGCGGAATCCGGCGCGCGTCGTACGGCTTGTCGATGAGCACGTAATCGTAGTCCCGCTCGATGGAGCGCCAGTCGACGCTGCGCTCCGCGCGATCGAAGTACCAGCGCTCGACGGGCGCATAGGGCTTGTGCACGTAGCGCAGGTATTTCTCGGGGTTCGCAGTATCGGCCGTGAAGGCGTAGGGCATGAGCCCGCCACGATCGATCGTGATGAACGCGTCCGCGTGGCGTTGAGTTGCGATGTATCCATCGCGAGACCGGGTGACTACGGGCAGCACCCGGGCGCCGGTGGGGAGCGCGGCGAGGACCGCGCGATACTGGCCCAGCCACGCGAGCCCACGAGCAAGGTGGCGTTCAAGATAAACCAGGTTGAGGGCCACCAGTACCGCGGCCGCAAAGGTGGCGAGCGCCGGGCCGGACTTACGAGCCCATGGCGTCACGGAAGGAAGCATTGCGCACGCCAGAATGAGACAGAGGGTAACCAGGGCGAGCGCGCGTACGTCCACGTACCAGGCTTCCGAATACCCCATTGGCAAGACCAGATAGATCGCGATGAACGTGCCGGCGAGCAGGAGCATTTCGAGCACCGGCGAATCGAGCAGGTTCCGGAGCCGGACTCGGCCCACGCTGACCGCCATGCAGAGCGCAAGGCCGAGCGCCATCGCCGCGTCCCACGGCGGGCGGAAGCGAACGAGCTCGACATCCAGGCCCGCGAGCTTCTGATCGATGCTTCCCCAGGTGTAAGGATTTTCGATGGGATCTCCCGGCAACGTGTAACCCGCGGCGACCCCGAAGTGCCACGCGCCGAGCGCGACGATGGGGGCCAGCAACAGCGCCTCGATGCGCACAGCGCTCGTCCGCCGCCACAGCCGAAGGCATCCCGGCACGGCCACGGCAGGCAACAGAAATGCGATGGTGGTCAGGTGCGTCAAATAGCCGAGGGAGACGACCACCGCATAAGTCAGGAACAGCGGCGTCGACCATTGCGTGCGCAACCGGCTCACGAGCGCGAGGTTCACGAGGGTGATGGCGAGTCCGAGGCGGAAGCTCAGAAAGCCCATCAGGAAAAACCAGTCCGTCGCGAGATACAGGCTCAGAAGGAAGAGCAACGCGCGCCGCTCGACGGGCACTCCGCTCACATGCATGAAATACAGCAGCGCGCACGGGAGCGACAAAAACACGAAGGCGACCCAGCACGCGCCACCCGCTTGCGGCCCCAGCAACTCGACCAGCGCCGCGAAACCGAAATCGCCAAGCCAGTACGGCACGAACAGGAAGTGATACGTGAACATGCCGCCGAAGCGGCTCCCGCCGTGAAAGACGAGATCCGCCATCGTGACGGCGGTCTCGAGATGTGCGGGAAAATCCTGCAGCGTGAGCGGGGACAGGACGCCGAGCACGAGAACGTAGGCGGCAGCAAGGATCGCACCTGCCGCGCAGCCGACCTGACCTGTCGTCACGTGCCGCTTCCCCTGCCGTCGTGTCTTCAGTTAGAGACGCGGCCGAGCGCAATCAATCGAAATTGCGGGCGGCGCTCCTGAGCGCGGCGACGAAGTGTTCGCGCGAGGGATTCTCCGCACCCCGCAAGCGCAGAATCCCCAGCTCGACGAGTGCAGGCTTGCCGCGCAACGGGCGGTACTGCACGCCCGTACGCTTGAGGTTCCGCACGGATGAGGGAACGAGCGCGACGCCCATCCCGCACGAGACGAGCCCGATCACCGTCTGCATCTGCCGGGCGTGCTGCGTGATGCGCGGAACGAAGCCCGACGCGCGGCAACGGCTGATCGTGAGGTCGTACAGGCCGGGCCCGATCTGCCGCGGCGGCACGATGAAGCTCTCCTTGGAAAGGGTGCGCAAGTCGATCGGGCCGCTCGCTTTTGTCGCCGGGTGGCCCGTGGGCGCCGCGAGCACTAGCTCCTCGCGCAGCAGGCGCTCGAGCTCGAGATCGGGCTCCTCGACGGGCGCGAGCGCGATGCCGAGATCGAGACGCGCGGCGCGCAGCTCGCGAATCTGCGCGTCCGTCGTCAGCTCGTGCAGCTGCACGTCCACCAACGGGAAGCTCGCGCGGAAGCTCTTGAGCGCGGGCGGCAGAATCCCGTAGTCCGCGATCGACACGAACCCGACGGAGAGCATGCCGGCGTCGCCGCGGTCCGCGCGCCGCGCCCTGCTCCTCGCGTGCTCGAGCCGCGTGAGCACCGCGCGCGCCTCCTCGAAGAACACCGTGCCGGCTGCGGTGAGCGAGACGCCGCGATTCGTGCGCTCGAAGAGCCGCACGCCGAGATCTTCTTCGAGACTCTTGATCTGCGTGGACAGCGGCGGCTGCGAGATGTGCAGCCGCTTCGCCGCCCGCGACAGATTGCCCTCCTCGGCGATCGCAACGAAGTATCGGAGCTGTCGCAGTTCCACTATTCGCAGGTCCTATAGCGCCATGCGCGATATTGTATTGGCGCGTATAGCGGGCGTCATCGCAAAATAACGCCACTATGCCCGCATATCGCTCTCGCACCAGCACCGCCGGCCGCAACATGGCCGGCGCCCGCGCCCTCTGGCGCGCCACCGGCATGAAGGACGCGGATTTCGCGAAGCCGATCATCGCCGTCGCCAACTCGTTCACGCAGTTCGTGCCCGGCCACGTGCACTTGAAGGACATGGGTCGCCTCGTGATCGAGGAGATCGAGCGCGCCGGCGGCGTCGGCAAGGAGTTCAACACCATCGCGGTGGACGACGGCATCGCCATGGGTCACGACGGCATGCTCTACAGCCTGCCGTCGCGCGACATCATCGCGGACAGTGTCGAATACATGTGCAATGCGCACACCGCGGATGCCCTGGTGTGCATCTCGAACTGCGACAAGATCACGCCGGGCATGCTGATGGCGGCGCTGCGCCTGAACATCCCCGTCGTGTTCGTCTCGGGCGGTCCGATGGAAGCCGGCAAGACGCGGCTTGCAGGCAAGGACGTCGCGCTCGACCTCATCGACGCCATGGTGGCAGCCGCGAACGATACGGTCTCGGAGTCCGACGTGCGCGCCATCGAGCGCTCCGCGTGCCCGACGTGCGGCTCGTGCTCCGGCATGTTCACGGCGAACTCGATGAACTGCCTGACCGAGGCGCTCGGGCTCGCCCTGCCCGGCAACGGCTCGCTCGTCGCGACGCATGCGGACCGCGAGCAGCTGTTCCGCAAGGCCGGCCGACTCATCGTCGAGCTGACGCGGCGCTACTACCTGGAAGAGGACGCGCGCGTCCTGCCTCGGGCCATCGCCACCAAGGCGGCGTTCGAGAACGCGATGTCGCTGGACATCGCGATGGGCGGCTCGACCAACACCGTGCTGCATCTTCTCGCCGCCGCGCAGGAAGGCGGCGTCGACTTCCAGATGCGCGATATCGATCGGCTGTCGCGCAAGGTTCCGACGCTCTGCAAAGTCGCGCCGTCGAGCACGTATCACCTCGAGGATGTCCACCGGGCCGGCGGCGTGATGGCGATCCTCGGCGAGCTGGATCGCGCGCAGCTGCTCGATACCTCGGTCCCCACGGTTCACAGCCCTTCGCTGCGCGATGCGCTCGACGCGTGGGACGTGATGCGCACGCGCGATCCGGCCGTGCACGAATTCTTCCGCGCCGGTCCCGCCGGAATCCCGACGCAGACCGCGTTCTCGCAGAATTGCCGCTATCCCGAGCTGGACACCGACCGCAAGGCCGGTTGCATCCGCAGCTGCAAGCACGCGTACAGCACGGACGGCGGTCTTGCGGTGCTCTACGGCAATCTCGCCGAGCGCGGCTGCATCGTGAAAACCGCGGGCGTCGACAAGAGCATCCTCACGTTCCGCGGGCCGGCGGTCGTGCTCGAAAGCCAGGAAGCGGCCGTCGCGGCAATTCTCGGTGGCAAGGTGAAGCCGGGCGATGTCGTGATCGTGCGCTATGAAGGACCGCGCGGCGGCCCCGGCATGCAGGAAATGCTCTACCCGACGAGCTACCTGAAGTCCAAGGGCCTCGGAAAAGTCTGCGCGCTGCTCACGGACGGCCGGTTCTCGGGCGGCACGGCAGGGCTTTCGATCGGCCACGTCTCGCCCGAAGCCGCCGAGGGCGGCAACATCGGGCTCGTCCAAGACGGCGATCTCATCGTGATCGACATCCCCAATCGCATCGTGCGCTTCGAGGTGAGCGACACGGAGATCGAGCGCCGGCGCGCAATACGATCGGCTGCCGGATGGAAGCCGGCGGCGCCTCGTGAGCGCAGAGTGAGCGCAGCGCTGAAGGCGTACGCCAAGCTGGTCACGAGCGCAGACAAGGGAGCCGTGCGCGATCTGTCGTTGCTGTCCGACTAGCACCGCGCCGGCGGCGCGGCTAGGACGTGCCGACCTTCGTGACCGCGCCTCGAATCCGATACCGGTACTCGCGCCGGTGCGCACCGAGGTCCTTGCTTTCGACGAGCTGCGCAATACCGACGACCTCGCGCAGCTCGCCATTGCGCCGCCCTAGCGGCACGCACGCTGTCGTACCGACTGCGAGCGGCGCTTCGGTTACGAACTCCACGAGCGCCTCGTCGCGCGCGTCGCGCGCAGCGCGCGCATCGGTTGCGGGTGCGAATTCGAGCTTGCGCAAACCCCTGCGGACGTGAACCGGCATACGGCCTCGGTCGAGTTGGTGGGTTGAGACGGCGTTCGAGGTCAGCGTACCACGCGTGAGTCACCCCGACTCACGCACGGCAAAGCAAGCTCAACGGGTGGTCGCGCACGAAGCTTGCTGCAGCGGTGACTTCACCGAAGCCCGGCACTGGCGCCAACGGGGCAGGAACAGATTTCGATCCATGACCGACGCCGGCACACCGCAGGTCATCGCCGCGACTCGCCGTTGGCTCGCGCCGGTCATCTATGTGCTGCTGCGTTCGGGGATCACGTGGCGCGAGTTCTGCGAGCTCGCGAAATCCGGTTACGTCGACGTCGCGACCGCGCGTTTCGGCAAGCGCGGCCGACCGACGAATGTGTCGCGCACCGCGATGCTGACGGGCCTGACGCGTCGCGACGTGCGGCTCATCCGCGAACGCCTCGCCTCGCCCGCGGCCGCCGCGGCGGCGCCCTATGCGAGCAAGGCGTCGCAGATCCTGTCCGCGTGGCACCTGGAGCCTCGCTTTCGAGACGCCCGGGGCAAGCCGGCGCGCTTGCGCCTGCAGGGACCCGGTGCGACGTTCGAAGAGTTGCTGAAGCACTGCGGCGCGGGGGACGTGCGTCCGACTACGGTACTGAAGGAGCTCGTGAGCGCGGGCGTCGTGCGCCAGGGCAAGGACGGGCGACTGCAGGCGCTCGCGCGCAACTACATCCCCCAGGTCACGGACGAGCAGCTCGTGCGCCTGTGGGGCACGGTGCTCGCGGACGTGGCCAACGTGTACGTGCACAACATGAGCAGGAGCCCGCGCACGCCGACGCGCTTCGAGCGCGCGGCGAAGAACGAGCGTGTCCCGCGCGCCGCCGAAGCCGCGTTCCGCAAGTTCCTCGAGCGTGAGGGCCAGGCCTTTCTCGAGCGGATCGACGCGTGGCTCGCGCAGCATCAGCTGCGTGACGGCGACCCGATCTCGGACACCCCGACGACGCGCATGGGCGCGGGCGTCTACCAGATTCACGACGACTAGACCGGAGAGGATTCAGGCATGCCTATCGCGTCTCGTTGGAACCGCCTCTCCGCCTCGCTCACCGGCGCGCTGATCGCCCTCTGCCCCGGCTGCGGCGGCGATCAGATGGCGGGTATCGAAGGCTCGGGTGCGCCTGTGGCCTCGAGCGTCGTGACCACCGGCCGCATTACCGGCTTCGGCAGCATCATCGTCGATGGCGTGGAGTACGCGACCTCGGACGCAACCATTCGCATCGACGATCAGCCGGGCACGGAGGCGCAGCTCCACATCGGCGACATCGTCACGATCGAGGGAGCTCTGGACGCGGCCGGCGTGCAGGGCACGGCTCGCGACGTCTCCTTCAAGGCGGATGCGCGCGGCACAGTCTCGCAGGTGGATGCGGCCGCCGGCACGTTCGTCGTGCTGGGCCAGACGGTCGCGGTCGACAACGACACCATTTTCGATGCAGCCCTGCAGGCATCCGACCTCACCGAGCTGCCGCCCAGCGTGCCAGTTCAGGTGAGCGGCTTCAGAGATGCGACGGGCACGTTGCTCGCCTCACGTATCGATCCCGCCGCGACGAGCGACTTGCAGGTCAAGGGTCGGGTGGAGGCGCTGGACGCGACCGCGCACACCTTCCGCATCGGTGCGCTGACGGTCGACTACACGACGGCGGCGATTTCCGGATCGCTCGCCTCCGGAAGCAAGGTCACGGCGCGCGGTACGACGCAAGCGGCAACCGGCGCCTTGCTGGCCAGCCAGGTCCAGGTCGAGTCCGCCGGGCCGGGAGGCGGCCGCGGCGCCGCCGACGCGACGCGCCAGCTCGAGGGCGTCATCACGAGATTCGCGTCCAACAGCGACTTCGATGTCGACGGCGAGCGCGTGACGACGGACAGCGCCACGCAGTTCGTTCTGCACGATGCGACGCTCGGTCCGAACGTGCGCGTCAAAGTGCTCGGCAAGCTCGATAGCGCCGGCGCTCTGTTGGCGAGCACGGTCGAGGTGAAAGGGAAAGGCAAAGGCAATGGCTCGGGTAGCGGCTCCGGCGGCGGTCCGGCGAGTGCGGGGCCGATCGCGGGTATTGCGCGCGGGCCGGTCGACTCGGTGTCGAGCAGCGCGGGGACGCTGACGGTGCTCGGCATCGTCGCGCGAGCTTCGGACGACACCGCGCTCGAAGATCGTTCCGACGCCAAAGTGAAGGCGTTTCGCCTGAGCGATGTGCGGACCGGCGACTACGTCGAAGTCCGCGGCGACTTTGCGGAAGGCGCCATCGATGCGACGCTCGTGAAGCGGGACAAGCCCGAAACGCACTCGTACCTGCAGGGCGTCGCGGGCAATCTCGCGGCGCCGACCTTCACCCTCCTCGGTGTGACCATCACGACGAGCCCGCAAACGGACTTCAAGGGACCCGGCGGGGTGAAGACGGCGAGCGATTTCTTCGCGGCGGCCGCGGGCAAGACCGTGAAGGTGCGCGGCATGCTGAACGGCTCGACGTTCGAGGCCGATCAGGTCCAGCTCATGAGCAAATGAAGATCAGGGGCCGCAGCGGGCAACCGCTGCTGTGCAGAGCTGCTCGGGATCCCACGGCAGCGTGTAGGAGCTCAGCTCCTCGACGATGAATCCGGCCTCGTGCAACTCGCGCGTGAGGATGTTCTCGTCCAACAGGTGCACGCACGCCCCGGTCCATTCGAGGTACCCCGGCCAGGCTTCGCCGAACATGGCGCGCCGGGAGTAGTCGGCACGCAGCCTCCGCCAGTAGAGGCCGCGCGGGTTCAACGCGCTGACGAAGAGCTTGCCGTCGGGATAGAGCCAGCGGAAGAACTTGCGCAAGGTCGCGCGCAGCGCGTCCGGCGGTAGGAAGTGCAGGACGCGGCTCGCGTGTACGGCCGCGAAGCGCGAGAACTTGAAATCGAGCTCCGGCACCGACGCCGCGCGCACTTTCAGGCGGCGGTACTGCTCGGAAGGCACGCGAGCGAGCAATCGGTGCAGGACCGCGGGATCCCGGTCCACCGCCATGACGCGGCCGCCGCGCGCGAGCGCCGCGATGGTGGCGATGCCCTCCCCGCAACCCACATCCAGCCCCTCGAGGCGGCTGTTGCGCAGGTAGATGGCGAACTTCAGCGACAGGCTGTCGAGCGCCGGGCTCATGCGCTCGATGGCATCCCGATGCGCCGGAATCTCCGCCTGCGTGGCTTCGAGGTGCCGCTGCACGACGGCGGCTCGGTAGCCGCCGCCCCACTCTCTGCCCCGCTCCCGCCCCATGTTCCAGATGTGAGTCATCCTGCCCCACATGTAGCAGGCGGCGTGCCCGCCCGGCGGCGTTCACTTCGCGGTGCGCGGGTCCTTCTCGCCCAGGCCCGGATAGAACAGCGCGCGGTTGGGCATGGATTCGTTGTAGACCTTGCGTACCTTGAACAGCCACTTGCCGTTCACCTTCACGAGCTCGTCTTCGTAGTGCCCGAAGTAGAGGAGCTGCACGTCCTTCTGCGGCGTGTTGTTCGTGATCGCAAACCAGTACGCGGTCGACTTCGCCGTGTTGCCGTTCACGTCGATGACGTGGTTGACGATCTGGTGGTGCGTGCGGGGGCGCGAGGTCGCGCCGTCGGGAATCTCCTGGTGGCGCGCGCCGCCGAAGTTCGACATCGCCTTCCGAATGGCCGCCTTGCCGCGCTCGACGCCGCGGACCCACTCGAGCACGCCGTCCTCCGCCCATGCTGCCATGACCGTTTCGATATCGCCTGCATCCACCGCCACCATGTAGCGCACCGACAGGTTCTCGATCTCCGCGCGATCGTCCGCATACCCTGCGAACGCTGCGCTCGACAGCGCGCCGAGCGCGAGAGCCGCAAGACCGACGAGGGTTCTTTTCATAGCTGCCTCCACTTCGTTTTCACCGATGGACCCATGCGGTGCGGGAGTTGAACCGAGCGCGTCTCCCGCGTCAGCAGCCACCTCCGGCCGCGGCCATTGGTAGGACAGATGTGGCATCCTCGATGTGGCATCCTTGCGGCCATGGCCGACACCGTTCTGATCACCGGCGCGAGCCAAGGCATCGGCCTCGAGTTCGCGAAACAGTATGCCGCTCGCGGTTGGACCGTCATCGCGACCCACCGGCGCGCGCGCGTGCCGGAAGAGCTGGCGAAGCTCGCTGCGCGATATCCGCTCGTGCGTGTCGAGCGCATGGACGTGGCGAATCGCGCAGAGATCGAGGCGCTCGGTGCAAGACTCCGCGGCGTGCCGATCGACCTCCTGCTCAACAATGCCGGGCTCGTGCGCACCGCACCGCTCGACCAGCCGGGCGGCAACACGGATCAGATGTTCGGCACGCTGGATTACGAGCTGCTCGACGACTTCATCCATACGAACGTCGCCGGCCCGCTGAAGATTGCCGAGACCTTCGTCGAAAACGTGAAGGCGAGCCGCCAGAAGAAGATCGTCGCGATCAGCTCGGCGGCCGGCTGCGTGTCCGTGCCGCCGTTCATGCCGAACGGCTCACCGGTGCCGGATCACTACTGGTATCGCATCAGCAAGGCCGCTTTGAACAACGCGATGCGCCTTCTCGCCGCGCAGCTCGCGAGCGCCGGAGTCACCGTCGTGATGTTCCACCCGGGCGGCGTACAGGTGGAGAGCTTCGGCGCTCTGCAGATTCCGGGCTTCGTTCCGCCGGCGGTCGCCATCGCACGCATGATCGAGACCATCGCCGGCTTGCGGCTCGAGGACAGCGGTCGCTTCTTACAAACCGACGGCACCGATCATCCCTGGTAGGTGTCCGACATTTCCGCGGGGGGACACTGCCTTGAAGAAAACACTCGTGTGCATGGGAATGCTGCTCGCAGGATTCGTTGCGACAGGCGATGCGCAAGTGCCGCCGACTCCCGCCGCCGACCAGCTCGCGATGCTCGCGAGCCCCGACCCGCAGCTGGCCCGCAACAAGAAGCTCGTGTTCGACTTCTGGCGCATCGTGTACGAAGGCGGCCACATCGAGGAAGCGCCGAAGTACATGGCCGAAGGCTACATTCAGCACAATCCGAACGTGCCCTCCGGGCGGGCGGCGTTCATGGAGCTGTTCCGCAAGGCACGGCCGCCGAAGCCCATCGCGCCGCGCATGAAAATGCCGATCATCAGCATCATCGCCGAGCGCGATCTCGTGATGGTGAGCCATGTGCGCAAGGTGCGCGATCGCGCCAATCCGCAGCACATCTACTCGATCACGTGGTTCGACGTGTTCCGCATCGACGATCAGGGCTTGATCGCCGAGCACTGGGACCCGTCCGAGATGTGGGTCGACGGCAAGCCGCCGGGCGCAGAGTTCTTCGGCGAGTGGGATCGGTGACGATCGTGCGCGCGCCTGCGCTGCGCGCTTAGTACGCGCGCCAGCGCGAGGCCCTTGCGATGGCGCCCAGTGCGACCACGGCGAGCGCGCCGATCGCGACGGCGCGCCACGGGTCCTGCCGAACGAAATCCGCAGTAGTGCGCAGACCGCTAGCCGTGCCGCGCAGCGTCTTGGCCGCGATCTCGCCCACTTGCGGGCTGACGTTCGCCATGCGCCGGCGCGCGCTTTTCACGGTGGCCCATGCACGCGTGCGGAGCTTGTCTGCGGCGGCGCCCTTGTGCTCCTTCAAATCTTCGAGCAACGCCTCGACGCTCTCGATCAGGTCCTCGAGGTTGTCCTGGATTTCATCGCTCAACGCTGCGGCTCGATTTGCCATGTGCACACCTCCAGCCTCGAAATGAAAGAGGCCGCGGGAAGCGGCCTCTAGTGTGACTTCGAGAACGGTCCAGCCCGGAGGTGGAATCTCGAGATCACGGGTTGCAGTGTGCGCGTCGCCGCGCTCCGCCGCATCCGGCGCGCTGCCCGATGTGCCGTCAGACCCGTCCTACATCGATGAAGCGTCACTCGGCGCAGAATCGCCAGCTCACGTGTACACACGGTCGGCGCGCGGCGTGCGATGAGCGGCGGACCCACACAACCTTCGCAGATGCCGGCGCGCGAGAGCCGCGCCGCGCCGCGCGACGCAAGCTGCGCCGAGCGCGCCAAACCTTGGGTGCTCGCCGCGACGATCCTCGGCTCCAGCATGGCCTTCATCGACGGCTCGGTCGTCAGCGTCGCGCTCCCGGCCATGCAAAGCGACTTGAACACGTCGGTGCGCGGCGCGCAGTGGATCGCCAACGGCTACCTGCTCACTCTCGGCGCGCTCATACTGGTCGGCGGCGCAGCGGGCGATCGCTATGGCCGGCGGCGAGTGTTCACGCTGGGCATCGTCGTCTTCGCCGCGGCCTCGATCGTGTGCGGACTGGCGCCGAACGTGAGCACGCTGATCGCCGCCCGCGCGGTGCAGGGCGTCGGCGGAGCGCTGATGGTTCCGGAGAGTCTCGCGATCATCAGCGCCACGTTCGCCGAGAGCGAGCGCGGGCGCGCCATCGGCACATGGGCCGGATTCTCGGCGCTCACGACGGCGCTCGGGCCCGTGCTGGGCGGCTGGCTGGTCGACGCGTCGTCCTGGCGAACGATCTTCTTCGTCAACGTGCCGCTCGCGCTGCTCGCAGTCGCGATCGCGTGGCGGCACGTCCCGGAAAGTCGGGACGACTCCGGTCAAACCGGCGTCGATTGGGTCGGCGGAACGCTCGTGACGCTCGCCTTGGGCGCCCTCGCCTACGGCCTGACGTTGGAATCCGATCTGGGATGGTCGCACCCCATCGTGCTCGGATGCGTGCTCGGTAGCGTTCCACTCTTCGCAGCCTTCATATGGTGGGAAGGGCGTACGCGCTCGCCGATGATGCCGCTCGCGCTCTTTCGATCGCGCGAGTTCAGCGGCGCCAACCTGCTCACGTTGCTGCTGTACTTTGCACTGAGCGGCGCGATGTTCTTCTTGCCGTTCAACTTGATCGGCATTCAAGGGTACTCGGCCACGGAGGCCGGTGCCGCATTCCTGCCGTTCACGATTGTCATGGGTGGCTTGTCGCGCTGGTCCGGCGCGCTCGTCGAACGTTACGACCCGCGACTGCCACTCACCGTGGGGCCACTCGTGGCGGCCGCCGGACTCGTGCTGATCGCTCTGCCCGGCATCGGGCAGTCGTACTGGACCAGCTTCTTTCCGGCCATGAGCGTGCTCGGCCTCGGCATGGCCATCGCGGTCGCGCCGCTCACCACCGTCGTGATGCGTGCCGCAACTCCGCAGCACAGCGGCGTCGCCTCCGGCATCAACAACGCTATTGCGCGAGTCGCAGGCATGCTGGCGGTTGCGCTGCTCGGCGCCGTTGCGGTGGGCCAATTCACGACATCGCTCGAGCGACAGCTCACCGACGCCCATGTGTCGGCAGTAGCTCGCGAGAGTGTGTTGGCCGAAGCCTCGAAGCTCACGGCCACGCAAGCGCCTCCGAACCTGCGCGAAGACGAGCGCCGGCGCGTGATGCGAGCCGTACACCTCTCGTTTCTCCGCAGCTTTCGGCTCGTGATGCTCGTGTCCGCCGCGCTCGCGGCGCTCGGCGCAGCGATCGCATGGGCTTCCTTGCCCGCAAGTCCAGCTGTCGCCGGTTCGCGCCAGTTTCGTTTCCGAGCCACTCGCTAAGTCAAACGGCGCCTGTCGTTTTCAGCGGACAACTTGCCGAAGCGCAAGCTGGGCTGTCTACTGCGCGCCGCCCCGACGAGTAACTACGTCACAGTGCGTGCAGGCGGAAGTGCAACGGATTCGCCACTTCCAGCCACTCGGGGCGAGTGCAACCAAACGAACAACAAGCGGAGAAGGTCTGCGCGCATGCGCAGGGGATGTATGTCGACGACAACGAACGCTGGGTGCTGGCGACTGCCGGTGGGGATACTCGCAGGAATGGAGTTGGTCATTTTCGGCGCGGCGCTCGGCCTCGCCGTACGACTCGTTGAATTCATCGACAACGCCGTGCCTACCGCCGAAAGCATCGGCGGATCGCTGCCGGTCGGATTGCTGTTCATCACCATCATGTGCGTCGCCATGGCGGCGATGGGCCTCTACAACGTGCGACAGGTGCTGCGGCCCGCGGGGCTGCTCGTCCGCATCAGCGTCGCGGCGGTCGGCGGCACGGTCCTCGTCGGGCTGATCTCGCGCCTCGTGCCTTCGCTCTACATTGCCGGCGAGGCGCTGTTCATCGGCGCGTCGCTGGTCATCGCCGGCTCATTCGCGTGGCACACGGTGCTGGATCGCATCGCACGCGAAAACGCGCGCAAGCGCCGCGTCGTCGTGTACGGGGCGGGGCGGCGCGCCGCGAGCCTCCTGCAACTCTCCGAGCGTCGGGATCAGCGCGGTCTCAACATCGTCGGCTACATCCTCGCGGTGGGCGACGATGTCGAAGCGAGCGCGCTGCGCGCCGATCAGCGCATCGAGCTGCGCACGAGCCTTCACGAGTACTGCCGCGCAAACGACATTTCCGAGATCGTCGTCGCGATGGACGACAGTCGCTGGGGCATTCCCTTCAACGCCTTCCTCGAATGCCGCCTGGCCGGCGTCACGGTGACCGAGCTCACCGCCTTCCTGGAGCGCGAGACCGGCAAAGTGTGCGTCGATCTCGCCCACCCGAGCTGGACGATGTATGCGAGCGGCTTCCGCCGCAATTCCTGGCAATCGCGTCTCGAGCGCGTGATCGACATTGCCGCGAGCCTGCTGCTGCTCGCCGCGACCTGGCCGGTCATGCTGCTGACGGTGCTCGCGATCAAGCTCGAGGACGGGCTCGCCGCGCCGGTGCTGTACCGGCAGGTGCGCGTCGGCGAGCGCGGGCATCCGTTCCAACTGCTGAAGTTCCGCAGCATGCGCGAAGACGCCGAGCGCGATGGCGCGCGCTGGGCCGCTGCGAACGACACGCGAGTCACGCGTGTCGGCCGCGTGATCCGCAAGCTGCGCATCGACGAGCTGCCGCAGATCCTGAACGTGCTCGCCGGCCAGATGAGCCTCGTCGGCCCGCGTCCGGAGCGCCCTGAGTTCGTGTCGCACCTCGATCGCACGATTCCGTTCTACTGCGAGCGGCACACGATCAAACCGGGCATCACCGGCTGGGCTCAGCTCTGCTACCCCTACGGCGCAAACGAAACGGATGCCGCGGAGAAGCTGCAATACGACCTCTTCTACGTGAAGAACCGCACGCTGCTGTTCTACTTCGCGATCCTGCTGCAGACCGTCGAGGTCGTTCTCTGCGGTAAGGGCGCGCGCTGAGGCGCGTAGCCGGCAAAGGAGGTAAGATCGCGCCGGTCGCGGCGCGGGATGCTGCCGCAACGAGATAATCCAATGCGGCAAACGCGTTCCGTGCCGCGCGCCTCGCAGGGTGCGGTATTCCTCCTTCTCGCAGCGCCGGCGGTGCTCGCGGCCATCGGTCTTGCGAGCTGCACGCGAACCGAATCACCCTCTGCCGCGGCTTCCGCGCCGCCTGCACTCTCGGCGGAATCGCCGTTCCGCGTGCACGCTTCGATTCAGGAACTGATGCAGTCGGTGGTCGATCCACCCGCGGATGCCCTGTGGGACTCCGTGGCGACGATCAGCACGGCGAGTGGCATCGAGGAGCGCCAACCGCGCACCGACGAGGAGTGGGCGACCGTGCGCCGTCATGCCATCACGCTCGCGGAGGCCGCGAATCTGCTCGCGATGGACGGGCGGCGCGTGGCGCACGAAGGCCAGCAACTCGAAGACTCGCACACGCCCGGCATCTGGACCGCGGAGGAGATTCAGAAAGCCATCGACGGGAGCCGGCCGGAATTCATCGAACACGCGCACGCGCTGCAGTCCGCGGCGTTGGCGGCCCTCGCCGCCATCGATGCACGCGACGCCGAGGCGCTGTCCGCCGCCGGCGGCGCGCTCGACGAAGCGTGCGAGCAGTGTCATCTGAAGTACTGGTACCCGAACACGCCGCGGCCCACGGCATCGCAGTAGTTGCCGTCCATGAGGCGGCCGGCCGCGCGCAGCTCGAGCGGGAACGCGAGTTGCTTGCGTCATCCGCGACAAAGGCCGCACCGTGATCAGGTCCTACTTCGACAACCTCGCTCCTTCGACCGCGTCCGGTTTCGCCCCATGCGGACCGGCGCGCCCCTTCCACTGCGACACCCGCGCGATCAGTCAACCCTGAGCTCCACTTTCTGCACAACGCCGCGGCATACGCCGCCGCTCTCGCATCGTCGCCCGTGACGTCGAAGAGGACGGTGGGATGCGTATTGCTTTCGTCAATCAACCCCGCGACTACATGGTCGCTTCGGGCGCGCAGCGGGGCTCGGTGTCCATCGTGAGCTGGGAGCTCGCGCGCCGACTCGCCGCGCGCCACGAGGTGGTCCTGTATGCGCCGTGCGCGCCGGGACAGGTGTTCGAAGAGCAGGCCGCAGACGGTCTCACGATCCGCCGCACGCCGCGATCGTTTCGCAATGTACACCGTGCGCTCGATCTCGTGAGCGGCGTGCTCGATGTGCCGAGGCCCTACTTCGCGCGCGATGCTTACTTCGCGGAGTACGCGAACTCCATTGCGGCGTGGCTCGCGCGCGATCCACCGCACATCGTCCACGTTCAGACCGTGCCGCAATTCGTGCCGACGCTGCGGCGCGCGGTCCCGCAAGCCCGCATCGTGCTTCACGTGCACGACGAGCACCTTGCGCACCTCGACCGGAGCCGGATCGAACGTCAGCTCGAGCAAGCGGATGCGATCGTCACCTGCAGCGACTACGTGACGCGGCGGCTACGCGAGCGCTTCACCGCACACGCGGCGCGCATCTCGACGATCGGCAACGGCGTGGACCTCGAAGAATTTCACCCGGCAGCGCCTTCCGATAGAGCGTGGGCGGGCGGACCGCCGCAGATTCTCTACATCGGCCGCGTGTCTCCGGAGAAAGGGATTCACGTGCTGGCAGCCGCGTTCGAGCGCGTGCTCGAAACGATTCCGGATGCGCGACTAACGATCGTCGGGCCCGCGAGCATCCTGCCGTACAGTCGCGTGCAACTGTTCCGCGGTGACGCGCACGCGGCATCGCTCGAGCCGTTTTACGGTTGCGGCCTGCTCGACAAGCTGAAGCGCCAGGTCTTGCATCGCCGGCTCAGTTACATCGACGGCGTGCTCGCGCGTATGCCACGCCGCGTCTCCGCGCGCGTGAACACCGCAGGAATGCAAGAGCACACCGTCGTGTGTGAGTTCTATCGGCGCGCGAGCGTCCTCGTCGCGCCCTCGGTGCTGCCCGAGCCCTTCGGGCTGCCGCTCGTCGAGGCGATGGCGAGCGGCGTACCGGTCGTCGCGACACGCGACGGAGGCAAACCGGACATCGTCGAAGACGGCGTCACCGGCCGGCTCGTCGAGCGGAACGATGTCGAAGGGCTCGCGCGGGCGATCTGCGAGCTGGTCGCGAACCCGCCGCTCGCTGCGAGGATGGGACAGGCGGCACGCGCCACCGCCGTCGAGCGGTTCGGCTGGCCGCAGGCGGTGGCGCGTTTGGAAGACGTCTACGCCCGACTCGCCGTCCGCGGGCAAGCGCCGGCGCCGACCGCCGCGCCTGTCGCGATGGTGGGCGACGACCGCATCTGAACGCGGCCCGTGTGAGCTCGGGCCCATGTTGAACGTGGCCCCAGTGCACGTGGCCGCAGTGAACGTGGCCGCAGTGAACGTGGGTCCATGTGAAAGTGGCCGAGACGCGCATCCGCCCTCCCACTCAGCCTGCGAGTGTGCCAGTCTCGGCTGACAACGAGACGATCGCGAGGGGGACTCCGGCATGGCAACGACCGCTGCGGCCTATTCGCCGCCCGCCGCATATCCGCGCCGGAGCGTTGCGTGGTACGCGCTCGGCGTACTGACGCTCTGCTACACCTTCTCGTACGTCGATCGGCAGATCCTGGCCTTCCTCGTCGGGCCGCTGAAGCAGGACATGCACATCAGCGACACCGAGATCGGGCTGCTGCAGGGTCTCGCTTTCGCGGCGTTCTACGCGTTCTTCGGCCTGCCGATGGGCCTGCTCGCGGATCGCTTCAGCCGCCGGAACATCGTGCTGGCCGGGCTCGTCGCCTGGAGCCTGATGACTGCGCTCAGCGGCGCCGCACGCAACTACTGGGAGCTCGCGCTCGCCCGCATGGGCGTCGGAGTGGGCGAGGCCGTCATCAATCCGTGCGCGCTGTCGATGATCGCGGACTACTTCCCCAAGGAGCGGCTCAGTCTCGCGCTCAGCGTGTACATGATGGGGATTCAGCTCGGCGCCGGGCTCGCGATGATCATCGGCGGCGTCGTTGCGCAGGCGGTGGCGAGCATGCCGCCCCTCGAGATCGCGGGCTACGGCGCAGTCGCGCCATGGCGCCTGACGTTCGTGATCGTCGGCGTGCCCGGCTTGCTCATCGCGCTGATCCTGGCAACGGTGAAGGAGCCCGCGCGACGCTCGGGCGCCGTGACGAGCCCCACCGGAACAGCCCTCGGCGACGAGGCGCCGACCGTGCGCGCCGCGTTCAAGGAGATCCTCGTGCGCTGGCAATCGGTGCTCGGGCTCGCGGTGATGATCGGCTGTCAGGCGCTCAGCAACTACGCCCTGCTCGGCTGGGGACCGACCTTCTTCGAACGCGTGCACGGTTGGCCCCGCAGCCAAACGGGCCTCGCGCTCGGTACCATCGCGCTCGCCAGCGGCTGCATCGGGTTGTATCTCGGCGGTCGTTTCGCCGACAGCTGGCAACGCAAGGGCACCGCCGACGCGACTTTGCGTGTCGGCGTGATCAGTCTCCTCGGCGTCGGCACGCTGTTGCCGCTCGCGATGCTGTGGCCGAGTGCGAGCGCGACGGTCGCGACGCTTGCGGTCGGCGTGCTGTTCGTCGGGTTGCCGATCGGCTGTTGCTACGCCGGCGTGCAGTTCATTTTCCCGAACCGCGTGCGCGGGCTCGCCACCGCGGTAGTGATCCTGATCGTGAATCTCATGGGGCTCGGGCTCGGCTCACTCCTGCCCGGCGTGTTCACCGACTACCTGTTTGCGAACGAGCAGAAAGTCGGCAGCTCCATCGCGCTGACGATCGCGCTCTCGAGCGCCGTCGGGCTCATCGCGGTGCTGCTCACGTTGCGTCCTTACCGGCGCGACTACGCGCTCATGCACTCGGACGCCGTGCTGCGCTGATCTCGTCGCACAGACGACTCTGCACCACGCGCGGCTCATCATCGCGCTGGCCGTGATGCGCCGGCGCTCGCCTCCGTCGGCGCCCGGCTTGACGCCAATCGGCAACACAATTTCGTACATCCATTCGTGAAGCGTGTCCGTAAATCACCGCGAGAGCGAGTGATCGGAAGCACGTTTCGCGGTCGCACCCGTGAGCTTGTCGCTGTTCGGCTGCAGAGCCGACCCGCGCGCGTCCGCTTCCCGGCACCGCCCGTAACTCGGGTCACCGGTTTGTATCGCGTTTCAGACAAGGAACAACCATGCGCACGCGCAGCAGTCAAGTGAGCCTGTTGGTCGGTTTGCTGATGGCAACCGCCCTCGCCGGCTGTGACGACATCTTCAGCAACGACAACAACAGAAACGGGAATGGTGTGCCGCCGCCGGGCGCGGGCGTGACGTCGGGCGATGTCTTCGCCGTCACGAGCACCAATCGCCTCGTGACGTTCAATCGCGCGGCGCCGGCGCTCAGCACCGCGGTCGCGATCACCGGGCTCGCGATGGGCGAGACGATCCTCGGCATCGACATCCGGCCGGGCGGCTCGCCCGCGGGTCAGCTCTATCTGCTCGGCAGCAGCGGCCGCCTCTACACCGTCGACACGACGACCGGCATGGCGACCCTGAAATCCACCTTGTCTGCGGATCCCACGGACACGACGGCGCCGTTCACCTCGTTGAGCGGCAACAACTTCGGAGTGGACTTCAACCCGACCGTGGATCGCCTGCGCGTGACCAGCGATACCGGCCAGGATCTGCGCATCAATGTCGATACCGGCGCCGTCATCACCGACGGCACGCTGAACGTGGGCGGCACGACGCGCAACGGGATCACCGAAGTCGCGTACACGAACAGCTTCGCCGCCACCTGCCGCACGGCCCTGTTCTATCTCGACACGACGGCGAACACGCTGTTCACGACTGCGGACCCGAACAACGGCACGTTGAGCTCGGTCGGTTCGTTCGGCGTCATGGGCACGGCCACCGGCGGGTTCGAAATTGCGACCGGCTCCGACGGCTCGAACACGGCGCTCGCGGTGTTCAACGCGAGCAGCGGGCCGACGCTCTACACCATCAATCTGACGACGGGCGCTGCGACTTCGGTCGGCGCGATCACCGGGCTCAACAGCAACGAGCAGATCCGCGGCATCGCCGTCGCGCCGCCGGCGACCTCTCCGGCCAACGCTGTCGGCAGCGTCGTCGCCGTGACGGAGTCGGGCAAGATCATCTCCTTCCAGCCGACCTTGCCGCAGAAGCTCTGCACGAGCGTCGCGGCGACCGGCATGCAGGCCGGCGAGACGATCTACGGCATCGACACGCGGCCGGCGGACGGCATGATCTATGCGGTCGGCAGCTCGGGCCGCCTGTACACGCTGAACGCCGGCACGGGTGCCCTGACCTTGAAGTCCACGCTCGCGCCGGCCATGGGCGATACGTTCACCGGCCTCATGGGCACGAACTTCGGTGTCGATTTCAATCCGGCCGCGGATCGCCTGCGCGTGACGAGTGACGCGGGTCAGGACTTGCGCATCAATGTCGATACAGGCGCGGTCATCACCGACGGTGCACTGAATCCGGCGGGTCTCACGGAGACGGCCGTCGCCTACACGAACTCGTTCGTCGGCACCGGCACGACGACGCTGTTCGGAATCGATCCGACGACGGACAGCCTCGTGGTGCAAGGCCTGCAAGGGGCGACCCCGAGCCCGAACAACGGCGATCTCACGCCCGTCGGCACGGGCCTCGGCGTCGGCGACGTCGGCGCGGTCGCCGGCTTCGAGATTCTCGGAACCAACAACTCCGCGCTCGCGGCGCTGAACATCGGCGGCGCGACGACGTCGGACCTCTACAACGTCAACCTCGTCACGGGCACCGCGACCAAGGTCGCGACGATCGCGGGCGGCGAGCGCGTGCGCGAGCTGACGGTGACGGCGGTTCCCGCCGCGACGCTCTTCGGCGTGACGGCCGACGGCAAGCTCGTGAGCTTCAAGGTCGGTTCGCCGGGCACGTTCGACACGAGCAACACCATCACCGGGCTGCAAGGCGGCGAGACGGTCATCGGCATCGACTTCCGTCCGGCGAACGGCAAGCTGTACGCGGCGACGAGCGGCGGACGCCTCTACATCGTGGACCCGGCGACCGGCGCGGCGAGCTCGCCCGTCATGCTGACCGCGGATGCGGCGGACACGACGGCACCGTTCACCGGCCTCATGGGCACCCAGTTCGGCGTCGACTTCAACCCCGCGGCGGATCGGCTGCGCATCGTGAGCGACGCGGGCCAGGACCTGCGCATCAATGTCGATACAGGCGCGACGACGACCGACGGCAACCTCAACCCCGGCACGCCGGCGGTGTTCGCCGCGGGGTACACGAGCAGCTACAGCCCGACGCCGCCGGCGACGAAGCTGTTCGATCTCGATCTCGCGACGATGAGCCTGCAGCAGCAGAACCCGCCGAACGACGGCACGCTGGTACCGATCGGCCCGTTCGATCCGACGGCGGCACTGATGTTCACGAATGCCGGCGAATTCGACATCGCCGGGGGCGACGATGGGTTGTCGCTGGCCGCGCTCCAGCCGGTCGGTGCCACGCAATCCTCGCTCTATCGAGTGAACCTCAAGACCGGTGCGGTCACATCGCTCGGCACGCTCGGGCCCGCGGGCAGCCCGCTCGTCTCGGGTCTCGCGATTCAGTTGAAATAAGCGAGGTCACCCACCTTAGAGACCTCGACTGGAAGAGGCGCACCACCACCCAAGCGCCCGTTGGAGAGTCGGCCGTGGTTCCCCGGCCACGGCCGACTTTTCCGCTGACTCGACAATCGAAGGAAGTCGGGAGGTCCGGCCGCAAGGCCGGATCTTCTTTTGGAGGGAGGCCCGCTTCCGGCAAGGCTCCGATGCATCACCGCGGGAGCGGCATTTGCGACTCGGGATGCGGGCCGATCTGCCCGCCGCAGGAAGCCATGCGCGATAAGAGATGGATTCTGGGATTTGCCGCGGTCGTGCTCGCGTGCGCGAGTGCCGCTGCCGACGCGCAAGTGCGGCGGCCGGTACGATCGGCGCGGCCGCCCGCGGCTGCCGGCACAGTGCCACCCGCGAACGTTGGAGCTCCGCCCGCGACGGTCGGCGCGCCTCCGCCTGCGACCGTACCCGGAGCGATCCCCCCGATGTCGGGAACTGCGCCGGTGACTGCACCACCCGCTGCGACCGTCCCGTCAACGGTGGCTGGACCGCCGCCTGCGACAGTGCCATCGGTCAACGTGCCAGCGCCGCCGCCTGCGACAGTGCCGTCGGCCAATGCGCCTGCGCCGCCGGCGGCGACAGTGCCATCGACCAATGCAACCGCGCCGCCGCCAGCAGCGGTTCCTCCACCCGATACGACTCCGCCGCCACCGGCGGGCGTGCCGCCACCCGGTACAACTCCGGTACCGCCGGCGCCCGTTCCGCCGCCCGACACGACTCCGCCGCCGCCAGCGCCGGTGCCCCCACCCGATGCGACTCCACCACCGCCCGCGGGCGTGCCACCACCGGACACAACTCCGGTCCCGCCGGCACCCGTACCGCCGCCCGACACGACATCGCCGCCGCCGGCGCCGATGCCGCCACCCGGCACGACTCCGCCACCGCCCGCCTTTGTGCCGCCATCCGGCACAAGTCCGCTACCCCAACAGTGAGCGCGCACGCCGATGCAGCCCCGCCGCAAGCGGCGACGCTGCCTCGGAGTTAGCGAGAGCGGGATCGGGCGTCAGTTCACGACAGCCGCGTTGTAATCGCAGGTCGGCGCTTCTTCGAACATGTCGCGCTCGTGAATCCAGCGCTGCGTCGATTCGAACGTCTCACGCGAATACGGCAGGAACACCACGCGCTCGCCGGGCCCGAACAATCGCACGTCCACGCGATTGCGATAGCGCTCCGGGATTTCCTTGGCGTAGTGATGCTTGTAGCGCTCCGCCGCGACATCGATGTCCATCTGCGCGCGCTTCAACGCGCGGAAGTACTTCTCGATATCCGAAGTCGGCGTGAGCGGCGGCACCATGAAGCCGCCCATGAAGGTCGCGTCCACAATCTTGCGCATGCCGAGCTGCTCGCACACGTAGTACGCGGGGCCCCACACCGTGACCGCCGGTACGTCCCCATCGAGGCCCGCGTCGACGCGCGCCCACGGCATGCCGCCGAACTTGAGCTTGATGTCCTCGCTCGCGAGGAACGGCTCGAGCGCCTGCACGGTGGTGTAGTGGCTGCCCGAGCGATAGCCGACGGCGATCTCCTTGCCCGCGAGATCTTCGGGCCGCCGAATCGGCGAATCCGCGCGCACCATGACCGCACCCGGCATCACCGAATATGCGTTCGCCCACATGCGTCCCACGTTGCGGGCGGCCGCTTCGTTCACCGTCCAGTGACAGGCGCAGCTGATGTCCGAGTGCGATTCGCCCTTGCTGCCGGCGCCCTGCTCGTACATCTCGTACGCACCCGCGCGAATCTCGCGCAATGCGCCCGTCGCGGGGTCCACCTCTTTCGGGCGATTCTCGTGGGCCTCGTCGGCGACGATGCGGTACGCGAGCCCTTCGTCGCGGAAGTAGCCCTTCTCGTGGGCGATCCAGTCGTGCAGGCGCCCGTGCGGGCGAATGATGAAGTCAGTCATACGAAGATACCCTCGCTCTGTCACGTCGTCGCGGGCGTGACATGGGGAACGATGTTCCCGCGCATCCACCCGATCCGACTCGTTTGCCGCACGTCGACCCTTCGGTCCAGTGCGTCCTCTTTTCGACACTCGTAATGCCGCTCGCCACCGATCCTCGTCACGCCGCGCGCGCCATCGCCGGCGCCGCGGCCGCGGCCCGCACCTTGACCGGCGCGGTTTCGACGAGGAAGAAGCACAGCGACCCGCCGATTGCTGCGCACAGAACCATGACCCACAACGGCGTCGTCAGGTTCGACAGGTCGGCAAGCTTGCCCGCGAGCGAAGTGATCCCGAAGCCGCCGATCACTTCGCCCACGCACACCACCAGACCCATCGCGGTGGCCGCATATTTCCGCGAAATCGTTTCGCCCGGAATCACGCCCATGAAAAGCGGGAACGCGCCCGTCGCCGACCACCCGATGAACATGAGCACGCCCAGCACGGCGGCCGGCCCGTGGAAGAACAGCACCGCGAGCGGCGTGATCACCCCCGCGAGACAGAACGCGATCATCACCGGCTTGCGCCCGATACGGTCGGACAGGGCGGGCGCGCCGAACCCCGACACGGCCGAGGCGATGCCGAGAGTGGTCAGGAGATAGGACATCGTCTGGGGAGAGAAGCCGCGATAGTCCGTGAAGAACCTCGGGAAGAATGTCCAGCCGAGGATCATCCACGCGACGAGAAACACCGAGATGCCGCAGCAGAGCGCGATGTTGCGAACGCCGACCATCTGCATGAGCCCCATGTGTGCGCCCTCGCCGCCGCCCAGTGCGTTCGAGTCGAGCGAGGCTTGCGCCGCCTTCGTGGGCTCGCGAACCCAGAACATCACGGCGATCGCGCACAGGAGCCCCGGCAGGCCGGCGAGGAAGAATGCCGCACGCCACCCGAACTGGTCGGCGACCGCGACGAGCACGAGCGGCGCCACGCTCTGCCCGAGGATCGCGGCGAAGAAGTTCTGCATGATGCCGGCGTTGATGCCGCGCCGATGCTCGGAGGACTCGATCGCCATGATCGCGAGACACACCGGCAGGAACGGTCCTTCGACCGCGCCCATGATGAAGCGCGCGAGCACCAGCACGGGGTACGAACCCGCCATGCCGGAGAGGAACGAGCAGGCGGAGAAGATGAGCAGGAAGGCGAGCAGGAACGGCTTGCGCGCGCCGCGCGCATCGGACCAGCGCGCGATGAAGTACGCACCGAGCGCCCAGGCGATCGCGAGACTCGACGAGATGAATGCCACCTGCGTGTTGGTGAGGTGCATGTCCTTCTCGATGTACGGCACGAGGATCGTACCGGCATTGCGATCGAAGAAGGCCACGCCGAACGAGATGCCCAGCAGCAGGAGCAGACCGTTCTCGTAGGTGAAGACGCCGCGTCGATTGCCCATTCAACTGCCTCCGGATGGCCCACTTCTGCGGTGGGCTCGACTCGTCCGGATCATAGTGCAATCCAGCGTGCCGGCCCGCTCATCCGGCGCCGTGGCCGCACCTTGCACGGCGCTGCGGCTTCGGGGGCACCTCGGTACGGGCAGCCCAGCCTCACCCGGCTCTTTTTCGCCCTGCCCTGACCGCCCACCGCCCTGACCGCGGGCGGTGCATCAGGGCGAGGGCCCTTTCGCGTCCAGGTCCGACCGAGCTTCGCGCCGGTACGCAGGGGATGCTCGCAGACTCACGCAGGAAGGTGCGGAAGCTCACGCGCGCGCGAGCCCCGACTGCGACGACGAGCTGCTCGAGAAAGCGCGACAAGCTGCTCGAGAAAGCGAGCTTCCCGAAGCTCACGCGCCCGCCCCCGCGAGCGCCGACGCCGCTCGCAACACAGTCGCACGGTGAAGCGATCGCGCTTGGCGGGGGAAACTGCTCATCGCAGGTGAATGTGCGAGCGCTGCGCAACGCAGTGTGACGCCGGTCACTCTTCGACCGCGCGAGTTACCGCCGCTGGATGCGAAAAACGCGTAGCAGCTACCCGCGAGCGCTCGCGCGCGTCATGCACGGGCAAACCAACTCCGTTCGCAGCGACGAAAAGACGCATAAACAGCGGCCGCGGACGCGACGAGCTTCGCGACGCGGCCGTCCGAGGCGGTTCTCTAAAACGAAACGACTTTCTTTCGATACGTACGAACGTCGTCATATGCAGACATGTAGCGATTTGCGCACATTGATCTGAATACGTTGAATCCTATCTACTCCCGCTCCAGCAGAGCAGCTGTCAAGGGCAAACTCGTCGCAAGGCGAGGGCGCAAAGCCTCCGGTCCGCACCCCTGAACGCGGACAGCGGGGCCGCCAGGAGTAACCGGGGGTTCCTCCGACTTGACGATCAGCCCACGGGTGGTGGGGCGAACAAATTTTTGCGGAGGGGTGCATGCGCCTGGGTATTCGGGGAAGTGGTGACCGTTGGGTCGTGACGATGTTGGGGGGCCTCGCGCTGCTGAACGGCGCGGGCGAAGCGCAGGCAGCGACGTTGTCGATCTCGGGGACACCGGCAACGGTGGTGATGCCGGGCGACTATTACCTCTTCACACCGACCGTCACTGGCAACAGCGGCACCCGGCGACTGAAGTTCACGATCGAGAACAAGCCGAGCTGGGCCTACTTCAATACGAGCCGCGGCACGCTCGCGGGGGTGACGAACAAGAACACCGTCGGCGCATACCCGAACATCGTCATCACCGTCACGAACGGCGTATCGACCGCGAGTCTTCCGCCCTTCACGATCACAGTTGGAAACCCGAGCACGCCGCCAAGCGGGGGGAACACGCCACCGACGATCTCGGGCACGCCACCGACCACAGCTGTGGCCGGTGGCACTTATTCGTTCACACCGACCGCATCGGATGCGGACGGCGACAAGCTGACGTTCTCCGTGAAGAACGCGCCGGGCTGGTTCTTCGACAAGAACACGGGCCGGCTCTACGGGGCCGTCAGAGATTGGGACGTCGGGACGTGGAGCAATGTCACGATCACGGTGAGCGACGGCAAGTCGACCGCGTCGCTGCCGCCGTTCACCATCAAGGTGTATCCGAAGGGATCGACGCCGACTCCGACGCCGACACCCACACCGACTCCGACGCCGACTCCGACGCCGACTCCGACGCCGACGCCGACGCCGACGCCGACGCCGACGCCGACGCCGACTCCGACGCCAACTCCGACTCCGAGTCCGACACCGACCCCGACACCGACCCCGACGCCGACGCCAACTCCGACGCCGACTCCGACGCCGACGCCGACGCCGACGAACAGGCCGCCGACGATCTCCGGAACGCCGCCGACGACTGCCGTCGTAGGTACGACCTATTCGTTCACGCCGACGGCATCGGACCCGGACGGCGACAAACTCACGTTCTCCGTGAAGAACGCACCCGGCTGGTTCTTCAACACCTCGACCGGCCAGCTGCGAGGTGAGGTGGCGAGCTGGGACGTGGGCACGTGGAGCAACGTCACGATCAGTGTCAGCGACGGCAAGTCGACCGTTTCTCTGCCGGCGTTCACCATCAAAGTAGCGGCCGCGGGCAGCAGCTCGCCGTCGCCGACTCCGACGCCGACGCCGACACCAACCCCGACGCCGACTCCGACGCCGACACCGACACCGACGCCGACTCCCACGCCGACTCCCACGCCGACGCCCACTCCGACGACCGGCTCGGTGACGGTGAACTGGGCGCCGCCGCTCACGAACACGGACGGCACGACGCTCACGAACCTGTCGGGCTATCGCATCCTCTACGGCAAGTCAGCGGGCTCGCTGACGAACACCGTGGATGTGAAGACACCCGGCGTCACGAGCTACACGATCGACAACCTCGCCTCGGGCACGTGGTACTTCGCCGTGGAGAGCCTCAACGCCGCCGGCGTCGCGAGCGCGCCGTCGAACGTGGTGAGCAAGACGATTCCGTAGGCACGTCCGCGCGCGCCGCGCTGCAGACGGCGCGCGCGAAGGGGCCGCCGGACCATACCGTCCGGCGGCCTTTGCAACTCCCCGACTCGTCACTCGCTGCAGCGGTCAGAAACGGTCCTCGACTCTCCGCGGCTGCCTTGTCGCATGCGGATGCGCGGCCTATCGTGCCTTCCCGTCCGACAACGCAAGGGAGCTTGTGTCATGACCGACTTGCCACGCGTCACGTTGTTTCATGCGCCGAATTCCCGCTCGGTGGGCGCGCGGGCGCTGCTCGAAGAGCTGGGTGTACCTTACGATTTACACGTGCTCAACCTGAAGAAGGGCGAGCAGCGCAAGCCGGAATACCTGGCCGTCAATCCGATGGGCAAGGTGCCGGCCATCGTTCATGACGGCGCGGTCGTGACGGAGCAGCCCGCCGTTTATCTCTATCTCGCGGATCTGTACCCGCAGGTCGGCCTCGCTCCGCCGATCGGCGATCCGTTGCGCGGGCCGTATCTGCGGTGGATGGTGTTCTACGGATCGAGCTTCGAGCCCGCGGTGCTCGATCGCGCGCAGAAGCGCGAGCCGGCGCCGCCGAGCAGCTGTCCGTATGGCGATTTCGACACCGTGCTCGGCACGCTGAATCAGCAGCTCGCGAAGGGACCGTACCTGCTGGGCGAGCGTTTCACCGCCGCGGATGTGCTGTGGGGCGTGGCGCTGCAGTGGACGGTGGGAGTATTCAAGATCGTGCCGTCCTCGCCGCAGATCGAGGCGTACATCAAGCTCGTGAATTCGCGGCCGGCGATAAAACGATCCGCGGCCAAGGACGCCGATCTCGCTGCGACTCAAGCGTAAGCGAGAGTGCTCGAGGCCCGGCCCTCACGCTGACATCGAGCACGGCGTTGTCACCGAGGCGCCGGGCGTGCCGCGCCACAGGAGCGGTGCACTGAAATGCAGGCGCGGGCGCCATCGAGCAAGCGGCGCCAAGTGCGCCGTCAGCGCGGCCGCGAGCCGCACGCGCTCGCCGAACCCTCCGCTCAGAACGGATCGATCTGCCCGGTCGTGAAGTTCGTGATCTTGCCGCTGCTCTCCATCGTCAACCCGTCGATCACTTTCAAGAGCTTCGCGACCTCCACATCCACGGGGCTCGCCATCGGGTTTTCGGCCACGCCGGGCTTGCTCGCCACCAGCACCGGCTCTACCAGCGCGACGATCACGCCCTGCGGCTTCAGCGCATGCGATAGCTTGTAGGAATACATGTTGAGCGCCGCTTTGCTCGCCCCGTAGTTCATGCCCATGGCGCTCTGAAAGCTGCGCCCGAACGAGCCGATGAAGGAGGTGACGTTCACGATCTTCTTCTGCTTCGAGCGCGCGACGTTCGGCTCGAACGCCTGCACCATGCGCATCGGCCCGAGCGCGTTGACGTCGAAGTCGTTGCGCGCGGCATCGAAGTCGATCTTGTCGTACGGGATGTTCACCTTCTCGAGGTCCGCCTGGAACGTCGCTTCCACCGCGGCGGCATTGTTGATGAGCACATCGAGCGGCTGATCTTTGTACTTCTGCGCCACGCCCCGGATCATCGCGGTGTCCGTGACGTCGATGCGCTCGAGCGCCACCTGCGGATACTTCTTCGCCAGCTCGCGCAGCGCCGCCGCGCCCGGATCGTCGAGCGGCCGCCGCGTCGTCGCGATGACATTCCAGCCCGCCGCGGCGTACTGCTTGGCCAGCTCCAGCCCGATACCCCGGTTCGCGCCGGTGATGAGCACCGTCGGCGCATCCTTCTTGAAGGCCGCCGCCTGCGCCGCAAGCGGCAAGGCCAATACGAGTGCGAACAGAACCGCGACTTTGCGCAACATCATTTCACCGTGACGACGATCTTGCCGAGTTGTTGATTGGATTCGAGATAGCGGTGCGCCTCGACGACCTGCGCGAGCGGAAACGTCTTCGCGATGACGGGCCGCAGATGCCCGCTCGCCAGCCCTTGCAGGATGAGCTGGTGCGCGCGCGCGTAGCGATGCGGCTTGTTCCAGATGAACGAGGCGACCCAGCCGCGCACGCTGAGGCTCTTCAACGCCGCCGGCCAGTGCGGAAAGACCGTGGGCTCGCCGCTCAGGCTGCCGTAGATGAAGAGGATGCCTTCCTCGGCCATCGCCTGCGCGAGCTTGTCCACTTCGGGACCGCCCACCGGGTCGAACACGAGTCGCGCGCCCTTGCCGCCGGTGATGCGCATGACCTCGGCGACGAGATCCGTCTCCTCCGTCGCGATGACGTGCTTTGCGCCCTGCTCCTTCAGTGCCGCAGTCTTGCTGCTGCGGCGAGTCGCCGCGATCGGCACGGCACCGGCCCAGTTGGCGAGCTGGATCGCCGCGAGCCCGACGCTGCTCGAGGCCGCTCGGATGATCACGTAATCGCCGACCGTCGCGTGTCCCGCCTCGATGATCGCGAGCGCGGTGAAGTACTGCATCCAGATCGAAGCGCCTTCGACCGGCGTCAATCCCGGCGGCATCGGCAAGAGACTGCGCACCGGCACGATGGCTTTCTCGCCGCACAGAGGGTACTGCCCGAGCTGCGTGTTCGGCACGACGCACACGCGCTGGCCCACTTCGAACCCGCTCACGCCGGGCCCGATCGCCTCGATGACGCCGACGCCCTCGTACCCGATCCCCGTCGGCAATTGCGGCTTGACCGGATAGGCCCCGCGCCGAAACATCGCTTCGGCCCGATTGAGGCCGATCGCTTCCACCGCGAGCCGCACCTCGCCTGCGCCCGGCGCACCGATCTCCACCTCTTCGAATTGCAGAACGTCCGGCTCACCCAGCCGGTGAATGCGCACGACCTTCGCCATGGCTTTCTCCCGTGACGTGTGTGCGCGGACGTTAAGGGATTGGCCGCGAGCGAGAAAGAGAGCTTGCGCGGCCGTCCGGCCCGAGGTCGCTCAACGCGACCACTGCACGCTGAGCGATGGAATCAGCGGTAGCGCATCGACCTGGCGCGTCCCGAAGGAGGTGGTGCCATCCGGATTCGAGCGCGCGGTCAGCTCGCGGCAGCACGAGTTGTTGCGGTCGAGGGCGTTGCTCAGCTCGAACGCGACCGCCAAGTCGCTGCGCTCGAGGAACCAGTGATAGCGCACGCGCATATCGACGGAGAAGTACGTTCGCACACGATCACCGCTGCGAGCGCCGAGCTGCACACCGTCGGGCGTCGCGACGAGGTCGGTGATCGGCCAGCCGCTGTGCGCCGTGCCGACGAGCGCGGCATCCCAGCGCCCGCGCTGGTACGAGGTCCCCAAGGTCACGGCGTTGCGCTGGTCCCAGCTGCGCGGCACTTCGACCGCGTCGATGTCATCGAGCGCCTCCGCCCAGGTGTACGACGCCCACCAGCTGAAAGGGTGGCCGCGCCGCTCGGCGCTGAGCTCCACGCCGCGCAGCGCCGAGCTGTCCGGCGCGACGCGCACGTGATCCGGCTCGAGCTCCGGCAGGATCGCGAGACGGTCGAACAGATTCTCGAAGCGCACTCGCGGATCGAGCTGGCGCTTGCTGAACGCCTCCGCCCGCAGCGCGATGCCGTTCGCGAGCTGATGATCCAACCCGAGAATGAAGTGATCCGAGCGCTGCGGCCGATCGAAGGCGGTCATGCCATCCTGCACACGCAGCTCGCTCACCTCGTCGGACTGGTGGAAGCGGCCCCACTGCACGCGCAGCTGCGTGTCCGGGCGGAACGCCCACTTCACCGCGAGTCGCGGATCGAGCATCGTAGCCGGATCGAGACCGAACCCGGAGTCGCGCTCGACCCGGAAACCCATTTCCGTGGTCACCGTCGACGTCACGTCCCAGCGGTGCGAGGCGAAGAAGTGCAGCTGCTGCACGTGCGGATGCGCCAGGAAGCGATTCGAGAGCGTCAGCGGCTTGTCGAACAGCGCGGCGACCGCGGGCGTGAATTCGACGTGACTGTCGTAGTCGTAGCTCGCCGATCCCGCGCTCCATTCACCGCCGATCTGCAGCTCCTGCGTCAAACCAATCGGCGTCGCATACCGCGCGCGCACGTCCCAGATGCTGGTGTCCCGCGCGTCATAGAGGCGGCCCATGCTGATGAGCGGATCGTTCGCTTCACCCACGCGCGAGCTCGTGAGCGACGTGTTGCCGAGCCAGACGGTGAGCTGCGAGCCATCGTCCCAATGTCGCTCGCCGCGCAGCCAGGTGTAGAGCGAGCGGCTGTCGAGGCGCGCGTGCTCCGTGCGGCTCTGATTGTCGATGTCGAGCGAGTCGCGTGCGCCGAGCACGTAGAGCGCGATCTCGCTGTCGGCGGAGCTGAGCCAGCGGAGGCGGCCGACGAAATCCCCGTACGACGGCTCGGCGACCCGCGGCGCGAGCGCGTCCAGCACCAACCCGAGCGTGCCCACCCGGCCCATTCCGAGCCAATCCCAACCGTCGGCCCCGGCAATCACGTCGGAACCGCGGGCGCTCGCGTTGAAGAAGCTCATGCCGAGGCCGCGGGTCGACGCGCCGTACCGATCCGGCAGTCGCATGTCGAACACGCCGCTCATGCGGCCGCCGAAGCGCGCCGGAAAGCCGCCGGTGAACACTTCCATGCTCGACAGCAGCTGCGGATCGATCACGCTGAACACGCTCTGATAGCCGGACAGGTGATACGGCTGCCGGATCGGGAAACCGTCGAGCAGCGCGAGCACCTCGTCTTCGCCGCCACCGCGCACGTGCGGGGCCGCCGAGAGACCGTTCATAGTGATCCCGGGCACGCGCGCCGCGCTTCGAAACGCGTCGTCGCGCAGTCCCGGTTGCGCGCTGATCTGCGCGCGGTCGAGCAGCTGCGCCGTCGCGACGTCCGGCCCCTCGCCCGTTTCGCGCGTACCTTCGACCACGACGTCCGACATTGGGGGCGGGTCCGGATCGCGCGCAGGCGGGCGCGTGAGGCGGGACGGCGTTGCGACGAGCGGCTCGGTCTGCTGCGGAATGTTCACGCGCACGACCGCATACAACCCTGGCGCGACCGCGTGCAGGCCGAGCGAATGCGGCGCGAGGATCTCGCGAGCCAGCTCGGTGGGCTCGTGCGCCTGAGGCGTCACGGTGACTTTGAGACTGGGCGGAACGAGCGCGGAGCTATAGATGATCGAAAGCCCCGGCCGCTCGAGCGTTTGCAGCGCCGTGCCCAGAGATTCGCCGAGCACGACCGCCGCGATGCGCGGCGCGGCCAGAGTCGCATCCGAGGAAGCCGCGGCAGCCAACGCGGGAATCGCAAGCGCGCCGGCAATGAATGCCGCGCAGCCGACGAGCACCTGCCTCGACACCCTGGAGTGCGCGCGCCCGCGCCGGTTTCGACCGTGTTTCCCTGCGACGCTCACCCGGGCATCGTAACCGGAGCGCCGCGCCGCGTCACGGTAGCGATGGCTGGCGGAGACACTGTCGCATCTCCGTGACGGGACTCAGCCGACCGTCATGACGAGGACGTCATTACGATCCTGTCATCCGCTCGTGCAGGACGACCCGGGCACCGGCCAGATCGGCATCGAGGTCGGTCGTGGCGAGCACGGCGTCGATGGCGGTGCGCGGCGGCAGCTCGAGCGCCGGTCCGTGCAGCGTCAGGTCCCGCGCCCGACGCTCGATCTCCGGCGTGGCGAACACGAGCTGCAAGTCCGCCTCGTGCGTGAGATCGGCGAGCACGTCGAACAAGGACCGACCGTCGATCCCGCACGGCGGCGCGAGAGCATCGACCCATTCCCACTCGCTGCGTGCGGGCGGCGTCACCCAGGAAATTTGCCCGTTCACGGCGGCTTCGGCGGCCTGCCCGCCGTCGATGCCGAGCGCGTCGCCGCTCGACGACGTGAGGCGCACGTGTCCATCGCGCACGGCCACGCGCACGCGCTGCGGATTCGAATCCGCGACGAAGCGCGTGCCGATGTGCTCGATGCGAGCGAGCGGTGTGCGCACTTCGAACGGTGCGCGCGCGGCGTCGGGCTTCGGTCCGCCGTCGACGTACACGCGCCCGCGATCGAGCCGGAGCCGTTCCGCCGAATCCCACACGAGATACGCCGGACCGCCGACGCGAACGGACAGCCCATCCGCACGGCGCGCCACCAGCGCGCTGCCGGCGGGCACGTTGAGACGGTCTCCGCTCCGCAGGTCGAACTTGCTCGACAGGGTCTGCGTGTCGTCGCCGCGAGTGAGCTCGACCTGCGCTGTCAGACGCGTAACGCGGGCCACGTCGTCGTTCGCAAGGCTCCCACGCCAGAACGCCGCGGCGGCCACCACAGCGAACACCGCAGCGGCCGCCGTGAGAGCCAGCTTCCGCAACAAGAGCCGGCGCCGCGACACCTCTTCCGACCAGATATCGAGGAGCGTCGCGTACACGCGCTCCGTCACATCCGGAGGCGGAGCGTTGCGCCGGCCCGCACGCCGCAGCAGCGAGAGCGTCATTTGCTCGCGTTCGAGCATGGCCGGCGCCTCGGCACGGGCGCCGTCCGTTCGACGCTCGCCGTTCATGGCACGACTCCCCTCAGTCGTGCGGAAATAGCCATGTCCACCTGATGTGAGGCGGTGATGCCGGCCGACTCCAGAATGTCGCGCAACGCGCCGCGCGCGCGGGCGAGAACGCTTTGGGTCGCCGTGACGGTTTGCGAAAGACGCGCCGCGACTTCCTGCACCGAGAGGCCGTCGATGTATTTCAGCTCGAGCGCGTTCGCGTAGTGCTGCGGCAGATGATCGAGTGCGATGTGAATGATGCGCGCCACTTCGGAGCGCAGGCGCTGCGCGTCCGGCTGCTCGGACTCGGGCGCCGCCACCGATTCGAGCATGGCGCGGATGTCCGCGTCGTCCTCGATGTGCAGCACGTTTGCGTCTTCGGTCTTGCGCCGCTCCCAGTAGCGACTGAGCTCGTTGCGCGCAATCTGACACAACCACGTGAAGAGCGACGCCTCGCCGCGATAGGTTGCGAGCGCACGAATCGCCCGCGCCAGCACGTGCTGGCACAGGTCCTCGGCGGCCGCCGGATCGCTCTCGATGCGCGGCAGGACGAAGCGGTAGAGACGCGGGAAGTAGTCGCCGAAAAAGCGGTCGAACGCCTGGCGCTCGCCTGTCAGCAGGGCCTTGACCAGCTCACGGTCCGCAGGATGGGTATTCACGCGACAACTCGCGGTTCGAGTCTCATGAGGGGTGAGACTCGCGCGCGACGCCAATCAATCGGGGCGAGTATCGATTGATCCGACGGGCTCGCGGTGTCCAATCGGACATGTCGCAAATCACTGCCGAACGCGTCGAACAGTCGATCACCGTCATCCGCCTCGTCAATCCGCCGGAAGGTTTCCTCACCCCGGGCATGCTGCCCGCGCTCGAGGCCACGTTCGCCGCCGCGGCCGCCGACCCGACGATCCGCGTCATCGTGCTCACCGGCGGCGTCACGCGTGTGTTCGTCCAGCATTTCTGGGACCCGCAGATGCGCACGACCGACGGCGTGCCGGACTCCTTTCCGCGCAAGCTGCGCGCGCTCTGCGCCCGGATCGAGAAATGTGACAAACCTGTAATTGCAGCGATCAACGGAACGTGCTTGGGTGGCGGGCTCGAGCTGGCGTTGGCGTGCGACTTCCGGGTCGCGCAGGCGGGGCTCTATTCCATCGGCACGACCGAGATTCATCTCGGCGTGCTGCCGTCCGCAGGCGGCGTGTCGCGGCTCGTGCGCCTGCTCGGCGCGGCGCGCGCTTACGAATGTATCGCGCTCGGCATGACGTTCACGCCGGACATCGCTGCGGCGCGCGGCCTCGTGACGTTCGTCGCGACGCATGCGCTCGAAGCGTCGCTGGTCCTCGCGCGGCGGCTGACTGCGCAGCCGGCGCGTGCGCTCGCGCATCTGAAAGCACTGGTGAAGTGCGAGAGCCCCGAGGTGCTCGAGAACGACGCCTGGCAGCTCGAGCTGTGGAAGAGCCGCGAGGCCGAGGTGCGCATGAGGGCATTCAATCGCGGCGAATTCGACGTGCGGGATGGCTACCCTCGCGAGGCGCCGCGATCCCTAGCGCCTCGCACGATCGTGCCATTCCGGAGCCCGCCCAATCGGCCGCGACTGCGTAGCGTCTGACCGGCGACACTCGACAGCGCACTGCTCGAGCGGCACCGGCGGATAGCGCGCCGTTCAACCCGCGGCGCTGGACAGCGCGCCGCTGTAGAGTCCTTGCATGGCGAGCTTGCCGGCACGCCCGGGCACGGAGCCCGAGATGACTTCGTGCAGAGGGAGCCGCGCCGGATCGAGCGCTTTGAACTGTGTCGCGAGATCGACGAGCTCGTAGCCGTAGTCGCGCCATCCCTTCAGCAGGTGCTCGAACGCCGAGAGGTAGTGACCGCCCTCGAGCTCCGCATGCAGCGTGAACACGTGATCGCGATGTGTGCGCGCGGTGATCCCGAGCAACTCCTCGACTGGACTGCTGCGCGCCAGATCCGTGCGCCCGAGCAGCTCGTCGAGCGTTGGCAAGGTCGTCGGCAATTGCGGCACCTGCCCGGCCACGCCGCGCATCACGGGCAAGAACGGGCCGGTGCCGCGTGTGTCGGAGGCGTATCGAAATCCGAGCTCGTGCTCGAGGCGCGGCACGTGCGCGTTCATCTGCCAGCCCGCGGCGCCGTGCACGGACGGAGGGAAGCCGAAGGTCGCGACGAACTGTGCGTGGGCGCGTGCGAGCTCGCGGCGCGTCCAGTCGGCATCCGCGTGCGCGACGTTGTCCTGCCACTTGCTGTGATCGTAGGTGTGCACGCCGACTTCGAAGTTGCGGTTCGCGATGTCGCGCATGATCGCCGCATTCCGCTTGCCGATGTGAGGACCTGGCAACAGCACGCCATAGAGCAGCGTCTTCACGCCGTAGTGCTGTACGACCGATGTTCGCCGCACCTTGCCGACGAAACCGCGGCGGAACACACGGCGAATCGCGCGCCCGGTGTGATCCGGCCCGAGGCTGAACAGGAACGTGGCCCGTGCGTCGAGCCGCTGCAGCACGTCCGCAAGGCGCGGCACGCCTTCGCGCGTGCCGCGATGCGTGTCGATGTCGATCTTCAGAGCGATGCGCGCCACTTCGCGATGCTCAGCGGGGCGCCAGGGGCAGCGGTATTGGCTGGCGCATCAGCTCGTCGGCGAGCGCGCGCAGATCGAGCGCGGCATCGTCGATGCGGCCCGCCAGCAGCTCCAGTACCGCGCCGTCGGCGCATGCAATGAAGCAGCGGCCGTCCTCTCCGAACAGCCGCGGCGGACCGGGCGCGAATGCACGCGACCGCGCGACACGCGTCTTGTGAAACCACCACCGCTTGCCGTTCACATCCGAGAACGCGCCCGGAAACGGCGGCGCGACCGCGCGCACCAGGTTGTGAATGGCGCGCGCGGGCTGCCTCCAGTCGATGCGTCCGTCTTCGGGCGTGCGACGGCCGAAATACTCGCCGTCTTGCAGCCGCTGCGGCCGTCGCGGCGCGAGTCCCGCCGCGAGCGCGGGCAGCGAGCGCGCGAGCACGATTTCTGCGGCTGCCGTGACCTTGCGCGTCACGATCAGCGCGTCATCGTCCTGCAAGATCGGCACAGCGAGTTGATCGACGATGTCACCGGCGTCGGCGCGCTCCACCATGTAGTGCAGCGTGGCGCCGGTTTCCTGCTCGCCGCGCAGAATGGCCCAGTTGATCGGTGCCCGCCCACGATATCTCGGAAGCAGCGAGCCGTGCATGTTGAGGGCTCCGCGCCGCGGCAGTTGCAGGAGACGCGGACTCAGCATGCGCCGGTAGTAGAACGAGAAGAGAAAATCGGGCCGGATCTCGGTCAGCACGCGCTCGAGGCTCGCCTGCTCCGGATCCTCCGGAGTCAGCACTGGAATCTCGTACTCGCGCGCCGTGCGCTCGACGCTTGCGAACCACTGCGGCTCCGCCGGATCCGGCACGTGCGTGACGACGAGCGGCACGTCGATGCCCTGCGATAGCAACACGCGCAGGCAGCGGTCACCGACGTCGTGATAGGCGAAGACGACGGCGCGAACACTCACTGGCCGGACACCTGCCGCGCAAATGGGCGAGTGCTTTCGGGCACGGGGCGCGCGCTCGTCGAGTCGCGTTCCAGCACTGCCGCCACGACGAATCGCGGCCGCTGGCGCACCTGCTCGTAGATGCGGCCGACGTATTCGCCGACGACGCCGAGCCCGAGGAGCAGCACGCCGATGAGGAAGAACGCGATGCCGAACAGGGTGAACACACCTTCCGCTTCCGGCCCGCTGAAGATGCGGCGTAACGCGAGGTAGCCGACGAACACGAGCGATGCGCAAGCGATCAGCATGCCGGTGACGGTGAAAAATTGCAGCGGCGCGAGCGAGAACCCCGTCATCAGATCGAAGTTCAGCCGGATGAGCCGATAGAAGGAGTACTTCGAGACGCCGTGCTCGCGCGCGGCGTGCGCCACTTCGATCTCGGTCGGATGCCGCGCGAACGTATAGGCGAGTGCCGGAACGAACGTGTTCACCTCGTGACACTGATTCACGGCATCCACGATCGTGCGGTGATAGCCCCGCAGCATGCATCCCTGATCGGTGATGCGAATGCGCGTCGTGCGCTCGCGCAGCCGGTTGAGCAGCCGCGAGGCGGAACGCCGCCACCAGCTATCGCGCCGGAGCCTGCGAATGGTGCCCACGTAGTCGGCACCGTTCTCCATCGCCGCGACGAGCTTCCCGATCTCTTCGGGCGGATTCTGCAGGTCGGCGTCGAGCGTGACGACGTAGAGGCCGCGCGCATATTCGAAGCCCGCCAGAATCGCCATGTGCTGTCCGGCATTGCTCGCGAAGACGATGACACGCGTGTGCTCCGGCCGCCGCTCGAACTGCGCACGCAACAGCGCAACCGAACGATCGCGACTGCCGTCATCGACGAACAGCACTTCATACGGTCGACCGAGCGCATCGAGCGCGGCGTAGAGCCGCTCGAACAGCGCCGGCAAGCCTTGCTCCTCGTTGTAGACCGGCACGATGACGGATAGCAGCGGAGTCATATGCGTGCCTCCTCGATCGCGGCGGCGGTGGCCGCAACGACGCGATCGACGTCGTCCGGCTGCATCGCCGGGAACAGCGGCAAGGTCACCGTTTCGCGCCCGATCCGCTCGGCGTTGGGGAATTGGCCTTCGCGATAACCGAGCGCACGGTACGCAGCGAAGAGATGAATGGCCGGATAGTGCACGCCGACGCCGATGCCGCGTGCCGCCATCGCGTCGATGAAGCGCCGCCGTGTGATGTGCAGCGTTTCCAGCGGCAGCAGCGGCGCGAACAAGTGCCAGCTGTGTCCATCGTCGCCCCGCGCCGGCAATCGCAGCGGCGCTCCAGCGCCCCAGTGCTCGAAATAGCGCGCCGCGAGCCGGCGGCGCGCCGTGTTGAAGGCTCGAAGGTGAGGCAGCTGAGCAAGCCCGATGGAGGCGCACACATCCGAGAGATTCGCCTTGCTGGCCGGCTCGAGCACCTCGAAGTCGTCCGGCCCGGACTTCTTCAAACCGTGGAATCGATAGCGCTCGATCGCCTCGACCTCGGCCGCCGAGCCCCCCACGATCGCGCCGCCTTCGATCGTCGTGATGTTCTTGTTCACGTGAAAGCTGAAGCACGCGAGATCGCCGAAGCTGCCGATGAGCTTGCCGCGCCAGGCGCTGCCGATTGCGTGCGCGGCGTCTTCGATCACCCGCAGCTGGTGGCGAGTCGCGAGGGCGTATAGCCGCTCCATGTCGACCGGCAAACCGGCGAAGTGCACGGGCAGAATCGCGCGCGTGCGCGGCGTGATCGCTGCCGCC
>DASTRY010000093.1:0-38728 GCA_035760965.1 Steroidobacteraceae bacterium | reverse complement strand
CGGCGTTCGCCGTGATCTACTCGCGCCGGACCGCGTGGAGCGGATGGCAAACGAAATGCGCGCTGCCTACGCGGAACGGACGAGGGAACTGGCTGCGCGAGCGGAGACGCTTCCGCGTGAAGTCGAGGAATTGGACGCTCGCATCGCCAGACTGCGCGAGCGCCTGAAAGCCGGCGACCCGGACCTCGCGCCGGACGAACTGCAGGTCGCCATTGAACGCGCTGAGACCAAGCGCCGCGAACTGCTCGACGCGCGCCCGGCCGAGCGCGAGAACGCGCGCGTTCTGGCGATGCTGCCGCGAGCTGCCGAGCTGTGCCGCGAGCAGATCGACCAGGGCCTCGGCGGCGATCATGCAGCGGCGGCAAAGGCCCGCACGATCCTCCGAGACATGCTCGGCGAAATCATGCTTTCACCCGGCGAAGACGGCTCGCTGTGGGCGGAATACTCGATGCAACCTGCAGCCCTGATTGCAGGTGCAGGAACAGGTGGTCGGGGTGAAGCCCTACACTGTTCCTGCAGTCCCTGTTCGGGTGCGCGTGAGTCGATCCCGTCGCGGTCTGTCGTGCGATCGGCCCGGCGCCGTTCGGCAGGGAAGTGGCTTCCCACTAAAGGTACGGAAACTGCACCAGCACGTACAGGCTGGTTTGATTGAGCATCGCGTTCGCGTCCAACGAGGCTGCCGACGGTCCGTAGAAGGGAATGAGCGGCTTGTCGTTCACCAGCCATGTCCTTTCGCCACGCTCTTCAAGTACCCGGACATTGCGGCACGGCATGCCGACGCAATGGGCGCGTTTGGACTCGACCAGGGTGGCGACCTTGGGGAGCTGCTTCCACTCGGGCGGGGTTTTGCGCGGCTCCGTCTTGAGTGCGTCGACGTACTCCGCCAGTGCGCGCAGCTCTTTCAATGACCGGCGCGCGTCCGCCTCGAGGCGCGAAGGTGTCCCAGACCGCCAGTACTCCGCGGCTTCTGCTGGAGTCTTCTGCCACAGCGACGGCGGCAGGAAGTTCTCGAACAGCACAGTGAACAGTCGGTCCTCACGATAGCTTTTCTTGCCGCGTGTCAGCTCGTGGATGACAGCGCGCGCCCGATAGCGCATGGGATCGAGGTACGTCTGGACCAGCTCGACGAGGATGAGCTTCGGTGCGTCGTAACGATCGAAGAGGCCCACCAGGCTCTCCAGGCCGTCGGCGACGAAGACTTTCCGACACTCGGCAGCCGGTTTGTCGCCCATCGAGATGCAGGAAAACTCTTCGGCCGCCAGGTCCGCCCAGGCGATTCCCGCGGTCTGCTGTTTGAACGCCTCAACTTGTGCCTGGGCCACGTTGTTCGTGGACTTGCCGATCATCGCTCCCACCAGCCCGAAGCCATCCGGAACGCCGTACGCCCTTTCATTCATCACGAGAACGATGGGAGCCTCTGGCGGCAGTCCTGCCGAGGTTTGAGCCGCGGGGGCGAGCAGGAGGAAAAAGGCAAGGAGCCTCAGGACCTGCGCGTTCTTCTCGAGTCTGTTTACGGAGATCACGTTGCAAGGCACAGGCTGGAAGTCTCAGTTAATTTTTCGAACATTGTCCCACAAGCGGCGCAAGAGCCCAAACATGTCACCGTCCGCTCCAGTGGCCGTTGCGATAGCGCGCGCAAAGCTGGCGAAAACCAATACCGATCAAGTCTTGGAACTGTACGATGCGATCATCGACCAGGTCCGCTCTGCGTCCACGCCCAGAGGCTCTTTTTGGCGGGCCGCTTTTCACCCGAACACACTCGCGACGATCTGCCGGATCCGGCAAGGACTTCTGGGTCTACGAAGTGATGCAGCTGTGATGCTGCGAGCCATTATGCTTGGAAGCCTGCACGGGCCGCTCGCCAAAACCAGCGAGGCGTCCTATTTCTCAAACCAGATGCCACGTATGTTTGCCGCCAAACCTGATTACGCGGTTCGGTTTTTGGCCGAGCGGGATTGCATCCACAGGTAAAGCTCGCCGCCTGAGGAGCGAGGACAGAGTTCGGACTTCCGGGGCAGGCCCGAGTTGGCTACCGATCTCAACCTGCACGGTGGGTCGAAGAAGCGCAGGGTCACGGGACGTGCGCATTCAGCCCCCCGCTTTCGAGCGCCCGGCGTGGTGGCACTCCCTGATACATGCTACTTGCGTTCGATTTGGCTCAAGCGGATGCACAGCCGCGTCTCGCTCATGATGGAGCACTCCGCGTGATTCCTGGCTCACACCGAAACGGAAATTGACCGCAACCGAAATTGCCAGTTTGCGATCGGCGGCGTCCGAGGTCAGTTGCAAAGTGGAGCAGGGCGGCGTGCTTGTGATGCGTCCGCTGCTGCTTCACGCTTCTTCGAAAGTCGCCGGAACCCGCCCTCGGCGTGTGCTGCACTTTCTATTCTGTCCGCCCGCGTTGCCTCATGGTTTGCGCTGGCCGGATCAATGAGGGCATTTGGTGCCGACGACAGAGAGCCGGTTGCAATGGAACTACGCTCAACCAAGCCGTTCCCGCATACTCCGGCTCCGATTACGCAACCAATAGGTTGCACATGGGCCTTCCCTCGTGCTATCACTTACGCAACCAAACGGTTGCGCATAAAAGGGGTGCCTGATGAACACCGACCGTATCGAGAAGCAGATCGTGCTGCGCGCCTCGCGCGAGCGGGTATGGCGTGCGATTTCCGATTCGACGCAGTTCGGCAAATGGTTCGGTGTGTCGTTGGAGGGGCCGTTCGTGCAAGGCCAGCGCGTTGCTGGGCGCATCGTGCCGACGTCCGTCGATGCCGAGGTCGCGAAGTTGCAGGAGCCGTGGACCGGCATGGCCTGTGACTTCTACATCGATCGCATCGACCCGATGGACCGTTTTTCGTTCCGCTGGCATCCCGGCGCCGAGGAGGCGGGACCGAATGCGCCCGCGAATGAGATGACGACCGTCACGTTCGAGCTGAAAGATGCGCCGGGTGGTGGTGTGCTGCTGACGATCACCGAAACGGGGTTCGATCGCATTCCGCTCGAGCGGCGTGCCAAAGTCTTCGCGGACAACGAAGGCGGGTGGGAAATGCAGATCAAGCTCATCTCGAAGTACCTGGCGCAGCAACCCAATGGCTAGCCCCGCACAGCGCCCGCTCGCGGCTTCGGCGCTCGCGGAGGCGGCCCCCGTGTTTGCGGCGCTGGGCGACGAGACGCGCCTTCGCATCGTTGCACGTCTTTGTCGCGGCGGACCCGCATCCATCTCGCGCTTGGCGGAAGATTTCGACGTGTCTCGGCAAGCTGTGACGAAACACTTGTGTGCGCTGGAGAACGCCGGGATCGTGCGCAGCGGTCGCACCGGACGCGAGCGGATCTGGGAGTTGCAGACTCGCCGACTCGCGCAGGTGCGGCGCTACTTGGATCAAATCTCGGAGCAGTGGGACGGCACACTGCAACGGTTGCGTGCCTTCGTTGAAGCCGACGAGCCGTGAGCCTCCAGGTGCGGCGCTACCTGGATCAAATCGCGCAGCTGTGGGTCGGCACGCTGCAACCGTTGCGCGCTTCGTTGAAGCCGACGAGCCGTGAGTCTGCTGCGTCACCCGTAGAGATCGAACATCGCGGTCGCGTGATCCTGGCAGCGCGCACAACAAGGCGTCTACTGAGGAACCTCCATCGACCTCAGCCGCCGTCCTGGCTGGCAAGCGATTGCGTTTCCGTGCGACGATCCGCCGCCCCCGTAGCAGGCATGATCAAAGCAGCCGGAGACTGCTGTGCACGACAATCAGAATCTGTTCGTCGCCCTGCGAAGCGCCTTTCCCGTCGACTTGAACGACATCGCCATCGAAACGGCGGATGGCCCGGGCGCGCCGCGCGTCTACACGTGGGGTGACATCGAGCGCACCTCGGCGAGGATCGCGAATCTGCTGGCCTCGCGACAGCTGGCCGAGGGCGCGCGTGTGGCCGTGCAGACGGAAAAGTCGGTCGAGGCGCTGTTTCTCTACCTCGCTGTGCTACGCGCCGGGTTCGTCTACCTGCCACTGAACAACACGTACCAGGCCGCCGAGATCGAGTACTTCATCGGCAATGCCGAACCCAGCGTCGTGGTGTGCTCCAGCAGGAACTTCGATTGGGTGTCGAAGATAGCCATCGCCCACGGCACGCGCCACGTATTCACGCTGAACGATGACGGAACCGGCACGCTGCTCGAACGCGCGTCGGGCAACGCAGAGACACACACGCCGGCTAAGAAAGACGCCGGCGATCTTGCGGTCATCCTCTACACCAGCGGCACCACCGGGCGCAGCAAGGGCGCGATGTTGACCCACGGAAACATGCTCTCCAACGCCACGGTGCTCAAGGACTACTGGGATTGGAAGAAGGGCGATGTGCTGCTGCATGGGTTGCCGATCTTCCACATCCACGGGCTGTTCGTCGCGTCGCACGGTGCGCTGCTCAACGGCAGCCGGATGATCTGGCTCGCGAAGTTCGATCCTGCCGCCGTGGTGAAGCGCTTGCCGGACGCCACGGTCTTCATGGGCGTGCCGACGATGTACGTGCGGCTGCTTCGCGAGCCAGGTTTCGGCCGCGAGGCGTGCCGGAACATGCGGCTCTTCATTTCGGGATCGGCGCCGTTGCTCATGGAGACCTTCAACGAGTTCCGCGAACGAAGCGGGCACACCATCCTCGAACGCTACGGCATGAGTGAGACGGTGATGCTGACCTCGAACCCTTGCCACGCGAAGGACGGCGAGCGCCGCGGCGGCACAGTGGGCTTCCCGCTGTCGGGAGTGAGCCTGCGGATCACCGACGACAAGGGGCAGCCCTGCCGCACGGATGAGATCGGCGGCATCGAGGTGAAAGGGCCGAACGTCTTCAGCGGCTACTGGCGGATGCCCGACAAGACGCGAGAGGAGTTCACGCCGGACGGCTTTTTCAAGACAGGCGATGTGGGCAAGGTCGATGCCGACGGTTACGTGACGATCGTCGGCCGAGCCAAAGACCTGATCATTACGGGCGGTTATAACGTCTATCCCGCCGAAATCGAGGGCTATCTCAACGAGATCGCCGGCGTCGCCGAAAGCGCGGTCATCGGCGTGCCACACCCGGACTTCGGGGAGGGTGTGGTGGCGGTGGTCGTTCCCAAAGCCGACGTGTCGCTGGAGCCGCCGGCACTCATCGCCGCCCTGAAAGGCAGGATCGCCGGCTTCAAGGTGCCCAAGTCCTGTATCGTGGTCGATGCACTCCCGCGCAACACGATGGGCAAGGTGCAGAAAAACTTGCTCCGAGAAGCATACAAGGGTGTGTTCGTCGCTGGATCGACGTGACTTATTGGCAATTGACTCTGTAGCTCGGCTGCACGCGTAGGGACCTCGATGGTCTCCGTGGCGATCTTGACGGCACTGCCGGCGCGCGGCATTATTTCGACAATCGTCGAAACATCGGAGTGACATGAAAGCCGCAGATGCCGTCGCGGCCTTGGCCGCGCTCGCTCACGAATATCGGTTGCGCATCTTTCGCATGCTGGTCGAGGCCGGGTCGGAAGGTCTGAACGCCGGGACGATTGCGGGCCGCCTGAAGCTCCCGCCCTCATCGCTGACGTTTCATTTGCAGCAACTGCACCGCGCCGGGCTGATCACGCAAGAGCGCAACAGTCGGCAGCTCATCTACGCCGCCGATTTCGACGCCATGAATGGCCTGGTCAGTTACCTCACCGAAAATTGCTGCGGAGGTGCCTCGTCATGTTCGGCGGCTTGCGCTCCAGAGGCCGCCACGAAGAAGACTGCGAAGAAATCGTCGAAGGCCGCGTGAGTACGAGCCGATGCCAACCGTTGCAATCCACGCATGTCGCTCGTGCTCACACGCAGAGATCTGCGCGACACACAATTGGATCGATCTGCTCAGCCCGCTCCGCCTTCAGGGTCAAACAACTTTCACTCGAGGCTCTTTATGAAACGCCTTCACGTTCACGTCAGCGTTGATGACGTCGCCAAGTCCATTCAGTTCTACAGCACGCTGTTCGCCGCGGAGCCGGTCGTCACCAAACCCGACTACGCGAAATGGATGCTCGATGACCCGCGTGTGAACTTCGCGATCAGCAAGCGCGGCGGCGCGACGGGTATTCGCCACCTGGGTATCCAGGTTGAAGATCGTGAGGAGCTCGCGGAGGTGTACTCGCGCTTGAAGCGCGCCGGCGGTCCGCTGTTGGAAGAGGGCGCAACGACGTGCTGCTATGCCAAGAGTGAGAAGAGCTGGATCGAAGATCCGCAGGGCGTGAAATGGGAGACCTTCCACACGACCGGCGAGAGCACGACCTACGGAACCGACGAGCCGGCCATGCCGGCGACATCGCGTTGCTGCGGACCCGCGAAGGCTGGGTGAGCAATCGTCTCGCCTGCCGCCTCGGGCGCCCCGACGAAGGGCGCGCCGGTTCCCGCGCATGGCTAGCTCAGTGTCGGCGGCCTTCGCGCGCTTCCGCGCATTGCTAGCTCCGTGCCGACGGCCTTCGCGCACTTCGGCGCTCGCTGACGCGTAAGCTGCCACTTCACCATCGCCCAGCGGCACGCGCGGGTTTTGCTTGCCCGAAATCGGGCCGGAACTCCGGATCGTGCCCGCGGAGTCAACGATCTCGCGCCGGCGTCATCGGCGCCGGCAGCCCTTGGCTGCCCGGGTTGACGCGGCGCGGTGGCCCGCTCTTGCCGGCCTGACTAGTATTGCCACCCGCCGCGCCGGAGGCGTCGGCGATGGTCGCCGTTGCCGATTTCGCGGTGCCCAGCGTGTACGCGTTCGGCGCAGGAGCCAACTCGACGGTGACGGTCTCGACGCCCTCGGCGACGGCGTCGGCCAGCGGAGTGATGTTCACCCACACCGTGCTCGTTTCGGCCGGGAAGGTGATGGTGGCGCCGGGGTTCACATAGTCGGCACCCGGCGTAGCGGAGCCGCTGAGCTTGAGAGCTACGGTCAGTGGCTGCGCGATGGAGCCGCCTTCGCGCGTGGCGACGAAGAGGGCGGGGTCACCGTCTTCGCTGGCTTCCGCGTCGATTGCGGTGATCGTCACGGTCGGGCCGGGCTCGGCGGCGTGCACCGGTGCGGCGGCCAGGAATGCGCCGGCGATCGGCGTCACCAGCAGGCCGGCGCTGAGTAGCTTCGAAATGTGCGATGTCTTCATGGTCGGCTCGGTTCGAGGGGGGTTGCCTCGTAACGCGGAATCCATGCCACGACTGGCTCACACGCGAGCCGGCGAAGCGGATGCGCCTCCCGAGCGGAAGGGGGCTGTGAAGCCCCGAGCGGCTCTCAGGCCTTTCGAAGGCGAATGCGCCGCGTCGAAAAATAGCGCTCCAGCGCTTCTGCGTTGCCAGACGGTTCCGCGAGCGCGACATAGGTATCGGGTCGAATCAGATACACGGCGTCTCGCGCCAATCCGGCCTCGTCGTATGCCTTCGCCCAGTGGAACACGTGCAACGGGATGCCGTGAGCGGCACACCAGTTCACGACGCTGTCTTTTGCGGTTCCGTAGACGTGCACCTGCCATGTGATAGCGGAGAGGCTGTCGTAGTTGTCGACTCCCTGAACCGCAGCCCATGGCAAGCGATCGCCACCATGCACGTCACCGGCCTTGCCTTCGGAAAGCGGCCCCTCGCGATAGTTCAGCATCGTCTGCGACACGGTGCGAAACATGAACTCCGTCACCGCGCTGATGCGCGTTGCAATCGGGAGGATGAATGGCACGACGCGCGTCCGCACGAGGTCGGCGATACGCCCATCTGCGGTCGCGAAAGTGAAGCCTCGATCGGTGGTGTGCACCAACCGGCGCGCAAATCCGATTCGCTCGGCCTCGTAGCTCGCCAGTAGGTTGGGGTCCGCCTCGTCGCGCACCACCATCGCGAGTTTCCATGCGAGGTTGATGGCATCGCCGATACCCGTGTTCATTCCCTGGCCGCCGGCGGGGCTGTGGATGTGTCCCGCGTCTCCGGCCAGGAAAGCCCGGCCCTTGTAGAAACGATCCGCCACACGGTGATGCACGCGGTAGGTCGAGAACCAGTGGACCTTCTCGACCTGCAGCTTCAATGCGTCGATTGCCGTGCGCGAGACGTCGTCGAACGTCAGCGTTTCCGCACGCTCGGCTCTTTCGTCGCTGACGACGCCGACGAGACGGACGCGGCCGTCGCCGCTCATCGGGAAGACGAGGATGAAGTCCGCGTCGTCCAAAGCGACATTCAGCTCCTTGTTCACGCAGGGCCCGCTTCCTTGAATGTCGGCGACGTAGAAGACCTGCCGATACGTGCCGCCTGGAAAATCCGCGCCAATCCCTTGACGCACCGTCGAGCGCGCGCCATCGCAGCCGACGATGTAGCGGCACTCACAGATTTCCTCCATGCCGTCGGGTGTTCGGATGCGCGCCGTGATCCCCGTGCCGTCGTCGACGAACCCGACCAGCTCTCTTTGCCGCTGCACGGAGACACCGAGCGCCGCGAGCCGCTCGATCAGGAGTCGCTCGTGATCGTCTTGCGGGAATATTTCCAAGTAGGGATACGGCGTCAGGCCTTCGCCGATCGCTCCGATCGGCACGCGTGCCCTGCGCTCGCCGCGAACCCACATGTTGACGGCATTGGCGCGGAACGCTCGTGCGATCACGGCATCCGTTAGGTCGAGTTGTCGATAGAGCTCGAGCGTTCGGGCTTGAACAACGAGCGCGCGAGAGGTCGTGCCGGGTTCGGCAGTCTTATCGATGATCCGTACGCCGATGCCGATCTTGGTGAGCCACAGTGCCAGGACCAAGCCGGTTGGGCCCGCGCCAACGATCAGGACATCGGTTCTCATCGCGAGCTCTCTCAGGCCTACGTATCTGCCGCGATCTTAGAACTATCGCGGAACGCTCGAGCACGCGGCACTCACTGCTTAGTCCCATTGACCCGCGTGGCAGTGTTCAACTGCGTGCGAGCCTCGAGAGGGTGGTCGGAAACCGACAGGTTTTATCGATACCCAGAGACAGTTATGCACGTACCAGAGACATGCGCGCGATACCAGAGACAGTTATGCACATACCAGAGACATGCGCGCGATACCCAGAGACAGTTGCGCACATACCAGAGACATGCACGCGATACCCAGAGACATCCGGCGCGTACCAGAGACATCCGGGCCGCACCGGAGACAGGCGCGCGCATCGGCGATATTGTTCGAACCCGCGTGGCCGAAAACACATGATGACCGCCTGCGCGTCCGGATAGACGTGAGGAGTCCGTCTTTTCAACAGTCCCGCAATACGAGGAGAGAGACCATGTCCGTAGACGCCACCCGACTCCAGGCCTTCCTAGGCAAAGCGGTGAGCGACCTGGGCGCTGCTGCGAGTGCGACACTCGTGATCGTCGGCGACCGGTTGGGTCTGTACAAAGCGCTCGCGGCTGCGCCGCTCTCGCCGGCGGAGCTCGCCAGCCGCACGGAAACGAACGAGCGCTACATCCAGGAATGGCTCAACAATCAGGCGGCCGGCGGTTACGTCGACTACGATCCGCGCACCGGCAAGTACTCGCTCAATCCCGAACAAGCGCTGTGCCTTGCGGACCCCAACGGACCGGTCGACGTCCCCGGCGGATACTTCCTCATGCAGGCGCTCTTCGCCGCCCTCCCGCGCACGGAAGAGAACTTCCGTACGGGCAACGGTATGGAATGGGGAGAGCATCACCCCTGCCTGTTTCACGGAACCGAGCGATTCTTCAGGGCGGGCTACAACGCGCATCTCGTCACCGAATGGCTGCCGGCGCTCGAAGGCGTCGTCGCGAAGCTGGAACGGGGTGCGCGCGTGGCGGACGTCGGCTGCGGGCATGGCGCGAGCGCGATCCTCATGGCGCGCGCGTACCCGAAGTCGCACTTCATCGGCTTTGACTATCACGCGCCATCGATCGAGGTGGCACGGCAACGCGCGGCCGCGGCGGGCGTGCGCAACATCGAATTCCAAACGGCCGATGCTGTGAGCTATTCCGCTGAGAACCTCGATCTCATCGCGTTCTTCGATTGCCTGCACGACATGGCGGATCCCATCGCCGCCGCACGCCACGCGCGCGAAGCACTGAATCGAGATGGTACGTGCATGATCGTCGAACCTTTTGCCGGCGATCGTCCAGAGGAGAACCTGAATCCGGTCGGACGTGTGTACTACGGCGCGTCCGCGCAGGTGTGCGTGCCGGTGTCGCTCGCGCGTAAGGGTCCGGCGCTCGGCGCGCAGGCGGGCGAGAAGCGGTTACGCGAAGTCGTGGTCGACGGCGGCGGTTTCCGCCGATTCCGGCGCGCGGCGGAGACGCCTTTCAACATCATTCTGGAGGCGCGTCCCTGAGCTGACGCGCTAACTCGGCGCCGTCGCGCGTCTCGTACACGCGACGGTCGTTGTTTGCGCTGCCACACGCACAGTCGTGACGAATGCCGGTTGCGCGAGCACACAGGCGTACGTGCGACACAGCGACGCGATAGCGTGGACGCCAGGCCGCAGCGGCGGCCGGCGCCCGATGCGGCATTACCGTTTCGACTCAGCGGACGACGAGCGAGTCCCGCAGTCCGCTGAGATGCGCGGTGCGCAGTGTCACGCTTCTTTCGGCAGCAGGCCTTGCTTCGCCATCTGCTTCGCGGCGGCGTCCGCGACCTCGTTCACGAGCTTCTCGACGTTGCCCGGATCGGTCGTGCGGCTCGTTCCAGCCCAGATGAGCGTGTCGCGCTTCAGTGAGTAGACGAGCGACTCGATGCTCAGCACCGTCGTGCTCGTCACCTCGGTCGGCACGTACGGCGCGCCCCAGCCGTAGCCCCAATATCCCGAGAAGTGCCAGTAATACGGGGGATATCCGAAGAAGGGCGCGTCGTTGCGCACCGTGATCTTCTGCCGCTGATCGATCACTCGCATCACCACGACGCCGTCGACGCCCGCGTCGGCGAGCTGCTTCTTCACGCTGTCGAAGTCGCTCACCGCTGCGGTCGGGATCAGCGTGTACGAAGGGATGCCTTGTGCGCCACGCTCGTCGAGTTTGCGCACCAGGACGTCCTCGGCAACGCGCCGACTGCTCTCGTCGGTCGAGATGAACACGGCGGCGACCTTGTGCCCTCGCGGATCGAGGGGCTGCGCATCGGGGGCTTTCCACGTCGCAGTGAACGTCGTCGTTGACGCGCATGCGGCAAGCGCCAACAGCGCAATGGAGAACAGAGCCGTTCGGTGCAGGAATTTCATTTCACGATCTCCAAGCGCGCTTACTGAATATCGAGAAACGCCTCGGCCGCGCGCGAGTTTCGAGTGTGTGAGCTCGATGGAGGGAACGGGGCGTGCGTCGGGATGTTGCTTCTAGTGGAGGGACTTCACATGCGTATACATCACCGCGGCTTTGCTGCCGGCGCGACTTGGGCTACAGCGCTCGCATGCGCGGTGGTCGCATGCTCACAGGGCACACAGGGCGATCGGGAGGGGCCTCCGGTGACCCGTGGCCCGAGCGCCGCCATCCCCTCGGCGGACGCATTGCGCACACCGGCGAGTGCACAGCCCGCCGCGCAAACGAGGGGCCAGCCGGTTGCCCAAACGCACACGCAGGCGGCGCCGCAAACGCAGACGCAGCCGGGCGCTCAAACGCAGACGCAGCCGATGGCGCAAACGATGGCGCAGCCGAGCGCGCGAACAACGCCGCAGCCGAGCGCACCGGAGCAAGCCAGCTCGCAAGCGGCGGCGCAAGCGAGCGTCCGCGCATTGCCCGATTTCAGTGCCCTCGTCGATTCGAGCGGCAAGGCCGTCGTGAACGTCGTGTCCGTACGCGTCGCGAGCGCGTCGACTGACGAAGATCCGCTGAGCCAGTTCTTCCGTCGCTTCGGTGTTCCGGGCGGACCGGGCGGACCCGGCGCGCCGGGCGAACCGGATGGGCCCGGCGCCGCGCCCGATGTGCCAGGCGGCCCAGATGGGCCGGGCGGACCGTCGGGACAAGGTGCGCCTGTCGAAAGGGGCGAGGGCTCCGGATTCATTGTGAGCCCCGACGGGTACGTGCTCACGAATGCGCACGTCGTCGATCAATCGACGCAAATCACCGTGAAGCTCAGCGACCGACGCGAGTTCATCGCCAAGGTCATCGGCGTCGATCTGCGCGGCGATGTGGCCGTGCTGAAGATCGACGCGCACGACCTGCCAACGGTGCGGATTGGCGATCCTTCGCGTTTGAAGCCGGGGCATTGGGTCATCGCGATCGGCGCGCCGTTCGGCTTCGAGAACAGCGTGACGGCCGGCGTCGTCAGCGCGACGGCGCGCGCGGTGGGCGACGAGAGCAGCATCGTGCCGCTCATTCAGACGGATGTGGCCGTGAATCCCGGCAACTCGGGCGGTCCGCTCTTCAACCTCGACGGCGAAGTCGTCGGCATGAATTCCATGATCTACAGCGGCACCGGCGGGTATCAGGGCGTCTCTTTCGCGATCCCGATCGATGTCGCGCTCGATGTCGAGCAGCAGTTGCTGAAAACCGGGAAAGTCACGCGCGGCCGGTTTGGCCTGACGGTGCAGGAGGTGAATGCGCAGCTCGCCGAGTCGTTCGGGCTCGATCGACCGCGGGGTGCGCTCGTGAGCGCGGTCGAACCGGACGGGCCCGCGGACAAGGCGGGCGTGAAGGCCGGCGATGTCATCCTCGCCATCGACAAGCATCCGGTCGATGAATCGACCACCTTGCCGGGCGTCGTCGCACACTTGCGCCCGGGCAGCAGCGCAACGGTGGACCTCTGGCGCGATCGCAAGCCGCAGCAGGTGAAAGTGAAAGTCGCCGAGATGGAGGAGCCGAGCGCCGCGGCCTCTGCCCCGCGCAGCGGCAGAGCCGAAGGCCACGAAGGCGCACCGTCGCTCGGTCTCGGTGTTCGGCCGCTCACGCCGGAGGAGCGTCACGAAGTCGGAGCCGAGGAGGGCGGTCTGCTGATCGAGGACGCCACGGGTCCTGCGGCCAGCGCCGGACTCGAGCCCGGGGACGTGATTCTGCGCGCGGGCGACAAGCCGGTCCGCTCGGCCGCCGACTTGCAGCAAGCCGCCAAATCGCAAGGGCCGGTGGCGCTGCTCGTTCAGCGCCAGGGTGCGCAGTTGTACGTGCCGTTGCGGCCCGGCAAGTGACGCGTTAGGGCGCTCAACTCGGGGCCGACACGCGACCGAGATTCTGCTGAACGGTGAGATCGTACGCCCCGCGCCGCAGATACCACATCCGCGAGGCACGCAGCAGCGACATGCTCACCGACCGCACGAACTCCGCATCCATCTCGATCCATTGCTGAAGCGCTTCCTGCTCGTCCTGCAGGTAGACGCGCGTCAGCGGATACACGTTCTCGCCCTCCGGTTCCGCGGTCACCCAGGCGTCACACCAGCAGATGCAGTGCGCGGTGGAGGTCATCATCCGGGGATGCTCGAGCGCGGAGCAGATCTTGGGCAGCGACGCGCTCAGTTGCAGCGCTTCGTCGAGCTCACCGTGGCGGATACGCTGATCGATGGCTTCGAAGTACCCCTCCAGCGTGCGCCGCGTCGCGTGCTCGCGGCTCTTGACGTTGAGATCGAGCGACGCCGACCGAAGCTGAGCCCAGTGCGTCGTCTGGTCCTCGGAATTCATGCTCATCTCTCCGCGGCGTTCGCTTTACCAAGGCCCTCAACGAGCCAACGGCGGCACTTAACCTAGGTTCCGCCTCGCCTGCGAGCGAGCCGATGGCGTCCGATCGGAGTGCTTAGCCGGGAGCGAGGGCACGACAATTGCGGCACGGCCGTGAATGGACAGCTCACAGATCGTTTTCTTGGTAATCCTTGCAGGCACGCTCGCCTTGTTCATCAGCGAGCGGGTGCGCATCGACGTTGCCGCGATGCTCGCGCTGCTGGCGCTCGCCTTCACGGGCATCCTCACTCCGGCCGAAGCACTGGCCGGGTTCGCAAGCGAGCCCGCGATCATCGTCGCGGCCGTCTTCGTCATCTCCGCCGGGCTGAATGCGACCGGCGTCACCGAAGCACTCGGCGCTCACATCGCGCGCGCGGCGGGCGGCAGCGAGCCGCGGGCCATCGTCGTGATCATGCCTGCGGTGGCCGCGCTGGCCGCGTTCTCGCATCACCTGATGATCACGGCCATGATGCTGCCCATCGTCATGGGCGTCGCGCGCGACCAGGAATTGCCCGCCTCCCGGTTGCTGATGCCGATGTCTCTGGCGGCATCGCTGGGCACGACACTCACGCTCTTCAGTGCTCCCGCCTTTCTGCTCGCGAACAACCTGCTGGTGCGTCAGCACGTCGACCGCCTCGGCATCTTCTCGATCACACCGATCGGCGCCGCGCTCGTGGCGCTCGGGATCGTGTACATGCTGCTCGGTCGCTGGCTGCTGCCAAAGCGAGAGGGACGGACGCCGGAGGCGGACTATCTACGCCTCGACCGCTACTACACCGAGCTGGTCATCGAGCCGGAATCTCCGTGGATCGGCAAGACGATCGCCGACTTCACGGCGCGCTTTCGTGACCGTCTGCGCATCGTCGAATGGCTGAGAGGCGGGGTGCCGCAGCGCAGCGGCGGCACCAATGCAACGCTCGAGGCCGGTGATGTGCTCATGGTGCGAGCGGCGCCGGAAGAAATCGCGTCGATCAAAGACGAGCCCGGCCTCGAGCTGCACGCCATCGCGAAGTACGGCGAGGCCTCCACGCGTGAAGGCATAGACGCGGAAGCACCCGCGGACGAGCCGCAGCTCGTGCAGGTGGTCGTCGCGCCTCACTCGCCGTTCGTCGGCCGCACCGTCGGCGACATCGATTTCCTGCGGACGCTCGGGGTGCTCGTCGTCGGACTGTGGCGGCGCGAAGGCTGGCAACGCGAGGAGCTGTCGCAGATCCGCTTGCGCGAGGGCGATCTCCTCGTGCTGTGGGGCCAGCCGAGCCGGTTCGCCGAGCTGTCCGAGCATCGCGGTTTTCTGATGATGGTGCCGTTCGCGGCAAAAGGTCGTCGCCGCCATCGCGCGGTGCTCGCCGTCGCGATCTCCATCGCGACGGTCGCGCTCGCGGCAAGCAACGCGGTGCCGACGCACATCGCCTTCCTCGCCGGTGCCGTCGCGATGATCGTGGCGGGCTGCGTGGCGCCGGATCAGGCGTATCGAGAAATCGACGTGCGCATCTTCGTCATGATCGCGGGCGTCATCCCACTCGGCGCGGCGATGGAGAAGACCGGCACCGCACGTCTGCTCGCCGACCACCTGCAGGACCTCACGATGAACTGGAGCCCGTTCGCCGTGCTGCTCACCCTGTTCTGGGCCGCTGCGCTCCTCACCCAGATTCTCTCGGATGCGGCGACGACCGTCCTGCTCGGACCGGTCGCCGTGGCACTGGCCGTTGCGCTCGGCATGCCGCCCGCGCCGTTCGTCGTGTGCACGGCGCTCGGCGCCGTCGTCGCCTTTCTCACGCCCATCGGGCACCACGGCAACCTGCTGATCCTGAATCCGGGTCAGTATCGATTCAGCGATTTCCTGCGCGTCGGCGTGCCGCTGACGCTGCTGATCAGCCTGTTGAGCGCGTGGCTCGCGGATCGCTTATGGCTCGCCGGCGCGGGCCACTGAGCCGCGCGGAGTCGACGCGCGCCGCTGCTCCACCGCTGCCGCGAGCCGCTCCAGCATCGCGACGGAAGTCTCCCAGTCGGCGCAGGCGTCGGTGATGCTCTGGCCGTAGACGAGCGGTCGCCCCGGCACGAGGTCCTGGCGTCCGGCGACGAGATGACTCTCGATCATCACGCCGCCGATGCGTCGTTCTCCGGCTTCGATCTGGCGCGCGATGGCTTCGATGACGTGGGGCTGGTTCTCGTACTTCTTGCCGCTGTTGCCGTGGCTCGCATCGATCATCACGCAGGTACGGAGACCGGCGGCGCGGATCGTCTGGCAGGCGGCGTCGACGCTCGCCGCGTCGTAGTTCGGCGTTTTGCCCCCGCGCAGGATGACGTGACAGTCGGCGTTGCCCGCCGTCGTGGCAATGGCGCTCCGGCCTTGCTTCGTCACGGCGAGGAAATGGTGGGCGTGCGCGGCAGCCTGCACCGCGTCCACGGCGATCTTCACGTTGCCGTCCGTGCCATTCTTGAAGCCGACGGGGCAGGAGAGACCGGACGCGAGCTCGCGGTGCACTTGGCTCTCGGTCGTGCGCGCGCCGATGGCGCCCCACGCGACGAGGTCCGCGATGTACTGCGGCGTGATCATGTCGAGGAACTCGCAGCCCGCGGGCACGCCGAGCTGGTTGATCTGCAACAGCAGGCCGCGCGCGAGGCCGAGCCCCTTGTTGATGCGGAAGCTCCCGTCGAGGTCCGGATCGTTGATCAGCCCTTTCCAGCCGACGGTCGTCCGCGGCTTCTCGAAGTACACGCGCATGATGATTTCGAGTGTGGCCGCGTGGCGCGTCCGTTGCGTGAGGAGGCGGGCGGCGTACTCCTTCGCCGCGTCGATGTCGTGGATGGAGCACGGCCCGATGACGACGGCGAGGCGATCGTCCTGCCCGTGCAGAATGCGGTGCACGCTCGCGCGCGCGGCGGCGACGACTGCCGAGGCGCGGGCCGTGCGCGCGTGCTCGCGCATCAAGTCTTCGGGGGTGATCAGCTCGCGGATCTCGCGGATGCGCAGATCGTCCGTGCGGGTGCTGATGTCGTTCGGGTCGGATCGCATGTTCACGGGCCACTCCGGTTCGTTGCATTCACCGGCGGCAACAAAAAACCGCCAGGTGTCTGGCGGTTTCTTGGGAATTCTCGGTTCGTTCGCGTTTCGTCAGGTCGAGAGCAGCCCATCCACCGCCACGGGTTCTGGCCAGTAGAAGTAGAAATAAAAGAAGCGGCTCACGGCATTCATCGCGCGCCAAGTAATAGCACACGGTTTCGCGCGGTGACAACAGACTTCGGGGATTTCGTGAGCCCCATCCATGGCCCCGACCATGGCATGGAGCTTGCTTTGGGGGTGCCATGAAAGCGGTCATCTCTGGCGCGGGCATTGCGGGGTTGACTCTCGCGGTGTTCCTCGGACAGCGCGGGTGGGAGGTGACCGTTCTCGACGAAGGCCCGAGCGCGCGCGGCGAAGGCTACATGATCGATCTCTTCGGCTCCGGTTACGAGGCCGCGCGGCGCATGGGGCTCATGCCGCGTCTCGAGAAGCTGCGCTACGTGTTCCAGTCGATTCGCTGGCTCAATGCCGCCGGGCGCACTACGGCACGGCTGCCGTTCCGCACCCTCGAAGGGCTCTTCGAAGGGCGCCTGATGCACCTCATGCGGAGCGATCTCGAGCGCGCGCTGCTCGAGCAACTCCCGCCGAACGTCACGATCCGTTACGGGGTGCCCGTCACTCAGGTGCGCACGCCGGTCGGCTGCGTCGATGCGTATCTCGGCAACGGCGACGTCGAGCACGCGGACGTGCTGATCGGCGCGGACGGCATTCGCTCACGCATCCGCGACCTCACTTTTGGCGACGGCGGCTCGTGGCTGCGTTTTCTGGGCTTTCAGACCGCGGCGTTCGTGATTCACGACGCGGAGCTCAACGCGGAACTGAAGAACGACCTGCACCTGATGTCCGCCCCGGGCAGGCAGGCAGGCCTGTATCCGTTGCGAGACGGGGATGTGGCGGCGTTCTTCGTGCATCGGGCCGCGAGCGGCGTGCCGCCGAGCTCGCCGCTTGCGGCACTGGAGAAAGCCTACGGTCAATTCCGCTGGCAACTGCCGCGCGTGCTCGAACGCGCGCGCGCGCTGCCCGGATTCCTGTACGAGAACGTGGCTCAGGTCGTGGTTCCGCATTGGTATCGCGGCCGCATCGCGCTGCTCGGCGAGGCGTGCCAAGCGGTGTCGTTGCTGCCGGGGCAGGGCGCTGCGCTCTCCATGGCCGCGGCATACGTGCTCGGCGAAGAGCTGACGCACAACCAAGACGTGAAGGTCGCGCTCGACCACTATGAGCGCCGCGTGCGCCCGCCGCTGGCGCAGATGAGACGAGCGGGACGGCGCAGCGCCGAGTGGCTCGTCCCCGCCACCGCAGCCGGCATCGTGGCGCGGGACGCCGCGATTCGCTTGGCCCGGATACGCGGCCTGTCGCGTTTGCTGCGACCGGCAATCAGCGTCGCGCGCGAGGACGTGCTCGTGCCGGTGACCTGAGCTCAGTTCTTGCGCGGATTGATAGTTTCCTTGAGCCCTTCCGGTACGAGGTGACCCACTACGGTGCTCTCGGCCTCCGAGGCCGCCTTCTCCATCGTTTGCTTGTCGAGATCCTGCTCGTAGAGCTGCACGGGCTGCGAGGAGGACAGGATTTCGACCGCCTGTCGCGTCTCGATGTCGCCCCGAGGCTGCACGATCAGGGCCGCATTTCCGTGTCGCACGCCGTCGACGAACTCGCGCACGCGATCGCGTTCGTTCGAGCCCATGAAGATCTGCGCGAAATAGTTCTCGAGCTGCTGAGACTTGTTCGGCGCCGGCACGAGCGCCGCCTGGCCCGGTTCCGATTCCGAAGTGAGCTGCACGCGATCGGTGGGAAAGCCGCCGGTCACGAGCGCGGTGCGGACCTGATCCGCCGCCGCATGGTCCTTGAAGAGAGCCGCCATCAGTGCACTCATCCGCTGTCTCCATCAGGTTCGTTACGTTCATGTAACGTGTCGACAGCAAGATGTTTCCGCGTGCGTGCCGCAGGCGGCAGGCTCTCAGTGTCCGAACTGCAAGTACGTCGTCAGGGTTTTCCGACCGGCACGGCCGTCGCGCGGAAAGGCGCAAGCTTCGCGTTCTGGTCGCCGCGACCCATCAATGCGGCAAGCTGACCCTCCAGCACATACGCGGTTGTGCCGACTACCGTGACGGCGACGGGGCCGCCCGGGAAGCCGTCCTTCAGCGCGGTCACCTTGCCGGTGTCGCCCGTGAGATCCACGCGCGAGAGGCGCCCCGTGCCGCTGCCTGCTTCCGCGACGAGCAGACTGCTCTTGCCGAAGCTGCGCATGCCGTCGGGCCGCGTGATCGGATTGTCGAGCTTGATCTCGGTGATGGTGCCGACCTTGCCGTCCTTGCCGATGGGCGCGCTGAAGAGCTTGCTCGTGAACAGCACGTTGACGATGACGCGATTGCCGAGCACGGCGATGCCGTCCAGCACGCCGCCCTTGGGGCCGAATTCGCCGTTTGCGCCGGCCCACACCTCGAGCGCCTTCGCGCCTTTCTTCAGCCGCACGACCTCCATGTTGGCGGTGTCCGTGGCGTACGCGGTGCCGTCCGGGCCCACGGCGATGTCGTTGCACGAGCCGCCCGCGGTCGGCAACGGATAGTGGCCTTTCGGTGCGCCCGTCTTCAGATCGAAGGTGTACAGGGCGGAGGGCGCCGGTGCCTCACCGGCGGGCGGGGGACCGAAGTTGCCCGAGCATGCATACAACGTGCGCGATTTGTCGTCCGCGAACACCCCAAAGATCATCCTCATGCCGTCGGTGCCGGGCGCGATCCACGGTTGCGCCGTCGCGGCGCCGGGCTCGGCGCGAAAGATGGTCCGCGCTCCGAGGCTGCCAATGATCACGCCACCGTCCGCGGTCGACGTCAGGCTTTCCGGGAACACGCGCTCGCCGGGAATCGTGATCTCCGCCGGTGGCGTCGCCGCGTGAGCCGCCGTCGCAGCGGCGAGCGCCAGCGTGAGTAACAGACTCGATTTCATTCTACGGACCTTTCTGACGCGAGTAGGAGATGCGGTAGACGACACCGTTGCCGTCGTCGCTCATGAGCAGTGAGCCATCGTTCATCATCGCGACGCCGGAGGGCCGCGCCCACACCTTGCCGTCATCGAGGATGAAGCCGGTGGCGAAGTCTTCGTATTCTCCCGTCGGAAAGCCATCTTTCATGTGTGCGCGAACCATCTTGTGGCCGGTGCGCACGGCGCGGTTCCATGAGCCGTGGAGCACGATGAAGGCGTCGCCGACATACTCCTGCGGGAATGCGCTCGCGCCGCTCGTCGCCGTGTAGAAGGTGAGGTTCAGGGCTGCGGAATGGGCTTGCAGCGGCACATCGGGCACGATCGCGCGGCCGGCCAAGTCGGGGCGATCGCCTTTCAGTCGCGGGTCCTCGTACTTGCCCATGTAGTACCACGGCCAGCCGTAGAAGCCGCCTTCGAGCACGCGCGTCGCGTAGTCGGGCACCAGATCGTCGCCGAGACCGTCGCGCTCATTGGTCGCGCACCACAATGCGCCGGTCGCCGGCTGGATCGCGAGGCTCACGCAATTGCGGATGCCGGTGGCGAACACCTTCGGCGGCGCATTCGAGCCGACGTCGAATGCGAGCACGTTCGCGCGGTGCGTCTCGTCGTCCCAGCTCGCGCCGACACCGTTGCGCGCTTCCCAGGCCTGGATCTCGCCGAGCGACTTCTTCGGCATGTCCGCGGCGACGTTCGAGCGCGAGCCGACGGACACGAACATGCGCTTGCCGTCCGCGGAGAACACGACGTCCCGCGTGAAGTGGCCGCCGCCCGGCGGCAGCGCGGCGACGGGCTCCGGATTGCCGCTCGCTCGCTGATCGCCCGTGCGATACGCATACCGAACCACGCGATGAGTCTCGGCGACGTAGAGCCACTTCGGGTCTTTCGTATTTGGATAGAACGCAAGGCCGAACGGCTGCTTGAGGCCGGTGGCGAACGGGGTGATCGAGGCCGCGGCGGTGTTTCCCGCCGCAGGGCGCATGACCGAGACTCGACCGGCACGCATTTCGACGATGAGCACGTCGCCGTTCGGCGCGACGAGCATGCGGCGCGGTGCCGACAGCTTGGTCGTAAAAACGCCGAACGTGAATCCAGGCGGCAGCCGCGGCTGCGCCCCTGGCGGTCGCTTGACGACTCGCGGCGAATTGCGCGCGGAAGGCGTCGCGTAGGGGGCGGGTAGATGGTCGACGTCGATCCGATGAACGCCCCCGGGCGCATCGTTCCAGCCATCCGTTGCGGCCGCGGCGAGCAGCACGAGCAATCCGAGCGACACCATGCGCGGATTCTAAACGCAAACCGAAGGCACTCGCTCACGCGAGCGCCTTCATGCGTGAGCACGCGTATCGCGTTACCGCGTCGCGCCGGCGGCCGCCGCTTCAGATCACGATGCGCCGCTTCGGCCGGCAAGGTGAATGCAGAGAAGCTGCCGAGCCGGCGTGCGGGCCTGGTGTCGCTAGAGGCTCCTCAGAAAATTCAGCAAGTCCTGCTTCTGCTGCACCGTCAGCGCATTGAACGCGTTGACGACGGAGTTCGCTTCCGATGCTTGGTAGCGAGCGTTGCCGTTGCTGGCGTGCGCTTGAATGGCCGTCAGCAGGTTGGTCGTGCGCCCATCGTGCAGGAAGAAGATGCGCTTGCCGAGGCCCCAGAGCGGCGCCGTGCGGAATTCATCGCCGCGCGCCTCGCCTTGCACGATGTCGTCCGCGAGTCCCGGACCCATGTTGTGGAGCGCGAGATCGGAGAAGAGATTCGCCTGCTTGTTGCGCAGCGCCGGCACGGTGGCGTTGCCCGTGGTCAACGACGGCGTGTGGCACAGCGCGCAGCCGATGTTCACGAAGTTGTTGCGCCCCTGGATGATCGAGTTGGCGCCGCCGGGGACGGTCGTCGAGGGGGTCGGCTGATCGAGAAAGCGCATGAAGAACGCGAACTTCTCGATCGCGCTGATCGTGTCGATGCCGGTCGCGCCGTCGGGGTTGCTGGTGTCGTTGGGCAGGCTCGCGAACTGACACTCGGGCGTCTCATCGCGCTCGGTTTGGAAAGCCTCGTTCGTGATGCCCATCTCGACGTTGTACGCCTCGCCCGAGAACACGAGCCCGGTCGGATTCTGTGCCTTCCAGCCGAAGCGGGAGATGCGGCCGTCGTTGCCGTTGTGGTTGAAGCGGCCGGTGATGCCGCGAGCCGCTTTCGTGCCGGCGTTCGCGTTGAGATTGAGGATCAGTGTCTGATCCGTAATCTCTTCGATCAGCCCGAGCCCGAACACAGGCGTCGGGATGCGAAAGATGACGTTCCCGTTCGCCTGCTGTTGCGCGAAGTTGTCCTGCAGGATGTTGCAGCTCGAAGCGCTGCCCGTCGAATCGATGCGCTGGCTGATGACGTACAACGCGTGTACGCCGCCGTCGGGCGAACCGTTCGGCAGGGTCTTGAACCGCGCCTCGCGAACCGGGCCGTTGCGCGTGATGAACGGCGGCACGGTATTGCGCGCGCCGAACGCGGTGGCGATGTCGAACTGCGGATTCACTGCGGGCGAGCTGCCACCGAAGTCCGGTTGGCTGTGACAGCCGCCGCAGCTGTCGAGATTGAAGCGCGGCCCGAGTCCGTCGCCGATGCCTTCCGCCTCCTCGAAATCGTCGCGGCCCGCGTCGAAGAACGCGCGTTCGTTCGTCGAGAGACCGCCGAGCGCACCGCCGGCGCCTTTCGCTCCGGGCCTCACGCCGGGGTCCGACTGAGCGACCGCGGTTCCTGCAGCGCAGATCGCTACTGCTGCAACCCATGCACACTGTTTCGAGACCCGTCTGCCGTCCATGTTCTTGCTCCCCGCGCTGGCATCTCACTGGCGCGAAAAGGCTAGAGCGGGGGGCGGTGGCCTCGCTATGAACACAGGGATTTGTGTCGGCGTGGATACAAGGATTCAGTTCCCTTTCCTGCGAGACTCTTTCGAACGAGTGAGCAGGGCGTTGCGAGCGCGGCGATTTGGCGGGGTAGATCTGCATGCGCACGGCGACTGCGTGCTTTCGGTAGTCACGCAACGGCGGCGCGATTCGGTGGGCAGAGCGTCAGTTCGCTCGATCGAACTGCTGCTTCAACCACTCCACGAAGTGCGGAGGCGGGGAGTCTGCAGGCCACAGGGCCCAATAGCGGTTGGGGCCTTCGACGACCGTCTCGAAAGGAGCGATCAACGCGCCTTGCCGACAGAGTTCACCGAACAGCACCGGCGACAGCAGCGCGACGCCGACACCCCGCACGGCCGCGAGGGCTTCGAGCTCGTACGTCGGGAAACGCGTGGCGGCAAACCGAGGTGTGGCATTCGCCAGGCCGGCGCGAGCGAACCAGTCGCTCCAGCGGGGATCAACGATGAGCGGCAGCTCCAGAAGCCGCGCCAGCGATACCCGTTGATCATCGCCGAGGAGCGTGGGGCTCATCATCGGCGTTCCCTGCTCGGGTAACAGCTCGAGGGCTGCAAAGCCCGGCCACGGCCCTGTGCCGCTGCGGATAGCCACATCGAACTGGCCGGGGGGCAGCAGGGCGGCTGTCGCGTCGAGCGTGATGGGCTGCGCACCTGGCGAGGAGTGGTACTCCTCCAATCTGGGAACCAGCCAGCGTGACGCGAACGTTGGCGCGCATGTGACCCGGAGTGCGGGTTGCGTGCTCCGGCAGCGGTCGATTGCGGAATGGATGAGCGAGACCGCAACGTCGATCTGCTCGGCGAGCATCGCCGCTTGGTCGCTCACCGTGAGGCGTGGGCCATGACGGTGAAACAGCGTGACGCCGAGCTGCGCTTCGAGGTCCCGCATGCGGAGGCTGACCGCTGCCGGCGTGAGTCCGAGATCCTTCGCGGCACGCGAGAAGCTGCGGTGGCGCACGCACGCCGCGAGGATACGAAGCGATTCCAGTGGCGGTAAGGCCCGAGGCATGCGCATTTCAAGCTCGGCTAACAATCACCATCGACAATATTCGTTTTGGGCTCCCGCATCCAACCCGTAGATTGGCGCCGGCGATGGCGCAGGCGCGAAGTGGGTTCGCCTCGCGGCGTGCGCGAAGACGAGCACTTGTGCGGTACCGGGGAGTTGTCTGATGGAGCGGCGATTTACTGATCGGGGCGGCATGCTGTGGGGCTGCGGCGTCGTGTTCGCAGCGGTGGGTGGGGTGGTCCTCTTGGGCGCGACACTCCGCGCATCAGCGGGGAGTGAGGCGGGATCGGCCGCTCTGGGTTACACGATGGAACGCGCCGGCGGCCCGCACGACTTCGATTATTTCGAGGGCGCGTGGACGACACGCCAGCGGCGGCTCAAAGCGCGCGGCGTGGGAAGTACCGAATGGGAGGAGTTTCCCGCGACGTTGTGTATGTCACGCTATCTCGATGGCGTGGCGACCGTCGACGAGATGTGGTTTCCAACGAAGCGCTGGGCCGGTTTGACGCTTCGCGCGTTCGATCTGCAGAAGCACCAGTGGTCGATCTATTGGATCAGCAGCGCCAGTGGCAAGCTGGACGCGCCCGTGGTCGGAGGCTTCCAGGGGAATCGCGGCGAATTCTACGGGGAGGATCGGGATGGAGACCGGCCCGTGAAAGTCCGTTTTTCGTGGGTCAAACTCGACGCCGACCACGCGCGCTGGGAGCAGGCCTTTTCTTATGACGATCGCACGTGGGAGACCAACTGGACGGCCGATTTCGTGCGGGCCGACGCCGGCAAGGTCTGCCTGCCCAGCAGCTCCGCGCGCCCGAGGCATACGGCAGGGCCGGGCTGACGCGGAGTGCTTCGCACCGTTCCGAGAAGAATTGCTTCAACCGGTTCCGAGAAGTGCGCGGCACTCGGACGCTGATATCTAGCCCTTCACGCAGATGAGCGGCTCGACGCGGGCCACCTTCCGCGCAAGCCCGGCCGCGTCGGCGGCATCCACCACCGCAGTCACATCCTTGTAAGCCTCCGGCGCTTCCTCGGCGACGCCGCGCATGGACGGACTGCGGATCAGGATGCCGCGTGCCGCGAGCGCATCGACGACCTCGCGGCCCTTCCAGGTGCGCAGCGCCTGATGACGGCTCATTGCTCGGCCGGCACCGTGACATGCGGAGCTGAACGACAGCGCCTCCGATTCGCGCGTCCCCGCGAGGACGTATGAGCCGGTGCCCATCGATCCGCCGATCAGCACGGGCTGCCCGGCCGCGCGCAGCGGTTCCGGGATGTCCGGATGGCCGGGCCCGAATGCACGCGTCGCGCCTTTGCGATGAACGTATAGCTTCTTCACTTCACCGTTCGTGCGATGCTCCTCCACCTTGCAGGTGTTGTGCGACACGTCGTAGAGCAGCGGCAGGTCCGCGCGCGGCAGAATGTCTGCAAAAACCTGGCGCACGATGTGCGTGAGAATCTGACGGTTGGCGAGCGCACAGTTGATCGCGGCACGCATCGCGCCGAGGTATTCCTGACCCACCTCGGAGTTGATCGGTGCGCACGCCAGTTCCCGATCGGGCAGGCTGATTCCGTGCCGGCCCGCCGCCACCGCCATCCGCTTCAGGAACTCGGTGCCGATCTGATGGCCGAGGCCTCGCGATCCGCAGTGGATCATCACGACGACGTCACCGACGTTCAGGCCAAACGCCTTGGCGATGGCGTCGTCGAACACCGCCGTCACTTCCTGCACTTCGAGATAGTGGTTGCCGCTTCCGAGCGTGCCCATCTCGTCGCGCTGGCGCTGCTTGGCCTTTTCCGATACGGCATCGGGCCTGGCGCCCGTCATCTGGCCATGCTCTTCGATGCGCTCCAGGTCCGCGGACACGCCCCAACCGTGCTCCACGGCCCAGCGCGCGCCTCCGGCGAGCATGTCGTCCGTTTCCGTCATGCTGAGGTGAATGAGCCCGGTGCTGCCCACCCCTGCGGGCACGCGATAGCAGAGCGCGTCTGCAAGCGTCTTCTGAACAGCGGTGATGTCCGCACGCACGAGCCCCGTGTGAAGACAGCGTACGCCACACGAGATGTCGAAGCCGACGCCGCCCGCGGAGACGACGCCTCCGGCATCGGGATCGAATGCCGCCACGCCGCCGATGGGAAAGCCGTAACCCCAATGCGCATCGGGCATCGCAAAGGATGCGGCCACGATCCCTGGGAGCTTTGCGACGTTGACCGTTTGCTCATAGACCTTCGTGTCCATGTCGCGTATCAAGGCTTCGCTCGCGTAGATGAGCCCAGGCACACGCATCTCGCCCCGTGGCGGAATTTCCCACGCGTACTCGGAGCGGCGCTTGAAGAGTGAAGTGTCCATCACACGTCCACGACGGTCTGCGCGACCCACTCGCCGTTCTCGCGCGCGACGCGCAACGCGGTGTAGGTCGCGCCTTTGATCTCCACGGCCGGATGATGCTTCCGCGGGCTGGCGCGTTCACCCCAAACCTGTGCGGAAAGCCGGTCACCCGTGAGCGTCACCTTGACTCGACTGAAGAGCATCTTGCGCGTGGACATCTCGTAGATGAGGCTGTTCAGCCACTCGGCGAAAAGCAGCTCGCGATCGGGCGCTTCGCACTCGAGGGTCACGCTCTCGCGCGGCTCGACCGTGGCCGGATCGGTGACCACGGCCGTCAGCGCAAGCGCGGCCTGCTCGAAGGCCTCGGCTTCCGTCTCACCGAATCCGCGAACGCCGATGTCGGCATCGTGGGGAAAGTGCTCCCAGCGTGCTGCCATGCTGATTTCCGCGCTCAGTTGCTAGCGCTTCTGACAAACGTACTGCATCGCCGGGTGCATCGCGTACGTCGTTCTGACGAGCGGCTGCACAGTTCTACGGATTGCGGTCGCGTACACCGCGCGCAGCCTGCGATCGAGGGTCCTGGGATTGCGCGATCAGAACCTAGGCCGACCAGCACTACGTCGAGTCTGAGGCCGATCAGCCAACTCTGGCGGTGCTTGTCTAGGAATGCGCGACGCTCGAAGTGGATGCAGACCGGCTGGACTTCCCGCCCGATAGCTATTCGGCAAAGAGCGGCGATCGCAGACGCAGATGAGGACCCGTCCTAACGGGCACCCGCCCACGTTCGCAGGACCATGATGTCTCCGCAGCCGTGTCCGAAGTGGTCACTGACGGAAATATCGGTTTCCCTCGTCTAGCTTCAAAGCCGCCGGCCCGGCCTCCAACCTTTCGTTGCCAAATTTTGCCAAGATCACTATCCTTTGGGTATGAGCACAATGAATATCTCTCTGCCTGATTCGCTCAAAGATTTTGTAGACGAGCAAGTCAACGAGCGTGGATACGGCACCAGTAGTGAGTATGTGCGCGAGCTCATACGGAAAGATAAGGACCGTCTGCAGTTGCGCGGCCTTCTACTCGAAGGTGGTTCGTCTACGCCAACTAAGCCGGTTGACGATACCTACTTCGATCGCCTGCGCCGGAAAGTGAAATCATCGAAGCCAGGCGCTCGTAGGTGACGCCAAAGGTAGTTGTCCCTCGTGCGCGCGCTGAGCGGGATGTCGATGAGGCAATCGACTATTACTTGAGTGAAAATGCGCCGGAAGCTGCGTTGGGCTTCATCGATGCCTTGGAAAAGGCGTATAGCCATATCGGCCGCCATCCAGACGCCGGCACGTCCCGCTATGCGGGTGACCTGAGTCTTCCCGGGTTGCGCTTCTGGCGTTTGAAGAAATACCCGCACGTCATTTTCTATGTGGAGCGGAGCAACCACATCGATGTCTGGCGCGTGCTCCACGGCATGCGCGACATTCCCACGTGGATGCAAGATCCTGACCTGATCTGACGGGTCCGATTCCCGGAGGCTGCTAGGCACGTCTGCTTCTTCAGATGCGGCGGTCGCGTCCGACGTGCTCAACGATCGCTCATCCTCGCGGCGCCGGGCTCCAGCCTCCGGAACCCGATTCCCCATCAAGCGTTAACGTCACAGAGATGGGCATGGGAAAGGTGCTGACGATGACCCCGAAGCTGTTAGGCATATTCGCGGCGGTGAGCTTCTTCGCGCTGGCCGGTTGCAACAAGGCCGAGTCGCCGAACGAAGTGCGGCATGACGTCGCCGAGACGCAGCAGGACGCGAATCAGAATCTGACGAACGAGCAGACAGAGCAGGCCGAGCGCGTCGCGGAGGCGAACAAGGATGTGGCGGCGGCCGAGCAGGATGCGGATCAGGAACGCGCCGGAAGCGCCTACGACGTCGCCGTGACGCGCGCGCAAGGCGAGCACGATGTCGCCATCCAGAAGTGCGAAGCGCAATCGGGCGACGCGCAGAAGGCGTGCAAGGAGCAGGCGGACGCCGCGCTCGATGCGGCGAAGGCGGATGCGCGCGCGAAGTATCCGGACCGCGGCTGACGCGCGATTCGCGTTCCTCGACACGCCGGCGCCGAGTGTCCGGTAGTCGATGAGATCGACGCTCGAAACGCCCCCTCCCTGAGGTCGGCGCGAGCTTCGAAATAACGAGCCGGCGCAATGATGCCGGCTCGTTTCTTATCTGGCGCTCCGCACCGGCACGATGACGATCGCCGCCAGCCCGCCGACCACCGCGATGACGGCAAACACGGCCGCATAGCTGTCTCGCGACAGCGCGAGGACCGCCGTCGCGGCAATGGGCCCGAGGATCTGCGGCAACGTGCTCGCGATGTTGAAGACCCCCAGGTCTTTCGCCGCGTCGTTCTGCTTGTCGGGCAGCACGTCCGTGACGAAGGCGAGATCGACGCTGAGATACGTTCCGAGCCCGATACCGGACAGCGCCATGCCAAAGTAGAACGTCGGAAAGCCGTGCGCGACCGCGATGAGCAGCGCGCCCGCGCCGTACACCAGCGCCGCGCCGATCACGAACGGCTTGCGGCGGCCCATCATGTCCGAGAGGCGCCCAGTCGCGAGCCCCGCAAGCATCGAAACGCCGCACTGGACGAGGGTCGAGTGGAACACGATGTCGGTCACATCGCGAGTCGGCACACCGAGCTGGCTCTGAAGATAGAAGGGCTGATACGCCATCATCAGCGTCATGCCCATCATCATGAAGAACCGGCCGCTGCAGATGCAGGCGAAAGCTGGATGTCGCCTCGGGTTCACCCAGAGCGCGCCCAGGAAATCGTCCCAGCGCAGCGGCTCGCGCTGAGCGGACGTGAGCCGCCGGTCCGACAGGAACACGGCGAGCAGCAGGATGGCGGCGACGCCGATGAGCCCGGGCACGAGGAACATCGCCATCATCGAGCCGGAGACGAGCTGGGTGAGCCCCGTGCCGCTGCTCTGTCCGAGCGCAGTCGTGATGCTGATGATGCCGGCGACGGTGCCGCGATGGCTCTCCGGCACCTGATCCGGCAGCAGCGCCGCGAGCGGCGCGAGCACGGCGTTGAACGAGAGCTGCACGAGGCACCACCCGAGCAGCACCCACGCGATCGATGGCGCGGTGGCGACCATCCAGAGCGATAGAGCGCCGCCCAATGCGCCGCCGATGAGCCACGGGCGCCGCATGCCCATGCGAGAGGTCGTGCGATCGCTCAAGCGGCCGAAGAGGGGATTTCCAAACAGGGCGAACAGCGCGCCGACGCTCAGCACGCCGGACAGGGCGTTGGCCGCGTGGTCCTGTGCCAGCTCCTGCACGCGCAGCGCCAGGGTCACCATGATGGGTGTGAGCAGCGCCAGCCACGCGCCGATGTACGCCAGGGTGTAAAGCGCAACGAACGCCCAACCGGTCGCCGGGAGGGTTGCCGGGAGGGTGGAGGAGCGGGCGGTCCGTAGCGCCGTCGACATGTGCGCCGTAAAGTAGCCGGTGTTGACCGCGAATGTCGACTCAGTTGAAGCGGGGATGAGCCGAAAAACGATTTCCGATGTGGCGGCCGCCGCGGGGGTGGCCATCAAGACCGTCTCGCGCGTGCTCAACAACGAGCCCCGGGTCCGCGCGTCCACGCGTGAGCGCGTGATGGCGGCCGTCAAGGCGTTGAACTATCACCCGAGCATCTCCGCGCGCGGCCTCGCGGCGCGCCGCTCGCTGCTGATCGGGCTCGTGTACGAGAACCCGAGCCCGAACTACGTCATGGACGTCCAGAACGGCGCGATGGCGCGGTGTCGCGAGGAGCGCTTCCAGCTGATCATGCATCACTGCAGCCGGCGGGGCACGGATCTCGCGGCGGACATTGCGGGGCTCATCGACACGACGCATCTCGATGGGCTCGTGCTCACCCCGCCGCTCAGCTCTTCCAAGGAACTGATCGAGATGCTGGATGAGCGCAAGCTGCCGTTCGTTCGCATCGCGCCCAATCGCATGCGCCACGACTCGCCTTACGTCGACATCGACGACTTCGCGGGCGCGCGCGAGATGACCGAGTACCTGATCGGCATCGGTCACCGGCGCATCGGCTTCATCGTCGGCAACCCGGAGCATTACGCGAGCGGCCGCCGGCTCGCGGGCTACAAGGCTGGGCTCGAGCGTCACGGCATCGAGTACCGCGAGGATTACGTGAAGCAGGGGTATTTCGTATTCGAGTCGGGTCTCGAAAGCGGGACGGCGCTGCTCACGATGCCGGACCGGCCCACGGCGATCTTCGCGAGCAACGACGACATGGCGGCGGGTGTGTTGATGGCCGCGCACCAGCAAGGCATCACCGTGCCCGCGCAACTCTCCGTGGCAGGGTTCGACGATGCGCCGATCGCCCGCTTCGTCTGGCCGCGATTGACGACGGTGTTCCAGCCGGCGTACGACCTTGCTTACTCCGCGACGGACATGCTGCTGCAGTTGTTGAAGACGCCGAACATGAGCAAGTCGGTGCAGTTCGAGCACCGGCTCGTGTGCCGCGCCTCGACAGGCCCGGCGCCGCGCTGAGTCGGGCGGCGCGCGCGCTCGCGAAAACGAGTACGCACCGGCTTCATACTTTGATGGACTTGTGCGGCGGGCGCGCACCGGCCCACGTCGTGACGTGTTTGCGCGCGGCGGGTGCCCGCCAACTCACGCCGTAACGGGCTCGCGCCCGGCGAATACACGCGGGCTCACGCGGTGACGAGCTCGTGCACCGTGCGCGCAACGCGGTCCACCGTCAGCTCGAAATACGTCCACAAGTCGCGATCGGGCGCGGATTCGCCAAAGCGGTCGATGCCGATCACCGCGCCGCCATGTCCCGCGTATTTCCACCATCCGCGCGTCGCGCCGGCTTCGACGGTGACGACCGGGACGCCGCGTGGAATCACGCTCTCCCGCCAGCGCAGCGGCTGCCGCTCGAACACCTCGACACACGGCATCGACACGACGCGCGCAGCGATGCGCTCCTCGGCCAGCCGGCGTGCGGCGCCCATCGCGAGCTGGACCTCCGAGCCCGTCGCGACGATGACGGCGTCGGGATTCGCGCTGCCGGTATGCAGCACATAGCCACCGCGCGCGATGGCGTCTCTCTGCTCGGGTGAGCGCGACTGCTGCGGCAAACCCTGCCGCGACAGGAGCAGCGCGCTCGGCCCATCGGAGCGCTTCAGTGCCTCGGCCCACGCAACGCAGGTCTCCGTCGCGTCGGCCGGGCGCCAGACGTCGAGGTTCGGAATCAGGCGGAGCGATTCGGCGTGCTCGATCGGCTGATGCGTCGGACCATCCTCGCCGAGGCCGATGGAATCGTGCGTGAACACGCTGATCACGCGCAGCCCCATGAGTGCGCTCATGCGAATCGCGTTGCGCGCATAGTCGCTGAACGTGAGGAACGTCGCGACGTACGGCACGAAACCCTCGTGCAGGGCGATGCCGTTCGCGATCGCGATCATGCCGAACTCGCGCACGCCGAAGTACACCTGATTGCCCGTCGGGTCGCGCGTGACCGGCACGGACCCCGGATGGGAAGTGAGGTTCGAATGTGTGAGGTCCGCGGAGCCGCCGATCAATTCCGGCAGGTGTTTCGCGAACGTGGCGAGCGCATTCTGGCTGGCTTTGCGCGTGGCGATCACATCACTCTTTGCGGCGGTAGCCGCGGCGGCATCGCGTGCCAGCTGCGCGAAGTCGGTCGGCAGCCGCCCGGAAAGGCGGCGATCCAGCTCGGCGGCGAGCTCCGGATAGACTTGGCGATAGGAAGAGAGCAGCGCCTGCCATTCCGCCTCGAGTCGCGCGCCGCGCTCGCGTGCGTTCCAAATCTCGTACACGCTGCTCGGAATCTCGAACGCGCCGTGGCGCCACCCGAGCGCCTCGCGCGCACGCTCGACCTCTTCCTTGCCGAGCGGGGCGCCGTGAGTGTCGTGATGACCCGCCTTCGTCGGCGCGCCGTACCCGATGACGGTCTTGCAACAGATGAGCGTCGGTCGGGACTCTTCTGCCAGCGCCCGCCGCAAGGCGCGATCGATCGCGGCGGCATCGTGACCCTCTTCGACCGTCTCGACGCGCCAGCCGTAAGCCGCAAAGCGAGCCGGAGTATCGTCGGCGAACCACTCGTCGACGCGGCCATCGATGGAGATGCCGTTGTCGTCGTAGAGCACGATCAGCTTGTTCAGATGCAAGCGGCCCGCGAGCGAGGCCGCTTCGTGGCTGATCCCCTCCATGAGACAGCCGTCGCCGACGAAGACATACGTGCGATGGTCGATGATGTCGAAGCCGGGCCGATTGAACTGCGCGGCGAGCGTGCGCTCGGCGAGGGCCATGCCGACCGCGTTCGCGAGGCCCTGGCCGAGCGGGCCAGTCGTGGTTTCCACGCCGGGAGTGATGCCGTATTCGGGATGCCCTGGTGTGCGTGAATGCAGTTGGCGGAAACGTGCGAGCTCGGCGAGCGGCAGGTCGTAGCCCGTCAGATGCAAGAGCGCGTAGAGCAGCATCGAGCCGTGCCCGTTCGAGAGCACGAATCGATCGCGATTCGGCCAGTTCGGGTTTCCCGGGTTGTGGCGCAGGTAGCCGCGCCATAGCACCGAGGCGATCTCCGCCATGCCCATCGGCATGCCCGGATGACCCGATCGAGCTTTCTCGACGGCATCCATCGCGAGCACGCGCAACGCGGCAGTGGCCGCATCCTGGAGGCGATGGCCGCTCAGCGACGGCATGAGGGTGGCTTGTTCTACGGCGCTCATCACGAGGCCCTCCGCTTCTTTTCGAGGAGCTGCAGAATGAGTGGCGTCAAGATCAGCTGCATGGCGAGGTCCTGCTTGCCGCCGGGGATGACGATCGAGTTCGCGCGCGACATCTGGCTGCCGCTGATCATCGAGAGCAGGTACGGAAAGTCGATGCCGCGCGGATTCGCGAACCGCACGATCACCACGGACTCCTCCGGCGTCGGAATGAAGCGCGCGATGAAGGGGTTCGAGGTGTCCACGATCGGCACGCGCTGGAAGTTGATGTGCGTCTGGGTGAACTGTGGGCAGATGTAGTTCACGTAGTCCGGCATGCGGCGCAGGATCGTGTCGACGACCGCTTCCGTCGAATACCCGCGCGTCTCGCGATCGCGATGGATCTTCTGGATCCATTCGAGATTCACCACGGGAACGACGCCGAGGCGCAGGTCGGCGTGCCGCGCGACGTTGCACTCGTCCGTGACCACGCAGCCGTGCAGGCCCTCGTAGAACAGCAAGTCCGTGCCTTCGCCGATGGTTTCCCAATCGGTGAACGTGCCCGGCGGCGCGCCGTACTGCTTGGCTTCCTGCGCGTCGTGAATGTAGTGCCGCGTGCGGCACGTGCCGTTGCGACCGTACTGGCGGAACGCTTCTTCCAGCTCGGCGAGCAGGTTCGCCGCCGGCCCGAAGTGGCTGAAGTGGCGGTTGCCGTTCTCCGCTTCCTCGTTCATGACGCGCTTCATTTCCGCGCGGTCGTAGCGATGGAACGCGTCGCCCTCGATGAAGGCGGCCGTGATCTTCTCGCGCCGGAAGATCTGCTCGAAGGTGCGGCGGACCGAGGTCGTGCCGGCGCCCGAGGAGCCGGTGACCGAAATGATCGGATGCGTGATCGACATGCGCTCAGCTCCGGAACAGGCCGCGCCGCCCGAAGAGCGGGGAGCGCTCGCCAATGGGGTAGGGGTCGAGGTGATAGCGATCGAGCCGCGCGACCTCGTCGCGCGAGCCGAAGATGAGCGGCACGCGCTGGTGGATCGCCTCGGGCACGATCTCGAGGATGCGCTCGATGCCGGTCGAGGCGGCGCCGCCCGCCTGCTCGATGAGCCAGGCGATGGGGTTCGCCTCGTAGATGAGGCGCAGACGGCCGCGCTGATACCCGTCGCGCAGGTCGCTCGGGTACATGTAGATGCCGCCGCGCGTGAGCACGCGGTGCGCTTCGGCGACCATCGAAGCGATCCAGCGCATGTTGAAGTCCTCGCCGCGCGGGCCTTCGGCGCCTTTCAGACAATCGTCCACATAGATGCGAATGGGCTCGTCCCAGTGTCGATGGTTCGACGCGTTGATCGCGAACTCGCGCGTCTTGGGAGGCACGCGCACGTTTTCGGCGGTGAGCTTGAAGTCGCCGCTCGTGCGGTCGAGCGTGAAGACGTGCGTGCCGCTGCCGACCGTGACCACGAATGCGGTGTGCGGGCCGTACAGCGCGTAGCCTGCCGCGAGTTGGCGCACGCCGGGCTGCAGGAACGCGGGGATGTCTGCCGGCGAGCCATCGAGCGGCGCGGGTTGCACGGAGAAGATCGTGCCGACGGACACGTTGGTGTCGATGTTCGAGGAGCCGTCGAGCGGATCGACGGCGACGAGGAGCGGGGCGCCGGGGTTCAGCTCGACGACATGGTCGAGCTCCTCGGAGACCATGGCGGCAACGGGCGCTGCCGCCAGGCTCGTGATGAGGAGCTCGTTTGCGATGACGTCGAGCGCCTTTTGCACTTCGCCGTCGAAGTGATCGCCGGCGGCAACACGCGTCGCCGCGCCGTCGACGGCGTGTGTGTCGTCGCTCGCCAGCCCATGGCTGCTATCACTCGCGAAGCTGGTGCCGCTCGTGAGATCCACTGCACCGCCGAGGTGCTGACCCTCGCCGCTCGCGGCGTTGCGGCCGTCGAGGCGCACGGGCCCGCGCGGTTTCGCGTGCGCTTCGCCGAGCGCGCCGGCCAGCGCGCCCGCGCCGATGATCTCCGAGAGCGTACGGCAAGCGCCGGCGAGTGTGCGCAGCGTCGTCGCGATAGCGATGCGCCGCTCGTCCTCCCCGGCCCAGTTGACCATGTATTGTTCGAGTGTGATGCCGGCGGGCATGGTCGCGTTCCCCTGTCGGTTTGGAAAATTCGGTTGGGCTCAGCGTGTCGTTGTCGTTGCAGCGTCCAGTGTGAATACGCGGCTCGCGCGGATGTCCTCCGCCTCGAGCGTCACCAGATCGCTTGCGCCGATGGCGCTGTCGATCTGCATGAGGCGCATCGCTTGGCGCAGGCGCGCGCGATCGAACGCATTGCGCATCGAGCGCGCGTTCGCGAAGTTTGGTTGCTGCCGGCGTAGCGTGACGTACTCGCGCAGCGCGGCGCGCGCGCCGTCACTCAGGCGGTATTCCGCGTCACCGGCCAGCTTCTCCGAAATCTGCAGCAGCTCGTCGTCCGTGTAGTCCGGAAAGTCGATGTGATGCGCGATGCGCGAGCGGAAGCCGGGGTTCGACTCGAAGAACGTGTTCATGCGCTCGGTGTAGCCGGCGAGAATCACCGTCAAGTCCTCGCGCTGGTTCTCCATCACCTGCAGCAGGATCTCGATCGCTTCCTGGCCGTAGTCCTTCTCGTTCTCGGGCCGATAGAGGTAGTACGCCTCGTCGATGAACAGGACGCCGCCCATCGCGCGCTTCAGGATTTCCTTGGTCTTCGGCGCGGTGTGCCCGATGTACTGGCCGACGAGATCGTCGCGCGTGACCGAGACCAGATGGCCTTTGCGCGAGTAGCCCAGCCGATGAAGGATGCCCGCCATGCGCAAGGCCACCGTCGTCTTGCCCGTTCCGGGGTTGCCCGTGAACGCCATGTGCAGCGTCGGTGGGGCGGAAGAGAATCCCATGCGCTCTCGCGCCCGCGCCACGAGCAGGAATGACGCGATCTCGCGAATGCGCCGCTTCACGGGCAGCAGCCCGACCAGCTCCTTGTCGAGCTCCGTCAGCAGCTCGCCGATGTTCGTTTCCGCGTACAGCGCGCGCAGGTCCACGCTCGCCGGTTTGTCCGCGGCGGACGTGGGTACTGCATTCGCTGTCCCGGTGTTCGTCATCGCTTACTCCTGGACGGGATAGCGGCTGCCCGCGGGCTTGTCGGTCGCGTAGGGGTGCAGCGTGTAGCGGATCATCCGGCCCCGGTCCTCCGTGCGTTGCAGGCGGAAGCCGGGCTCGACCGCGGGCCGCTGCACGATGAACGAGAGCCGCACGGTCTCGAACGAGCGCGTCGCGTCGAACGCATTGATGCGGATGTAGTGACCCGGATTTGCGGCGCGGCAGGCCTGCAGCTCCTGCATCACACCCGCCGCATCGCGCAGATCGAACATCGGTGCGCCCCACATTTCCCAGTAGGTGTTGCGCGGATGCGGGTCGTCGGTGAACTCGATGCCGAGCGCCCAGTTCTGGTCGAGCGCGTATTGGACCTGCGCGCGGATCTGCTCGTCGGTCAAATCCGGCAGAAACGAAAAGGTGCCTTGTGTGAGTCGCATGCGAGGGTCCTCACGAAGCCGTTGCTGTGGCCACGACGTCGACCGTGTCGGTCGAGGCGTACTGGTATGTCACGTCTTTCCACGTATCGAGCGCGGCGCGGAGCGGCTGGCAGTGCTTCGCGGCGGCCGCCAGGATCTCCGGTCCTTCGTTCCAGATGTCGCGCCCTTCGTTGCGCGCGAGGACCATCGCTTCGAGCGCCACGCGATTGGCGGTGGCACCGGCCTGGATGCCCATCGGATGACCGATGGTGCCGCCGCCGAACTGCAGCACCACGTCCTCGCCGAGATACGTGAGGAGCTGGTGCATCTGCCCGGCGTGGATGCCGCCCGAGGCGACGGGCATCACCTTGCGCAGTCCGGCCCAGTCTTGCTCGAAAAAGAGACCGCGCGCGGGATTCGCAGGGCTCGACGGCTCGCGCAGCACGTCGTAGAAGCCGGCGACCGTCGCGGGATCGCCTTCCAGCTTGCCGACGACCGTGCCGGCGTGGATGTGATCGACGCCGGCGAGGCGCATCCATTTCGAGATCACGCGGAAGGAGATGCCGTGGCTCTTCTGGCGCGTGTAGGTGCTGTGCCCGGCGCGATGCAGGTGCAGGATCATGTCGTTCGCGCGCGCCCACTTCGCCATCGACTGGATCGCGGTGTAGCCGATGACGAGGTCGATCATCACGATGCAACTGCCAAGATCGCGTGCGAAGTCGGCGCGCTCGTACATGTCTTCCATCGTCGCCGCCGTCACGTTCAGGTAATGCCCCTTCACTTCGCCGGTGTGCGCGGCGGCCGAGTTGACGGCCTCCATTGTGTAGAGGAAGCGATCGCGCCAGTGCATGAAGGGCTGCGAGTTGATGTTCTCGTCGTCCTTCACGAAATCGAGCCCGCCCTTCAGCGCCTCGAACACGACGCGGCCATAGTTCTTGCCCGACAGGCCGAGCTTCGGTTTCACGGTGGCGCCGAGCAGGGGACGCCCGAACTTATCGAGACGCTCGCGCTCGACCACGATGCCGGTTGCCGGGCCCTGGAACGTCTTCACGTATGCGACGGGCAGCCGCATGTCCTCGAGTCGCAGCGCTTTCAGCGGCTTGAAACCGAAGACGTTGCCGATGATCGAGGCGGTCAGGTTCGCGATCGAGCCCGGCTCGAAGAGCGCGAGGTCGTAGGCGACGTAGGCGAAGTACTGATCGGGCGAGCCGGGCACCTTCTCCACGCGGTATGCGCGGCCGCGATAGGAGTCGCACGCGGTGAGCCGATCGGTCCAGACGACGGTCCACGTCGCCGTCGACGATTCGCCGGCGACGGCCGCCGCCGCTTCGATCGGATCGACGCCTTCCTGCGGGGTGATGCGGAAGAGCGCGAGGATGTCGGTGTCCTTCGGAACGTAATCCGCATCCCAGTAGCCCATCTTTGCGTAGGGAATCACGCCCGGGGTGTATCGGGACCGTCCGGGGCCGGGGACCACTTTCGAGACAGTGTCGTTCACGGGTGTCGTCCGCTTTGGAGGATGGAGTGCGGACGAGCGTGCGCCGCGCTTGGCGCTTGAGTAAATTTAAACTATCTTCGGACGTACTTAAATTGCGGTTAAGGCCGCACGGGAGCGCCCAGCATGCGCCACGTCACCATCCGCCAGTTGCGAACGTTTGCCGCCGTCGTGAAAGCCGGCAGCTTCACCGCTGCGTCACAGGCGCTACACCTCACGCCGCCGGCCGTCACGATCCAGATGCGCGAGCTGGAAGAGCGGGCCGGCTTGCCGCTCATCGAGCGCACGGCGTCGGGCGTCGTGCCCACCGAGGCGGGTCGCGAGGTCATCCAAGCTGCGCAACGCATCGAGCTTGCGTTGTCGGAGTGCGCGGATGCGCTCTCGGCGCTGCGCGGTTTGGAAGGCGGGCACGTTGCGATCGGTGTGGTCAGCACGGCGAAGTACTTCGCTCCCGCGGCGCTCGGTGCGTTCTCGCGTGCGCACCCGTCGGTCGAGATCCGGCTGGAAGTGGGGAATCGCGCCGCCATCGTCGCCGCGCTCGCGGCGAACACGCTCGACCTCGCGCTCACCGGGCGGCCTCCGGAGGACCTCGTCGTCGACAAGCAGCCGATCGGGCCGCACCCCCATCTGGTCATCGCTCCGCCGGATCATCCGCTCGCGGGGCGCAAGCGCGTGGCGCCGACGGCGCTCGCCGAGGAAACGTTCGTCGTGCGCGAGCCCGGCTCGGGCACGCGGAACCTCATGGAGCGCTTCTTTGCGGAGGCGTCCATCGCGCCGCGGATCGGCATGGAGATGGGGAGCAACGAGACCATCAAGCAAGCGGTGATGGCGGGGCTCGGAATCGCGTTTCTCTCGGCGCACACGGTTGCCGTGGAGCTCGCGGAAGAGCGGCTCGTCGCGCTCGACATCGTCGGGCTGCCGATCGTCCGACAGTGGTTCATCGTGCAGCTCGCGAAGCGGCGCTTGTTGCCCGCCGCGCAGGCGCTGCGGCAGTTCTTGATCGACAAAGGACAGACGTTTCTGCCGACGGTGGAAGCAGCCGCTCAGCAGATCGCCGCACGACACGCCGGGCGCGCGGCGCCTCACGCCAACGCCGCGAGCACGCGCGCTCCGAGCACCGCGCCGATTCGGCGCGCGGGAGGCAACGGC